>JBKQIR010000001.1:0-52836 GCA_052148275.1 Solirubrobacteraceae bacterium
GTCGCATCGGACAGAAAGGCCCCGCATTAGCGGGGCCTTTTCGCGTAATGGCCCACCAACTACGGCGAACCAAGCCGGTCAACAACACCGCCCAAACCGGCACGGTTAATCACTGATATAGGTCTGAGGGCGGCCCACTATGAGCGCGGAACGACGGACGGGATGCCGCAGCCGACGACCATGGTGCTCGCTGCCTTGCGAGGGCCCGTCGGATCTTCGCCGACGCGATCAGCCCGATCTTCCCGAACGAGACGACGGTGAACGCATCGGCCACGCTCGGGGCGCAGGGGCCCATCTCGAAGATCGGGCTGGTGATCCTGGCGGGCGCACCCGGCGCGATCCCTACCGGTGTTCCCTTCCCTGGTCGGCGTTTGGCGGGCTGATCTGGGCGACGCAAACCTCTCTGCTCGCCTATTGGATCGGCTCTGTCGTCGAGTATCAATCAGTCTCGTGTTGCGTCGGCCATCCCGTCGCTGATCGGGTTCTGTGCCCCGTGTGACCCTCTGGGCCGGTGATGAGCGACAGGAGTGCCCTCCATCGCCGGCGGCCTGGTATGCGATTCGAACCACCGCGCATAGCGGTCGGCCAGCGGCGCTGCGGACACACCATGGAGCAGCACGGACAAGCCGACCGTGAAATAGGTCGTAGTGACGATCGTTGTGGCCTGAGGAAGGTGGGATTCCTGGACGACTATCAGCGCGAAGACGATCGAGGCCAGCCCGCGCGGGCCGAACCAGCCCATGAACGCGACCGTTGGGCGCTGTGCACCCGTGCCCAGCATCGAGATGGCCACCGGCAGCATACGGGCGATCGTCAGGCTGATCAGCGCATAAGCGACTACACGCCAGGTCACGTTCCCAAGCGCCGGGCCAAGCAGTACTGCGCCGAAGATCAGAAAAGTCACGGCGTTCAGCAATTCGCCGAGCTCTTCGGTCAGATGGGTGACCTCCGCGGGGTCGCGCCGCAGCAACCTTCCGAAACACGCCCCGGCGATGAACGCAGCGATGAACCCCGAGCCTCCGAGCGCTGCGGCGGTTGCGTACGCAAGCGCGGCGCCGGCCAGCGGAATCATCTGCATCCAGGAGTCCGCGATCAGACCTCGACGGCCGGCGAGCCGCACGACCGAGATTGTCACCGCACCCGCACCGACGCCGCCGACAAGGCCGTAGCCGATCTCCTCCAACACGATCGTGACCGCATGATGTCCACTTGCGACATGCGACTCGACGTCGGCCGAAGCAAGCACGATGAACAGCAGCGGGACGCAGATCCCATCGTTTAGACCGCTCTCCACGTTCAGACCCTGCCGTATGCGCGATGGCAGCCGCGGCTCCGTCACAACGGCCTGTCCCAGCGCCGCATCCGTCGGCGCGAGCAGAACCGCGAGCACGAGCGCCTCGCCGACCGTCATGCTCGCAAAAAGCGCGGCAGCGATCGCCCCAAGCACGATCGTCAGCGGCAAGCCGATGCCCAGCAGGCGCACCGGAACGCCCGCCTCTCTGCGAAGCGCGCTCAGCCTGATCCGCGAGGCATCGCAGAACAGCACCAGCGCCAGCGTCGCCTCCGCGAGCACCCGCACGGTATGCCCTGTCGACGATGGTTCAACCTCGCCGATCACCTTCGGACCCAGCAGCACCCCGATGCCGACAAAGACCATTGCCGGCGTCACAGGCGTCCCAGACAAACGGCTCGACACGGCCGCGACCGCAAGCACCGCCAGCGCCACGAACACAATTCCCCAGTCCACCTCACCACCACCAACGAAAAGCTGGCAAGCCAGCGATCAGGTTGCGAAAGCGCCGCGAGCCATGGAGCGAGTGCATGAGGTCACTCGCGCTCGATCATTCGCAGCCCGTGCTTCGGTGTCCACCACTCGACGACGAGCATCGTGGCCTTCTCGTTGAGGTGAGTGTGCACGACCTCGGCGATGTCGGCGCGGAAGCGATCGCCCTCCTCGCCTCCGGTGAGCGGTCCGTTGACGATCGCCCGACCGGAGATCTTCGCCTCGCCCGGCCACTGCGCCTCCGAGCCCTCAATCGGCTCGACTGTGGCGCTGTGCAGGGCGAACCGCGGATCCCGACGGAGGTCCGCGCCCTTGCGGGCGTTCGGCATCGAGCCAAAAACCAGCTCGCCATCCTCGAAGACCGCCTCGATCCCGGAAATCCGCGGCGAGCCACCGGCTCGCAAAGTGGCAATTGTCTTGTGTTTGTGAGCGTCGAACAGCTCCCGCACGCGCTGCGCGAACTCCGGCACTGCCCGTTCGACGTCCTGCCATGACGTCATACGCCCATGTTCGCACCGACGAGCGACGGCTGTTCCTGTCCGCGCGGCGCAGCGCGCGTCTGGCGGAGTCGCGCAGGCCACAGAGCACACGGCGCCGAGTTACGGTGTCGCGAGGAACTGCTGACCGTCTTGCGACTCTCGTGGCACATCAACAGTGACCCGAGATACACCGAGTCCTGGCCGTCCGCTCCCCGAGCCCCCGACACCAACTAAAAGAAGGGCTGCTCACGGTAGTCACCCCACACCGCCTGCAACGCTTGGATGATCTCGCCCTCGGACGCGTGGGCCCGCGCTGCTTCGATCAGCAACGGCATCAGGTTGCGCTGTCCGGCCGCCGCACGTGTCAGCTCGGCCAGCGCCAGCTCGACCGGCGCGGAGTCTCTGTTCGTCCGCGCCGCCCTTACACGCTCGATCTGCTTGCGCTCGAGCGCCGGATCGATCCGCCAGATCGGCGTCTCGGCATCGTCGCCCTCGAGGTGATCATTGACTCCGACGACGATGCGCCGCCCGGACTCGATCTCATGCTGCAGGACGAACGCGGCATCAGCGATCTCGCGCTGCGGAAAGCCTTGCTTGACCGCGTCGACCATCCCGCCGAGCTCGTCGATCCGGGCGAAGTAGGCGTAGCACTGAGCCTCCATCCGGTTCGTCAGGGCCTCGACGTAGTAGGAGCCGCCAAGCGGATCGATCGTGTTCGTCGCGCCCGTCTCGTGGGCGATGATCTGTTGCGTTCGCAGAGCGATGCGCACCGCCTGCTCGGTGGGCAGGCTGAGCGCCTCGTCGAATGAGTTGGTGTGCAGCGACTGGGTGCCGCCGAGCACGCCCGCGAGAGCCTCGATCGCGGTCCTGACGATGTTGTTGAGCGGCTGCTGCGCCGTCAGCGACACGCCCGCGGTCTGCGTGTGAAAGCGCATCAGCCACGACTTCGGATCCTTCGCCCCATACGTGTCACGCAGCTGGCGCGCCCAGATTCGGCGTGCGGCGCGATACTTCGCGATCTCCTCGAAGAAATCGATCTGGGCGTTGAAGAAGAAGGACAGGCGAGGAGCGAACTCATCCACGTCGAGGCCCCGCTCGATCGCGTGCTCGACATAGGTGAGGCCGTCCTTCAGCGTGAACGCCAGCTCCTGCGCGGCGGTCGAGCCGGCCTCGCGAATGTGATAGCCGCTGATGCTCACAGGGTGCCACCGCGGCATCCGCGCAGAGCACCATTCGATCATGTCGGTGACCAGCCGCATCGCCGGATCGATCGGGAAGCACCACTCCTTCTGGGCGATGTACTCCTTGAGGATGTCGGTCTGGATCGTTCCGCCGAGACGGTCGCTGGGGACGCCCTGCCGCTCAGCCGCGACGACGTAGAACGCCAGCATGATCGCCGCCGGCGCATTGATCGTCATCGAGACCGTGACCTCGCCGAGCGGGATCCCGCGGAACAAGGTCTCCATGTCGAGAACCGTGTCCACCGCGACGCCCTCGCGGCCGACTTCGCCGAGCGACCGCGGGTGGTCGGAATCGAGGCCCATCAGCGAGGGCATGTCGAACGCGGTCGAGAGGCCGGTCTGACCATGGGCGAGCAGGTAAAGGAAGCGCTCATTGGTCTCCTCGGCGGTTCCGAATCCCGCGAACTGGCGCATCGTCCACAGCCGTCCCCGATACATCGATGGGTAGACGCCGCGGGTGAACGGGAACAGTCCCGGAAGGCCGATTGACGCGTCCGCGTCAGCCGTCAAGTCCTCCGCGGTGTAGAGCGGCTTGATCTCCTCACCGGAGAGCGTCGTGAACGGGACGTCGCGCTCGGGCGAGAGGCCATACGCGGCCCGCCATTGATCCAGAGAGACCGGAACGCTTTCGATCAGTGCCATGGACGCGATGATAGGTTAGCCGATAGTAGGAAGTCAAACTAATCTCCCACGAAGTCACCGGCCGCAAGCCGCAGACGACGAAGCACGGTCGTGAGCGTTTCGAGCTCGGCGTCGGTCAGCGGCGAAGTGCCGAACCTGATCGCATGCAGCGCCTCGGTGGCCGCCTCCGCCACCTTCCGACCAGGTTCGGTGATGGAGGCCAACGTCGTCCGCCGATCGGTGGGGTGCGGCGCCCTCCGCGCATAGCCGAGCCGTTCAACTCCGTCGACGAGATTCGTGACGCTCGTCGGATGCACCTGCAAGCGAGCCCCGAGCTTGCCCAGCGGCAGCGAGCCGGCACGACTCAGGTAGAGCACCATCAGCGCCTCATAACGCGCAAAGGTCAAGCCGAAAGGCTCGAGCGTCTCGTTGAGTCTCGACAACCACACCTGCTGCACGCGCATCACGGAGGTAACCGCCATCATCGGTGCCGCGGGGTCGGCGCCCCACCGCCGGCGCCATTGGCGCCCGGCCTCCTCGATCGGGTCGAATCTGAGCGGATCGGGCACGGATCAGCCGGCCGTCGAGGTGGCGTGAGGTTGTCGTCCAGAGCCTCCGGGACAGCCTTCCTCGCCCGAAGCCCCGGCGAGGGCGAGGCCGATACGTCGCGAGGATGCAGCGGAGACGGCGGCGCGCTCGAACATGAACGGTGACCTTTCTGATCGGTGTCGGAGCCCGAATCTAACGCTCGCGCGAGCCAGGCTCCGCACCGGTTGTCCTCCGCTCGGCTCGGCTAGGCAGCCGGTTACGGGCAGCGCAGTCCGTCCAAGGCCATGTCGAGGATCTGATCGATGTGGGAATTACTCCTCTCGTTCGTCAGGCCGCCAGTCGTCGCCGGCCAGCCTGCGGTTGGTGCAACAGCAAGGCGCCGAGGTCGCTTCTCGCCTGTGGGGTGACGAGCGCAAGCTGCTCTCGCGCAGCGGCGAGGCTCGCGCGCTGGCATCCTGCGCATGCTCCGCGGTGGGTTTCGTGTTCGCGACAGTGCGCGTCCCTGATCGTCGGGGTCTGCCTCATGGGACCCACTCCTTGGTTTGGTTGCGTGAGTGATCGGCCAGGCGGCGCAGAAGTTCAACACCGCGCTGCACACGTCACGACGCCGCGCTTGCCGCCGGTCTTCCCGTGGTCAGCGACTCAGCACTGCGCACGCGCTCAAGCCGGGTGCTCCGTAGACCTGCGTGAAGCCCACACGCCGGGAGCCAGGAGCCTGCCATTCGCTGCGCCTCGCCGCGGAGCTGCAACACGACCTGGTGAACCTGGCGTAACCCGGAAGCGCCGATCGGCTCCATTCGCGAGACAACCGCCGTCGGTGCTGATCAGGAGCGTGCCGCTGATCCTTGTTGCGCCGCGCCGAGTACCGCGACCTGATTGCGGTCGAGGTCGCACGGATCTGGGAGCCGGTCGTGCTGGTCGCGCAGTCGCTTAAGGGGGGTTTGGCGCTCCACCGGTCTGCGACCGCCCGCCGGTGAGGCACTTGGTGCTGCTCAACGCGATGATCCCGCGGTCTGGTGAGACCGCCGGCGAGCGGTGGGAGAACGTCGGGTGGCGCGGTGTGGCTCAAACCAGCGCCGAGCGAAATGGACGACCGGCGGGCACCCGCTCGCTCTCAGCCAGCCCGTCGCCCTGACAAGAGCATCTTGTCAAGCGCACGTAGAGCTCCGGCGCTCCGGGCGACGGCGTCGTGCCTTCCTACGCCGGCGTCGCCGAGCCAATCGCGTTCGTCTTGATCGCGTCAAACTCGGCCTGGGTGATGACGCCACTGTCGAGCAGCTGCTTGGCCTTCTCGATCTCGCTGGCCGCACCGCCTGTACTGGCCGTCCGGCGTACGTAGTCGTCGAACTGCGCCTGCGAGGCCGCGACTTCCTTCGTGCTTCGATCCGCCATCCCGTCATGGTTGAAGAGCAGATAGCTGAGGACGCCGATGAACGGCAGCACGATCACAAATATCACCCATGCGGCCTTGCCCCATCCCGAGATGTCGCGGCGACGGAAGACGTCGATGAGCACGGTGATGGCAATCCAGATCCAGATGACCCACGCGAAGAAGATCAGGATCGTCCAGAAGATGTTGAGGAATGGGTAGCTTGATGCGACGAGGTCCATCACGATCGCCTCCTGGTGAAATCCGGTTCGGGGCTAGTGGCATCGACTCGTAGCGCCCCGCAGGGCGGTTATTGAACGTGAGTCTTCGCCGATCGTCTCGTAGAAGCATCACCCGCAACGGGTGATGCTCGCGGCGTCGGCGGGCGCTCCAGGGGAGCACCACCTCACTGGATGTCGCTAACCACGCCGTGGGGTCGCCTCGCCTGATCCAGCTGTCCAGCGCGGCCCGCAGAGAAGCGAGGTCGACTGCCCCGAAGACCACGCGATTTCGGGTGGCGACATCGACGAGATCGAGGTTGACTCCAGCGCGGGCGATCTTGCAGTCAGGTCAGTCAGAACGCCGGGGCGGTCCTGCACGTCGGTCACGACCACCTCGCGCTCGCGGGCTACAGATGTCGTACTTATGCGCGGTGCACGGTAGCACCGCATCTGGTTCCGAATGCGGTGCTCGCGCCATACTTGCGCGGTGCATCGATCCCGCTTGGAGCTGGTCGGAGATCTTCGACAGCTGGGTATCGAGACCGGAGACGTGCTGATGGTTCACGCGTCGTTGCGTGCGATTGGGCCGATCGAGGGAGGGGCGGTTGGGATCTCGGCGCTCGAGGCGGCCGTCGGGTCGATGGGGTCCATCGTGATGAACCTGGGGGCTCGGGACGAGTTCGATTGGGTGAACGCGCGCGCAGAGGCTGAACGACCGACGCCTCTGCTCGACGCGCCCGCGTTCGACAAGGACCGCACGCCGGCGGACCCTGATGTGGGGACGCTCGCCGAAATCTTCCGTCAACTGCCGGGGACACTGGTCAACGACCACCCCGACGGGCGCTTCGGCGCGCGTGGTCGGCTGGCTCGCATGTTGCTCGAAGAGCCGCTGCCGTGGAACGACTACTACGGGCCTGGATCGCCCCTTGACCGCCTGGTACGGGCTCGGGCCAAGATCCTGCGACTCGGCGCGGATCCCGATACGGTCACCCTCCTTCACCTCGCCGAATACCTCGCCGAGGTCCCCATCAAGCGTCGCGTCATCCGACACCACAAGGTCGTTCTCCCGGACGGCGCAACCGCAATCCGCACGGTCAGCTGTCTTGACGACACTACTGGGATTGTGGACTGGGACGGCGAGGATTACTTCGCCGTCCTCCTTTGCGACTACCTTACGCGTGGTCGCGCAACGGTCGGAAAGGTAGGAGGCGCGCGCAGTGAGCTCATCGATGCCGCAGACCTGCTGGACCACAGCGTCTCCTGGATGAGCGTGCATCTCGCCGGCTTGGCGGTTTCGGAGTAGACCTGAGCCGAAGTCAGCGAGCCGAACCGCCCGCGGCGGCGTCGCTCGGGGCCGGCCCGGCGTCGTCCTGCCGGACGCATCGCTCTCGCCGCGCCCAGAGTCCTGCGGCGGATCGCGGGGCGACCAGACAGCCCTGCCCACGCGTGCCGCCGAGCTCGAGCCCGGCACGCGAGGCTTAGAGACTGTTCTACGCAACAGTAACCGCGACACCCTGAGTCGACATCGGAGCCATGGATGAAGGCGGTCCGTTTCAGCCAGTTCGGGGGCCCGGAGGTCCTCGAGATCGTCGATCTCCCCGATCCGCATCCCGGTTCCGGCCAGGTTCGGATCGCGGTGCGCGCGGCTGGCGTGAACCCGAGCGACTGGAAGAAGCGCAAGGGCCTGATGGATGGGGAGCTCCCCCAGACCATGGGCCACGAGGCGGCGGGCGTCGTCGACGAGCTCGGCGAGGGCGCTGCGGACGTGGCCGTCGGCGATCGCGTGTTCGGCTCCTGCGTCGAGGGAGTGGCCCAAGCCGAGCTGGCGGTGCTGCGCCACGATCGCTTTGCTTCCTCGGGTCTCTAACCGGCGATCGCATAATCCTGCGCAGCTGTGCGTGCCTTGCCGACCATGCGAGAGCGGCGCGCGCCTGAACGCCCGCCGCTTCGCTTCGGCCTGACTGCTCAGCGTGCCGGTGCGTATGCGTCGCTCGAGCGTGCTTGGGCAGCCAGAACACGGCCATGCAGGCGGCGATCAGGAACAACACGGCGACCAGCAGCGCCTGGTCGGCCGCGCCGACGAAAGCGTGGGTCCGTGGCCGGTCCCAAGTCGATCGAACAGGACTGTGCCCGCAGCCGCGGTCCCGAGCGAAATCGCGAGCTGTTGGACGGATTGGAGAAGTCCGGTAGCCGATCCCATTTCGTGAGGCTCGACTCCCGCAAGGACCACATCGAACATCGGTACGAACACCATGCCCATTCCGTAGCCGGTGATCGCGAGCGGTCCGGCGAGCTCCCACGCGGTCACGCCGCCGGTCGCAGAGCGCATTACCAGGTCGACGATCACGAGCCCGATCGCCCCGGTCGGGAGAGATGCTGCGGTCAACTTCAGTCCGCAATTGCTGTAAAGCTGTGCGCCACGATGGTCCAGACATCCGCCCGCCTTCTCGCCCTGCTCTCACTGCTGCAGATCCGACGCGAATGGACCGGCAAGGAGCTCGCCGATCGCCTCGATGTCGGACCACGGACGATCCGGCGTGATATCGACAAGCTGCGCACGCTTGGCTACCCGATCGAGGCCGCCCCCGGGGTGGCCGGTGGCTATCGGCTGAGCGCGGGCAGCGAGCTGCCGCCGCTGCTGCTCGACGACGCGGAGGCGGTCGCGGTCGCCGTGGGCCTCAGGACGGCAGCCGCAGGTTCGATCGCCGGCATCGAGGAGACATCCGTCCGCGCGCTGGCAAAGCTCGAACAGGTCCTGCCCTCACGACTGAGGCGCAGGGTCAGCGCGCTCAGCGACGCGACCTCGGCCTTCGGCATCGACGGACCGCAGATCGACGCCGACCTCCTGGCGACACTGGCCGGAGCGTGCCGTGACGGCGCCCGGCTGCACTTCGCCTACGTGGCGAGAGACGACAAAACGACCAAGCGCAGCGTCGAACCCGCGGCGGTGGTCTACAGCGGCTATCGGTGGTACCTAGTTGCGTTCGACAATGACCGAGAGGATTGGCGCACCTTCCGTATCGACCGGATCCACGGACGTGTCAGGGAAGGTGGGCGCTGCCCGCGGCGGACGGTCCCGGGCAAAGACCCGGCCGCTTATGTGAAGCAGCAGCTACGACGGGACGGCGCCGGCGAGACGCCCGCCGCGCGGGGACGGATCAGGCTCCACGCCCCCGCCTCAGAGGTCGGGCCCCGGGTCCCGAAGCGATACGCGACGGTCGAGCCGGACGGCGAGGACGCATGCATCGTGACCACCGTTGGTTCGTGGACGCACAGCTTCCTCGTGTGGACGTCGCTGCTCGATGCCCCGGTCGAAGTCCTCGACCCTCCGGAGCTCGCCGACGCGGCGCGCACGCTCGTGGCCCGACTCACCGCAGCGACGTAGACGTGTTCCATCTAGTGCGTTCCATGGTAGAACTCAATGCCGACCGGGTACGGATCACCGCGCGTAACCAAGCACGATGCACCAGGCGGACATCGGGTCGTCACTTCCTCACACCCGCCGCAGCCGCCGACTACTTCCGGTCGGTCGGACTGCACGGACGATTCTGGGGTCTACCCGGCAGCTGAAGCGAGACGCAGATCCATCAGTGCCGGCGGCCGTGCGGGTGCCGAGGTGCGATGATGCGGGAGATGTCGAGCTCTCCGGATAGTCGCTGGGGTCGTTGCTCCGGCGCTGCGGTGCGCTGGGTGGCCGTGCTCGTGACCGGGGCGTTGCTGTCCGCGGCGTTGCTGCTCGCCGGCGGGGCGCGGGGGATGCCGTCAGCCCGCGCGGCGGCACAGTGCTCGCGCACGCGGCAACTCGCCTACGTCGATGCCAAATATGCGGGCGCCAAGGGCATGGTCTACGTCGCCGCCGCGGACGGCTCCGGCCGCCAGCAGCTGTTCGAGGCGGCCACCCCCGAGCTTTCACCGAACGGGCGTATGATCGCTGTGACGGACTTCGGCGGCGCCTCCGGGCTGGGGATCTTCGACGTGTGCGGAGGGCTGGTCGGCGAGTACTTCAGCTCCCGTGATGCGGTCACGGGAATCGTCTGGTCGCCCGATTCCGCTCTGGTTGCCGCGGTCGTAGATCCGCATCCGACGGGCTCCGCGTTCGGACAGCATCTGCAGGTCGTCGACGTCGCGACCAAGCAGGTGAGCAACGTGGCGACTGGGTTCCTGAACGGCTTCGGCGGCCCGAGCTTCTCCCCGACGACGCCCGACCGGGTCGCCTACGAGGTGATCCCGCATGTGGACGGTAACGCCGACATCTGGTCGGCGATGATCGGCCGGCCGGCGCAGCAGCTGACCCGCAGCGGCTCCAACGAGTTTCCACTCTGGGGGCCGCAGGGGATCCTCTACGAGCAGATGCCCAACTCCGGTCTGCCCGAGCTTGACTTGATCTCAGGTGGCCATTCGAGGCCGATCATGCGGCTGAACGGATGGCCGGTGGCGCTGTCGAGCGACGGCCTGCATCTGGCAGCCGAGGGCGCGGCTTGCGGCGTCGTCTGGCCGTTGAGCGTGAACCTCGCCACCCGCAAAGTCGTGGCGAAGCTCGCGAACGGCTTCGCCCCCTTCGGCATCTCGACCTCCGGCGGTTCCCTGCTGATCGCAGGGTCGCCCCCCGGCCTCGACTGCGGCGGTCCGCGAAGCGTGATCGAGACGGTGCCGTTCGGCGGGGGCAAGCCGACAGTGATCGCCGATGGCACCGACCCCAGCTGGGCAGACAGCTCCGCGGTCAGCGTCCAGGACTTCCGCGGCGCGGCCGTGAGCGTCCGCGCGAATCGCCGCGCGGAGAAGCACATGCGCTGACAGCGACGATGTCGGGCGTTTGGCACTCGTCAAGCCGAGCCGGACGGCTACCGCGTCGAGGTCTACGCTCACGACAGCGCCACGATGTCGAGAAGCGCCCGCCGGCTCCGCTCACCAGGTGAAGGGCCTCGACAGGCGCGGCCCACGACACCAGGAGGCCACGATGCCGAAGTACCTGCTTCTCAAGCACTACCGCGGCGGCCCGGAGCCGCACCGACCCGTGCCCCCGATGGACCGGTGGGCGCCTGAGGACGTGGAGGCTCATATGGCCTTCCTCAGGCACGTCAGCGAACTGCTCGAAGAGAACGGCGAGTATGTCGACGCGCAGGCGCTCACGCCGGCGCGAACATGGGTGCGCTACGGCGGCCCGGACGCGGCGCCCGTCATCACCGACGGCCCGCTCCCCGAGACCAGCGACCTGGTCGCGGGCTGGTACATGATCGACGTCGAGTCCCACGAGCGCGCGGTCGAGCTCGCGGCGTACGTCTCCTCCGAGCCCGGCCCTGGCGGCGAGCCGCTGTACGAGTGGATCGACGTCCGGGAGGTCATGTCCGAGGCGCCGCCGGAGGGCTGACCGGCGTGATCGACGAGCCACTTCAACGGCTGGACGAGGGCGCGCTGCGCGCCCTCGTCCCGCGGATGCTCGCGGGCCTGGTCCGCCGGGGCGAGGACTTCGACGCCGCCGAGGACGCGCTCCAGGAGGCGCTGCTGGACGCGCTCCGGGTCTGGCCCGAGCACCCGCCGCGCGACCCGCGCGCGTGGCTGACCACGGTCGCGACGCGGCGGCTCGTCGACGCCCACCGCAGCGAGGTCGCCCGGCACCGCCGCGAGGAGACGACGTACGCGGAGCCCCGGCCCGCAGTCACGGCGCAGGGCGACGACACCCTCTTCCTGCTCTTCTGCTGCTGTCACCCGGACCTCGCGCCCGCCTCCCAGGTGGCGCTGACCCTGCGCGCCGTCGGCGGCCTCACCACCCGGGAGATCGCCGACGCGTTCTACGTCCCCGAGGCGACGATGGCGCAGCGGATCAGCCGCGCCAAGCGCACCCTGCGCGGGCGCCGCCTGGACCAGCCCGGCGACCTCGCCGTCGTGCTGCGCGTGCTCTACCTCGTCTACACCGCCGGCCATACTGGCCGCGTGGACCTGGCCGGCGAGGCGATCCGGCTCGCCCGCCAGCTCACCCTCGCCACCGAGGAGCCCGAGCCGCGCGGGCTGCTCGCGCTGATGCTCCTGAACCACGCACGGCTCCCGGCTCGGCTCGACCCCGAGGGCCGGATCGTCACGCTCGACCGGCAGGACCGCGGCCTCTGGGACAGCCGTGAGATCGCCGAGGGCGTGCGCGTCCTGCAGTCGGCGCTCGCCATGCAGACGGAGGAACGGCGCCCGGGCCGCTACCAGGTCGAGGCCGCGATCGCCGCCTTGCACGGCGACGCGGCGAGCGCCGAGGAGACCGACTGGCCGCAGATCCTTTCGTGGTACGACGACCTCGTCGCGCTGCCCGAGGATCCCGTGCGCCAGAACCCCGCCGCGATGCTCGGCCGCGCTGTCGCGGTCGGCCATGTCCTCGGTGCCGCCGCCGGGCTGCGCGAGACCGACCGGCTGCGCGAGGTGATCGGCGGGCGGCACCGGTGGCACGCCGTGCGCGGGCACCTGCACGAGCTCGACGGCGACCTGCCCGCCGCCGCCTCGGCGTACACCGAGGCCGCCCGTCGGGCCACGAACGTCGCCGAGCGCGACCACCTGGTCCGCCAGGCCGCCCGCGCGCGAGCCGCTTGGGCTTGTCCAGGTCAGGCGGCCGGCTCGCGAACGTGATGTCAAACGAGCGGTGGTCGAGATGAACACTTCGTTTTGCCATTCCTCGACACTGCTGCACCCGTGCGGCAAGGCTACTCGGGCGCTCGACCGCGGGAAGCATGAGCGACGCTCGCGCTGAGCTCTGGCGCGCGCGTGCCTCGCGCAGCGGTGGCGGGGATCGCAGATGAGTCGGCATGGCCGAGCGGATATCGTTGGGTGATCGCCCGCTCCGTCCGGGCCATCGGATGCCGGGGTCCAGGACAACGCAAATGCGAGCGCGACTCCATAACTACACGGCGTACAGCATCGGCTGCGGCGCCGTATGGGCCGCCATCCTGCTCGTCGCCCAGCGCGTGGCTGATGCCGAGGCACGCAAATCGATGCAACTGTGGTGCGCTGCCTGGTGGAGCGGATGGTTATCGGCCACGATCGCCAGGGTCGGCTACCCACCGCCGAAGAAGCTCGGGTCCAAGGCGGAAAGGGCGCTCCAGGTCGCGTCGGTCCCGATGGTCGCGCTCGGAGTCGGCAGCGCAATCCGCTTCTTGTGGGCCGCACGCAAGCGCCGGCGACATGTCCGAGCAGACACGCGTCCGGGCACTGGCTGACGCCGTCAGGAGCGGGTTGAGTGCGCGGCGATGCGTAAACATCGACAGCGCCAGGCGGTCGTCTGCAGGCCGGGCGTCACTCACGCCGCCATTTTCGCATCGGCTCACGAATGTTCTCGCCCGAGCGACAACCCCGTTTGTGCCGATGCCGCCCACATGCGGGCACCTGGTGGCGGCGTCGAACGCCACCGAGAGGAGCCAAGACGTCCGCCGCGAAAGCGGCGCGAGCGAGCGAGCAGGCGGCCCCTCTGGTAGCTCTCGATGAGGGCGGCGCGACAGAGGATACGATCGTCGCTCGATTCCCTACCCCAGGATGTGGCGGACTTGATCAACCGGATATGTGAGCAGATCCAGGAGCGCCTCAACCAGCTCGAGCGCGAGGCCGACCAACTGCGCACGGCACTCGCTGCGCTGGACCCGGACAGCTCGGCGCCGTCGAGCCGCGGTTCCGCACACGCGCGCAGCGAGGCGCCGTCACCGCAGCGAGACATGCCCGCCACGCAGCGCGCTCGGGCTCGACGTGAACGGCAGCCGAGGGCAGGCTCGCGGAGGACGGCTCCCGGCGCCATGAGGGCCGCCGTGCTGGCGGCGCTCCCCCGCGGCGAAGCGCTGACTGCCGGGCAGGTCGCCGACCAGACCGGCCTGCCGCGTGCGACGGTGTCGACGACGCTGACAAAGCTCGCCAAGAGCGGCGACGTACAGAAGGCCCAGCGCGGATATCTGCGAACGGAGGCGGAGCGCGAGGATGTGGCTCGGGTCCTCAAAGCGATCGCCGACGGCAAGGCGACGATCGACGAGCTGGCTCAGGAGACCAAGCTCAAACCTGCGATCGTGGCTGCGGCCTTGTCACAGCTCGCCTCGCGCTATTCGATCGTCGAGAACGACGACGGGCGCGAGATCACCGAGGAGGGCCGGTTCGAACTGGCGTTCGGGCCCCGACGCACGTGAAGAAACAGGCAGGGCCGGCTGCGGTACGCGGGGAGCTCTTCTGGCGCTCAGCGGCCGAGCCGGTCTGATCAGCCGAGGCGATCGGATGAGCCCGGCGACTCCGGCTGGTCGAGGGCCGCCTCGATCCTTGCCAGTCGTTCGCTGAGCTCCTCGAGCCGGTTCGCCAAGTCGATGTCGGACTTCGCGGTGTAACGACGCCGGCTGCTCTCAACCAGCGACGCCGTCACCGACGCTGTGATCACGGCAAGAAAGCCGATCCCGGCGAGCATCACGACGGCGGCAATGAATCGTCCGCTCGCACGCATGGGCGTGACGTCCCCGTAACCGACGGTCGTGACCGTTTGCAGAGTAAACCAGAGCCCTCTACCGAACGTGTGGAACTCGCGATGGTCGAAGATCCGCTCGAGGATCGCGCCCCCGATCGTGATCAGAACCGTGAACCCCGCGATGATCAGCGCCGCCCGCCGAGCGCTCAGCGACTCGCGCAGCAGTATCCGAGCGGTGATCGGGACCTTTGCCGGTCGGTCACTCGACTCGCTCTCCTCCACCCCGGGTTCTTCACCCTCGAGCCCGGTCAACTCGGACGACCCCTGTCGCGAACCACGACAAGAGTCTCTCACGAGGCCGCAGCCGGCGCCATCGTACGCACACCGAGCCGCGCACACCACGCCTTTGGCATGTCCTCCCGCGGATGCTCCCCTCGGTGATGCGTCGAAGCGTTCATCGGCTCGGAGTGGGGGTATCTCTCGAGCACGAGCAGACCCGCAGCTGCTCCAGTTCGGCGCCGGCGCCGGCCATATCGATGCTGGGCTGATCGGGCCGGCAGGCCCTGCAGCTTCCGTGTTGGAGACCCTACCGCGGCCGATCCTCGAGAGCCGCGAGAGCCGGAACGATCTCCGCCGCCCACACGGTCATCTCCTCGAGCAACAACCGGCCGTACGACGTCACCATCGCCACGTCCATCGCGTCACGACCACGCGCGATCACGACTCGCCCGATCCGGCGTGCGTTGTTGCGGGGGTCGAACGTCCACCATCTTCCACCGAGGTATACCTCCATCCAGGCGCAGAAATCCATCGGTTCACGTGAGGGCGTCACGTCGATGTCGGGGAGGTAGCCGAACACGTACCGCGCCGGAATGTTCAGCGCTCGGAGGAACGAGATCGCAAGATGCGCGAAGTCACGACAGACGCCCACCCTCCCCTGGAACACGTCCACCGAGGTTGTGTGCGGCCCGCTGGCGGCGTGATCAAAGCGGACATTGCCGTGGACCCAGTCACAGACCGCCTGCACTCGCTCCCATCCCAGCGGGGTCGTCCCGAACATGCTCACCGCCGCGTCGGAGAGCATGTCGGAGAGGCAATAGCGGCTGGCCAGAGTGTAGATGAGGATGTCGCCAGGCAGATCCTCGACACGGTGCTGCACTGCTTCGGGGCTCACCTCGTCCAAGCCGGCGGACGCAGTGACTTCCGCGTCGTAGCGCAGGCTCGCCTTCCCCGCCCCGATCATCACACGCCGCGCGTGGTTGCCATACATGTCAACGAGATCCGCGAAGGACGCCGTCGGCTGCACGTGCCACATCTCGCGCTGCACCGTCACACCACCGTCCTGGCGAGCCCGCAGGAGCACGACGGCCGGCACCGGAAGCGGCGTATCGAAATGAAACTCGCAACCCACCTTGATCCGCACGGATCGCCGCTCGTGCGAGCTCAGGGAAAATCGCCCCTCTCCACCACCCTGGAAAGCTATTCGTCCTCCTCCTCGCTCAGGGCGCGCGCAAGGCGCTGCCGTGGATCGCCGTCACAATGACACGTTTTCTAGCTGCGGCTGCCGGACTTGTCATTGGCCCAAGGGCCAAGACCACTGATTCTCAACTCTGGCTCAGCTCTGGTGCGCCCATGGGGAGCGCTGCGCGAGCAGCAACTCGTCGGCGCGGATCACGTGCATGACCGCGTTGATCAATGCGAGGTGGGTGAACGCCTGGGGGAAGTTGCCGAGGTGGCGGCCAGTGCGTGGATCGATCTCCTCCGCATACAGGCCCAGCGGGCTCGCGTAGCCGAGCACGCGCTCGCACAGCTCGCGCGCGCGATCGTACTGTCCGATCTCGCAGAATGCTGACACAAGCCAGAACGAGCAGATCAGGAAGCAGCCCTCGCGGCCCGCCAGACCGTCATCGGTCTCATCGGTGCGGTAGCGGAGCGCGAGTCCGTTGTCGGTCAGCTCCTCGGCGATCGCGAACACCGTGTTGTGCACGCGGCTGTCGTCGGGCGGGAGGAAGCGGAGCAGCGGCATCAGCAGCAGTGCGGAGTCCAGCGCAGTCGTGTCGTAGTGCTGCACGAAAACGCCTCGGTCGTCGACGCCGTGGGCGCATACGTCCGCGTGAATCTCGTCCGCGGCCGCGCGCCAGCGCTCCACACGCTCCCAGTCCTCGCGCATCGCGGCCAACCGCGCGCCACGATCACACGCGACCCAGCAGAACATCTTCGAGGACGTGAAGTGCTTGGGCTCACCGCGGACCTCCCAGATGCCGCGGTCCGGTTTGCGCCAGTTCTCGATCGCGGCCTCGACCTGACGCTCCAGAATGGGCCACACGCGCTCCGGCATCGAATCGCGCGAGCGCGTGTGCTGGTATACCGAGTCGAGCAGTCCGCCCCACACATCGTGCTGAGCCTGCCGGTAGGCGTCGTTGCCGATCCGCACCGGCCGTGCCCGCTCATAGCCTCCGAGGTGATCGAGGACCTGCTCCTCGAGTCGGCGCTCCCCGCCCACCCCGTACATCACCTGCAGATCCTCGTTGCCGCCGGCGACGTCGGCGATGAAGGAGAAGAAGTCATTTGCCTCCCAGTCGAAGCCGAGCGTGTACAGCGCCCAGAGCATGAACGTCGAGTCGCGGATCCAGCTGTAGCGGTAGTCCCAGTTGCGCTCCCCGTGCGGCGTCTCCGGCAGCGATGTCGTCGCGGCCGCGACGAGCGCCCCGGTCGGCGTATACGTCAGTCCCTTCAGCGTCAGGGCGCTGCGCTGCAGATACTGGCGCCAGGGGTGATCGGGGAACGCGCCGCCGTCGAGCCAGTGCTGCCAATGATGAGCGGTCCAGACGAGACGCTTGTACGCCTCCTTGAAGCTCTGCGGCGGCGCGTGCTCGCTCCAGGACAGCGCGCAGTACAGCTGCTCCCCTGCCTTCATTCGATGCCGGGCCGTCGCCCGTGGCCCCTCGAAACCGAGCCGCATGTCCGTTCTCAGCGTGAGCTGCAGGTCTTCGCTCTCGCAGACCGTGATCCCCTCGTGGTAGCCGGACCCGGTGTACTCCCACCTCGCGCGCTCGCGCCCGTAGTCGAACGCCGGCTCGCACTCGAGCACGATCTCGACCTCACCATTGACGCATCGGGCCGTGCGGAGCAGCACATGCTCGGCGTCGTAGTCGGTCGGCGCGCGGCGGTGCGTGCGCGAGCGCTCGTCCTCATGGTGCCAGCTCCCGATCAGCAAGGCGTCGCGGACGATCACCCATCCTTCACCAGTCCCCCAGCTCGTCTCGAGCACCATCGTTCCGGGCAGGTAGCGCCGGGAGACCGGTACGGCAGCCCCCTTCGGACCCAGCCGGAAGCGACCCGCCTGGCGATCCAGCAGCGCGCCAAACACGCTCGGCGAGTCCACTCTCGGCAGGCACAGCCACTCGACATTCCCGCTCGGAGCGACAAGCGCCAACGTCTCGCAATCCGACAGGAACCCATACTCGGCGATCGGCGGAAACGGGCTACCGCCAAGCGGCACCTCCGGCAGCTGCCGCTGGATCGGAGCCGGGCCCGAGACCGACGCCCCGATCATCTCCGGCGAGCCGTGCCCGTCTAGCCCATCCATGACCCATGTCCCGTCACTGCCCGACCAGTCCCACCATCACGCCCGTCGCTGCAGATTCCACCGCTCCGATCACAGCGCTACACCGTCTCGTCGCGACCCGTCAGCGTCATCGCTCGGATCGGGGCTCGCCGGCCGCCCCTTCACAAGTCGCTGACGGGCAGATCGAGATTCACAGGACACCCATGGAAGTATGCGCGCCACTAATAGCGGCAGCGCCACACCCGGCCGACGGGTTAGGCATTGACGCCAGTGCGAAGATACATCGCGTGAGTCCAGAGCCGCGGCACTTTCAACGATCAGAACGACGGCCGGCACCGAGACCGGCGCGGTCGGCCCAGGAGATCACACCGCTGCCCGATCTCGCCCATGGGCGCTCCCGCTCGGGGCCTGTGCGCGCGGAGCGGCCGGTGTACGTCGATCTCCTCCCGCCATGTAACGCCGCCTGTCCGGCCGGCGAGAATATCCAGGCCTACCTCGATCTGGTGGAGGCCGGCGAGTTCGAGCGGGCGTGGCGCACGCTGACCGCCGACAACCCGTTCGCGGCCATACACGGGCGCGTCTGCTACCACCCGTGCGAGACCAGCTGCAACCGGGCAAGCCTTGACAGCGCCGTCTCGATCCATGCCGTCGAGCGGTTCCTGGGTGATCTGGCGCTCGAGCACGGGTGGCTGTTCGAGCCGCCTTCGGTCCGCAGCGGCAAGCGGGTATTGGTCGTCGGCAGCGGCCCCAGCGGCCTCTCGGCCGCCTGTCACCTCGCCCGGCTCGGCCACGATGTCGAGGTTCACGACGCGGGCGAGGAGCCCGGGGGGATGATGCGCTACGGGATCCCCGCCTACCGACTGCCGCGCGATGTGCTGGCCGGCGAGATCGACCGCATCAAGGCGCTGGGCGTGCGATTCATCCAGGACCACCGGGTCACCGACCTGGCGGCGGAAAGGCGGGATGGCGGCTTCGACGCCGTGTTCGTGGCCGTCGGCGCGCACCTGTCGAAGAAGGTGAACATCCCGGCCATGGACGCCGGTCCGATGGTCGACGCCGTCGCGTTCCTGCGCGGCGTGGCCTCGGGGGAGCGGCCGTCGGTCGGTCGGCGGGTGGCGGTCTACGGTGGCGGCAACACGGCGATGGACGCGGCGCGCACGGCCCGAAGGCTCGGCGCCGAGGAGGCGATCATCGTCTATCGCCGCACCCGCGAGCAGATGCCCGCGCACGAGGACGAGGCGCAGGATGCCGAGCGCGAGGGCGTGCGGATGAACTGGCTGCGGACGATCAAGGCGTTCGAGGGCGAGACGCTGCAGATCGAGCAGATGGAGCTCGACGAGACCGGCTTCCCGCAGCCCACGGGCCGGTTCGAGACGCTGGCCGCGGACTCGGTGATCCTCGCCCTCGGCCAGGACAGCGACACGGAGTTTCTGCGCGCCGTGTCGGGAGTCGAGTTCGAGCGCGACGGGACGGTCAAGGTCTCGAGCTCGCTGATGACCGGGGCGCCCGGGGTGTTCGCCGGTGGCGACATGGTCCCGGCCGACCGGACAGTGACGATCGGGGTCGGCCACGGCAAGCGCGCTGCTCGCGAGATCGACGCCTGGCTGCGCGGCGAGGCCTACGTGCGGCCGCCCAAGCATCCGGAGGCTCCGTTCGAGATCCTCAACCTGTGGTTCTTCGGCGATGCGGGGCGCCGCCAGCAGCCCGAGCTCGAACCCCAGCAGCGGGTCGGTGACTTCGCCGAAGTGGTGGGGTCGCTGCCCTCCGACGACGCCGTGTTCGAGGCGCGCCGGTGCCTGTCATGCGGGAACTGCTGCGAGTGCGACGGCTGCGTGGGGGCCTGCCCCGAGGACGCCGTCATCAAGCTGGGACCGGGACTGCGCTACGAGTACGATTATGATCGCTGCACCGGCTGCCAGGCGTGCTACGAGCAGTGCCCGGTGCACTCGATCGAGATGATCCCGGACAGAGCGCCGAATCCGCCGAACGTGTTCGTGGCACCCCATCTCGACGTGATCGAGGCGTCAGTCTGATGCGCGCGACAATTGACGGCAACGAGGCCGCGGCATCGGTCGCCTACCGGCTCAGCGAGGTCTGCTGCATCTACCCGATCACCCCCTCCTCGCCGATGGCCGAGTTCGCGGACGAGTGGTCCAGCCGGGCCCGCCCCAACCTTTGGGGCACGGTGCCCTCCGTGATGGAGATGCAGAGCGAAGCGGGGGCGGCAGGGGCGCTGCACGGCGTACTCCAGGGCGGGGCGCTCGGCACGACGTTCACCGCCTCGCAGGGCCTGCTCCTGATGATCCCGAACATGTACAAGATCGCCGGGGAGCTGACCCCGATGGTCATGCACGTGGCGGCCCGCGCCCTGGCGACGCAGGCGCTGTCGATCTTCGGCGATCACTCCGACGTGATGCAGGTCCGCCAGACCGGCTTCGCGTTGCTGGCAGCGGCGTCGGTTCAGGAGGCCCATGACATGGCGCTGGTGGCCCACGCCGCCACGCACAAGAGCCGAGTCCCGTTTCTGCACTTCTTCGACGGATTCCGTACCTCGCACGAGGTGAACACGATCGAGATGCTGGACGACGGGGATCTGGCTGCGCTCGTCCCCGAGGAGCTCGTGTGGGAGCACCGACGCCGCTCGCTGTCTCCAGAGCACCCGTTCATCCGCGGCACGGCACACAACCCGGACACGTTCTTCCAGGCTCGCGAGACGTCGAACCCGTTCTACGCACGGGTACCCGGGATCGTGCAGGGCGCCATGGATCAGCTGGCCGAGCGCACCGGCCGCCGCTATGGGCTGGTCGATTACGCCGGCCACCCGGAGGCAGAGCGGGTGATCGTGATCATGGGCTCGGGCTGCGAGACCGCGCGGGAGACGGCTGCGTTCCTGCAGGAGCGGGGGGAGCGGGTCGGCGTCGCGCAGCTCAGGCTGTACCGGCCGTTCCCGGCGCAGGAGCTGGTGCGGGCGCTCCCGCGGAGCGTGACGAGCATCGCCGTGCTCGACCGCACGAAGGAGCCGGGGGCGTTCGGCGAGCCACTGTTCCTCGACGTGCTGGCGTCGCTGAGCGAGGCGCACGCTGACGGCGAGCTCGAACGGATGCCGGCGGTGATCGGCGGCCGCTACGGCCTCTCGTCGAAGGAGTTCAGCCCGGGGATGGTGGCCGGGGTGTTCGCCGAGCTCGAGCACGAGCAGCCGAAGCGGCGGTTCACGATCGGGATCAACGACGACGTGTCCGGCACGAGCCTGGCCTACGACCCGACCCTCGACATCGAGCCGGCGGCGAACGTGCGCGCCGTGTTCTTCGGACTCGGCGCCGACGGAACCGTCGGGGCGAACAAGAACACGATCAAGATCCTCGGCGACGAGGGTTTGCAGGCGCAGGCCTACTTCGTCTACGACTCCAAGAAATCCGGCTCGCAGACGATCTCTCACCTGCGGTTCGGGCCGAAGCCGATCGAGGCGCCGTACCTGGTCGCCTCTGCGAGCTTCGTCGGCTGCCACCAGTGGGGGCTCCTCGAGCGCTCGGAGGTGCTCGAGCGAGCAGCGCCCGGGGCCACGCTGCTGATCAACACGCACCATGCGGCGGACGAGGTGTGGGACGCGCTCACGCGGCCGGTGCAGGAGCAGATCCTGGCCAAGAAGATCAAGCTGTACGTCATCGATGCCGGCCGTATCGCTCGCGATGCGGGCCTGGCCGGCCGGACCAACACGGTGCTCCAGACGTGCTTCTTCGCCATTTCCGGCGTGATGGAGCCCGAGCAGGCGATCGTCGCCATCAAGAAGGCGATCGCCAAGACCTACGGCCGTCGCGGCGCGGAGGTGGTGGAGCGCAACCAGACCGCGGTCGACCGCTCGCTGGAAGGGCTGCACAAGGTCGAGGTGCCGACCGAGGTCACATCCGAGCTGCAGCCGCGGCCGCTCGTGCCGGCGGACGCGCCGGAGTTCGTGCGCACCGTGCTGGCGACGATGATGGCCGGTCACGGCGACGAGCTTCCGGTCAGCGCGCTGCCGGTCGACGGCACCTTCCCGAGCGGCACGACCAAGTACGAGAAGCGCAACATCTCCGACCAGGTGGCGGTGTGGGACTCGGAGCTGTGCATCCAGTGTGGCAACTGCAGCTTCGTGTGCCCGCACAGCGTGATCCGCACCCGCTACTACAACGCGGCGCGGCTCACGGACGCGCCTGCCGGTTTCAAGTCGGCGCCGCTCAACGGACCCGGGCTGCCGGACACCGGCTACACGCTGCAGGTGTACGTGGAGGACTGCACCGGCTGCGGGCTGTGCGTCGAGGCCTGTCCGGTGTCGGAGGGAGGCGACCCCGTGCACAAGGCGATCAACCTCGACGCGCGCGAGCCGCTGGTCGCCGGCGAGCGCCGCAACATCGAGTTCTTCGAGCGGCTGCCGGAGGCGGATCGCTCCCGGGTCGACTTCGGAACGGTGCGCGGGACGCAGTTCCTGGAGCCGCTGTTCGAGTTCTCGGGGGCGTGCGCAGGGTGCGGCGAGACGCCGTACATCAAGCTGATCTCGCAGCTGTTCGGCGAACGCCTGATGGTCGCGAATGCCACCGGGTGCTCGTCGATCTACGGCGGCAACCTCCCCACCACGCCGTGGACGGTGGGCACCGACGGGCGGGGCCCCGCGTGGTCGAATTCGCTGTTCGAGGACAACGCCGAGTTCGGCCTGGGGATGCAGCTCGCGGTGGAGCGGCAGACCGAGATCGCCCGCCGGCGATTGGCCGAGCTGAGCGAGCAGATCGGGGCCGAGCTCGTGCAGGAGATCCTCAATGCCCCGCAGCTGCGGGAGTCCGAGCTGCGTGAACAGCGCGGCCGGCTGGCCGAGCTCAAGCGGCGGCTGGCGACGCTCGACGGCCCCGTTGTCGAGGAGCTGCGCAGCGTGATGGACCACCTGCTGCGGCGCAGCGTGTGGATCGTCGGCGGCGACGGCTGGGCGTACGATATCGGCTCGGGCGGGCTCGATCACGTGCTGGCCAGCGGCCACAACGTCAACGTGCTGGTGATGGACACCGAGGTCTACTCCAACACCGGCGGGCAGATGTCGAAGGCGACGCCGCTGGGCGCCGTGGCCAAGTTCGCGACAGCCGGGAAGAAGATGCCGACCAAGGACCTCGCGCTCCAGGCGATCGCGCTGTCCAGTGTGTATGTGGCCCGCGTCGCGATGGGCGCAGATCCGCAGCAGACGCTGAGCGCGTTCCGCGAGGCGGAGGCGTACGAGGGGACCTCCCTGATCATCGCCTACGCACACTGCATCGCCCACGGCTACGACCTGAAGAACGGACTCGATCAGCAATACCGCACGGTGGCCAGCGGGCACTGGCCGCTGGTCCGCTACAACCCGGTGGCCCGCACCGACGGCGCCAACCCGTTCCTGCTCGACTCGCCGCGGCCGCGCATGCCGCTTGCCGACTACCGCAAGGGCGAGCTGCGCTTCCGCGCGCTGGGCAACGTCGATCCGGGCGAGGCCGAGCGGCTCGCGGGTCTGGCCCAGCAGACCGTCGACCTGCGCTGGGCGGTGTACGAGGAGATGGCCACCCGCGGGCCTCAGGAGTTCCCGCGCAACCCGCAAGAGGAAACATGACCGACCTCTCAACCACGTACATGGGGCTGTCCCTGCGCAACCCGCTCGTGGCCTCGCCGTCGCCGCTCTCCTACACGTTCGACGGGGTGCGGCGGCTGGGCGAGAGCGGGGTCGGCGCGGTCGTGCTGTACTCGTTGTTCGAAGAGCAGCTGCGCGAGCGCTCGGCGGCGATCGCCGAGCTCGTCGACGGACCCGCCGACAGCTTTGGCGAGGCGATGGACTACGTCCCGGCCGTGATGAAGGAGGATCCCGGGCCCCGCGAGTATCTCAGCCTGATCGAGCGGGCGGTCAGCGTGCTCGACGTTCCGGTGATCGGAAGCGTCAACGGGATCACGTCCGGGGGCTGGAGCGAATACGCACGGGCGATCCAGGATGCCGGCGCCGCAGCGATCGAGCTGAACATCTATTACCTCCCGGGCGACCCCCAGGTGTCCGGCCGCGACGTCGAACAGCGCCATGTCGAGGTGCTCGAGCACGTCAAGTCCGCCGTCACGATCCCCGTGGCCGTCAAGCTCAGCCCGTATTTCAGCTCGCCGGGCGAGATCGCCCGCCGCCTCGACGACGCGGGGGCCGACGCGCTCGTGCTGTTCAACCGCTTCCTGCAGCCCGACATCGACCCCGAACAGCTCGTGATCCTGCCCCGGGTCAACCTGTCCAGCCCGGCCGACGGCCGGCTGCCCCGGACCTGGATCGCCCTGCTGCACGGTCGCGTCCGGGCCTCGCTGGCCGCCACCACAGGCGTCGAGTTTCCGGCCGACGTGGCCCGCTTCCTGCTCGCCGGCGCGGATGTCGTGATGACCACGTCGGCGCTGCTGCGGCACGGCCCCCGGTATGCGACCGAACTGCTCGACGGACTGACCAGCTGGATGGACCGCAAGGGCTTTCACGGCGTCGATGACTTCCGCGGGATGCTCGCCGTGCCGGGCGACGGCGACCCGGCCGCGATCCAGCGGGCCGGCTACGTGACGGCGATGCGCGCCGCCAACGCCGGCGCATACGCGCCCTGGTGAGGCGACGCGAACCCCGTCGAGTCGGCCGCGAGGGCGGTCGTGCGTGTCGATTCTGGTGATGACCGCGATCTTCGGCGATCGCGACGACAAGCAGATGTAACACGCAATGGCGAGCGTTGAGCGAGAGAAGCAGCTCGCGGCGGAGAGCGCTGCAGGGCTCGTCGAGGACGGCATGCGCGTAGGTCTCGGAACGGGCTCGACGGTCGCCTACCTGCTGCCGGCGCTGGCCGCGCGCAGGCTTGACCTGCTCTGCGTCTCCAGCTCCCCGGCAACCGCGGAGGCGGCTCGCCTCCTTGGAATCCGCGTCGACTCCTTTTCCGGCACGCGCGCGCTCGCGCGCCTGGACATGACGATCGACGGCGCAGACCAGGTTGCCCGCTCAGGCTGGCTCGTCAAGGGCGGCGGCGCGGCGCACACGCGGGAGAAGGCGGTGGTCGCGGCGTCGGCGCGCTTCGTCGTGATCGTCTCGTCTGACAAGCTCGTTGAGCGGCTGAGACCGCCGGTTCCACTCGAGCTGCTCGAGTTCGGGCTCGCGGCAACGCTCGAGCGGCTCGGGACGGTCCAGTTGCGCAACGTTCCCCGTAGCCCAGACGGCGGCGTCATCGCCGATTTCACGGGCGAGTTCGACGACCCACAGGAGCTCGGTGCGCGGCTGTCCGCCACGGTCGGCGTCGTCGAGCACGGGCTGTTCGCCCGCGCAATGGTGACAGACGTCGTGGTCGCTCGGGGAGAGCGCGTTCAGCACATCGCACTCAACGGTGTCACCAACTCACAGTGCGGGAATCCGCACACGGGCACGGAGGCGGCGTGAGCTATTGCGTCCCGTTCACGGTGGTGCGATAGCGTCGCGCGAGCTGTCGTGCGTCGCTGGAGAAAGTGATCGTGCTTGGGCATCGGATGACGTGGGTGTGGGCGACCGTGCTCGCCGCGTTCACAGCGGTGTATTAATTTCGACGGGCTCGATCCCTACGTTGACCGGGACTGCAAGCTCAGCTCGACAGTTCACGTTCGCCTCCAAGGTCAGCTTCGAGCGGGTCACGCTCGACACCCGCGACGTCTTTGACCACCCCTCTGTTGGCAACAAGGTCGGGGCACTGCTCATGCAGGGAGGGCTTGCGATCATGAGCGGCTTCAACCCCGACAGCCTCGGCCCGAACGACTCGATCCTGCTGCCGGGGATGCCCGGCCCCGGTACGGTGACCACCAGCGTCTCGAGCCAGGTCGTGTCCCCGAGCCCCGCGAGCGACGAACGCACCCGCTCACGCGACGAAGATGAACCCACTGTCGCCGCCGTCGAGCCCGTTTTGCTCGCGACCGGCTCTGGCAGCTCCGGCCAGCCGGACAGCACGATCGTGCTCCGGCTGCATCTGACAGGCGCCGGCGCGGCGGCGATCGCCGGCGCGCATCCGCCGCTGCTTCGACTTCACCTGACGGCTGCGATGCCCCCACGGTGGCTCTGCTCCGCCAGCGCCTTGAGGTTCAGCAACTGGCGGCGCATCATCACCAGGTCTCCGACGGGAAGCAGCGCGCGGATCAGGATCCGCTGGGGTGCGCGGTAGGCACCGAGGAGCTTCACGACGATGCGCGAGCGTTCGCCAAAGGCTTCGACACGATAGGTGCAGATGATCCGCCCGAACGACCGGCCGGCCGTGGAGACCGTGATCGACACTCCGTCCTCGAACTCGACCAGCGTGAAGATCGTCATGACCCTCTGCCCTGGAGCCAGACGCTCGACGCCGGGTGTCAGCTCGCGCGGACTCCGGCGGCCGAGGTTGTCGATCCAGTCGTAGCTGTAGGGCGCCACGCGCAGCTGACACAGCCAGCGGAACGTGACCGCCGCGGGCGCCTCGACCGGGACGGCGCGGAACAGGGCCTGGTCGGGGGCGCCCAGCAGATGGTCACACGGAAACCGCTGAGCCCGCTCGGCGGGAGTTGAACCCCACTGTGCGAGCTCGGATTGCCAGAGCATGGATGCATCTTGCCGCAACGCGTCTTTTGCCGGCGGCGCCTGCGCGAGAGAACCGAGTACCTGCGGCTCAGTGCTGAGCCGGCTCGGTGCTCGTCGCGGGCTGATCGCCGGGCGCCCGCGCGACTGCGAGCTTGGCGCTCAGCTTGACCGCTCTCACTGCACCCGTCGCACCGGCCTGCAACGTCACCCCGACGGCCAGGAGAATGATCCCCGGGATCAGCAGGACCTTCGATCCGAGCATTAGTACGCCGATCCGTCCAAGGACGTACGGCGGCGTGCAGACGGCAGCGCTGATCGTCCCCCCCACCACCCCCACCCGGAGCTTGTCCTGGGTCGACTGAGCCGTCTTGACGCCGATCAGCCGCGAGGGCACGGCCACGTAGCAGATCATCATGAGACCGATCACGATGCCCAGTGAGAGCGCGAACCAGGGATGCCCCCAGCGCGTCACGATTGTCGTTGAGAAGGCGAGCATCAGGCCCACCACGGCACCCGAACCGAGGATCGGCGTGAGCTGCCGGCGGGCCTTGTCGACCGCCGGCCTGATCCGCGGCGTGCCCGGACTCGAGATCGCAAACGCGAACACGGCATTGAGGAAGAAGCCCGCCATCGTGATCGCCGCGATCACGAGCACGATCGGGATCAGGATCGGGCCGCGCACCACGTGGAAGGACTTGCCATGCAGCACGTGCAGCTTGAGATCGAACATCGCGATCCAGATCCACATCGCCGGGGGGATCTGCACGAGCAGGAGCCGCCAGTTGGTCACCAGGAGCCTCAGCCCGTCGAACAGCAGGACGATTGCGCTGACCACGAGCGCCAGCGGAGCGAGCCAGCGCCGAGACCGGCTCAGACGGACGATCGCCTCCTCCATCGAGGCGTTGTCGTTGTCCTGGATCGCGCGCACCAGCGCGCGGATGCGTCGTATCAGCGAGGACGGGCGTGGTCGCCACGCCCGCTTCGGAGCGTGCGTGAGCGCGCTCGGCGCGCCGGGATCGGCCGCCGAGCCGGCTCCCCGCTGCGAGCCGGGATCGTCCGGCGAGTTGAGCTCGCTGGTCACTGGTGCCTGACGGCGTAGCCCCACCACTGGTCCGCGCACTGGAGCGGCCCCCTCGCGCTCGCCGTGCCGTCGTCCTGTCGGCCCGTGCCGGACCACCGGCCCGCAGGCGGCGTGGCGGCCGCCAGGGCGGTCGTCGACGTGGCCGCGAGCGCCACGGCGAGGATCATCGCGCGTCGGATCATCGTCCCTCCTTGTGCTTCGCGTTTCGATCAAGCGCCACCGCGCGGGGTGGCGGACCGTGTCGCTGCCACGGTACCGGGCAACGTCACCCGATGCGAGCGGGTCGCTCCTGGCGCTCCGGCGAGGTCCGGAGCGCCAGAAACGAGAGAGGGAGCGTCCCGATCAACTGGAGAGGGTGAGACCGCTCGGGACGATTCTCGTGGCGACGCAGAGCCCCCGGCAACTGGCTGATTGGCCCCCATATACTGGCCGGACGACTAGATCTCCGGCCGGGCGCTCGACCTGCCTCACAGCCGCAGGCCCATCAACAGATCGCGACTCGCCTCCGAGCCCATCCGCTTGCTGCGCGGCGAGAAGCCCAGCGATCCGTACAGGCTCATCGCCGGGCGGTTCTCGTCGTTGACGTCCAATTCGATCCGCCCGCATCTGCGCCGGCGCGCCTCCTCGCAGGCCGCCGTCAGCAGCCGGCGTCCGAGGCCCAGCGAGCGAGCAGCGGCCTGGACGTAGAGATCCTCGAGCCAGCAATCGTCGACCCCGGTCCAAACCGAATGGCGAAAACGGAGCTGACACACCGCCGCCGGCGGCAGGTCCCTGTCCGCCGTCGCGAGCAGGAACGCCGTGCCCGGCTCCTGCATCAGCAGCTCGACCGATCGGCGCATGCAATCGTCTGGGGGAGTCGAGCTCCCCGCCCAATCACGAAATTCGATCAGCAGCGCCGCCACATCGGACGCGTCGGCGCTGTCGGCGCGCCACACCCTGCACTCCGCCACGCGTGCAATGTACTCCACGATCGCATGGCCGCCGCCCTGCGGGGCGGCGGCTCCGACACCACGATGTGAGAAGATCGCGACCCGCCGGACATGAAGCTCGCGACGTTCATCTCACCTACAGGCGTCCAAGCGCTCGGCTCGGTCAGCGTCGCAGGCACCGACGGCGCAGCGGTCGAGATCGTCACCGACCTCGCGAGCGCGCACGAACGCCTGCATGGCGACCGCGCGGCGGCGGTGGAGAGCATGCTGGCGCTGATCGAGTCGGGCCCCGGGGGCCTCGTGCTCGCGGCTGCGGTGCAGCGCGATGCGCCGGCCGAGTGTCGGCACCCGCTGAGCAGCGTAAGGCTGCTGGCGCCGCTCCCGCAGCCACCGCAGATCAGGGACTTCATGTGCTTCGAGGAGCACGTGAAGGGCTCATTCGCGCAGGCCGCGAAGCTGACCGGCAAGGTGTTCGAGGTGCCGGCGGTCTGGTATCAGCAGCCGATCTACTACAAGGCGAACCGCTTCGCGGTCAACGGACCCGATGCCGACGTGGTATGGCCCGCCTACTCGCAAGTGATGGACTACGAGCTGGAGCTCGCATGCGTGATCGGCGCCGGCGGGCGCGACATCTCCCGCGAGCGCGCCGCCGAGCACATCTTCGGCTACACGATCTTCAACGACGCCTCGGCCCGTGACGCGCAGCTCGTCGAGATGGCCGGGCAGCTGGGGCCGGCAAAGGGCAAGGACTTCGATACAGGCAACGTACTCGGCCCGTGGATCGTCACCGCCGAGGAGCTCGGCGATCCGTACTCGCTCCAGATGGTCGCCCGTGTCAACGGCGAGGAATGGAGTCGTGGCAGCTCGGGGAGCATTCACCATCGCTTCGAGGACATGATCGAGCACGTCTCACGCGCCGAGACGCTTCACCCTGGAGAGATCCTGGGCTCGGGAACGGTCGGAACCGGCTGCGGGCTGGAACTGGGGCGATTCCTGTCCGACGGCGACGTCGTCGAGCTCGAGATCGAGAGGATCGGCGTGCTGCGCAACAGGTTCGTGCGATGAGCCGCCGGCTCACGCGCGAGTACACCCGTGGGCTGCACGAGGTCGGTGACGGCGTCTACGCCTACCTGCAGCCGGACGGCAGCTGGGGCTGGAGCAACGCCGGCCTCGTCGTCGACGGGGACGCGACGCTCCTGATCGACACGCTGTACGACCTCGGCCTGACCGAGCGGATGCTGTCCGATATGCGGCGCACGGTGCGGGCGGCCGCACGCATCGACACGCTGGTCAACACCCATGCCAACGGCGACCACTGCTACGGCAACCAGCTCGTCGGCGAGGCACGCGTCGTGGCGTCCGAGCGGACCGCGGCCGAGATGCCGGAGCTGCCGCCGGCGACGATGGCGGCGCTGATCGAGCACGCGCCGGGGATGGGCGAGCTCGGCGCGTTCTTCCTGCGCTGCTTCGGCGCTTTCAACTTCGAAGGCATCGAATTGAGGCTGCCCGACGAGACCTTCAGCGGTGAGCTGACGCTGCGCGTGGGCGAACGCGAGGTGCGGCTGATAGAGGTCGGGCCGGCGCACACGCGGGGCGACACGCTCGCGCTGCTCCCGGCAGAGCGCGTGCTCTACTCCGGCGACATCCTCTTCCACGGCGCTCACCCGATCGCCTGGGCCGGACCCGTCTCCAACTGGATCGCCGCCTGCGAACGGATCCTGGCGATGGACGTAGAGGTGATCGTCCCTGGCCACGGACCACTCGCCGACAAGCACGCCGTGCGGGAGTTGAGGGCCTACTTCGAGTACCTCTATGAGCAGGCGCGCGCGTGTCACGCTCAGGGGATGACGCCGCTGCAGGCGGCCCGCTCGATCGCGCTGGATCGTTGGGCCCAGTGGGGCGAGGCCGAGCGGCTGGTGGTCAACATCGCGACGATCTACAGCGAGATCTCACCAGACGCGGAGCCGCTCGTACCGCTCGCGGCTTTCCAGCAGATGGCGAAACTCGCCGATTGAGCATTCCCACGACCAGACAATCCAAGGAGGCGAGGATCGCATGGCACTGACGGACCAGCCGCACCCGAACGAACAGGCGCTCGTGACAAGCGGGGTGCATCTCACGGACCCGCTGCGCTTTCACAAGCACTACAAGCAGCAGGGTTCACCCTACGCCGGCGGCTCGAGCTTCATGGAGCGCATGTCGGAGAAGGTCGCGTCCGGCATGGGCACCGTCCCGTTCATCATCATCTCCTCACTGATCATCCTCGGCTGGGTGTTCGCCAACGGTGCTGCGAGCTATATCTCCGACACGGTCAAGAACCTGGAGCACGGCAAGCAGTTCGATCCGGAGCCGTGGATCCTGCTGAACCTGGTGTTCTCCGGCGTTGCGTTCTACACCGGCGCGCTCGTGATCATCGCCCAGAAGGCCCAGACCCGCACCGACAAGGCCAACGAGGAGGCCTCGGCCAAGCACCGCGACGAGCTCTCCCAGTACCAGCTCGACCTGCTGCAGAAGAACACCGAGCTGACCGAGCAGATCCACACGCTCGCCGAGCAGATCCACACGCTCACCGAGCAGGGCAACAAGCGCGCCGAGGCGATGCGAACGCTCACCGAGGAGGTGCACAGAGTGACCTGTCCGGGCAGCGCCCCAGCCGCGTAGACGATGTAGCTTTCGGTCCATGCGCGTACCTCTCACGCTGGACCTCCACCTCCCGAATTTCAACTATCCGGGCGTCGGCCCCGACAAGCTGTTCGACACCCTCATCGACATCGCCCTCACCGCCGAGGGCTCCGGCTTCAGCTCCGTGTCGCTCATGGACCACCTGCACCAGATTCCCCCCGTCGGGCCGGAGGAGAACTGGATGTTCGACGGCAGCACGATGCTCTCGGCGATCGCCGCGCGCACCTCGAAGCTGAGCCTCGGCACGCTCGTCGGCGGCGTCACCTACCGCAATCCCGCCCTGCTCGCGAAGATCACCACGACCGTCGACGTCGTCTCCGGCGGCAGGGCGTGGCACGGCATCGGCGCTGCGTGGTTCGACGGCGAGCACCGCGCCTACGGGTTCGAGTTCCCACCTCTCAAGGAGCGCTTCGAGCGACTCGAGGAGGCGCTGCAGATCACGCGCGCGATGTTCACGCAGGAGCGCGCCACCTTCCACGGCGAGCACTTTCACGTGGACGGCGCCTACAACAACCCCAAGCCGATCCGCGGTGACATCCCGATCCTGATCGGCGGCAGCGGCGAGCGCAAGACCCTGCGGATGGTCGCTCAGTACGCCGACGGCTGCAACCTGTTCGGCGACACGGAGACCGCGCGCCACAAGCTCGGCGTGCTCGAGGAGCACTGCGAGAAGCTCGGCCGCGACCCGGCAGAGATCACCAAGACGGCGATGGCGGTGGTCCTGATCGCGCCCACGCACGAGGCCGCCGCGGCGAAGCTCGACGCGATGCGGGCGGCGGGCGTGCCGGAGATCAGGCTCCAATCGGCGATGGCCGGCGAGCCCGACGCGGTCGCCGCGAAGGCCGCCGAGCTGCGCGAAGTCGGCATCGAGGGGCTCACGATCTCGATGCCCGACGTGCACGACCTCGAGACGCTGGCGCTCGCGGGGCAGACGCTCGGACCCTTGTTCGCCGGTAGCGCCGTCGCCACCGAGGCGAGGCCGGGGCCGCTGGCGGAGTAGGCCCAGACTCGGACGTGGCCGAGAAACGTCCGGCACGCGGACGTTTTTCGACCAGGTCCGACAGCCCGGTCCGACCGGGCGGTCGGACCGGGCGGTCCCGCTGACCGCGACAGTGCGCCGGCGCAACCACAAGTGCGCCGGCGCAGGACTGCGCCTCAGCCGATCAGCGAGACCCCGGTCATCGCCGCCGGCTGCTCCCAGCCGAGGATCTGCAGGACGGTCGGGGCGATGTCGGCGAGCACGCCGCCGTCGCGCAGGCTCAGCGCGGGGACGGTGACGATCAGCGGCACCGGGTTGAGCGAGTGGGCGGTGTTGGGGCTGCCGTCGGGCTCGAGCATGTGGTCCGAATTGCCGTGGTCGGCGGTGATGATGCATGCCCCGCCGGACTCGTGGACGGCGCGGACGATCTGCCCCAGGCAGGTGTCGACGGTCTCGATCGCCTTCACCGCCGCCGGTATCACTCCGGTGTGGCCGACCATGTCGGCGTTGGCGAAGTTGATGATCCCGAACGTCGGCTGGTCCTCCTCCCAGGCCTCCACGAACGCATTTGCGGCTTCCCGCGCGCTCATCTCCGGTTTGTAGTCGTAGGTCGGCACATCGCGCGGCGATGGGACCAGCTCACGTCGCTCGCCGGCCGCCGGGGTCTCCAGCCCGCCACCGAAGAAGTAGGTCACATGCGGGTACTTCTCCGTCTCGGCGACGTGGAGCTGCTTGTCGCCGTGCGCCGCGACGACCAGCGTCAACGTGATGGACGGATGCTCGGGCTTGAACGCGACGGGATACGGCCAGCCCTCCACGTACTCGGTCATCGTCGCGTAGTGCTTCACCACCGGAGCCCCGCCGCGATCGACGTCGGTGAACTCGGAATCGGCCAGCGCGCGCGTGATCTCGCGCATCCGGTCGGGGCGGAAGTTGAACGTCAGCACTGAGTCGCCCGGGCGGATCCGCGCCTCCTCCCCGACGAGGACCGGGGTGATGAACTCGTCGGTCTCGCCGCGCTCGTAGGCGTCGTGGGCGGCCTGCGGCCCGGAGGCCGCGGTGTGCTCGGCGCGGCCGTGCACGAGCATGTCATAGGCGAGCTGAACCCGATCCCAGCGCTTGTCGCGGTCCATCGCGTAGTAACGCCCGACGACCGTGCCGATCCGACCGGCGCCGGCCTCCCGCATCCACCCCTCCACCTGCGTGAGGTAGCCCTCACCCGACTGCGGGAAGGTGTCGCGGCCGTCGGTGAACGCGTGCAGCACTAGGTCCGGCACATCCAGCTCGGCGCCCAGCTTGATCAGCGCCTCCAGGTGGCTCCAGCCCGAGTGCACGCCGCCGTCGGACACGAGCCCGAGCAGGTGTACGCGCGGCGCCGCCGTGAAGGCGTGGCGCAGAACCTCGTTCTGCGAGAGCTCGCCCCGCTCGACCGCGATGTCGATGCGAGTCAGGTCCTGCATCACGACGGCGCCCGCGCCCAGGTTGAGGTGACCGACCTCGGAGTTGCCCATCTGACCCTCGGGCAGGCCGACAGCACGGCCGCAGGCGGTCAGCTGCGTGTGGGGATAGCGGCTCCACAGCTCGTCGAACACGGGCGTGCTCGCGAGTGAAACGGCGTTGCCCGGGCCGTCGGGGGCGATCCCCCAGCCGTCGAGCACCACCAGCGTGCAGGCCCGCGCGGGCAGCGACGCCGGGCCGGCGTTCAGCGCCGGCGAGGGACCTTTCTGCTCGGGCATCTAGACGGCTCCCTCGATGATCGCGGTGAACGATTCGGCGTCGAGGCTGGCGCCGCCGACGAGCGCTCCATCGATGTCCGGCAGCGCGAGCAGCTCGCGGGCGTTGTCGGGCTTGACGCTGCCGCCGTAGAGGATCCGCGTCTGCTGCGCCTGATCCTGGGAGCGTCCGGCGACGAGCGCACGAACGAACGCGATCGCCTCCTGGGCCTGTTCAGGAGTGGCGACGCGGCCCGTGCCGATCGCCCAGATCGGCTCGTATGCAATCACGACTTCGCTCAGACGCTCGTCGGGGACGCGCGCGAGATCCTCGCGAACCTGATGTCGGAGCTTGCGCTCCGTTTCACCACGCTCGCGCTCCTCCTCGGTCTCCCCGACGCACAGGACCGGGAGCAACCCGGCATCGAGCGCCGCCGGTACCTTGAGCGCCAGCGCCTTGTCGTTCTCGCCGAAGTGCTGACGGCGCTCCGAGTGGCCGAGGATGACGCCGTGAACGCCCACCTCCGTCAGCATCGGGGGCGACACCTCGCCGGTGAACGCGCCCTCGGCGACGTGGTACATGTTCTGCGCGTAGACCTGCACGCGCGAGCCGCGGGTGGAGTCGACCATCGCCTGCAGCGCCAGGTACGGCGGGCAGATCGCGATGTCAACGCCCTCGGCGGTCGAGACGCGCGGCAGCAGCGCGGCGATGAACTGCTCGGCCGCCGCCACCGTCTTGTACATCTTCCAGTTGCCGGCGACGAGCGGCGTGCGCGTGCTCATCGAAGCACCTCCACTCCTGGCAGTGTCTTGCCCTCGATCAGCTCTAGCGAGGCGCCACCGCCTGTCGACAGGTGGGTCACCTTGTCGGCGAGCCCGAACTGCTGAATCGCCGCGGCCGAGTCACCGCCGCCCACGACGGTGGTCCCGGGCGCGTTCGCCACAGCCTCCGCGACCGCGCGCGTGCCGGCGGCGAAGGGCGCCGTCTCGAATGCCCCCATGGGGCCGTTCCAGAAGACGGTTCCCGCCGCTTCGATCACGTCGGCGTAGGTCTTCGCGGTGCGCGGCCCGATGTCGAGACCCATCATTCCGTCGGCGACGTCGACGCCATCGAGCGGCGTCGCAGCGGCGTCGTCCGCGAGGCGATCGGAGATGACGAGGTCGACGGGGAGCTCGAGCTTCGCGCGCGAGCCCTCCCACGACGCCAGCGTCTTCTTCGCCAGCTCGACGTCCTCGTCCGCGCACAGCGACTTGCCGACGCCGTGTCCCTGGGCCGCGAGGAACGGGAAGCACATCGCGCCGCCGATCAGGATCGTGTCCGCCAGCTCCCGGAAGCGATCGATCACGAGGATCTTGTCGCTCACCTTGGCGCCGCCGAGCACCGCCACCAGCGGCCGCTCGGGATCCTCGAGGATCTTCGAGAGCGTGCTCACCTCGCGCTCGAGCAGCCTGCCGGCCGCGATCTCGGGGACGAGATGGGCAACGCCTTCGGTCGAGGCATGGGCGCGGTGCGCAGAGCCGAACGCGTCGTTGACGTAGACGTCGGCGAGCGCCGCCAGCTGCTTCGCGAGCGCGGGGTCGTTCTTCGTCTCACCCTTCTCGAAGCGCACGTTCTCCAGCAGGAGCACGTCGCCCGGGCCGAGCTTCTCGACCATCGCCGTCACGTCGTCGCCGACCACCGCCGGAGCGAACTGCACCTCGGCGCCTAGCAGCTCCGACAGGCGCGTGGCCACGGGACTGAGCGAGTACTTCGGGTCGGGGCCCTCCTTGGGCCGGCCGAGATGCGACGTGAGGATCAGCTCTGCGCCCTTCGATCGCAACCACTCGATCGTCGGCAGGGCGGCACGGATGCGGGTGTCGTCCGCAACCGCGCCGCCGGCCAGCGGGACGTTGAAGTCGACCCTGACCAGGACCCGCTTGCCGTCCAGATCCTTGAGATCCTCGAGCGTTCTCACACGAGCCTCTGGACGAGGTCGACGCAGCGGCAGGAGTAGCCCCACTCGTTGTCATACCAGGCGATGACCTTGACCATCGTGTCCTCCATCACGGCCGTCAGGGTGCCGTCGACGATCGATGAGTGCGAATCCTTGACGATGTCGGAGGACACGATCGGGTCCTCGGTGTACTTGAGGATCGTGCCGCTCAGCGGCCCGGACTCCGCAGCCGCCCTGAGCGCGTCCTTGAGCTCATCGACGCTCGTCGCGCGCTTGGCCACGATCGTCAGGTCGACGACGCTGCCGGTCGGGACGGGGGCACGCACGGCGAATCCGTTGAGCTTGCCCTTCAACTCCGGGATCACGAGGCCGATCGCCTTCGCCGCTCCGGTCGTGGCGGGGATCAAGTTGATCGCCGCCGCACGAGCGCGGCGCAGGTCCTTGTGTGGCATGTCCTGCAGGCGCTGATCCGCCGTGTACGCGTGGATCGTCGTCATCAGGCCGTGCTGGATGCCGACCGTGTCGTTGAGGACCTTGGCGACGGGCGCCAGGCAGTTGGTAGTGCACGACGCGTTCGAGATGACGTGATGCTTGTCCTTGTCGTACACCTCGTCGAAGTTGACGCCGAGCACGACCGTCGCATCGGGATTCGACGCGGGGGCGGAGATGACGACCTTCTTGGCGCCCGCCTCGAGGTGCTTGGCCGCATCCTCACGCGCCGTGAAGCGCCCCGTCGACTCGATCACGACATCGGCGCCGAGCTCGCCCCAGGGCAGCTTCGCGGGATCCGTCTCGCCCAGGACCTTGACCGCCTTGCCGTCGATGGTGAAGCCGGTATCAGTGGCCTGCACCTCTCCCGGAAAGGGTCCGTAGGTCGAGTCGTACTTGAGCAGGTGCGTGATCGTCTTGATGTCGACGATGTCGTTCACCGCCAGGATCTCGATATCGGCGCCTGACTCGTAGGCGGCGCGGAATACGTTGCGCCCGATCCGACCAAAGCCGTTGATTCCAATCCTCACTGACATTCGTAACCTCGGGTCGCTCGCTGGAAATGTGGGAAACCGGCTCGGGCCGGCGGTTGAAGGCTATCTCACGGCGCCGCCCGCCTGCGGTTATCTGCGCCGACGCGGCGGGGGACGCGGCCGTGTGACGATACGCGCGCGATGATCTCGAGGCGCCGCCGGGTTGCGGCTATCGGCGCGAAACGATCTCGACGCGCAGGCCGTCGGGGTCCAGCATGTACGCGGCGTAGCAGCCGCGACCATATTGGGGCCGCGGACCAGGAGCGCCGCCGTCGGTGCCGCCGCTCGCGATGCCCGTCCTGTACGCGGCGTCGACGGCCGCCTTGCCGGCAGCCTGCAGCGCGACGTGGCCGTATCCGGGGGCGGGCGCGCGCCCGCGCACGACGATCCAGAACACCGGGCCGTTGATGCCGTAAGCGATCGCATGCTCCGAGTCGATGATGCGCCGGACGCCGAGCGCGTAGAAGACCGCATCGTAGAAAAGCGAGGACGCGGCGAGGTCGGAGACCTCGAAGCCGACGTGGTCGATCACGCGGGCCTCGTGATGTCGCGATGGAAGACCTCGATCTGGTAGGCGTCGTCGTCGCCGTAGCGCTCAGCCAGGTGCTGGGCGATCGCCACCGACCGGTGGCGTCCACCGGTGCAGCCGATCCCGATCACGAGATGCGCCTTCCCCTCCGCGCGGTACTGCGGGAGCAGGTAGTCCAGGAACGGATGCAGCCGCTCGTAGAAGCGGTCGAGCTCACCGTCCTGGTTGATGAAGGCGACGATCCGCTCGTCGGCGCCGGTCAGCGGACGCAGGTCCGGGTCGTAATGCGGGTTGGGCAGGAAGCGCACATCGAGCATGAGGTCCGGATCACGCACCGCCCCGTACTTGAAGCCGAAGCTCTCGAAGCGCACCGCCATCCGCTCGGGCGTGCGCGACAGCAGCATCTCGGTGGACAGCTTGCGACGGAGCATCGCCGCGGTGAGGCCGGTGGAGTCGATCACGACGTCGGCGCGCTCGCGCAGCGGCGCGAGCAGCGTCCGCTCGCGCGCGATGCCGCTCGCGACGCTCCCGCGCGGCGACAGGGGATGGCGGCGACGGGTCTCCTTGTAACGCGTCTGCAGGGACTGATCCTCGGCCTCCAGGAAGAGGACGCGGAGCTTCACGCCCGACGCGCGCAGCTCGTCGAGCATCGCCGCCAGGCCCTCGAAGTAGCTGCCGCCACGCGCGTCGGAGACGACCGCGGCGCGCTCGATCTTCGATCCCTCGTGCATGAACAGCTCGACGAGCGAACGAATCATCTCGGACGGCAGGTTGTCCACGCAGAAGTAGCCCTCGTCCTCGAACGCGGAGATCGCCGTCGACTTGCCGGCCCCGGAGTATCCGGTGATCAGCACGAGGTCCTTCAGCGCGGACGCGGCGCCACCCGTCGCGCCCCCGGGTGCGTTAGCGGCGGTCTCCTCGGTCCGCGAGCGTGCAGCAGCGCCGTCCATCGCACTGAAGCTTGACGATCGGGTCGGACGCACGGCGCCGGTCACACGGCGGTTGACAGGCGGGTCACACCCCCGTGCGATGCATCTCGCGGTGCAGTTCCCGCGCGAGCTTGCCGGGCACGCCCGGCACGGCCTCGAGCTCCTCGGCCGAGGCCGCGAGGATCGCGTCCGGAGAGCCGAAGTGCGCGAGCAGCGCGCGCTTGCGGGCCGGGCCGATCCCGGGAAGCTCGTCCAGGATGGACGCGGTCATCGCACGGTCCCGCCGCTGGCGGTGGTGCGTGATCGCGAACCGGTGCGCCTCGTCGCGCAGTCGCTGCAGCAGCTGCAGCTCCGGCGTCTCGTGCGGCAGCGCCAGCGGCGCCGCGCGGCCCGGGATGAACACCTCTTCGATGCGCTTGGCGAGCGAGACGACCGTGACCCCGCGCTCGCGGAAGCCCTGCAGCGCCCGCAGCCCGGCCGACAGCTGACCCTTGCCGCCGTCGATCACGACGAGGTTCGGCAGCGACGCGAAGCTCGGGTCGTAGTCCCTGTCGTGCGGCGAGACCTCGCGCTGGGCTTCGAACGCCGCCATCCGCCGCCCGAGCACCTCCTGCATCGCCGCGAAGTCATCCGGTCCGTACTCGCCGGCGCCTGTCGACGCTCCGTCTCCAACGGTGCGCACCTTGAAGCGCCGGTAGTCCGACTTCTTCGGGACCGCGCCCTCGAACACGACCATCGAGGCGACCGTGTTCGTGCCCATCAGGGTCGAGATGTCGAAGCACTCGATCCGCAGTGGCAGCGTGTCCAGCCCGAGCGCCGCCTGCAGCCCGTCGAGCGCCTCGACGCGCTGCTGGCGCCGGCGCTCGGAGCGCAGCCGCTCCTGGTCGAGCGCGAGCGCCGCGTTGCGCTCCGCCAGCTCGAGGATGCGCCGCTTGTCGCCGCGCTCCGCCGCGCGGATCTCGACGTGCCCGCCGCGCCTTTGCGCGAGCGCCTGCGCGAGCGCGGTGCACTCCCCGCCCTCCCCCAGCTCGCGCTGGACGATCAGCAGCGGCGGGATCATGATCGCGCTCGCGTAGTACTGCAGGATGAACGCCTCGGCCACCTCGGCGACGCCCGCGTCGGTCGCGTTGTCCAGGTAGAAGCTCTGACGGTCCGACAGGACCCCGTCGCGGACCTGGAAGACCTGCGCGTTGGCCTCCCCCTCGCCGCCGGCGACCGCGATCGCGTCGAGCGTGCCGACCGAGTCGTTGGACACGCGCTGGCGCTCCAGCAGCGAGCGCACCGCCCGCAGGCGGTTGCGCTCGCGCGCGGCGTCCTCGTAGCGCCGCTCGGCGGCCGCGGTCCGCATCGCCTCCTCGAGGTTGCGCTCGATCTCCCGGTAGCGACCCGAGAGGAACGCGATCACGCCGTCGATCGACGCGCGGTAGTCCTCGCGGCTGACATAGCCGACGCACGGCGCCTCGCAGCGCTTGATGTAGTAGTCCAGGCACGGAGAACCGCTGCGGCGGCCGGGCTCGGCCCCGTCGCAGGTGCGGAACATGAACACCTTGCCGAGCACCTCGAGCGTCGAGCGCACGCGCTTGGCGTTGCTGAACGGCCCGAAGTAGGCGCGGTCACGGCGGTGGCGCTCGCGTGTGAAGTAGACGCGCGGGAAGTCCTCGTCGAGCGAGATCGCAATGTACGGGTAGGACTTGTCGTCGCGCAGGCGGATGTTGAAGCGCGGCTTGTACTGCTTGATGAAGTTCTGCTCGACCAGCAGCGCCTCCGCCTCGGTGTGGACGACGAGCGCCTCGATGTGGTCGATCATCTCGATCAGGTCATGGCCGGCGCGCGTGCTCGGGTTGGAGAAGTGCGAGGCGACGCGCTTGCGGATCGAGTTCGCCTTGCCGACGTAGAGAACCGTTCCGCGGACGTTGCGGAAGATGTAGACGCCTGGCTCGTCGGGGAGCTCACGGCGGCGATCGGCGGGCGTGATCGACACACTTCGAGGATAGGCGCCGCGTTCGTCGCGCCTCGTGGGCCCTCAGTACTCGCGGGCGGCGCGGAACACGGCGTACAGGGCGAACGCCGAGCCGGCGACCAGCGCGATCCACGCGACCGTGCCGGTCCCGGTGGCGAACAGCCGGGAGCTGGCGCTGAACGTCAGCGTGATTACGCCGATCGCGATGTACAGGATCGCTCGCCGGCGCTCGCCGAGCGAGTAGATCGTGACCCGGTGCTCCCGGTAGAGACGCGAGCCGATCCACGCGATCGCGAACAGGAACCCGAGCGAGACCGCCTGGATGGCGACTCTGAGCGCCGTCCCGCCACCCGTGAACGCGACCGCGAAGGCGGCGATCGCGAGGACGATCAGGAGGTTGCGAACGTTGTCGTTGAGCTTCACCGCGGCGAGCAGGATCGGTGTGTGTGGCTGGGAGCGGGTCAGCCGCTCAACGCGTGAGCACGTCGGCGCTGAGCTCCAGCTCCTCCAAGGCTACCGCGGCCGGCTCGGCTGGCAGCGCAGCTCCCTCGCCGAGCTCCTCGACGGGCCCCTCCGCGCGCTCGGGGGCGAATCTGTAGCCCACCCCGAAGTGGGTGTGGACGTAGCGCCAGCCGGGCGAGATCCGCTCGAGCTTGCCGCGCAGCTTGCGCACGAACACATCCACCGAACGGTCGCCGCGCACCATCGAGTAGCCCCACACCCGCTCGTAGATGTGCTCGCGCTCCAGCACGCGCCCCTCGGCGCTTGCGAGCAGCGTCAGCAGCTCATACTCCTTGCGCGAGAGAGCCGCAGCCTCCTGCCCGGCGTACGCGTCGAAGCGGTCGGGCCGGATCGCCAGCTCGCCGGCGACCACGGTCTCTTCTTCGGCCGGCAGCTCGCCGACACGCCGGCGCCGCAGCACCGCCTGGATCCGCGCGACCAGCTCCTCCGGATGGCACGGCTTCGTGATCCAGTCGTCGGCGCCGCTGCGCAGGCCGCGGACCCGCTCGGCCACGACCGATGGCTCGGCGACGACCAGCAGCGCCAGCACCGGCATCGCGCTCGCGATCCGTTCGACGTAGTCGAGTCCGGTCAACGCCGGGTTGACCACGACGGCGTGCAGCCGCAGCGCCGCGAGCTGGTCGGGACCGGGCGCATACTGCAGAACCTCGCGCTGCCAGCGAAGGGCTGCGAACCGCCGATCCATTACCGCGATCAGGCCGCTGTCGTCATCTATGAAGAGGACCTTTACCGGCGACGAGTCGCGAGGCGGTGCCATCCCAATGCAGTGTAGGGACCGCAGTGGACCGATTCACCTCGGTTGAGGAAAAAGGGGCCCGCGCGCGTCAAAAATCAAAATGCCTGCTCACGACCACTTTGTGTCGTCCGGACAGGTCAGGATCGGCGAGCGCGGGCGGGAAGCTCACGACGACCTCGAGCCCACCCTCCGCTCTCGCGCTCACGGACAGCGCCGCGCCGTGGGCGGCGGTGATCGCACTGACGATCGAGAGGCCCAGGCCGAGCCCGCGGCCACCGGAGATCCGCTCGCCCTCGAAGCGTCTGAACGGCTCCACCAGATCTCCGGCGTTCTCGGCCGGCACGACCGGCCCGCTGTTGGCGACTCGCAGGATCGCGCCCGTGGATCCGAGCACCGTCTGGAGCATCACCCAGCCTCCGGAGGAAAGGTTGTACGTGAGCGCGTTGTCCAACAGATTGGCCACCAGCCGCTCGATCAGCGCACGGTCACCCGCGACGACGGCCGGCGCCAGGGCGAGGCGCAACTCGAGCCCGGCGCTCATGGGGAGCCGCTGCTCGGCGAGCTCGCCCGCCAGTGCGTCGAGATCGATGCTTTCGCGCGCTTCGATCCCACCCTGGCTGCGGGCCAGCGTCAGCAGCGCCTCGATCAGCCGCTCCTGCGACTCGCCGGACGCTCGCACGCGCTCGCAGCACGCACGCAACGACTCGACCGAGGCGTTGGGATCCGCGAGCGCGACCTCGACGAGCGTGCGCTCCAGCGTGATCGGCGTGCGCAGCTCGTGCGAGGCGTTGGCGACGAACCGCCGCTGCGAGTCGAACGCCCTCTGCAGGCGCGCGAGCAGCGCGTCGAAGGTCCGGGCGAGCTCGCCCAGCTCGTCGTCACGCGGCGACAGCGCAAGGCGCTCGTGCAGGTTGTGCTCGGTGATCAGGCGCGCTCGGGCGCTCATCGTGCGCAGCGCCGCGAGCGCCCGGCCGGCCATCAGCCACCCGAGCGCGACCGAGAGGAACGCCATGATGACGAGGGCGATCGCGGACTTCTCGACGAGCGCGTCGAGCTGCGTGCTCCGCGCTCTGGACACCTGGATCTGCGCCTCACCACGGAGCCTCGAAGCGACCTGGCGAACATTCACGGGCAGCCCCGCGGGCAGCGTCGACGCCTGCTGCACGCTCGTGGCGTGCGCGAACACCAGCTTTCCGGCGCCGAACTGGCCCGGAGGCCCGATCGACCGGATCGCGATGAGCTGCTGGTTGGCACCCGGCACGGTCTGCGCGACGAGCACGTAGGTGACCGTCAGCAGCACGGCGCCCGCGACGAGGAAGCACACCCCGTACAGGAGCGTCAAGCGCAGCCTCAGCGTGAGCCGCACCCGCCGGGCCACGCGGCGCCGCGCCGGCGATGCGCCATTCGTCGCCGGCGCGACGGCGCGATCAGATGCGGTAGCCGGCACCGGGCACCGTCTCGATCAACGGCGGGTCGCCGAGCTTGCGGCGCAGACGGCTGATCGTCACCTTGACGACGTTGCTGAACGGGTCCGTGGCGTCGTCCCAGGCGCGCACGAGCAGCTCCTCGGAGGAGAGGACCGCACCGCGCGCGCCCAGCAGCAGCTCGAGCACGGCGAACTCCTTCGCGCTCAGCTCGAGCCGGCGGCCGGCGCGTCGCACGCAGCGCTGCGAGGGATCGAGCGTGAGGTCGCCGCTGTCGAGCACCGGCGGCAGCGCCGGCTGGGCGCGCCGGGCGAGCGCGCGGATCCGCGCGACCAGCTCCGCGAACGCGAACGGCTTGGGCAGGTAGTCGTCGGCGCCGAGGCTGAGCCCGGCCACCCGATCCTCGATCCCCGCCGAGGCCGTCAGCATCAGCACACGTGCGCGCCCGCCGCCGGTGACGAGCAGCTCGCAGACGCGGTCGCCGTGCAGCTTGGGCAGATCGCGGTCGAGCACGACCACGTCGTAGTCGTACACCGCTGCCTGCGCGACCGCCGCCTCTCCGTCGAACGCGAGGTCGACCGCCATTGCCTCCCGCCGCAGCCCCGCCGCGACGGTCTCGGCCAGCTCCCTGTGATCCTCGACGACGAGCACACGCATTGCGTCAACTCCCACGAAGTGTGGCGCCTCGCGGCGCTCCACCCACAAGCATGCTGCCGGTGCGGTTACGGCACGGTTACGGCAACCTGTTCCCGTCACGTAACCGGTGCGTCGGTATCACTGTGGCAATGCCTCGTACATCCCTCATCCCCATGCTTCTCGTCGCAGCCTTGCTGCTCGCCGCGTGCGGCAGCTCCAGCGCAAGCTCATCGACCGTCGGCGCCGCCGGCCAGGTGCCGGTCAAGGCGAATGGATCGCTCGCGTTCGCCAAGTGCATGCGCGCCAGCGGCGTCCCCAACTTCCCCGACCCCGGCGCCAACGGCACCGGCAGCCTCCAGATCGCGGCGAGCCAGCGTGCCGGCTCCGGCGCCTCCCTGTCGGTCAACGGCGTGCCCGTCAACGGCCCCGCGTTCCGCGCGGCGATGACCAAGTGCAGCCCTGAGCTTCCGCACAACGGCGGGCAGGTGCCGCTCGCCGAAATGCAGGCGAACGCGCTCGCCATGGCGAGGTGCATGCGCGCTCACGGCGTCCCGAACTTTCCCGATCCGACCGTCCGGTCCGGTCCGGGTGGGGGCGTCGCGGTCCGCATCGGCGGTCCGGGGAGCGGCGTCGACCCCAGCTCGCCCGCGTTTCAGAGCGCGAACAAGACGTGCATGCCGCTGATGAGCAAGGGAATCTCGGGCGCCGGCCAGCTCAGCAAGGCCCCATGAGGACGCCCGAGGGCGGGGTCGCGCGCCGGCGGCGCGGCGCGGGCCCCCCGGCGCCGCGCGCGTTGCCTGCGCCGATCAGCTGGCGACCTGCTCCCAGCGCTCGTACAGGCGCTCGACGGCCCGCTTGGCCTCCTCGTGGCGGGAGCTGGAGGCAGCGCTCTTCTCCGGTGTCGCCCATGCCGACGGATCCGACAACTCGTCCTCGATGACGCGCAGAGCGACCTCGGCCTCCTCGATCTGGCGCTCGAGCGTCGCCTGATCAGCGGTGGCTCCGCGCCCCTTGGACCGCCCGTGCTTTGAGTTGGGCTTGGCCTTGGCGGCAGGCTTCGCAGCGTTCGGGGTGGAGCTGGCCTTCGGGGTGGAGGTGGCCTTCGTCGAGACTCTCGGGCTTTGCGGCCCACTCGGCATCCGGCCTCGCTCGTCGGGCTGCGCCCGAGTCATCCGGCTGCGGGCCAGTCGCGCCTCCTCCCGTTCCTCGCGGGCACGCACGTATTCGGGCCAGCCGCCGACGTAGCTGCACAGCGTCGAAGGCCCGCGCTGCGCTGCGCGCGGTCCCTTTCCGGGTTTCGCCGCGTCCGCGTCGTCGTCGAGCTGCTCGACCGCGATCGTGCGCGAGCCCACCGCATCGAGCAGCGCGCGATCGTGGGAGACGAGCAGCAGCGAGCCCTCAAAGCGCTTCAGCGCGTCCTCGAGCGCCTCACGGCTCTCGAGATCGAGGTGATTGGTCGGCTCGTCGAGGATCAGCATGTTCGCGCCCGAGTGCACGAGGATCGCCAGTGACAGGCGCCGGAGCTCCCCGCCGGAGAGCCCGTCGAGCGGCTTCTCGGCCTCCTCGCCGGAGAACAGGAAGTGCCCGAGCAGCGCCCGCGCCTTGTTCGGCGTCAGCTTCGTGTGGTGCTGGGTGGCCTCGAGCACCGTGCGCGCGTGGCCGGTCGCCAGCTCCTCGGCGTGCTGGGACAGATATCCGATCTTCACGTTGTGGCCGGTGAGAAGCTTGCCGGCGTCGAGCTCGTGCCTTCCGATCAGGGCCTGCAGGAGCGTCGTCTTGCCCGAGCCGTTGGGCCCCAACAGCGTCACGTGCTCGCCGCGCTCGAGCCACAGCTCGGCGTCCGCGAGCAGGGGCTTGGCGCCGATCGACAGGAATGCGTCCTGCAGCTCGAACACGACTCGGCCGCTGCGCTCGGGCGGCTTGAATGCAAACTGCATCGCCGCCCCGTCGGTCGTGGCGCGGTTGATCCGATCCATCTTCGAGAGCTTCTTCGCACGGGACTGCGCCTGGCGCGCGCGGGTGCCGGCGCGGAATCGGGTGACGAACTGCTCGAGCCGGGCGATCTCCGCCTCCTGGCGCTCGATCGCGCGCCCCAGAGCGAGCTCGCGCGCGGCCTTCTCCTTGCGCCAGGCGGCCCAGCTGCCGGGGAAGAAGCGGCCGCGGCCGGCCTCGAGCTCGAGGACCGAGGTGCCGACCGCCTCCAGGAACCAGCGGTCGTGCGCGACCAGCACGATCGCAGCGTCGAGCGAGGTGAGGTGGGTCTCGAGCCATTCCAGCGAGGCGATGTCGAGGTGGTTGGTGGGCTCGTCGAGGAGCAGCAGGTCTGGGCCGCCTGCGAGCGCCCGGCCGAGCGAGGCACGCGTCAGTTCGCCGCCGGAGAACGTCGACAGCGGCCGATCGAGGTCCGCGTCGGCGTCGAAGCCGAGGCCGCGGAGGGTGCTCAGCGCCCGGTCACGCCAGGTGTAGCCGCCGGCGTGCTCGAGGCGGGCCTGCGCCTCCGCGTAGCGAGCGAGCGTCTGCTCGTCGTGGGCGCCGGAGGCCATCGCCTGCTCGAGCTGCGCGAGCTCCTGCTCGATCGCGACGAGCTCGGTGGCGCCCGAGAGGACGTAGGCGCGCAGGCTGAGCTCACGCTCGCGCGGTGGACGCTGGTCGTGCAGTGCGACCTTGGCCCCCCTTGCGATCATGAGCTCGCCGCCGTCGATCGAGGCCTCCGCCGCGAGCATCCGCAGCAGCGTCGTCTTGCCGGAGCCGTTGCGACCGGACAGCGTCATCCGGTCGCGGCGCTCGAGCTTGAACGAGATGCCGCGCAGAAGCGGTTCCCCGGCAATGTCCTTGCCGAGGTCGGATGCGATCACGACTGCCATCGACGTTCCATGGTATGACGGTCCGGCGGCGAGACCGACGGTCAGGCAGCGAGACCGACGGTCCGGCGGCGAGACCCGAGATGGATGACGGGGGTACCATCCGCGCCGTGAGCGCAGCGGGGCCCCTCGAGGGGGCGGTTCAGCCCCCAGTCGACCAGATCTACGCCCCGGCGCAGGCACTGCCGCCCGGGTCGCTCCCGCCGGCGTCGCCGATCGTGATGCCCGGAGAGGAGACCGCCGTGCGTGTCGGCGGAGCGCTGAGCACGCATCCGACGGGCTCGCTGTCAGCTGAGCATCGCGGAGACGCGGGCGCGCCGGCCCCCGAGCCGCCCGTCGACCTCCCGCCGGGGCGAACCGTGCATGTGCAGGGCCGCGGCGAGTTCTTCATCCGGGACACCGGGGGAGGCGGGCCGGCGCTGATGCTGTTGCACGGCTGGATGGTGAGCGCCGATCTCAACTGGTGCGGCGCCTACGGCGACCTGGCGGCCGCCGGCTATCGCGTGCTGGCGATCGATCATCGCGGGCACGGCCGGGGCCTGCGCCCGCTGGTGCCGTTCCGCCTCGTCGACTGCGCGGCCGACGCCGCCGGCCTGCTGCGCACGCTCAGGGCGACGCCCGCCGTCGCGGTCGGCTACTCGATGGGCGGTGCGATCGCCCAGCTCATGGCGCGCGACCACGCCGACGTGCTCGCGGGCATGGTCCTCAGCGGCACCGCTCAGCATTTCCAGAGCCAGCGCGAGCGGCACTTCTGGCGGACCATGAGCGCCCTCAAGCTCGGGCTCGCGCTCGCGCCGCGACAGCTCTGGGGCGCGGGCTTCCAGCGCTCGGGGCTCGCCGCCAATCCCGCGATCGCCTGGGTCGAGTCGGAGCTGATGCGCCATTCCGCTCGTGACATCGCGGAGGCGGGGCGCGAGCTCGGCCGCTTCGACTCCCGGGGGTGGCTGCGGACCGTCACGGTGCCCGCAGCCGTGGTCGTGACGCTCGGAGACGATCTGGTGGCGCCGTACAAGCAGCGACAGCTGGCCGACGCACTCGGCGCCCGGGTGCTCGAGGCGCCGATCAACCACCTGGACATCGCCTCGGCCTGGCAGACCTACAACCCGATCCTGCTCGACGCGCTCGCGACCTTCCGAACCGAGACGCCGGCGCCGGTTGTCGATCGTCCCCGCCAGCGGCGCCTGCGGTTCCCCCGTTCGGCCCGTTGAGGTTTTGGAGCCCGCCGGGAGCAGGTTGAGGTAGGCTTCGCGAGGCTATGCGTGGACGACTGATCGGCTCTCTCTCGGTGGCGGTGCTCGCCCTGCTGACGTTCGCTCCCGCCGCCCTTGCGCACGGCGGCGGCGGCCAGGGCTGGTACGGCGAGACAACCGATCAGGCGATCACGAACACGATGTTCATCGTGATCGCCTTCTTCCCCGCGGTCGTGATCGTGTTCTCGCTCATCCAGTGGCGTCTCGAGAAGCGTCACTACGCCCACATGGACGCCGAGAAGCACCGCGCGTCCAGTGTTGACTGGCGCGGCGGCTGGTAACAAAGGGCGGGCCGGATGCCCGCCTGTGGTGACCGCGGGCCGAGCCGAGCGGTCGCCCCTCACTCCCGGAGCGAGGCGAGGCCGGCCACAGAGCCGGATGCGATTCCCGGGCCGGATGGCCGCTCCGCTCCGCAGTGCGCGTTAGGCTAGCCGTATGGCGTACTTCGTAACCGGCGGGACGGGCTTCATCGGCCGCCACCTGGTCGAATGCCTGCTGCGCCGCGACGGCGACATCTACGTGCTCGTGCGCAACAGCTCGCTGCCGCGACTCGACGCGCTGATCGACCGCTGGCCGAGAGGCGCGTCTGAGCGCATCAAGCCGGTGGTGGGCGACCTGGGTGAGCCGCGCCTGGGCGTCGACGACGAAACGCTGCAGACGCTGCGCGAGGCCGGCATCGAGCACTTCTTCCATCTGGCGGCGGTGTATGACATTACCGCCGACGAGCAGTCCAACCAGGTGGCGAACGTCGATGGGACCCGCCACGCGGTGCAGCTGGCCAACGTGCTCGGGGCGCGCTGCCTGCACCACGCCTCGTCGATCGCGGTCGCGGGTCGCTACAAGGGCCTGTTCCGGGAGGACATGTTCGACGAGGGCCAGAAGCTCGACCATCCGTACTACCGGACGAAGTTCGAGGCGGAGCGGATCGTGCGCACGCAGGCGTCGATGCCATGGCGCGTGTACCGGCCGTCGATCGTGGTCGGCAACTCGCGGACCGGCGAGATGGACAAGATCGACGGTCCCTACTACTTCTTCAAGCTCGTGAAGATGGCCAGGCACTACCTGCCGGGCTGGTTCCCGCTCGTCGGGCCGGAGCTCGGATACACGAACATCGTGCCCGTGGATTTCGTCGCCGAGTCGATGGACCAGATCGCCCACCTGGACGGGCTTGACGGCCAAGCGTTCCATTTGACCAACCCGAAGAGCCAGCGCTCGGGCGAGCTGATCAACATCATCGCCAGGGCCGCGCACGCGCCGCAGCTCTCGATGCGGATCGATATGCGGCTGCTGAGGGCGCTGCCGAAGGGGACGCTGTCGATGCTGATGGCCTTGCCCGCCGCGCGCAACGTGCGCCGATCGGTGCTGGCGGACTTCGGCATCCCGGAGGAGGTGATCGGGCACATCGGGCTGACCGCGCAGTTCGACACGCGTGACACCGAGCGGGCGCTCGCGGGCAGCGGGATCGCCGTGCCGGAGCTCGCCAGCTACGCGGACAAGCTGTGGGACTACTGGGAGCGGCACCTCGACCCAGACCTGTTCAAGGATCGCAGCCTCGAGGGCGCGCTGCGGGGACGGACGGTGCTGATCACGGGTGCCTCGAGCGGGATCGGCAGGGCCGCGGCGCTGAAGATCGCCCGCGGGGGCGCGACCGTGCTGCTCGTGGCCCGCGGAATGGACAAGCTGCAGGAGGTCAAGCAGGAGATCGAGGATGGCGGCGGCGTCGCCTACGCCTACTCGGCCGACCTCGCCGAGCCGGACTCGATCGACGCGCTGGTGGCGCGCGTGGTCGCCGAGCACGAGGTCGTCGACATCCTGATCAACAACGCGGGACGCTCGATCCGCCGCTCGATCGCGCTCTCCTACGAGCGATCCTACGACTTCGAGCGGCTGATCCAGCTCAACTACCTCGGCACGATCAGGCTGACGATGGGGCTGCTGGCGCAGATGCGCGAGCGCCACAGCGGGCACGTGATCAACATCTCCTCGATCGGCGTACAGACGAACCCGCCGCGCTTCTCCGCCTACGTCGCGTCGAAGGCGGCGCTCGACGCCTGGACGCGCGTCGTGGCATCCGAGTGCATTGGCGACAACGTCCACTTCACGACGATCCACATGCCGCTCGTACGCACGCCGATGATCGCGCCGACGAAGATCTACGACAGCTTCCCGACCGCCTCACCCGAGGACGCCGCGGACCTGATCTGCCAGGCGATTCGCACGAAGCCCAAGCAGATCAACACCCGGCTCGGCACGTTCGGCGAGGTCTCCTACGCCCTGCTCCCCAAGGCGGTCGACCAGATCCTCTCCACCGCCTACAAGGTGTTCCCCGATTCCGCCGCGGCCCGCGGGCAGCTCGACCCCAACGAGCATGCCTCGACCGAGCAGGTCGCGCTGGCGCATCTCATGAAGGGCGTGCACTGGTAGGACGCCGTCGGGCGCGGCTTCCGGGCGCCGTCGGACCGCCTCAGGCGCCGCCCTCCAGCAGCGCTCCCTCTCGGATCCCGCCGCGCCCGATCGCGAGCGGCGCGGTGAGCTGCTGGGCGACCGCCTCCAGGATCAGGAGGCAGGCCGGTATCAGCCTCACCCGCTCGACGTCGAGCGCGAAGCGCCGAGCGACGTCGGCTGCACGCTCGGTCGTGAGCAGGGCCAGTGAGCGCTGCAGCGCCTCCGCGTCGAGCACCGAGCCGGCGAGGCGCCGCAGTGAGGTCCCGTTGCCGCCGACGGCGCGCGCGGCACTGACCGCCGGCGGGGAGACGCCGCGCATGCCGTCGGCGATGCGCGCGCGCGCCCGGTCGAGGTCGGCGGCGGACGGTGGATCGCGATCGAGGAAGTCGGCAGTGATGTCACCCGAGCCCATCGGCAGCGACACCCACCACAGGATCGTGTCCGGAACCGTGCCGACGACCAGCTCGCTCGAGCCGCCGCCGACGTCGACGACGGCGAGCGACCCACCCGGATCGGCGTCGAGCGAGCGGGCGGAGCCGATGAACGCGAGCCGCGCCTCCTCCTCACCGGAGAGGATCTCGACGCTCAGACCTTCGCATCGGCGCCGCACCAGTTCGACCAGCTGCTCGCCGTTGACCGCACCCCTGATCGAGGCGGTGGCTATGCAGCGGATCTCCAGCGCGCCGAGCCCGATCGCGGTGGCCCGCTGCGCGGCGATCACGGCGGCGACCTCCTGCAGCTTCTCGGGCGAGAGCCTGCCGTCGCTTCGCAGGGCGCCGCCAATGCGGGTGAAGGAGCGCTCCTGATGGACCTCGAGTAGTGCCGATTCCGCGCAGTCGGCGACAAGCAGCCGCGTCGTGTTGGTGCCGATGTCGATGCAGGCGCGGCGCACGGAGCCTTTACGCTAGCGCGGTACGCGATCATGCACCTGTCGATGCCCGCGGCTGGCATCCTGTGGATAGATGTCGCTGCGCGCCCGCTCCTGGCACCGGACGAACACGTTCGCGCACCAGCAGTTCTCCGCCGCCCGGCTCGCGGCGACGCGGACCGAAACCGTTTCCGTCTGCCTGCCGGCCCGCAACGAGGAGGCGACGATCGGACCGATTCTGCAGGCCCTGAGACCCTTGCGCGAGCTCGGGGTGATCGACCAGCTCGTGGTCGTCGACAGGTCAACCGACGCCACGGCGGAGATCGCCCGTTCGTTCGACGCCGAGGTGCACGAGCAGGAGCGCCTGATGCCCGAGCTCGGGCCGGTCCTCGGCAAGGGCGACGCGATGTGGCGCGCATTGCCGCTGCTGACGGGCGACATCGTCTGCTTCCTGGATGCCGACTCCGAAGAGTTCGGCGAGCACTTCGCGTGCGGGTTGCTGGGGCCACTGCTGTGCGGGCGCCAGATCGCGTTCGTCAAGGGGTTCTACCGGCGGCCGTTCCGGATCGGGGACGTGACCCTGCCGGAGGGCGGCGGGCGCGTGACCGAGCTGACGGCGCGGCCCCTGATCAACATCTTCTACCCCGATCTGGCGGCGGTGGAGCAGCCGCTGGCGGGCGAGATCGCAGCCCGCCGGGAGCTGCTCGAGAGGCTTCCGTTCGTGACGGGTTACGGGGTCGACATCGCGCTGCTACTCGATGTCTACGAGCTGGCGGGACTCGACGCGATCGCCCAGGTTGACCTCGACGTCCGCCAGAACGCCCACCAGCCACTCCGCGACCTCGGCCCGATGGCCCGCGCGGTGTTGCAGGCCGTAAGCAGCCGCCTCGAGCGCGACGGCCGACTGCGCGGACCGTTGCCGGACTCGTTCCTCACGTTCGACGATGACGGGCTGAGCACAGTCGCCGCCCGGCTCGTCGAGCGCCCGCCGCACGCGGAGCTGCGCGCCGCCGCATAGGGCCCGCCCGGGTTCGGTAGCAGCGCAACTGGCGAGGCTTCCGCAGCATCGTTCGCGCCGAACCGCAGCCGGGGCCTCGATGACCTCGCCGCCCGGTGAGATGCGAGGCTTGGAGGTAAGCGTTCACTATGAACACTTATCTCCAAGCCTCGATGAACTCGCCGCCGGGGAGGCGGCCAACGGCGCTGAGCAAGCACTCGCAACCACTGCCGACGACGGAAGCGCCTCCCATGGATTCGGGACACTGCTGGTCGTCGAGGTCACCGCCTCCGCGCATACGATCGACCGCAGGCGCAAAGCCGTGCTGTACGCCCCCGCCGACATCCCCGTCTACTGGTTGATCGACATCTCCGACCGCGCCGTGGAGGTACGCACCGATCCCGGCCCAACCGACTATTCACGCCGCGGGACAAATAGTGCTTGGTGACACTGTGTAAGCGACGTGCTGTCCTGTGAAATAGTTGCTGACGATTGTGCGAGTCCTCGTGGCGAGGTACTCGACCGTCAGCGCGATCAACGCGACG
>JBKQIR010000002.1:0-9771 GCA_052148275.1 Solirubrobacteraceae bacterium
TGACACCACAATCTTCTTCGCGACCATTCCCAGTCTCCATTCCTTGTCGATCAACACGACAAGGAGTTCTCGGAATGATCACCGATCCCTCACATTGGGATAGAACTTGCAGGATCCACCACTAGGCGGGGTTGGGCCAGCGTCGATGCCAGCCAGCGGCGCTCGCGCCGTGGCACGCGAGGTCATGCGGGTGTAACAACCGTCACAAGCGCGGTTTCTTGGTCGGATCGGTGGCTTTACTATTGGAAAGCCGCCACCCTTTACTATTTATTTGCAAGGGCTTGACAGGCTTGGGTATCCGGACTAACCTGTTCCCAGGTCGGCAAAAAACAAGCAACCCACCTGAGGGGAGGGGGGGCTTAACAGGTAGAGACAGGGGTCGGAATTGAGGCTCGCGCGAGTGTGGGTCTCCAAATGCGAGTAACTCGGTAGGCTTGAAGTGCAGTTCTTGCGCCCTTGCCCGGCTCGCAGATGGGCGTCCCACCCAAGACGGGCACGCGCCGAGATCCTCAGAGGACAATTGCGACAGATTGGCGACGAGGTTTCATCGCGGTGTGGCGGCCGATGTTTGACCACTTTCGGATTCGTCCGCGCCCCTTTCCGATTCGTCCGAGCCCCTTTCGGATTCGTCCGCGCCCAATACGTTGGTTGGTTCCGGGCGCACGACATGCAAGGTGATCGAAAAACCGATCGTGTGCGTCCTCGGCGCTCAGAAGCCCGGCGAAAGGACGGTTGCCCACCGCGGTCACTGCAATAACGACAGGTTGGTGTCATGTGTCATGACGGATCAATCAGCGTTGGGCCAGGAAGCTGTGATTACCTTACCTAGCACAAACCGCACCCTCTCGCTCGTGCCTCAACGCACACGACGTCATCCGCTGCGGCGAGGGAGTGAATCGCACTTCGCCGACGGCATTTTCCGGCGCCTCGCAAGACCAGCGGTTGAACTCGAAGTGATCATCCCGGCGTTCAATGAGGAGCGGCGACTTCCTCGGACGCTCGCAACCGTCGTCGAGCATCTTGCAAGCAGGCCCTGGTCCTCAACAGTCGTCGTTGTCGACAACAACAGCGCTGACCGTACCGCAGAGACCGTCGAGCAGTTCCGTGCTGCTGATGTACCCGTCTTTGTGATAGGTTGCAGCCGACCTGGGAAGGGGGCAGCGGTGCGCCGAGGTATCCTCACGTCTTCTGCGCGCTTCATCGGCTTCGTCGATGCCGACAACTCAACGCCAATCACAACCCTCGACGAAGCGATGGCGTTGCTTCATGAGGGATGCGATGCCGTCGTCGCCTCAAGGCGCAGTCCCGGGTCGCAATATGTGGTCGAGCAATCTCCCCTGCGACAAGGGGGACGATGGCTTTATCGCAGGATCGCTGGTCGAATCCTCGAGAGCTTCTCCGACACGCAGTGCGGGTTCAAGTTCTTCGACGGGCCGGTAGCGCGAGAAATCGCTCAGAGCTGCACGATCGATGGATTTGCGTTCGACGTCGAGCTGCTCGCTCTCCTCGTCCGCACCGGCCACATAGTTGCGGAGGTGCCGGTTGCCTGGTCCGACATGCCCGGCTCGACGTTCTCCGCGTGGCGTGACGGTCTGCGCTCGCTGACCGACGTGGCCTTGATCACGCGGTCATCGTCAGAGAGGGCACGACGGAGGTGGTGACGGCACTGGATCAGTTGGCAGGGAAGCATGTGCTGTTCCTGAATTGGCGCGATAGGTCACATCCCGAGGCAGGTGGAGCCGAGGCGTACTGCCACGAGATCGCACGGCGATGGACACACGCTGGCGTACGTGTGACGCTCTTCTCTTCGCGCTATCCGGGAGCGGCGGGCCGCGCGTCCTCAGACGGTGTTTCGATCAGGCGCGCCGGGGGAACGTTCGGTGTTTACCCTGCTGGTGCACTCCACCTGTGGCGGCATGTCCGTGACTACGACGCTGTCGTCGACTTCCAAAATGGCGTTCCTTTCTTCTCGCCGCTTTTTGCCGGCCGATGGAGGCCGAACGTCTGCGTCATTCACCACGTTCATCAGGACCAGTTTGACCTTCGCTTCCGATGGCCTCTGAACGTGGTCGGCCGAACTCTCGAGAAGGAGGCCAGCCGACTGGTGTACCGGGGTCGACCGATCGTCGTGGTGTCCCCCTCGACTCGGGAAGCTGTACGTCGTCGGCTCGGTTTTCGGAACTCGATCTACTTGGTCCCGAACGGCGCGCCATCGACCGTGACACCAGTTGAGCGCAGCGGGACGCCCACGATTGCGATCGTCAACCGACTTGCGGCGCATAAGCGAATCGACCTTCTGCTCAAGGCAATTCCCGCTCTTCTGCACCGCTGGTCCGACCTTCACGTCGACATCGCCGGTGACGGGAACGAGCGGGAGCGGTTGCACGGAGTCGCAGCCAGGCTTGACCTTGGCACCTCTGTCGAGTTTCACGGGTACGTGGAGGAGGCGAGAAAGCGCGTGCTGCTCGCAAGGGCATGGCTGACGGTCGTCCCGTCAAGCGCCGAAGGCTGGGGTCTCGCGGTGGCCGAGGCCAACAGCGTTGGAACGCCGGCGCTTGCCTTCGACGTACCTGGACTGAGGGACGCCATTCAACCGGGTCTCAACGGCTGGCTTCTACCGGCTGGTACGGAACTTGCCGAAGGGATCGGCCAAGCGCTCGATAGACTTACCGTTGAGACAGTTCGTGAGCGGATGGCCAGACAATGCCTCGCATGGTCCGGCCGGTTCTCGTGGGACGCGAGCGCCATGCGACTTGCCGAGGTGCTCTTGGTGGAGTCGCAGCGCGTCGAGCGACGTCGCAAGTCTCGTCGCTCGCTGAGTGACCTCGCTGTCTTAGTCGAACTCGAGGGCACCGCCGGCCATGACCTTGAGCGCATGGCGCACGCCTCGCTGCGGCGCACCGATACGATCATCCGAGCGGGGAACACGTTCCGATTGATGTTGGATGGTTGTGATGAGGTTCTTGGACTGCGCGTTCTTCGTCGCCTAGGCGCCGTCGAAGCGGCCACCATAAGGCTTGCGAAAAGAGCCGAAGTCCTTGAGAGGCCGACGCAATTTCCACATGGCGATCGCTAGCCAAACCGAGGCGCCGGTCCTAGGGCTCCCGGATGAGGGGGTGGCGGTCCGCGGCGCCAAGTGGAACATGGTGGCGTGTCTAACTGTCGGACTTCTGAACTTCATGTACGCAATAGTGCTCAGTCGTATCTTGGACAACAGATCGTACTCGCAGTTCGCCGCCGCTCAGGGACTTGTTCTGTGCGCGTCGGCAGTGGCGACCGCCGCGGTCCCATGGGTGCTGGCACAGGGCATCGCACGCGCGCGATCGACCGCGGAACGAGACAATGCGATCAGGTTCGGAATCGTGATCGGCATCGGCGGCGGAATGGTGGGTTGCGGGGTTGTCGCCGCCGTTGCAAGCCAGTTCGCTGGTGCCTCGATGCTCCTGGTGCTTGCAAGCACCACGGTACTTGTCTTCGCGAACACCGTGACCATGGGATGGTTGCAGGGATCCGATCATCTGCGGAAACTGTCGGTGTTGTTCGTGGTGGAAGCAGCACTCAAGACGGTCGCCGGACTGCTGCTTGCGTATGTCTTCGGACTGGGCAGCACCGGTGCGATCGCCGCGATCGCTATCGGGTGCTTGTGCTACCTCTTCTGGTGGCCGAGACCGTCGAAGGGCAATGGTCGGCTGTGGCGATGTGCGACGTCCAATCGCGATCTATGGCAGCGAGCACTAGGTATTGCGGGCGTTCAAGGACTAGTGGCAGTGATGTCAGCAATCGACCTCGTCCTGGTAGCCATCTTGCCGAATACTGCCTCGGCCGCCGCAAGCTACCAGGCTAGCGTCATCATCGCACGGGTTCCCCTCTTTGTGGCCAGCGCAATCTCGATCTCGTTCTTCGCTTCTCTTTCCAGGCGCCCGTTTGACGAGCCACTCGTCGCGAGGGCCGTGCGGATGTACTTCGTGGTCGCGTTACCTCTTGCCGCAGTGATCGCGAGCACGCCGGCCACCGTGCTCTTGACCGTATTTCCGGCTCGGTACGGCATGTTGACCGAACTGCTGAGATTCACCGCGATCGCCGGGTTCGCGATCGGCGGGCTCAATCTTGTGACGACGTTTTTCCAAGCGGCTAGCGACTACTCCTGCATCTGGTGGCAGGCAGCCGGTTTGCTCGGCTACATCGCGGCCCTGCTAATCGGCTGGCGGGTCGCGGGCGTCGTCGGGTTCGCGGTGGGCGCGGCGTGCGGGAGTGTTGTGGCACTCGCTCTGCTCGCGCACTACCTTTCAAGCCGCCAAGCAGTCCATGTTCTTCGCGGAGTGCCGCTGCTTGAGCCACTCGTGCTCGCCGGACTGCTGATTTTGGTTCGCTCCCATGTTGTGGTGTGGCTCACCTTCGCCGCGGCGACGTTACTGCGGGCCGCCGCGCGGTTCTACACTTCAAGCACGCTCGCGCATCAATCGGCGCACGCCCACACTCCCCGCTTCGCTGGTATGGGAGGGGTGATTGGTCTCACGACTCGTTCGGACACGCGGCGCGAACGGGGCGAGAACAAAGGCCGCCGGGATACGGCGATGCGTCGTCTTACCCCGAAGGTCGACATCAATCACGTGCGCGCTCGCCTGGGCCGCAAGGGCAACGCCGACCGGACCAACCTCGGCCTGCATAGAGCCGTCGTACCCTACCGCCGCTTCGGGATACTAAGCCAACCTCCGGGTACGGACCCTCACATCCGGTGCTTGCGCGGGCGTCGGCGTGAACTCGGTGCTGACCCTATTCGATTGCGGCTAGGAGGACACCAGCTTGGAAATCCGACACCGCTTCGTCTTGTTCACGACTCGCGGCCGCAGGTCCCGACCAACGGCGATAACGCGCCTTCCACGGTGGTCGCCGAGGCACTGCCAGCCTTGCTCACCGACCGACCTGGAGGAACGCCGTGGCGTCGCCGTGGAGGTCAGGATCCGTCGCGGCAACACGTCGTGATCTCCATATACGATGACATACACAACCCGCACTACAACGGCGGCGGAGCGATCGTGGTGCAGAAGGTGGCGCGGCGTCTGGCGGAGGACTTCCGGACAACGGTGGTCACAGCCTCGCGGCGTCGAGGTATGCGTGTGCAGGATGGAGTGGTGTACCGCTACCTACCTGTCGTGTGGGCGGGTCCACGAGCCGGGCAGTTGCTGTTCCACGTCCTCCTGCCGTTTATGGCGCGACGAATCCAACACGACGTGTGGATGGAGAGCTTTACGCCACCATTTTCCACCAGCCTCCTGCCGCTGGCTTCGCCGGCCAGAGTCCTCGGGATCGCTCAGAGTCTCAGCGGCGATGAAATGTCACGTAAGTACCATCTCCCGTTTGACGGCATCGAGCGCTTCGGGCTGAGGTGCTACGGAGACATCGTGGCGCTGAACGATGCGCAGCGCGAGTTGATCCAACGTCTTAGCCCAGCGACCGCCGTGCACGTCATCCCGAACGGCATCGAGCCACGAGACATCGTTGATGCCGGACTGGGAAAGGGCGAGCACATCCTGTTCCTGGGTCGGATCGACGTTCACGGCAAGGGCATGGACTTGCTGCTCGCCGCATATGCGATCGCAGCTCCACCGATGCCACTCATCCTCGCTGGCGCAGGGACGACTGTTGAGGAGAGGAAGCTGGGAGCGCTTCTGGCTCGAACGTGTGGCGACGTGCGCTGGCTAGGCCACGTCGAAGGTGCACGCAAGAATGACCTTCTCGAACGGAGCGCTTTCCTTGTAATGTCTTCGCGGGACGAGTCGTTTGGTATCGCGGCGTTGGAAGGCATGTCGTACGGCAAACCCGTGCTGCATTTCGATCTTCCCAACCTGCGGTGGATGCGCGAAAGCGGAGACGTCGCTGTGAAGGCGTTCGATGTCGACGAGCTGGCGTCAAAGATGCTGCAACTCGCCGTGGACGAGCAGATGCGTCATCAACTGGGAACGAAGGCCGGCCTTGCGGTACAGCGCTTCACCTGGGAGCACACAACGAGCAGCTATCTGTCGCTCGTCCACGAGGTACTGGACGTGGGAAGGCCCAGTTGAAGGGGGACCAGATGACTACCGATCCGCTGGCTGCAGCCCTTGTCGACGATATTCCGATCGTTGTGCTGTCACCCCACCTTGATGATGCAGTACTGTCGTGTGGCGCGCTAATCAACTACGCCCGCCAACGGACGTCCGTGACCGTTGCGACGCTGTTCACCGAGGGTGCCCCCGGGCCGTATACGCTCTCAGCACGGCGACACCTTTGGCGTATGGGAATACGAGACGCGGAACAGCTCTACGACCGCCGACGGTCCGAAGACAGAGCACTTCTGGAAAGTTTGGGTTTGAAGTGGTTCCATGCCGGCCTGACGGAAGCGCTGTACCGCAAGAAACCCGGAGCGCCAGTGAGCGACCATTGCTGGCGCAGGCGAATAATTCCCGAGCTGACTCACGTGTACCCAACCTACCGCCTGCACATCACATCCGGTCGCATCGCGGCGCAGGACATCGAGACGCTGCACCGCGTGTGCCATGTCGTCGAGATGCTGTCGCGTGAGCCTGGGCCCCGGGTTCTGCTCGCGCCGCTGGGCATCGGCGGTCACGTGGACCATGTGCTAGTCCGCACCGCAGCGAGGCTGAGCGGAGAAGTTGTCGTGTACTACAGCGAGTTCCCGTATAACCGACGCTACCCCACCGACTCGGAGTTCGTCCAGCGCAGGGCGCTCATCGCGACGACGTGGACGCGAGGTCTCGTCCTCAAGCCCGATCTCATTCGCGCGTACGAGACACAAGCGTGCGATCTCTTCCCGAGCGGCTGGATCGCGGCCGTCCCTGATGTTTATGTGCTACCGGACGCGTCGCGGCAGGCAGTCCGGCATCGCGTCGCGGACGCGGAAAGCCCGAATGGTCACCACGTAACGAGCCACTCCTGATGGCTGCCACCGCCGCGATCCCCGCCGAAAGAACAGCGGTGCGGACCGCGTATCCGCGGATTCCGCTTGCGGTCGTGGCGGGAATCGCCGGCGTGCTCGCCACGCTCCTGCGGCTCGTGGGACTAGGCCGCTCCCTGGACATCTTCGGCGACGAGGTGATCTATGCGACTCTCGGCCGGAGCGTCCGCTCGGGAGGGTTTCCGACGTTTGACGGATCTCGATTCTTCCTACATCCGCCCGGTTTCTTTTATCTCGAGGCCGCGTGGGCACATCTGTTCGGTTATCGATCCGACGTTGTCGCCAACATTTACGAGATGCGCGCGCTCAACGCCGTGCTCGCAGGATGCACGGCGTTCTTACTCGTCGTACTAGTCGCCCGAGCCGGCTCGGCGCGCACCGCGGTCGCAACCGGGCTCCTGTTCGCGCTCGAGCCGTTCTGCATCCGGCAGAACGGCCGAGTGTTGCTCGAAACGGCAATGATGTTCTGGGTTCTCGCCGGATACGTCGTGCTCATCCCGCTGGCCGTTGCCAAACCACCAAAGAAGCCGCTCTTCAGGGCAATCTGCGCAGGACTGCTGTTCGGTTTGGGAGTTCTCACCAAGGACGAGGCGGCCCTTATCACCGTCGTACCAATGCTTGTTGCTGCTGCCCTCCGCTGGGGACCACGCCAACGCTCAGTTCTGCTGCTCGCCGGCGGTGTGACCGCACTGCCCTACGGCATCTACGTCGCGCTTGTCGAGTGGAATGGGTACGGTCGCCAGTTTTGGACCCAGAAGACCCTGGGAATCAGGCGCCTGCTGGGAATTGTCCAGATCACGGGCTTCAATTCTCCCGGGACTCCGAGTCTCGGCGGCCGTCTTGCGAGCGAGGCTCTGTCTTTCGGTGCGACGTATTGCTTGCTTGCCGCGAGCGTCGCGGCGTTCGTTCTGATCGTGCGCCGCGGTGACCGGCCACAACGCTTGGTTGCGCTCGTCTACGCCTCGGCCGTCGTGTATCTCGCCTACGCGTTGGTACTAGGGACGCTTGAGGAACAGGCCTTGTACGTGCTGCTTGTACCTGCACTGGCCACGCTGGGGCTGGCCGCCGCCCTGCTAGAACGCCGGTACAGCCACAACAGGCGGATCTTCGTCATCGCGCTCTCGCTGCTTGCTGTCGTGCTTGCGGTCAACATCAACACGTACCTCCAATCGCGGGTGCATCCCGACGACGGCTACGCGCAGCTGCGGCGATACATGGCAGCGCACATTTCTCAAGGCAGCGCGATAGATGCCGCGGACGATTCGATTTCGGCATTGATCCTTTCCGACCGATATGACGTGGGCCACTGGGTATCGGCACAAGAGCGCGCCCGCGAGAACGTTCACTACGCAGTGGTCCCGTGGGGTGAGATCGATCAAGGCTACTATGCGATCTCGCCGAGCGCGGTGCACCGCCTGATCGATCGAGCTGATCCGGTCTTCTCCTTCCGTGGCCCCAGCTACGGCTTGCTGGTTCTCTACCGCCTGCCATCGCTTCGCGACACGAGCCACGACGCCAGCCCGAGCTCGGCAAGCCCGACGAAATTCATCGCCATGGACAGTCATGCACGACCTCCGCGGTCCATTGTCAGCCTGCACGCGGTACGCCACGGACTCGAGGTCGGCCGTGTTGAACGAAGGTCAGGTTCGGCAGGCGCGGGCGTTCTTGCGAAGTTGATGCTCGGTCTGGCTGGTTGACGCGAGGTGGGAGGGTTGGCGTGTTGATGAACGCGTGAGAGCCCTCACGGGTCGCCAACGCATGACTCGGGGCCGTCGCGACTTCGCTAGATCTTCGACGTAGGACTCTTTCATTCCCATCTTCATGCCGGTTGTCCGGCGCTTTCCATCGAGAGCTTCTTCTCGCACCTCAGGGGCGACTGGCCGCACCCGGTCACGATCACCGACCCCGCCGCGCTCGATGCCGAACTGCACCGCATCCGTACCGAGTACAACACGGTCCGCCTGCACGCCAGCATCGGCTACGTGACCCCCGCTGACGAGCATCACGGACGCGGCCCCGGGATCCGCCGCGCCCGCGCCGCCGGGATGCGACACGCACGCAGCGAACGGATCAAGCAGAATCGAGCGAGCAAGCAATGACCGACCGACCCGCCCTCCTCGACAGCGCCGTTCCCAGCCAGCTCCGCCAACACGGAGCAAGCCCGCGCGACGCCCTCGCCCGCCGGCACGGACGCCGGCGCAACCCGGCACGGACGACGACTCGGAGCTCGCTCCGAACACCCACCACCCAGTCCCGCGAGCACCCTCAGCGTGTGGTTGAAAAAGTCGGCCGCTCTATCACGAACTCAGAAACACCGCACGGCTTAGGTATGTACGCCCTGCGAGACGGCCTCGCCCGGTAAGCGCCCCTATGGACCCGTGCATGAAGATCGCGAAGGTTGACTTCGAGATCTTCTCGGTAGTCCTCCCACGTCACCCCGTCCACCCCCGGCGCGGCCTTGGGCTCAAGCGCCCAATACGCCGCCCGCAGGCGATCGACATCGACGTGATGCAGGAGCGCGGTGAACCGCGCTTCCTTGTCCGTTCGTGCCACTCGGCGCACACGATCCAGCGCACTGAGCGCGCTCTCCCCAGCACTGAGTCCGAGACGCGTTTTGCTGGCCGTGTCCCCCTTGGCCGGTCCGCTTCCCTCGACCACCTCCGCCGCTCCACCCTGAGCGTTGTTCGGCAGTCGGGTCGCCGGGAGCATCACAGCTCCCGGCTCCCACGGATCCCGGCGTGACACTCTCGCGTCACCGGGCTCTTCTCACCAACCGTCAGAACGCGCGGACCCACTTCCAGTGGGCGAACAGGCGG
>JBKQIR010000003.1:0-2626 GCA_052148275.1 Solirubrobacteraceae bacterium
CTTGAGCAGGCCGTCGTTACCGACCCCGCCACCTCTCACGACCTGGTTGTCAGCCCGCGACCGGGTGGGCGCCGACCTCCTCTCCCACTGCGGTCCCCCGCGCCCGCGATCGCCGCGCGGCCGTGGCCCGAGGCGACGCCCTCGCGCACCTGATTTAGATAGAGACCCCCTTTTTCCTTATTGTCTCGCGGATGGGTCGCCTCGGGCAACCGCTCCGGGCAACCTTCGGCCCGCCGACGCTCTTGTAGGCCGTCTGACGACGAGGCGATCGCGCGTCACGATGCGTCGGGACGATGAAGGCCATTGCGCACCGACCATCGAGGTGTCATCGGTCAGGCGGGAGGCTCACGCGCCCTCGGGCTCGGGTTGCCCGGGTCGCCAGGTGAGCTGCGTGACGTCGGCCGCGTAGGACTGTTCGATGAGCTGGAGGGAGATGCGGTCCGGTGGCGCGGCCTCCAGCTCATCGCCGAGCCCGAGCTCGGCGGGGACGCGGCTTGCGACTCCGGCGAGCCACTCCCGCGCCGCCTCGGCATCCCGCGCGTCGTCCACGACTGCGAAGAGGGAGAAGCTCACCGGGTCGGAGCTGTCGTCGAACTGCACGAGAACGTCTCGCACCCGGGCCGCGATCGGACGCCCCTGCCGCCGCCGGACCTCCGCGGCGATGCGCTTGGCCAGGGGCTCGACGTGGGGTTCGAGCGCCGGACGGTCGTAGCGGAGACCGAGCCAGATGGCGAACGCCCGGGAGCGCGCCGGCGTCGGCTCCTGCCGCTCGGCTCCGGCAGCGAGGAGAGCGGCGAGCACCGCGGCGGACACGTGCGTTCGCGCGTCGTCGGCGGTCACGTACTCGGGGTCGTCAGTCGGAAGCGAGCCGAGCGAAGCCCCCAATCGTTGGGGGGCCGTCCGTATGGACGGCCCGCAGCTTGATCGTCGGCGCCGGGTCATCGATGTTCGTCAGGTCGAGATCGCACTCCTGACTGGTCACGGCCCAGCGGCCGTGTTCGCGGAGCTCCCGCACTACCTGGCCGCTCGGATCGAGCACGACGGCATCGAACGGGAGCGTGGCGATGACGATGGATCCCTGGCGCCACCCCGCCTCGTACAGCGACGCCATTCACACAACCGGGTTAGTCGTGGAGGGCCGCGGTGGCGCCTGACCGGCTCGGCCGGCTACCGGTGAGCATGCCGGTGGGACGCGGCCTCAGAGCATCGATCGCCGCGAGGTACGCCGTCTCCGGTCGTCCGGCACGCAGCGCATCGACCGCGGACTGCCCTCGACTCGGCGCAGTCTCGAGGAGGCGTGGGGTCGCGCCCGCGCCCCGCTCGGCGAGCAGGTGGACGCGCTCGACGACATCTGGACCTCGCCGACGCGTCGCTGCAGGTCACCGCTGCGCAAAGCCAACAGCGGTCGTCCCGCCTCGGCGTTGAGGACCGTGGTGTGGCTGGTGCCGAGGACCCTCGCGAGCTGGCGCGACGACCAGTCGTCCACGCCCGGACCTCGCTGATCATGCGCTGGACGTCGGGACCGCGACGCACAACAGTCGTGGGCAGGACGAGGGACCACTCCCCCAGGATCCAGAACGGTCGATTGGTGTCGAGCCTCGGTTGGCGGACGGGCAGACCCAGGGGCTCGCCGAATAGCGCCTCGTCGTAGATCGTGGGGCGTTCAACGGTGGCATTCATGCGATCTCCTGCAGCCCAAAGTACTCCTCGCCAGAGGGCGTCAGGATCCACCGGAAGAAGCGGTCGATCTGGTCGTGGAGCACCGTCAACTGCCGGGGCAGCCCTCCGCGTCGAACGGCTGATGACCTTCTACGAAGAGATCGACATCGACAAGGAACGCGGCGCTGGCGACCTGCTCGGGAAGGATGCCCGGGACCATGGTGTTGGCGGGGATGTAGCCATGACGCACAATTGCCTGGATGTTGACCGGTGGTCCGGCGAGATCCCCGAGAGGCGGCGCCGTGAGCGGGGTCTGGGTATTGACGTGACGACGTTCGTGCCCTCGGCGACAATCGAGCCACCGCTCCAGCCGACCAGTTCGGGCCGGAACCACTTGCGCCACGCCCCGTCGTTGCCAGGAGGCATCGCGGCGATGTCCACGTAGCGAAGGCCCAGGCGATCGCACCGCGGAAGGCCCGCAGCCTCGTGCAGTGCCCCGACGATGGTCGCGAAACGACTGCGGAAATCCGCGAAATCGCCGTACTGCGGACCGATCGAGAGCGTGGCCGCATCAGCTGCGACGATCAGAGTCCATCCGACGTCGTCCGTGAAGCGCCACGTGCGGGCTCCCTGGGCCTCGCCCGCCGGCGTCATGCCGGGGCCCACGAGCAGGGAGACCTGCTGGACCTGCTCCTGGTTCATGTATGGGAAGAGGTCGAGGCGCCGGTCCTGGAGCGGGGCGACGCCGTCGAGCGTCTGGAGCCGCGCCCGGAGCGGGTAGCGAATCTGTCCGAGCGCCTGGACGAGTGGGGGGCGCGCCAGCCGGTAACGGCCGACGGGAGCTAGTGGTGGATCCTGCAAGTTCTATCCCAATGTGAGGGATCGGTGATCATTCCGAGAACTCCTTGTCGTGTTGATCGACAAGGAATGGAGACTGGGAATGGTCGCGAAGAAGATTGTGGTGTCA
>JBKQIR010000004.1:0-7461 GCA_052148275.1 Solirubrobacteraceae bacterium
TTGCAATCGTGAGCTACGGGCGGGCGAGAACGCGAATGCGATCGCGAGGCTCCGCTGCCCAACGTTGGAAGCCGGACCATTGCTGCGGAGTCTGGGTCAGCCCACATGGACTCGCCGGGCGCTTCGCATTCCGGGTCTCGCGCTTGCTGAGCGAGCCGGCCCAGCAAGCAGTGGCGCGATGGCGATCATCCCGCCGCAATCCGGCCTGACGTCGCCCCCGCCGTCAAAAGCTCAAAAGCGTCGACCTCCTCGGAGATAGCGAGACTCTCGGTTCGCGCCAGTTGCAACGACGTCGACTTCCGTCGCGAGGTCGTCGCTTTTCTCAGAAGTGCTTGCTGAAGTGCGGCAAGCACGAGCGTGCTCTTGAGCCGCTCCTCCGACGACTGGGACCGCCTCGGCTCGAACGAGCCGACGATCGCCTTCACGCGTAAGCTCAAGTCTGACCGGCGGGGCCCTGACGAGTGCGTTCTGCACGAAGCAGCAGTCCGACCGCGCACGGAAGCAGTAGCGCGGCCGGTGACGCCGGCGTCTGGCGGGTACTGCTCGCGGATCCCCCGGGCGATGCAGCAGCCAGGCCGGATGCAGGAAGGCCGCTGCGTCCGTGGCATTGCGATCGCGCCGACCCACGCCGGCGCACGATCGCTCGCCGTCGGAAGCGATCGGGATGCTCCGCGCCGATCGCGCCGACTCTCGACGATCGCAACGTCGCCTTTGCAGTGGCGAGCGCCTGGGAAGGCGATTCGGTGGAAGCGATGACCGCAGTTGGACCGCTAGCAGGCGCGCTGCTCATTGCACGAGGGCGCGATTGCTCCCCCTTGCCGGCCGCTGTCTAAAGAAGCCAGCCGGCGCGATAGGCGGTTGGCTGACGTCGGGTCAGGCCGTCGTAGGCTTGGTGTGCGTCGGCTGTTTCGTGCTCGACGCTTGCTTCGTGGCGCGCGGCCACAGCGTCGAACGGGTAGGCGCCCGAGTCGGCGTGCGAGGCGTGCGCGCGCGCCCCGACTGCCAGCACGATGCTTGGACTGCGGCCGGCGCCGACAATGACGTGCGCGGTCCCTGGCGGACAGTGGACGAAGTCCCACTGCCGCAGCGGCCGTTCCTCGCCCTCGATGACGAGCACGGGCTCGCCCGCGAGCACGAGGAAGTCCTCCTGATCCTTCTCCCAGTGGTAGCGGGCCATCGCCTCGCCGGGCTCGAGCACGCTGAGGTTGATGCCGAGCTGCGCAAAGCCTGACTCGCCCTCGAAGTCGACATAGGCCGTGCGTCCCTCGACGTGGTGCCACCTCGCGTCCCGGGCGTTGACGACGAACCAACCATCGCCGACTGGGACGAGCCCCTCAGGAGTCGGCTCGAGCGGAGCTTGCGGCGGCATAGGACGATATAAGCACTCGCTGCGGCGGCGTCGACACGCCTGCCGGCGACGCCGAGCCGAAAGGAGATTCGCAAGCCGAGCCTGACCCACCTCCATCGGGCAGGACGTCGACCCGGACCTGTTGATCGACCCGCGGCAAGCGAGTTCCCAGCGCTGGCTCGATCTGGTTCCGCTGAACAAGTCGTAACGCAACTGTCGGGTGTGGTGCCGGCTGTACGGGCGGCAACGTTGGCGCGATCGCTTTCGTTGTCCAGCCAGCGCGCAGCGCACGACCGGTTCGTCGCCATATGTGCAGGTGGCTTGTGAACGTGTCGGAGTTGCTGGGGACTGACGTCGTTCACATGTGATCGAGGTCGCCGCCGGCAGGAGCTGAACTCACGCGCCGAGGTTGTACGACGTAAACGACCGAAGTCAGTCGGGATTGCGGGAACGTCAACGGCGCAACGAGGGAAGAAAGCGCGGCCACGGCCGAGACGACAACGGAGAGCCGGCGGTGGATCGCTCTACGCCCGCGGGGGCGGCTGACGGGGCCGCAGAGGTCTTCGCCCGGATGATCGACCTGGCCGATGACCCGGCGTCGGCACTCCGGCTTCGCCGGCCGGGCTTCGCCGCCGCTCGAGGCACGGATGCGAGGGTCGAGCTGCTTCGCGTCGTTCACGTCGACCACGGACCTCACATAACACGTCGCCGGGACCCGCTGGGAGGCCTTCGTTCACGTCATTCCCGCGCTCAGAGCGACCTCACATAAGGCGACAACGCGATCGTTGCGGGTCGGCGCGGCGTCCGCCTGACCCCCTTGGTCCGCGCCGTTGTCGCCCGCGGCCTTCGACCGGGGCCCCTCTCGTTAGCGACTGTTTCTCGGACAGCCGTCGTGGGACAGTCCGACTTGTCTCAAAACCCGTAAGACCTCGTTCCAAAACCCTACGGTCCGACGGCATGAAGCCGTCCGAGGGTTTTGGAACAATTGCGGCTCCCTGCTCGGCCAGGGCGTGAGACTACGCAAGATGGAGTCCAAGGAGCAGCGCTCCGCCCTCCGGGCGGCCGTCTACCGGGGCGACGGACCGGCAGTCGTCCACCTGCTACAAAACGCCGGCAACTACGATGACGCCCTCCAGCTGGCAGGCGACGGCCTGATGAGCGCCGTCATCCAGGGCGCTCCAGGGGCGCCCGAACTAGCTCGCCACTGCGTTCTTGCGCTCCGGCACCGAGGCTGGGACGGAGATGACGACCTGGCCGACCAGCTCGATGCCGTGCTCGGCACCGGTCCAGCGCCCATGTTGCGACCACTGCCGGTCGACCTTGACGAGCTGGCCGACATCCTCGAAGGCGACCCGCTCCATGGAGGCGGCCGCATCGACCTCACGACGGGTGAAGTCTGGTCCCAGGCAGCGATCGAATACACCCGCGAGACCGGGGAAGAAGACGAGGACGCCGCAGATGACCCCGAGCGGTGGCTGTGGGTGCACTGCGAGGGGTCGCGGGAGTCCTACCTGGACATGGAATTATTCATCGCCTCCGTGGAGGACCCTGACCGCGCCGACCGCCTTGCCATTGCGATCGAAGGCCGCGGCGCGTTCCGCCGATTCAAGGACGTACTCGCACGCTGGCCCGGCGAACTCGAGCGATGGTACGCACTCTCCGAAGAGCGCCAGCATGGTCGGGCTCGGTCATGGCTCACCGGAGTCGGCTACCGTGTGCTGCCAGCCGCCCGCCGTGATCCGGATGCATGAGTCAAGTGCCGACCGCCAACGAAGCACACAATGTCCGTTCGCGTGGAAGCCCCTGGCGACGCGAGACTCCTCGCTTCGCGGGGTGCCGCTGCGCCGCTTGCTGGCGCTAGCGTTTTCGGGTCGTGGACGCGCCGGCCTCAGCCTCAGCCGGTAGCGTGCGCTGCGGTGAGCAGGAACCGCATCGATATCGAGCGACGGGTTGCGCGTGTGGCGGAGGCCGCGCTGGCGGAGCGGAAGTTTGTGAGCGCGATCGAGGTGCTAGTTGGCATGGGTTGGCTTGAGCCGCGTCGGGTGGATGCGTGGCGGCAGGGGCGTGTGGATTGTCTTGAGCGGGTGGTGGGCGCGAACCTGGGGAAGATCTCGACCGCGATGCGCGCGTTTCGCCGGTGGGCTCAGGCGCGCGGGTTGAAGCCGAGCGAGACCGTGTACCTAACGCGCACGCGTGACCGGCGGCGGTTGCGGTTCTCGGTCTCTGGCGATCCGGAGATCGAGCGGTCCTATCGCACGCATTGGGTCTCACCGGAGCTGTCGGAGCGCAAGCGCGCGAGGAGGGCTGAGCATCAGATCCGGCCGGCGGAGATAGCGCGCGCGCAGGTGAGCGACGAGGTCGCTGGCGTAGTGGAGGGCGGGCGGCGATGAGCGCCACGGGCAAGACGCCGATCTACGGGCCTGAGCTGTGGGCGCGAAGGGCCGGGAGGGTGTGGAGCCATTGGGATCTGTGGTTCTGCGTGGTCGCGCTCGCCGACCACGACGGCAACCTGGACGCGCTCGGCGAGGCGATCGAGAGCCAAGGCCGCACGTTCGGCAGTGGCACGGCTGAGTCAAAGCTCTCGCATCTCGACGATCTCAAGCTGCGAATGGCCGAGGCCGGCGTCGACGCGCGCGCGCTCGTCGCCGGCGAGGAGACAGATCCGAAGACCCGAACCAAGGCGCGCGCAAAGGCGCTCAGACAGGGCCTCTACCCGCGGGACATGACCGCGCCGATGTGGCACACGCCGCGCGAGCGGATGTACAAGCGGGCGCTGCGCGGACGCTGGCATCTGTTCCCCGTCTCACCCGAGAGCTACTACGAGCGGCTCTCAAACGGGCTCGGACAGGGGTTCCGATCAAAGGGGCAGTCGTTCACGCTCGCGCAGAGGCTGGAAGCGGCGATCGAGCGGTTGGATCGACAGACGGCTGACAGCGCCCCGCAACGCCTCGCCGCGCGCCGCGCGCTGGTGGCATGGTGCTACCAGGCGATGGAGCGCGTGGATGACTCCTACGGGGTGATCGGCGAACGGGGCACACAGGCTCTCCTCACCTACACAGCGCTGCCTTACGAGCCTGCTGGGATCGTTGGCGAGGACTGGTGTGAGGACCTTTGCGAGCTGCTGGCCTGGGAGAACTGGGGGCTGCTGCTGCGCGCCGAGACCAGACCGTTCGCCCAGCTCCACGGCGAACTCGCGGAGCATGCCGAGGCGTTCATGCTGTCGCTCGCGAACGAATTCGGCGAGCATCGTCTTCGTTACGAGGCCGATCAGACGATCGTGAACGTCGCCTACTTGCACATCGCCGGCGGGCGCTTGACGCGGTTCGCGCCAGTAGCACGACAGCTCGGGTCCGATCACTGGATGCCGATCGTCGCGCTCGCCGAGGCGGCGATCAAACGCGACCGGCGCGACATCGCGTGCGAGGTGTCCGCCGCCGCCGACCAACCCGGCTTACAACGTGACTACCTGCGCCAACGGTGCATCGAGCTGACCGGCGCGCCACCAGCCGAATGTGCACAGACGTGACCTCCCAGAACCGGATCGACGATCACCCGCTCGCCAAGCGTGAGCAATCCCGTTCCGGCAAGCACGCGAATGCGATCGGGCGAGCCGCGTCGCGGTGCTCACGGTCCGCGCCCCGGCTGTCGGCGCTTCCGCTTCCTCAATTGGTGATCGCCGAACCAGAAGCGAGGTCGTCGCCCCCGCATTGGCGACATTGCGCTCGTCACGATCAGACTGTGCCGGCCGTCGCGCGCGATCGCATTCGCCCAGCAGGAATCGTCACGAGCGCCGCGACCGGTCGAGTGCTTTGCCACGAGGCGAGCAGTGACGGCTCGCTTCTGCTTCCGGAGGATGCAGGAGGCGCGACCCGTCTCGCAGGCGCGGCCATGCTGGGCGCCATCGGGTCGCCGGTCTTCGGGCGGCGAACTCCTCGCAGCGGTAGAGCAGAGCGGACAACATCACGCTCTCGAAGGAGGGAGCCATGTCTTCTGCTCAGCAGCTCTTCGATGCGGCCGGCCGTCGGCGCTCGCCCGCGACGCTGCCGGAGTTCCACGCCGGGAAGGCGCCCGCGAACAAGGGGCAACGCTACCCGGCTGACCCGCCCACCGTCGACGAGATCATCGCGATCCTGCGCCACGCCCGCCAGACCCGCGACGGCAACCGCCTCACCGGACTGATCGTCGTGCTCTGGCGCGCCGGTCTACGGATCAACGAGGCACTCTCGCTCACCGAGACCGAGCTCGACGACCGCCGCGGGTCGATCCTGGTCCGCCATGGCAAGAACGATCGCCGGCGCGAGGTCGGAATGGACGCCTGGGGCTGGACTGCGCTCGGCCCCTGGCTGGCTCAGCGCACTACGCTGCCAGTCGGCCCGCTGTTCTGCGTGATCTGCGGACCGACGCGCGGGCACGCCTGGTCGGCCAGCGCCGCCCGCCTCGAGCTGCATCGCACCGCAACTGCCGCCGGCGTGCGTCGGCGCGTAGCGCCCCACCAGCTCCGCCATGCTCCCATGCGGTCGAGCTGCTGCACGAGGGGATCCCGCTGCCCCTGATCCAACGCCAGCTCGGCCACTCACACCTCTCCACGACCGGCACCTACCTGCAAGGAATTTCCTCCGAGGAGATCATCTCCACCGTCCACGCCCGCCGGGCGCCGATGATGCACGCCAGCGCCGGCCTTGACCTGTAAACGAACCCGCGGGAGCACGTCACGCGCTCCCGCGAATCATCCTCGGCGAGCACGAAACGTCCGCAGCCTCCTGCTTGCTACGAAACCAGCAGCGCGACGACACGGCTGCCTCCGTGGCAAAGCACGAGCGCGCGCTGACCAGCCGAGGTCGCTCGCGGAGTGCTTGCTGGAGTGCGGATCGACAGCTAATTTCGCGCAGGTCTGCGGTGGCCGCTTAAGCATTGCAGCGGCGGTCTCGCCGGCCCGCCGGACACGGCTGCTTTCCGTCTCGTGCTTGCCGATGATCAGGGTCGCAGCTAGCGGTCGGATGGGTCCGTCGGCGACACGGAGGACCTCGGCCGCGCTGCCGTCTCAGCTCCGCTAATCGCCGATTGCGAGGCGGACCCGACGGCGTGCAGAATTGCGACTTGCCTACGCAGAGTCGGTCGGCGTTGACCGTGCTGCGGCGCTTCATCGACGGTCGGCGGCCGCGTCACCGGCCGACTATTTATGTCGAAGCCGGTCGAACAGCGAGCGACGATGCGAGCTTGGACCGGTCGCGTCACCGTCCGGCGTCGGGATCTCTTCTGCCATGGACGCCGAATCGCCGTTGCCAACAGGGCTAGGTGCGACATCATCCTTGGGGCTCTGAAGCACGGGCGCCGCGCTCTCCGCCACTGCCACCACATCGGCGCCCGCGCCCGGAGCCGCAGCCACGGGCGGAGCCTCCTGGTTGGCGAGAGCGCCCTTAACCGCGTCCGTCTACGTCCGCCATGCGGTGTCGATGTCTGCGTCGATGAGCTCCGTGTAGTGCTCGAACTTCGAGCGCCGAACTCGGTCAGGTCGGGCGGGCGTCCGAGCCCTTCGGCGAGCTCGACCCAGCCCAGGCTCTCGTCGGCCAGGGTTGCGAGGACGTTGTTGCGGTGATTTTGCGCTTGGCGTTCGTGGCCTTCTTCCTGGCTCATCACGAGCCGTTCGTGCTTGACGGCGTTGCCGCCGAGGTCGAGGAAGACGCGCATCGTGAAGCCGCGGCAGTCGTTGGGGAGAAGTCGGGTGTACGTTGGCGGGTCGATGGGCGCCTTAAATCCCATCGCCGAGTAGACACCGGTCAAGTCGCCGGCGAACCAGTTCCTGCACGTCGGCGTGGCCATCTTCACAAACTGCTTGATGGTCGGGGGCTTGGTGCGGAGGCCATGAACCGGTGGTAGGTGTCGCTCACGGCGACGAGCTCATCCTTCCAGCGGGCCTGGAGGTAGGCATCGAGGTGGCGCTTGGCCCACTGGCCGCGGTAGCGCGCGGCGATGTCCCGGAGAATCTCGGGGCTCCGTGCATGTTCGTAGGTGACTCTGAACCCGGATTGTGAGGCTGAGCAGGGCGTTTGGCACCTGGAGCGGCGCGTGGAAGTCGCGCACGCGCCCCGCGACCGGGTTGTTGCCCTCGGCCG
>JBKQIR010000005.1:0-23384 GCA_052148275.1 Solirubrobacteraceae bacterium
ACGATCGCGTCGGCGATCCGGGGCAGCGCGCCGGGCTCGGCGTCGGCACCCCAAGCCGCGCGCGCGCCGCCGGGAGGCGTCGGCCCGGCGGCGATCGCGGCGATGCGCTCGGGTGCCACGCCGAGCGCAAGTTCGAGCAGGAACGGGAACGTGCCCTCCGAAGCGGTCCCGAGTTGGGCCAGTTGCACGGCGAACACGCCCACACCGCCGGCCGCCCCGCCGATCAGAACCGTGTCCCGCGGTCCGAGGTCGATCGCCGCCAGTGCGGCCGAAGCGGTGCCGCCGGCGATGCCCAGGGTGCTCGCGATCTCGTCGCTGAGACCCTCCGGCGTGTGAAACAGAGCCTCTGATGCCCCGAGTGGCGTCTTGACCACAACGAAGTCCGCAGCAACGCTGACGGTCTCCCGAGATCCGCGCGTTTGCAGGTCGGTGTCGGGCCAGGGCTCCTCGCGGCGGCAACAGAGCAGAGCTGGGCTCGCGCCCGGCCTGATCGGCGGTTCCGACAGCGCTGCAGGATCACGCTTGGCGCGCCAGCTATACACCTGTCGCAGTGGAGCTGATGAGGCGCAACAGTCCTCCCCGCCGGTTGGCGGCGTCTGTCGGCCGCGGTTGTCACAAATTTGCCCTGAGGGTCAACTTCTAGCCGTATGGCTGACCGTTGGGTCGATGAGGCGATGTTGTGGCACGGGCCGCGGGCGGTGACGAGGCTGCGTTCACGGCGATTCACGACCGGTATCTGCCGTTGGCGCTGCACTGATCGCTGCATGAGACCGGCAACCGCGAGGTCGCCGCGGACTCGGTGTCCCTCGTCCGAATGGGATGAACGATCGGTCCTCGGAAGCCACTCATAGGCTGTCGACCTCGTGTCTGACTTGCCTCACGAGCGATCATCGGAGTCGGTCGGTGATCGAAGCTGATCGAGCTCGGCCTTGATCGATTGGAGTTGGAGGGCCAGCTGATCGAGTTTTTCCACCACCGGATCCTCTCCCGCAGCTCGCCGCAGAGCCTCCGCGCGGGCGACGAAGCCACTCGTGATCGCGGCCGTCACGACCGAGATCAGCGATAATCCCCCAAGCATTAGAAAACAAGCGATTACCTTGCCAATCGTCTGATCGGGGACGATATCGCCGTAGCCCACGGTCGTGACCGTCTCGACTGCCCACCACATCCCGAGCCAGACGCTGTGGAATGTCTTCGGGTCGACCAGCCGCTCGACAACCCCGAGGACGACCACCCCGATTGCCCAGAGCGTCCCGATCAGGTACGCGGCGTCACGCGGGCGCAGACCCTTACGCTCCATGCGCTTGTCCAGCCACCGCTCAACCCGATCACCAGGCGCCTGCGTCCCCATCCCCGTGTAGTTCGCCGCGCCCCAAGTGGTCCCTGCGCGCAGCTTTCTCGACCCGGGCTCACTTGCTCAACAGCCCGGACAGGGCAAGCCCGAAACCGCCTTTGTCGACGACTGGCTTGTCTTGAGGCTGACAAGTCCCCGGTGGAGTCTCGCAGTCTCCCGGCGGAGCGTCGGCTGTGTGGTCAGGCTGCTCCGGCAATGCGTCAGCGCCCGTCAAGTACGGGGCGGGCCGGAGCGGGAGCGGCCCCATAAGCCCGGGCTTTGCGCCAGCCTCTTACAGCGCCGTGGATCGAGCCCCGAGCGCTGCGGATCGAGATCCGCGCCAACGGATGATGCTTCCAGACGACGGCTAGCGCGACCAGCGCGAGAAGTAACGGCGTGTCCGGCGACCAGTCGCCAGCAAGACGCTGCGCCGCTCCGTTCAGCGCGCTGACGCCGAGCACGGCATCCGCGCCGGACGGGTGTTTAACGATCGACGACGTCTTTCTCTGCAACGCCTCGGCGCCAACGCCGAGCAGGATCAGCGTCAGCAGCATCGAATCGTCCCTGGAGATTCCGAAGAGTTGCGCGAGCATCCGGCGCCACTCCTCGTTGAGCACCAGGAACACGGCGCTCACATCCCCGAACAGCACGCCGGCGCCGCTGACGGGCCGCTCGCCGCTCAACGCGGTGCCCCCGCAACCCGCTCGCCCGCCCGGTCGAACTCGATCGGCCCTCTGAGCGGGCCGCGCTCGCAGAACGTGAGCGCCTCCCAGGCGCGCGCTCGTCCGTCGCCCAACCCGACCGAGCTGATCGACCTCCTGGACGACCGGCCACACCAAACCGCCCCGTGTTGAAGTCCCAACGACGCATCAGACGACATAACTTGTTCCTCGGCAGAGCGAAGGGTTACTGTCCAGATCTTACGGGCGCGGCGCGCTGCTTGAGCCAGACGCCCCTGACGCGACCGAAGCGAACACAGCATCCCGTGCACATTCGCGTCTGTAGAGCCACTGGAGCAGCACCGCAGCCGTCCCGCGCGGCGATGGCGCCGGGCGCCTGGGAGCGAAGTAGTACACAGTCGCGGACGCGCTCTGGCGGGCGCTGCTGCCCGGCGCCTTGCTGTTCGCGCTTGGCGTGGGGTTGATGCGAGCCCAACCTGGTCGCGTAGATACGCGATGGCCGTCTGGCTCCCGACCGCCACCAGCAGCCCGCCTGAGAGCAGCGCACCGTCCGGCAGCGTGTGTGTGGTCGGCGGCCGAAAGGTCAGAACGGACGCCGTCCGCAGCGCGCGAATCAAGCTCGTTGACATGTACGGCATCAACAGCAGACCGATCGCCAGCAGCGCCGCGGAGGCCTTGTGCGACTGCTTGGTCGCCTACCTGACGATAGCTGCGACCGTGGCGTCGAGCCCCGGCTTTCGCGCAACGCGATCCGGTTGCGCGGAGGCCGCCAGATGGAGCAGACCAATTTGGCCAGCGGCGAACAGCGCCGCCGGAAGCAGCCAAAGGAAGACGCGAGACGCGATCCCGCCCGCCAGCGGCGAACCGCGCGGCGACGGTCGATGCCGCCAGCCTCGAGCGCGGGCGTCGACCTGCTCGTTGCCTGCCAGCAACTCAGTCAACGCGTCGCCCAGCGCCCTCGCGCGTCCTCCGTCCCCAGAACGCGCACTCGCGCTGCCCGACAGCCTTAAACCCCTCCCTGATAGCGGCTGACCTGTTGCTCGTCTCCGAGCAGAATCGGCGGCGACGGACGATCGCGTTTGTCCTCTCGGTCTGGACGGTCACCTTCGTCTTCGGCTGGGCGCTCGCGTTGGGACTTGGCGACATGATCCTTTCGCTTGTGCCAAAGCCAAGCGCGACGCTCAAATACGAGCTGATCACGGGCGCCGGTCTCGTGCTCCTCACCGGCCGTAATCCTGGTCCGGCGCGAGGCGCTCACCAGCACCGGACCCTCGCCTGACCGCGCCGCAAACAAACCGCGAGGATCACCGATACTGCTCGGTGCCGGCATCGGCGGGCTCGAACTCCTGACCGCCTTCCCTTATTTCGCGGCGATCGCGATGATCGTCGGCTCGAGCGTCTCATCCAGCCGGCAGAGTCTTCTTGCTGGTCCTTTACTCGTCGTCTACACGCTGCCGCTGATCGGCATAGCAGCTGTGTGCGCCGTGATGGGCGAGCGCGCCACAGACGTCCTGAGACCGGTCCTGAACGTCGTTATGCGCCACTGGCCGATGATCGTCGGCCCGCTCGCCATCGCCGTCGGGATCGGCCTCGCCACATCAGGGATCGTCCGGCTCAACTCGGCCTAGGTCGCTTTGACGCATCGCCCTGACACGGCCGCACGGTCGCTTCGGCGACGAGGCGATGACGAGGATCCGCGCGGGCGGCGCCACGGCGCGTGATCGCATCCACCGGCCCCGGTCATCAAGCTGGCGGCGGCTCAACGCCTCCGGTACCGATAACGAGCCTTTCTCGTGCGCAGCCGAGAGCGCGGCCGCCACGGGACTTGGCGCGCGACGGTCAGCACCACCCTGTCCAAGCTCGCGCGTTCCGGTGAGATTGTGAAGGCCGCGCGCGGCTACGAGCTCGGGCGCGCAAGCGACACAACCCGCAAGCCGGCGCGGCTACACCCGAGCGCCAGCACAGTCACCACGAGCCCTCCATCGCAGACCGCCGAACCGCAGACCGCCGAGGCGCCCGCTGCCGAATCGCAGGCTGCTGACCGCCCGCCGCCGAGCCGCCGGCTGCCGAACCGAAGGCCGCCGGCCCGGCACGCGGCGCGGCCGACCCCCGGCGCAACCAAGCCCTTGAGGCGGCGATCGCGGTCTGCAAGCCGGGGGTGCTGGGCGACCTTTGCGCCGATCACAATTTCTTGCGTTGGGTTGCTGGCGTCTTGCGCAACGAGCCGCTCGCCGCCGAGATCGCGGCGGCCGAATCGCCTGTCCGCCGATAGCCCCACTGAGACGGTCGAAGCAGCGCGCCTGGCGCTCATCGCAGCCCTCCAAGCCCGCCACCCCACACAGCGGTAGTCGCCGACGCGGCGAGCCCCGAACGCTTGCCGGCTCTCCGGCAGGAGGCCAAAGGCTAAAGGCTGGTTGGCTGCTGTCCAGGCCGCGTCTTCGAGGTTGCGGATCTCCTGCTCGGTTGCCCGGTCAGATCGCAGCGGCGTGGGCTCCCCCCTCCTCCGCCGCCTGCTACCCGATCGCTTGAGCTCTACTCTACGGTCGCGCTCGCCGCCGCCCAACACGCCGCGATCAGCTGTGCGGTGAGAGCCACGCTCCCGCTGAGCAGAGCGAACGCAGAAGCCGTGACGCCCGGCTGATCCGGAGTGTCGCGTCGAACGTTAGCTGGCGGGGCTGCGATGCCGGGCGCGGTCGATGTCGATGGCGTCGTGTCAGGATCAGGTCGCTCACTGATCGGCAATGAGTAGGGAGGAGACTGGATCGCTGTGTCGCATGCGCGCGTGGGACAGAGAAGGCGGGCGGTGTGCGCCTTCTCGACGCGGTCGCAGCTTTACCGCACCCCTGTGCTGAGACCCCGTTTAGCGGACCTGAGCCATTTGACCCGCGCCACCCGATCGCACGCTCCAGCGACACGACGCCGTGTCGCTGGACAGCGGCCGCGCGCGACACGACCCGTCTGACGCTGCGGGTTCGAGATTGACACGCTGACGCTCGATTGGCCGTCGGCGCCACCGTCACCGCTCTCCAGGCGTGTGGTCGCGTAGCCCGCGGTGTAGTCACGGAAGTGGTTGTGCGTGTAGTGGTGGTTCCGGTGCATCAGCAACCCAGCGTGCTCAAGCAGCTGCACCGCCTCCGCAACCAGCTCGTGCACTTCGCATTCGGCGCCCGTCGCCTCGTCGGGCTCATTGAGCTTGGGCTCACGATGCGGCGGCATGAAGTGCTCAGTGATCTCGATCAGGCTCCAGGTCTCTGCGTTTGTCACCTGATACTCAGGGGTGAACGTGCTCGTCAGCACATCCGTCCCCAAAGCTGGCAATGGGAGCGCTTTGAGGCGATCAGCCACCACCTGGATCTCTGAGCCGAGCTCGGACAGTAGAGGGTGATCGACCGTCCACCCCAGCACGACCTCGCCGTCGTCGGTCTGCATGGTCTTTGGCTTCTTTGAACCAAACATGAATAACCTCCAGTCGCGGCCAACGCAGGGATCGTGCCGCGCCACAGTCACAAGGTCAAGCCGCAACAAGGGCCGCGCGTCACCTGACGTCCGCGTGACCGGACCTCAAGTGCCACACCTAGCGCCAGCGACGATGGTGTGATACGAACATCCAGCGCGGGTTCGCGCGGCCGACGCCCTGCCAGCGCTCCGCCACCAACCCGCTCGTGCGGACGAGTCCGTTGCTGACGACTGCGTTCGCGTGAGACTGTCGGACAATTCCGACAGTCTCACGTGCGAGCAATCGGGACCGGTTCTGGAGTCGCCCGCCCGCACGCGGCAGGATCGCTTGGAGTCGGTCCAGCAGGCGTTGGTTCTAGGCTTGCCGCTACAGAACCCGCTTGGTGCGCAATCCGACCGCCCTCCCGGCTGGATGTCGTCGCTTTCGACGAGCGTGCGATGGAATCTTGCAAGCGCTGACGGGCGCAGATTGAGTGGTTGAGGGTCACTCCTGCCCGCAAGTCGGGGGCGGGAAGATGACGGTCATGGCGAGTCCCCCGTTCGGGCGGGGGACGGCGGCGATTGTGGCGGCGTGCGTGTCGGCGATCGCGCGGACGATCGAGAGGCCGAGTCCGACGCCGTGCGTTTGGATGTCGGTGGCGATGCGCTGGTTGCTGAGGCGTTGGAAGGGCTCGAACAGTCGCTCGAGTTCGGCGTTGGAGATCGCCGGGCCGCTGTTGGCGACCAGCAGACAGCCAGATCTTTGCTGGGTCCAGGTTTTGATCTCGATGGTCCCGCCGGGGTGGTTGTACTGGAGCGCGTTGTCGAGTAGGTTCCCGATCAGCCGTCGCACAAGCGCGGGATCGCCGATCGCCGGTGCTGGGGCGAGGTCGGTGCTGAGCTGAACGGCCAGCGCATGTGCGCGAGGTGTGGCTGCGTCGAGGAGCTCGGTGCAGATCTGGTTGAGCTCGACGGGGTCGCGCCGGTCGAGTCCGCGCTCGCTGCTGGCGAGCGTGAGCAGCGCTTCGAGGAGCGCTGCCTGCTCGGCGTTGGCGCTGAGCAGCTCCTCGCAGGTTGCGCGCAGCGTGCTGACGCTCGCCTGCGGATCAGCAAGAGCGACCTGCAACAGCGTGCGCTCCAGGGTCAGAGGTGTACGCAGCTCATGCGAGGCGTTGGCGACAAACCGTCGCTGCGCGCGAAACGACGAATCGAGCCGTGCGAAGAGGTCATCGAGGGTGTCGCCGAGCGCCTTGAACTCGTCATCAGCCCCGTCGAGCGCCAGGCGGCTATCGAGACTGCCGGCCGAAATCGTCTGCGCCATCGCCGTGATCGTGCGCACGGGGCGCAGTACCCTGCCGGCGGCGAACCAGCCGAACAGCGCCGAGAGGACCGTGGCGAGCGCGAGCGCGATCCAAGACGCGCCGAGCAGCCGTGAGTGGTCACCGGAGCTGACCGCGAGAAGCTGCTGGCGAACCGCCGGCGCGAGCGCCACTGAGGCGGGCGCCTTGACGACCGCCACAGGCCGCGAGGGCGCGGCTGCGACGACCTGCGCCGCACCGTGGCTGGCCAGCACGTTCGTGAATGCGAGCATCGCGGTACCGAGGATGAGAAACAGCCCCGCGTAGAGCAACGTGATCCGCGTCCGCGCGGAGCGTCCTCGCAACCACCGCATCGGCGTTAGATCCGGTAGCCGCCCTCGCGGACGGTCTCGATCGCGTCCGGCTCACCGAGCTTCGCTCGCAGCCGCGCGATCGTGGTCTTGACAGTTGTCGTGAATGGATTGGTCTGCGCGTCCCACACGCGCGCGAGCAGCTCCTCGGCCGACAGCACCCGACCGTCGGCCTCGAGCAGGCATTCGAGCACGGCGAACTCCTTCGGGGTCAGCGAAAGCCGCCGGCCGCCGCGCATCGCGACCCGACGGGCGGGGTCGAGCCGCAAATCGCCGCGCTCCAGCAGCGGTGGCAGCGCCGGGACCGCGCGCCTGGCGAGCGCCCGGACCCGCGCGACCAGCTCGGCGAAATCAAACGGCTTTGGGAGGTAATCGTCGGCGCCGAGCCCGAGCCCCTCGACCCGATCTGCAATCGTGCTCGAAGCGGTCAGCATGAGCACCCGGCTGCTGTCCGCGTGGGTTACAAGCCGCTTGCAGACCTCGTCCCCATGCAGGCGTGGAAGGTCGCGGTCGAGCACCACGACGTCGTAGCGGTGCACGGCCGTCTGGGCGAGTGCCTGCGCTCCATCGAACACGACATCGACCGCCATCCCCTCGTTCCGAAGCCCAGCTGCGATCGCCGTCGCAAGCCGCCTGTGATCCTCAACAACCAAGACACGCATCCTGCTGTGAAGGATGCCGAATCGCGGGTGACGGGCCGGTCACAAGCTTTGTGACCGTGCTGGCACCACCAACGGCGTAGAAACCGTCCATGACCTTCACATCCAACGCCGCCAGGGTCGCCGCAGCCGCCACGGCGATCAGCCTCTCGCTGGCTGGGTGCGGCGGCTCCTCGCCGTCGCAAAGTTCGGCGTCCACGAACGGCACCTTCGCCGCCTCCGCCTACCAGTACGCCGACTGCATGCGCACACACGGCGTCACGAACTTCCCCGACCCCAAGGTCGAGGCCCACAACGGCGGTCAGAGCGTCGCAATGGTCGTCCCATCCACGCTCGCCGGCTCGCCCGCTTTCCACGCAGCCGCACGCGCCTGCCAGCCACTCATGCCCAAACCCATCATCCAGACGCCCGCGCAGCAGCACGCGCGAGCCGCCGACCTGGTCAGCTTCGCGCGATGCATCCGCGCACACGGCATCAACAACTTCCCCGACCCCACGCCCCAAGGACAGCTCACCGGGGCGATGCTCGCCGCCGCACACATCGACATCGGCCTGCCAGACGTCCAGAAAGCGGCCTTCATATGCGTACCCGCAGCCCACGGCGCGATCACCTCCACAGACGTTCGCAGCGCGATCAACCGCGGCGGCTAACGCCACACACGTCCGGACCGAGCAGCCGCCTCCGCACCCTGTCTTGACGAACACACCCGGTCTCTGTCTCCCAGCGATCGACGCGATCTGGCGCCGTACGCCGGGTCGCATTCCAACCGCCAGACTGCTGCGGGTTGATCTGGCGCCTCTGGCGAGACCACGACGCCTACGACCCCCAAGCGCCGCACCGCGCTGCAACGCCTCCTCGCGTTCGCGAGGCCAGCAACTGATCAGCGACCGTCGGACTCGTCAGCTCGATCTCGATGTTCCTGTTCCCGCCCAGCGTTCCCGTCGTCCACTTGCCGGTCGCCCCCCACGTCCCCGTCGGGCAACAGCCCAAACATCATCGTCCCCGTCAGCGGCGAACCTGAGGAGTCTCCGTCCTCGTCGCGCTGCAACGGTCTCCTGACCCGTGAGGGCATTCCGCTTGGACGAGGTGCCCGAAAGGCACCAGTCGATTGCATAGTGATGTCGAAGGTCGTCCCGTACGCCGAACCCTGAGCGTTCTCGTCCGTCCAGGTCCCGTTCAGGTTGTAAGCGGGAGCCGCCGAGGGCTTACGCCGACGGAAGAGACACCAATGCGGCGATCACGCCGCCAATCCCCATGACGATCGCAGGTAGCAGCAGGCGCGATCGCAGAATTCCCCAAATCCCGGTCTTGCCAAAGATCGTAGTCCGAATTGCACGAATGGCGCGCGAGTGGAGCATGGCATGGGCGAGACATGCGGCGATCGGTTCCTGCGTCCAGCGCTCGACGATGGCGGGGTGGTGAGGCTCTCCGGCCGGGAGCTGCCGCTCATTCGAGCAGCTCGCTGGGATCTGCCTCCGGCATTAGGGCGGCAATCATGCCGGATAGATCCTCGGTCGCGTCGTCGCCCACGATCGCTAGTCGCGCGATGTATCCGACGACGATCGACGTGAGCAACGCTCCGGCGGTCTGAGGCGGCAACCCGCTCCACGGCCGGCCCGTTGGCCTGGCAAGCTGGACGAAGGAGTTGCTGTACTCCCTCATGAGCTCGGTCAGTCGCGCCGCGAGCTCCGCGTTCCTGGTCGCCTCCGACCACACCAGAAGCGCGATCGCCGCGAACCCGTTCTCGGCGTGCATGGAGCGAATGAGCCCAAGCACCTCGATCAGGAGATCGCGCGCCGTGCCGGGCGCCTCGCGGTCGGTAAAGCTGCGCAGCAGCGCGCTGATCTGGCTGATGTTGTCTTCGGCGATCGCGAGGATCAGCTCGTCCTTGCTCGAGAAGTAGCCATACACCGCGCCCGAGGAAAGGCCCGCTTCGGCGAGAAGCTCCTGCATCGAGGTCTCGTGAAAGCCCTGGCGCACGAAGCACCGCCTGGCCGCGTCGAGGATCTGTGCCCGCCGTGCTTCTCGATGCTGCTCGGTGACCCTGGGCATGACCCTAAGCGTAACAAAACGATTGATCGCTTTACGTTCTAGGATGAACGAACATTCGTTTTGGATGCCCGACGCACACCGGCCAGCTCAACCCCGCTCAACGCCAACACCTCGACCCCGGTGCGCTGACCAGCACACAAGCAACGCAGATGTCGAACGCCGATCTCACCGGCCTCCCACCCGGCAATTGGAACATCCTGCCCGTCGCGCGGGTGGCGCCCCTTGCGCGCAAGCAGGTCCCGCCGTTCGGTCGCCTGGCCCTCTGGATCGTCCGCCGCGTCGAGAAGACCAACGGGGACTACAACGTGTTCGGGACGCTCGCCCACCTCGGCAGCATCTTTCCCGCGCAGGCGATCTTCCTCCCCCAACTCCTCAAGCGCGGACGGCTCGCGCGCGCCGAGAAGGAGCAGGTGATCCTCCGCACCGCGTGGCGACTCGGAGCTGTCAATGAATACGGCCACCATCAGCTCAGGGCTCGCCAGTTCGGTCTCACCGACGCCGCGACTGCGGCGACCACAACCGAGGACGCCGCAGATCAGACCACCCGTATCGGCGCGTTCCTCGCGGCCGCCGACGACTTGCTCGCGACGCACACGCTCTCCGACGAAGCCTTCACACGCGTCCTGAAGTACGCCTCGGAGGACGAGCTCGTCGAGCTCTGCGTCCTCGTCGGCCAGTACTCGATGGTCTCGATGCTGCTAAATACCGCCAGCGTCCAACTCGAACCCGAGTTCGTCGTCGAACGCAACAGCCACCGTCCTGAGGCCGAAACAAGACGACGACGCGCCGCGACAAGATCCTCCCGCATTTCCTCGTGACCGGGCTCGACCGGCATCAGGCTCGCGGCAGGCTGGGTCACTGCTCACGGCGTGCTGCAGGCGCCTCGCGGTCGGCCAGCGCACGAACGGGCCACGGACCGAGATGATGGCGTCGTCGCGGGTCCACCACCTCAACTGCGCCATCATTTACCACCCGGACGGGCGCTTCTGGGATGGGCGTCCGGGCGTGATGCGGACCGCCAGCCTGGTGTGCCACTGCCTGCTGATCGAGCGTGAAGATGGGCTGGTGCTCATCGACACCGGCCTGGGAACAGCGGACCTCGCAAAGCCGCGGCGCCGTCTCGGCCCGCTGTGGCTGCTGTACTCGCGACCCCAGCGGGATCGTGGGCAGACAGCCATCGCGCATGTCCGGCGCCTCGGGTTCACCGCAGCTGATGTGCGTCACATCGTGCTGACCCACCTTGACCTGGACCACGCCGGCGGACTCAGCGACTTCCCGACGGCACAGGTGCATGTGCTCGATGTCGAGCATGCCGCGGCGACGCAGCCGCGGACCATGAAGGAGAAGCATCGCTACCGCCCCCAGCAATGGGAGCATCAGCCGCACTGGATGATCCACGGCGGGCGCGGCGAGCAGTGGATGGGATGCGAGGCCGTCACAGCGATCGACGACGTTATGCTCGTACCGCTTCATGGGCACACGCGCGGTCATGCTGGGGTGGCCGTGCGGGCCGGCGAGGACTGGCTGTTGCACTGCGGCGACGCGTATTACTTTCACGGAGAGATCGAGCCCGTGCCGACCTCTCCATCCGGGCTGCGCACGTTCCAGCGACTGGTGGCCGTCGACGACGACGCACGGCGGCACAATCAAGCGAGGCTGCGCGAGCTACGTCTCAGCCACGGTTCGGAGATCACGCTGTTCTGTGCCCACGATCCTGCGGAGCTGAGCCGAGCTATCGAAGGCGCGGCTGCGGCCTAACCGTCCGCCTAACCTAAATCCCCGCACAGGGATCGCTTGCCCGCTCGCCGTCTCAGGCTCGCCCGCTCCGCTCGGGCTCCCATCATCGAGGATCAGAGCCCGCCAGGCAAATCAGCCGGACCGGACGCTACCCACCCTCAACGTGGAGGAGCCGACAAACTGCGATCAGCTCCAAACCCGCCTTCGTGTTCGGATCGGCGCGGAACCGGCGCAGGCTCCACATAGGCAGTAAGTCAATTGATGGTGATGGATGAAAACTCGATCGCTGCGACCCTAGTGAGCTGGTCGATGAAGGCCTTCGCACCCGTCCCCCCGCAAGGGCAGTGCTGGTCACTGCCGAGGAGATGTTCACGATCCGCCCCCCGTCTGACAATGCCTCGGCGCAAGCCTGCATGAGCAGGAACGGCGCGCGAGCGTCCACGGCGAGAACCCGGTCGAAGTCCTCGACGGTGACGCGCGCGAGCGGACCCCACGTGCTGACGCCGGCGTTGTTGACGAGGATGTCGAGCTGGCCGAGCGATTTGACGGTCGCTTGAATCACCTCTGGTGCGCGGTCGGCGATGCCCAGGTCCGCGGCGATCGCTATTACCGTCCGGCCGATGTCCCGCACGTCTCGCGCGACGGCGGCCGCCTCGTCTGCGCCGGTGTTGTAGGTGAACGCGACATCCGCCCCGCCCTGCGCGAGCCGTCGTACGATGGCTGCTCCGATGCCCCGGCTTCCGCCGGTCACGAGCGCTGCCTTGCCCGTCAGGGACTCGCTGCTGTTCATGATCGCTCCATTCGATAACTAGACATGCACCATGATTATCACGCCCCATGTCTTTATGGGCGGCGGTAACCACGCTGAACGAGCAGAAGCCAAACGCAAGCGATCAATCGCAGACGGACACCGCCCCGAACTACCAGGAGGGCACCGCCTATCTGCTCGCTATCGCCGGCGCGATCATGCGACGCGAGTGGGTCGATGCACTCGCGCGGCTCGACGTAACTCCCACCCAGTTCAAGCTCATCATGGCCCTGGAAACGGCCGGTCCGCTCGGTCAACGCGAGCTGGCAGAGCTAGTCGGGATCGACCCGCGCAACTGCGGTCCGGTCATCGACACGCTGGTGAGCAGGGCGCTTCTCGCACGCGAAACCGACAGCGTCGACCGACGCAGGCGCGTCCTCCACCTCGCTGGGAAAGGCAACCAACTGGCTCGCAAGCTCGAGTCTGCGAACGCCGCAACCGAGGACGCGCTCCTACAGTGCATCGGCCCAACCGAATACACAGCCCTACGCGAAAAGCTGCTCCCGATCATCGAAGCAGACGGCACGCGCGGCTGATCAGGACTTCTTTTGCCAGCAACGCATCTGCTGCCAGCGCTCGCAATGCATGGGTGACCGGAGAATTGCTTTGCCCGCCAGACACACGCGATCCCGGCGACTTGGCCATGCAGGGATCGTCCGTCTGGACCGCTTTGATGTCGGGACGCGCCTCTCGACGGACAGGCTGGCGGTCGCGCTTTGCGCGGAAGAGAAAAACGAGCGACGCGGACGCCTCAGCGGCTGGGCTGGCCTATCAGGAGCGGGTAGATGATCGTGTTCAGTACCCGTTGGACGTAGCTACGGTCGGGGAACTCGCCCGTCACCATGCGCACGAGGTTGAGGCCGATGATGATGTCGGGGATCAGTTCGAGGTCCAGCTCGGCGGAGATCTCGCCGCGGGCGACGGCTCGCTCGAGCACCTCGCCGATCACCCAGCGCGGTCGCTCGAGGAGCTGGGTTGAGAACGCGGCTTTGAGTTCCGGGTCGCGGTTAGCGGCGGTCGCGAGACCGTGGAAGACGGCGATCTGCTGTTTGGCGGCGTCGTCGAAGTCGGGGACGGCTTGGATCATCGCGTCCAGGTCACCGCGCAATGAGCCGGTGTCCGGCGCTGTGATGGGGGCTTGCGCTTCGCGCCAGTCGAGGATCGCGTCGACGACGAGCGCGGCCTTGGACGGCCAGCGGCGGTAGAGCGCTCCTTTGCCGGCGTGGGCGCGGGTGGCGATCTCGTCCATGCTGAGGCGGTCGTACCCGAGATCGGCCAAGCCGTCGAGCGCAGCTTGCAGGATCGCCGCGTCACGCGCGGGGTCCAGCGGACGTCCGCCCCGGTGGGCGGGTGGTTGCTCGGCGCTGGGCTTGACAGACGGCATTCAACAACTAGGATACGGAACGGTTCCGTACTATATCTCTTGTGGGTGTCATGTCGCAGACGATGATCGAAGTTGAGGCGGTCAGCAAGCGCTTCGGCAAGACGCAGGCGCTTGACGCCGTCGACCTGACCGCCGAGCAGGGCCGTGTGCTGGCGCTGCTGGGACCCAACGGCGCCGGGAAGACCACGCTGGTGCGGATTCTGACGACGCTGCTGAAGCCCGACAGCGGCAGCGCCCGGGTCGCCGGCTATGACGTCGTCACCGAAGCCGGGGCGCTGCGTACCGCGATCGGCCTCGCCGGCCAGTACGCAGCCGTCGATGAGCTGTTGACCGGCCGTGAGAACCTCGAGCTGGTCGGACTGTGGTACCACCTCGAGAAGCGCGAGTACCGCCGCCGCGCTAGGGAGGTGCTCGAGCGCTTCGCGCTGACCAACGCCGCCGACCGGCTCGTGAAGACCTACTCGGGTGGGATGCGCCGCCGGCTGGATATCGGCGCCAGCCTGATCGCCCGGCCGCCGGTCCTGTTCCTGGATGAGCCCACCACCGGACTTGACCCAAGGACCCGCAACCAGGTGTGGGAGTTCATCGAGGAGCTGGTCGCCGAGGGAACGACCGTGCTTTTGACCACCCAGTACATGGAGGAGGCAGAGCACCTCGCGCAGCAGATCGTCGTGATCGACGAGGGTCGCGTGATCGCGCACGGTACCGGTGAGCAGCTCAAGCAGCAGATGGGCGGCGACACGCTCGAAGCGCGCGTCAGCGACGCGGCTGACCTGGAGCGGGCCGGCACGCTGCTGGCCGAGATCGCCGGCGGCCGGCCGCGTGTCGATCCCGATCAGCGGCTGGTCAGCATCCCCACCACCGGTGGGACGAGGTTGTTGATCGAAGCGGGCCGCCGCTTCGAGGGGGCAGCGATCGCGCTCGATGATCTCGGGATCCGGCACCCGTCGCTTGACGACGTGTTCCTCGCGCTGACCGGCGCCCCCACGGCCGTTGCCCGCGATGGTCAAACCGGGCCAGAGGTGACCGCATCGTGACCGCTTCGCGACCGATCGTGCCGCGCGCAGCGGCTGCGATCACGCCTGTGCTGGCGCTGCGTGACATCGGCGGCGTCGCGAAACGGAACCTGTTGCGGATCGCTCGGACCCCGCAGATGCTCTTGATCGGCGCCTTGCAGCCGGCGATGCTGCTCGTCCTGTTCCGCTACGTACTCGGCGGCGCGATCCACGTCCCCGGCGGACGGTACGTCGACTATGTCGTCCCAGCCGTATTCCTCGAAGCCGTTCTGATCGGTGGCATGACCACTTCGATCGGACTCGCGCAAGACCTCCACAGCGGGATCATCGACCGCTTCCGCAGCCTGCCGATGGCCCGCTCCGCGGTGCTCGCTGGACGCACACTCGCCGACATCAGTCGCAGCATCGTGTCGCTCGCGATCATGATCGGGCTCGGGCTGCTGGTCGGCTTCCGCTTTCACAACGACCCGGGCTCGATCATCGCCGGGATCGCACTGGTCATCGCGTTCGGTTACGCGTTCTCATGGGTCTACGCGACCATCGGCCTGGCCACCAAAGACCCCGAAACCGCGCAGGTCGCCGGCGTCCTGCCGTTCTTCATCCTGATGTTCGCCTCCAACGCGATCGTCCCGGTCTCAACAATGCCGAACTGGCTACAGGGCTTCGCCCGCAACCAGCCGCTCAGCGTCACCGTCGCCGCCGTCCGCGCGCTACTCGAAGGCGGCCCCGCCGGACACTGGGTCTGGCAATCACTCGCCTGGTCAGCCGGAATGACGATCGTGTTCCTGATCATCGCCCTCCGGCTCTACCGCAACGCCACCACCTAGCCGGTTCGGCGGAACGGCTTCAAGGTCACGGCAGCATCGCACCCCACCCCGCCTTGCCCGATATCCGAAGCCGCGAAGTGGCCCGCGCAGCGGAGAGGAGAGGAGAGGAGAGGAGAGGAGAGGAGAGGAGCGACGGCTGCCGCCGCCAAATCACGTGGCTGCTCTCCGCATTCTCGTGCTAGCCCGCACGTGTGGCTGGGCTAGCAACGAGCCTCGGATCTGGGCGAGGAGCAAGGCTCTTCCGGCGCGGGAGCTGAGTCCTGCTCTTCTGGCTTGGCGAGCATCGCTCTCACCGGGGACGCATCGGGGCGGCGATCGTCGGCGCGAGCGCTGAGAGACGGGTTACTTGGGCGCGTAGACGAGGATCAGCACGCCGCTATCGAATCGTGTGACGTCGACGAGGCGGAGGTGGGGTGCGGTGTCGATGCTCTCGGAGAGGTGATTGCCCTTGCCGATGGCGACCGGGGCGAGGAAGAGCTGGAACTCGTCTATCTGTCCGTGCTCCTTAAGTGTGGCGTCGAGCGGCCCGTTTCCGTACTTCAAGAGATTCTGGCCAGCGTTCCGCTTGAGATCGTCGACGAATGAGGCGACGTCGCCGTCGATCGTCGCGGCGTTCCACGTCAGCGCCCTGGGTGCGGTCGACGCGACGAACTTCGGGATGCTGTTCATCCTCCCGATGAAGTCAGAGGGAACACCGGCGGGTGCTTGGTCGGCCATCCTGGTGTAGGCGACCGAGAGGCCCTCGTATGTCAGTCGCTCGAGGAGGAGGGCGTCCGCTGCTGTCAGGAGTTCCATGTTGTACTGCGAGTGCTGGTCGTCGAGGTAGGGGAACGCCCAGTCATTTGTGCGGACCTCGCCGCCAAGCGTGACATGGGTCGCCTCGATGAGCTTGCCCATCATTGCCTCCGTTCGGTTTCGGTGTGGATCGCCTCGAGCCATTCGTCTTGACGTTCGTGAGATTCACGCAGCCCGGCTTCCATCCCGGCTTGTGCGTAGAACTCGCGGGCCGCGAAGGAAGGGAAGACCGACGTGCTGGTAATGAGCGTGCCGCGACCGTCGCGCTGGAACGTGACCGTCTCGACCGACTCAACTTGGGACGCGCCGGCGTGGACGAAGGTCCGGACCAGGCGGTGCGGGCGCTCAACCTCGCGATACACGCCCTGAAACGTGTGTTCCCGCCCATCAGGCGCGCGTTGTACGAAGCGGTAGCGGCCGCCGGCGCGCGGATCGCTCTCGCAGACGACCAGCTTGAACTGGCGTGGGCCCCACCAGTTGCGGAGGTGCTCGGGATCGGTCCACATCGCGAACATGAGGTCCGGTGGCGCATCGACCAGCCGTCGCAAGACGACCGCCGGCTCCCCCGTCGGGACCTCGATCTCAAGTCGCCTGTTGGTCACGATCCATCCTCGGAGGCTTGGAGATCCTCCAGGTACTCGTCGAGCCGTTCGAAGCTCTCCTCCCAGAACTCCCGGTAGCGCTCAAGCCAACCGCTTGCCGCCTGTAGGCCGTCCGAGGAGAGCCGAGCCGGGCGCGTCTGCGCCAGACGACCACGTGTCACCAAGCCAGCTCGCTCGAGGACCTTCAGGTGTTGGGAGACGCCCTGCATGCTCATCTCGAACGGGAGCGCAAGCTCGTGCACTGTTGCCTCCCCGGAACGCAAACGGTCAAGCATCGCGCGGCGCGTGGGATCAGCGAGCGCAGCGAACACGGCGTTCAACTCATCGGTCGTAGACATATCAAGCAATCACTTTATCAAGCAATGGCTTGATGATGTCGATTCAGCACGATTCTCGCGGCCCTGCATCTTCGCCTCGACGAGCCCAGCGCCTTCCATCGCACCCGTCCCGCTAAGCGCGAAAGGCGGGGCCGAGCGGATCGATCGGCGACGTATTGACTGCGTTACCTGCTTGAGGGAGGCGCAAGAGCCCCGGCAGGGCCTGCTCGGCGAGTAGTGGCAGGTCCGGTCGAAAGCGCCTGGTAGTCTCTAACATATTAGTGACTAACACATGGGGGTACCATGACAAGACCATCCGATCGCCGCCGCTGGTGGGGCCTGGCGTTTAATTGCTCGGCATCCTTGTGGTGCCGGTTGATTTCACGATTCTCACCGTCGCGTTGCCGACCATTTCGCGCTCGTTGCATGCCAGCACGGCGCAGCTGCAGTGGGTGATGGACGCGTACACGCTGACCGGGGCTGCGGTGATGCTGCCCGTCGGCGTGCTCGCCGATCGTTACGGACGTCGCCGGTTGCTGTTGGCCGGGCTGCTGATCTTTGGCGGCGGCTCGATCTGGTCGGCCACTTGCGGTTCGGCCAACGAGCTGATCGCCGCTCGGATCGCGCAGGGCGTCGGCGCGGGCATCCTTTTGCCAGTGCCGCTGGCGATCACCGCTGCCATCTTCGACGGGGAGGACCGGACCAAGGCAATCGGAGTGAGCACGGCGGCCGTTGCGGGCGGGTTGCCGCTCGGTCCGATCGCCGGTGGGCTGCTGCTCGAGCATTTCTCCTGGCACGCCGTGTTCTGGGTCAACATCCCGATCATTGCGGTGTCCCTGATTGGCTGCACGGTCACGCTCCCGGAGACCCGCAGCCTCGCCCGGCCGCGTGTTGACGCGCCCGGCGCCGTGCTGTCGGGCATCGCGATCGTCGCTTTGGTCTACGGAGTGATCAACGGTCCCGAGCACGGCTGGACCGCCACGGCTACCATCGCCGCGCTGGCATGCGCGGTGCTGACGGGCATTGCGTTCGTGATCTGGGAGCCGCGCAGCTCCCACCCGCTCGTCGTTAGGACGCTCTTTCGCCACGCTCGCTTCGCTTGGGGAACGGTCGCTGCGATCGCGGGCACGATCGGGCTCTCGCTCGTCCTGTTCCTCGCTCCGATCTACCAGCAGTCGGTGATGGGGGACAGCACGATCGCCACCGGTCTGCGGCTGATTCCGATCATGATGTTCGCCGGCGGTACGATCGGACCGGCGACCGACAAGCTCTGCGGCACCAAGGCGACCGTGGCCGGCGGTCTGCTCGCCGTCGCCGGCGGGCTCGTCGTCCTGTCGTTCGCCAGCCCGCGCAGCACGTACGTGCTGATCGTGATCGGCTTCCTGACGCTCGGGGCCGGCTGCGGTGCGGCGTTGTCCGTCGCGCTTGACTCAGCGATCGAGTCGGTCGGCGGCGGTGAGACCGGCGCCGGCGCTGCGCTCACCAATACGCTGCGCCAGGTCGGAAGCTCGCTGGCTTACGCCGCCGGCGGCAGCATCCTTTCAGCTGTCTATGTGCATCAACTCGACCGCAGGCTCGCCCTGTTCCCGCCCGCCTTGGAACACGCAGCCCGAAAGTCGGTCACCGTCGCCGACGCAGTCGCTGACCGCCTCGGTCGAGCCGGAGCTGGCCTGCGGACGGCCGCCCACACGGCCTTCACCGATGGCATGTCGATCGCACTGCTTGGCACTGCAGGCCTCTGTGTACTCGCCGGAATGCTGTGCCTACGGTTCCTCCCGGCCCGCGCGACCCACACGCTGATCAGCGAGAACGAATCGTTCCGCTCTCTCCGTGTTTCACAATCCTCCCCATGAGCACCGCCTCGCCCGCTTCTCAGCCCAACTGGCGAGAGGAGAAGAAGGCCCACACCCGCCGATCCATCCAGGAGCACGCCATGCGACTGTTCCTGGAAAAAGGCTTCGACGCCACCACCGTGGAACAGATCGCCAACGCCGCCGGCGTCTCGCACATGACCGTCTTTCGGTACTTCCCCAGCAAAGAGGACATCGTCGACTACGACGACTACGACGAAACTCTCGCCGAGCACATCGCGGCACGCCCCCCGGATGAACCCCCGTTGGAAATGATCCGGCACGCCATCATCGAAAGCCAAGCCAACATCGATCCGGGCGACTGGGAGGCGATGCTGACCCGGATGCGCCTTGTCCTCAGCACTCCGGCGCTACACGCCCGATCATGGGCACACAAAGACACCGACGAACGCCTCATCGCGCACGCGCTAGCCGCCCATCCCGCCCATGACGCCGAGTCACTCAAGACCCGAGTCATCGCCGCCGCCGCCGTCGCCGCCTTGACCACAGCCATCCAGACGTGGGCGGAGAACAACGGCCAACCCGACCTGCGCGACCTCATCGACCAAGCGTTTCAAGCGCTGGCTTAGCCGAAATCAGGATGCTCAGCCGGCCGACCAGTCCGATCTGGATCCGAACTCTGTCACCGCCTGGCCGTCAGGCCAGCGGCGAGTCCGACAGGTGTAGCCAGCCCGAATCTGACAACATCACACTTGGATGGCGTGCTCCGCAGCTGATCGCCGACCGTCGCCATCTCTGATTTGGGTGAAACGCAGGGAGGTTGGCGGAGATAGTGTCGGTCCAGCTCTTGTGCCGGAGGACTACTTGTTGCGGCGTTCGATTTTGGTCAGGGCTTTGAGGTTGTGGCCGTCAACTATGAATGCGTTCGCCGCGGCGTAGCATCGCGAGGTATTGGGCGAGGCGCCGTGCGCGTGTTTCCGAGCGTTTGGCGTCGTTGATGCGCCAGATAATCGCGTAGCGGTTGTGGGCATCGAGTTGGGAGAAGGCCGCGGCTGCTTGCGGGTCGTTGTCCAGTTCGCGTTGGAGGTCGGGGGGTATGGTTGCGTTGCGCTGTCCGGCGTAGGCGGCTTCCCATCGACCGTCCGCTTTGGCGCGGTCGATCTCTGCGAGGCCGGCTGGTTGCATTCGTCCTGCAGTGATCAGTTGGTCGGCTTTGTCGCGGTTGGTCTGTGACCATCGGCTTCGGCTCGAACGCGGGGTGAAGCGCTGAAGCCAGTATCGATCGTCGTGAGCGGCCTTCTGCCCGTCGATCCAACCGAAGCAGAGCGCCACCTCAAGCGCCTGCGTATAGCTGATCGACGGTGGGTCCACACCGTTCTTGGCGAGCTTGAGCCAGATCCCAGGATGGGTGTCGTGGTTGGCTTTCAACCATCCCTCGAAGTCGGTCCTCGAGGCGAACTGCACAGCTGCTCGGGGGAGTGCGCTCGCGTGGCGCTCGGTGCTCACAAGCGGACGAGCATCTCGCCGCCGCCGGGGTAGTGAGAACCGAAGGCGAGCATCACGGGGCGTATCGCCGATGCAGCATCAGGGCATTGCCTTCGGTGTCGCTAAAGAAGGCCATTTTGCAAACGCCGGTGTCGTGTTCCCCGGTGAACGTGACTCCACGCTGCTCGAGATCGCGCTTGCCCTCGGCTACATCCGCAACACGAAGCGCTACCGGCGCGGTGTGCGGCGCGAACGGGGTGCCCATCCCGGTCGGGTCAACGAGGTAGAGCGAGACGTTGCCGCTCTCGAGTTCGGGCCAGCTGGCGTCCCAGTCGGGGCTGTGCATGCCCAGGGTGTCGCGGTAAAAGGCCTTTGCGCGGTCCATGTTCTGGACCGGGATAGAGACGAAGTCGGTGCGCTGAACGCGCGCGGGCCCGTTGGTCGTTTCGGGGTTGCTCGTTTCGGGGTTGCTCATGGGCCGAAGCGTCGCACGCATCGTGCGGGTCGGCTTGGAAAAATGCGACGGATGCCGGACTCTCTGATCACTCCCCGCTCCGCCAGACGGGTCACAGGAATGGTCCGGATCGCGCCCGTGTCGGACCTGGTCGATGTCGTCGAGCAGCACTGGGTGGTGTCCTGGGACCGGCGGGGACTGCCGGCGCTGCGTCACGAGGTGCTGTCGGACCCGTCGATCAATCTCACCGTCGAGCCGGCCGGCCGACTGCTCTACGGGCCAGGGTCAGGCCGGTCGGTGCACGAGTTGACGGGTACCGGGATAGTGATCGGGACGAAGTTCCGGGCCGGAGCGTTCTCCGGCTACTGGCCCGGACCGGTGTCGGCGCTCACCGGGCGCGTGGTGGCGTTGCCCGACGCGTTCGGGCCAGCCGGCGCCCGCCTCGATGCGGCCTTGATGGCTGCCATCGATATCAACTCGATCCTTGCTGCGGTTAGCAACTTTCTGAGAACCCGCCGGCCACCTCCTGACCCGCACCGAGCACTGACCATAGAGATCGTCGAAGCGATGCGAGCGGCCTCACCGGGCGCGCGCGTCGTTGATCTGGCGGCCGACTTCGCGATCTCTTCACGGACGTTGCAACGACTGTTCGCCCGGCACGTCGGCGTCTCGCCAAAACAGGTCCTCCAACGGTTCCGGCGCCAACTGGCGGCCGATCGCCTCAACGAGCACAGCGCCTCGAACCTCGGTCGGCTTGCCGCCGAACTTGGCTATTTCGATCAGGCCCACCTGGCCCGTGATTTTCGCGAAACGCTGGGCCGCAGTCCATCGGCCGTGGCGGCAAGCGACTGAGCGGCCGTCCTCGCCGCGCAGAACGGGATCGCATCAACAGCCGATCAACCAAAACGGCACCTGCTTCTGTTCGGCGACAGGCGTCACGCCTGACATTCGGCCAGACGCGCTCTGCGCGGACAGCGGGGACACGGCGCCGCCCGGTCGGGCCAGCTTTGGTTCAAAGTTGACTTTCGTCAATACGCGGGTTGGTTCGCGCGCGAGCGCGCGCAGCAGCTCGTACTCCTTGGCGGGCAGATCAACCCGGCTGCCGCAGATTTCCACGGTCCGGGCGGCCAGGTCGATCGTCATGTCGCCGACGCGCAGAACCCGCGGCGCGTGGTTGGCGCGGACGCGTCGAAGCAGCGCGGCGATCCGGGCCCGGAGCTCGGGGTAGGAGTACGGCTTGGTGAGCACGTCGTCGCCACCGCGGTCGAGCACCCGGATCCTATGCAGCTCATCGACGCGGGCGGTCAGCACGATCAGCGGCGTCGCCGGGTCGACGGCGCCGGCGAGGCCGTCGCCGGTCCGGATCGCGTCGATCAGGCCGAGCGTCTTGCCGTTCATGTCGACGACGATCACGTCCGGTTGGCGGACCGAGAGGCGCTCGAGCGCCTGCTCGCGCGAGTCCGCGGTCCGAACCGCGTACCCGTCGGCGGTCAGGTTGTCGGCCAGGAACGCCCGGGCGACGTCGTCTTCCTCCGCGACTAGCACGTTCGCGGCGCGGTCCTCACACCTGATGGTTGCTGGAGCGATCATCTTGGCCTCCTTGTTGGTGGCCCGCCACGCGCGGCCTGCCGATCCCCGACCCCAAGGCGCCCGACAGGGCGCCACAATCGGGAGGGATCGACCCGACGCGCTCGGCTCATGACCGCCCGGTCGATCCGCGAGCCGCAGGTCGCGGATCCAGCAGCACCGACGGCTACAGGCCGGGTCTGCGTCGGAGTAGACGGTGCCGTCAGGCCCCACGACGCCGCCGACGTCGCCCAGGTCGTCCTCGATATCGGGGTCGTCGTCGAGATCCTCGTCCTCGAGCCCGTCCTGATACTCGTCGGCGTCGATCCCGTCGTCCTCCGCTGCACCAGCCTGGGCCGCCGCTCCTGCTTCCGGCCCGCTTCCGGCGCCGGCCCGGGCGCGGTTGCTCGGGTCTTGGCGCTTGGTCGCCTTCTCGTCTCGGCGTGAGCCTTGGCGACGGCCTTCTCCACTTGTTTGAGCGTCGCGGGCAGGTGCGGGCCCACCAGCTTGGCCAGCGCCTCGCGGGCCTGATCCTTGTGCGAGGGCCAGCGCATCGGGGGGTGCTGCTGGCTGGTCGGCGCGACGAGTCGGCTGGCGTACTGTTCGGCGGCGATCACGACGAGCGCGCGACCGAACAGCTCGTTTTTCTGCTCCTGAGTCGGCCTTGTTGCCCCGTGGAAAGGCGATTCGTGTTGGTGTCGTCAGACACCAACAAGGCGGCGCCGGCGTCGAGGGCACGCAGCAACGCGGTACG
>JBKQIR010000006.1:0-26983 GCA_052148275.1 Solirubrobacteraceae bacterium
GTGCACGCGGATCAGATCGTGGCTGTCGGCGGCGTGCGGCGAAGGCGAGGGCGTGTTCGTCCTCTTGGCCATGCTACGCGTGTCGCGACGACGCCGAGCGCGGGAGCGCGGGTCGCTGCTCACGGGTCCTGAAGCAGCCCGAGGACGTTGCCGTCGGGGTCGGTGACGGTGGCCACCAGGCGCCCGCCACCGACGTCGTGCGCGGGTTCCTTCACGGTGGCACCCGCGGCGATCACCTCGGCCAGCTTCGCCTCGATGTCTGGTACCTGCCAGTAGGCCACCGGTGAGGTCATGCCCTGCGGTCCACCGCCCGGCACCAGCCCGATGTGCTGGCCCGCGGCCTCGAAGCCGACGTAGTAGGACGCGTCGCTCTGCGGCGGTACGCCGAGCAGTGCGGCGTACACCGCCTTCGCCGCCGCCAGGTCGGACACGGGATGCAGCACGGTTTTGATTCCCTGCGTGGAAGAGCCGGTCACGGTCACTCCTAGTGTCGTGGGTCACATCGACCCGGTTGGATTGCTTGGGCTCAAAGACGAACGGGAAGCCCGGAAAGGCTCAGCCGGATCACTACGGCTGTCCATGCGGATCACGGTCGGCACCGCCGACCGGCCCGGCATGTCCTTCGTCCTGCAGCCGCCGGGCGCCGATGGTCCCGTAAGACGAGCGGGGAGGTCGGGGTCGTGGACTTGGACGAAGCAACGGGCGACGTGAGATCCATGCCCGAAAGGCTAGGGAGCCAGTGCGCCGTGCGTTTCTCTGATCCTGCTCGTTTTGCGGCTCGGACGGGTGAGGTCCTTGGCAACGCAGCCCGGAACGTTTGCGAGCGCGCTGTGGTCTCGGGCCCGGTAGGCCGTCGGCGTCTCGCCCACCAGCTGGGTGAAGCGGGCGCTGAACGAGCCCAGCGAGGTGCAACCGACTTCCATGCACACCTCGGTCACCGACAGGTCCCCGCGGCGCAGCAGTGCCTTCGCCCGCTCGATTCGCCTCGTCATCAGGTAAGCGTAGGGCGTCTCACCGTAGGTCGCGCGGAACTTCCGCGAGAAGTGTGCGGTCGACATCAACGCAGCGCGGGCGAGCGCGGCGACGTCGAGCGGGCGCGCGTACTCGCGGTCCATCAGATCGCGGGCGCGGCGCAGATGCGCGAGGTTGGCGAGCTCCTCCGGCGTCACGATGCCAGTGTAGGAGCGTGCCGGCAGCGACACGCGGCACCGCGAGCAGCGGCCGCATCGACGACATCTCGCTGACGACCGCCTCAACGACCAGCAAGTACGGGATGGGCACGCCAGACCGTGGCAAGGTCACCCTCGAGGTTTCGGCCGAGGTCGCGCGCGAGAGGCCTGTAGCCGACTGCTGTGACGCTCGTGTGACGGTGCCCGATGATGATTGCCGTCGGATCGTTCCACGCACCAGACACCGACGAGGAGGAGCACAATGCGATCACGCCCCCGACTGGCCCCCACTCATGTTGCGACGATGGCGATCCTGCCGCTCGCCGTCGCCCTACTGCTGAGCGCGAGCGCGCAGGCGGCTACGGTCTCACAGAAGACCTACACGATCTTCGCCACCGAGTACCGCGCCGAGCTCGCTTACAGCACGGCGCAGATGAACGCGAACCTCGAGGCTGCGCAGACGAAGCTCGCAGCGACCGCGAGCGGCCTCGACGCGCTGTCATCGTCGAATGTGACCGCGGCGACCGCGCTGGTCGACGAGCTCGAGAACCAGTACGACGCGGCTGGCGCACTAGGCCTCTTCAAGCCGGCGCTCACGGCGTTCACCGCGCTCTCGAAGCTTCCGCTCACGCGTACCGAGCACAAGGCCGCCGTGGCCGACGAGGCCTACGTCGAGCGCATCCTCGCGATCAACACCCCAGCCGACCTGGGGCGCTGGCAGGCCACGGGCTTCGCGGGCGCGAGCGAGCCGGCTGATACAAAGGCGTTCGGCGGGATCCTCGGGATCAGCCTGCCGTCGATCGACATCCCCATCACGGCGAGCAGCTCGGCAATCAGGACGTTCGTCAAGCTCGAGAACCAGGCGAGCGATAAGACGAGCGCCGTGTTCAACACCGTCAGCGACGACTGGGCGACGTGGGCGGCGAACTTTGGGATTGAGGCCGGCTAACTCGAGGAGCGGCACGGAAGTCGTTGCCGAAGGCAAATCCGGAGCCGCGACCAGCTCCCGATAGTTAGGCGATCACCTAAGTGATGTGCTACGGTCCCGGCCGTGCCGATCGCTGAGCCCCAGCAACTCGATCAGGCGTTCCACGCTCTGGCCGACAGCAACCGCCGCGCGATCGTCGCGCGGCTCACCCGTGGCGCCGCCTCGGTGAGCGAGCTCGCGGCGCCGTTGGGTGTGTCGCTACCAACCGTTCTGCAGCACCTCGACGTGCTCCAGCGCAGCGGGCTCGTGCGTTCCGAGAAGGTCGGCCGGGTCCGCAGCTGCCGGCTCGAACCCGCCCCGATGCGTGCGGTCGAGTACTGGATCGCCGAGCACCGCGCTATCTGGGAACGTCGGCTCGACCTCTTGGGGGACGTCCTCGACGACGCCTTCCCGACCACGAAAGGAGATCGCAGCAAATGAGCATTCGGCAGCACGACTTCACCATCGAACGGTGTTTCCGCCACAGTCCGGAGCAGACGTTTCAGGCGTTCGCCGACCCCGACCTCCGGCAGCGCTGGTTCCGGGTCCCCGACAGCTGGACCGACACCGAGTGGTTGCTGGACTTCCGCGTCGGCGGCGGCGAGATGAACGCAGGCCGCGACCACCGCGGCACCCATCACCTGTTCCGCAGCCGCTTCCACGACATCGTCCACCGCGAACGGATCGTCTTCGCCTACGACATGGTCCTCGACGGCCGCCTGACCTCCGTGTCGCTGACGACCGTCGAGCTGCGCCCCGCCGACGGCGGCGACACGCACCTGACCTTCACCGAGCACGGCGCGTTCCTCGACGGCCTCGAGGACCCGGCCGAGCGCGAGCATGGCACAGGCCTACTGCTCGACGGGCTCGCGGACTTCCTCGCCCGCGAGGTGCCCGCGTGAGCCTCATCCTGCACCAGCACCCGTTCGCGATGTACTGCTGGAAGGCGCTCATCGCCCTCTACGAGCGCGAGCTGCCGTTCACGGCCGATCTCGTCGACGCCGACCGCTCCACGCTCGCCGCTCTGTGGGAGCCGGCCTCGATCCCACTCCTCGTCGACGACGGCGTCGTCGTCCCGGAGTCGTCGATCATCGTCGAGCGCCTCGACCGCCACGGCGACGCGCCGCCGCTGATCCCCACCGACCCCGACGAGGCACTGCAAGCGCGACTGTGGGATCGCGTGGCCGACGGCTACCTCACCACGCCGGTGCAAAGGATCGTCGGCGACGCACTACGAGCTCCCGACGCCAAGGACCCATACGGCGTCTCCCAAGCCCACGCCACCCTCGACCTCGCCTACGCCACGCTGGACCGCCAACTCACCGGACGCGACCACGACGGCTGGTTGGCCGGCGACGACTACACGCTGGCCGACTGCTCCGCCGCGCCCGCCCTGCATTACGCCGACGTCCTCCATCCGCTGGACCGCGACGCGCACCGTGCGCTGGCCGCCTACTTCGACCGGGTACTGACGCGATCGTCAGTCGCTCGCGTGGTCGAGGAGGCTCGCCCCTACCGCGAGCTGTTCCCGCTGCCCTGGCCCGAACACGTGAGCTGAGCGCCAGCGCGCAACAGGTCAGGGCCACCGTCCTGGCAGCATGTCACTCGGCACTCGGCACTCGGCACTCGGCACTCGGCACTCGCAATGACGCCATGAGCGGATGCGGTCGTCGAACGCGACAACGAAGCCCACGGAGCTCGGAAGCGGCCATGGCGGCGTCGTGAAAGTGGTTACCGTGACCCCGGTTATCAGTACATCTTGTTTGACGGGCTACCACGGCTATTTTCCTACCAGGCAATCGTCCCCACCGGTACCGTGTGGACCGCAGAACGAGTAGTGGGCCGCGTTTAGCAAGAGGCGAGTCATCGGGCAACTGCGCTTGCGCGCCGGCCAATGCGATTCCGGCCGGCTGCGGCGAACCCGTTTCATGCTGGAGCTCGGACTGGAGTCCGTTCGGTCGCTTCGCGAGGGGGCCTTCGTCCGAAGAGTCTCGTGCCCGGGCGGCGTTGACGCCAACGCGCGAAGGCGGCGCGACCGGATGGCAGTGCCAGATTGTCCCCGCAGGATGAATGGAGCCAACCGTTCGCCCTGACGCCGCCATCGCGTGCGATCATCGGCACTGCAATGTCCGCGACCGTTCTTGACAGAGAGATCTTCAGCGAGGCCGAGGCCGCCCGGCTCCTGCGCGTCGCGCAGGGGACGCTCCACTATTGGCTGAACGGCGCGCAGCGTCGGGACCGGACGTACCCGCCCGTCATCCGTATTGAGCCGCGCTATGGCCGGGTCGTCACTTGGGCCGAGTTCGTCGAAGCCGGACTCTTACGCGGCTACCGACGCGACATGCAAGTACCGATGGTTAAGGTGCGCGCGTTCGTCGACTTGCTGCGAGCGCGGTTTGGGATCCCCTACCCGCTGGCGCACGCGCGGCCGTTCGTCGGCGAAGGCAAGCAGCTGGTCTGGGATGCCCAGGAGGAGGCTCAGCTCGACCCCGACTTCTGTCTGATCGCTGAGGTGCGCGGCCAGCTCGTATTGACACCCGCGTCCCAAGCGTTCTATGCCCGCGTCAGCTGGATCGACGACGTTGCAGCCGCGTGGCGGCCTGCCGACAACCCTGACTCGCCGGTGCGGATCGATCCTGAAACGAGATTCGGGCGGCCGTCGATCAAGGGAATCAGCACCGAGGTCCTTTGGGAGCAGGCCGAGTCGGGTGCCAGCCTTGTAGAGATCGCCGTCGCCTTTGATCTCGACGTCGCCGATGTCCGCTGGGCGGTCTCGTACGAGTCTGCTCCGCCGGCCGCGTGACCGAGCACCGCCCCGCGACCGTCCGCTTCTACTTCGACGCCGATGTGCTCGGCGTTGCCAAAGTGGTCGCCGCCCTGCGCTACGACGTGACCTACCCCGCGGACCCGGGAGCGACGATCCATAGGCGAACCCGTCCGGCCTGTCCGGTCACGACGCCCGATGTCAGGGACGAGGTGTGGATCCCCGAGGTCGCACGGCGCGGTTGGCTGATCATCACCCGGGACCGCCACGTCCAGGACCATCCGGCGGAGATCGCCGCCGTCCGACACCACGGCGCCAAGATGATCGCGCTCAGCGCCGCTGACGCCACCAGCATTTGGAACCAGTTGGAAGTTGTGATGGCGAACTGGCGCAGGCTTGAGGACCTGGCCTCAGCGGCGGGTCCGTTCGTCTGGCGTGCCACGCGCTCGGGGTTGGGCAAGGTCAACCTGGACTGATCTACCGTGGGTCCCTTGCCAGACCTGACGATGGTCAAGCGCCCTCACATCGCCGGGAACGGCGAAATACCCGTCCGCGGCGAGGCGTTGGCACTCGCGGAGACCGATCTTGATCCGGGCCGCGGCCGGATCGTCGTCGGCGTGGGAAGGGCGGCCGTTGTCGCGAGGTCGGCAAGGACGTCTAGGCCTGGGAGCACCTGACCTCCTGGCTACATATACGAATGGGGATGCCCGTGGAGCGGTACTGTGCGTCGCCGGCGGACCGTCAGCGGGCCGGCCGGTCAGCCACCGCGGCGCGGGCCACGTTGCGCACCCTGGCCGTGCGCCGGAGTCCGGCGCCGGTTCGCGCCTCAGCAAGTTGTCGGTCGGGGTGGGTGAAAACCCCCGGGAGAAGCTGTCGGAGTTGGCGAGGCTCGGCGCCCTTCCGATCATTCAGCGGGCTGCGGAGGAGCTCGACGCGCGGCGCGAGCTCGCTACGAGCGCCGGCCGCACGAGCAACGCGACCAGCGCAGCGATGAGAGCGGGATGCGTAACGGATTCCGGCCGCGCAGGGTGCAGACCGCCGAGGGCGAGCTCGAGATCGAGGTCCGGCAGGTTCGCCAGGCGGCGGAGACGTTCGCGTCCAAGCTGTTCCCGCGCACCCCGAAGTTGTTGCGGACTGAGCCGTTGAAGAGGTTGCGGTGGTGGCGTTCGATCGCAGATCACGAGTTAGACTCTGGATCTGCGGGTCCGCAATCCGCGTCGAATCCGAAGGGGTGGAAAGATGCTCTGGGGGACTCGGCCAGTGTTCGTGTCGAGCACGTTCAATGACTTTCAAGCCGAGCGAGACGTGCTCCAGCAGCTCGTCTTTCCGGAACTCGCTGAGCGCCTGCGGGCCCGACGTCAAGACCTCGAGCCGATCGACCTGCGCTTTGGGATCGAGACCGCTTCGGCAGCGGACGAGGGTCACAAGATGCTGCTCGTGCTCAGTGTCTGCCTCAACGAGGTGCTGCGCAGCCGCCCGTTCATCGTGGCGCTTCTCGGCGAGTGCTATGGCTGGGTACCGCCGGTTGATCGAGCTCGTCGCGCGCTGGAGGAGGCCGGCTTGGGGTTCGGTCCCGAGCTCGAGGCACGGAGCATCACCGACCTCGAACTTGACGTGGGTGTGCTTGGCGCGAACGGCAGCGAGCCGCTGCGAGCGTTCGCGTACTTCCGAGAGCTCGATCTGACCCAAGCCGACGACGAATTGCGGAGACGGTATCGCGACGCCGACAGATCGCGAGTTGATGGGTTGAAGCAGCGACTGCGCGCGTACTTGGGACCCGAGCGCTGTCGCGGTTACAGCGCGCGCATCGATCCACATTGCGGCCTGGTCGTCGGTCTCGAACGGTTCCGCAGCCTCGTCGTACAGGATCTTTGGAGCGAGCTCGAGCAGCACATCGGTGTGCAGGAGACAGTCAGTGAGACCAGTCCACAAGCGGCAGAGCTGGTAAGCCTGGACGCCTTTGTGCATCGGGCTACGCGTGGGTTCGTGGGACGTGAGCGGGTGCTGGCTGAGCTGCTCTCACTCTCTCAGTCGCCGGCCGAACGAGTCGATCAAGGTCGCGGTCCGAATTCGACGGCCGTACGGCCCCTCGGTGCCGCCGAGAGGTACGGGGTCTGCCTGACTGGGGCCTCCGGCGCCGGCAAGAGCAGCGTCGCCGCCGCACTGATCCGGCGCCTGGGCGAAGACTCGGCGACTCTGGTCCTGGAGCACGTCGCGGGCATCAGCGCCGACTCGACGCGCGTCGATCGAATGCTAGAGCGGTGGTGCGCGCAACTGGCCGCAGCCGTCTTCGACGCGGAGCCTGTGCATGGAGACCTCAGCATCGACGATTTAGAGGGCCGCTTCGCCCGGCTGCTCACGCGTGCGGCGGAAAAGCAGCGAGTCGTGGTTGTGGTGGATGCGCTTAACGAGTTCGAGCGCACAACCCGCGGGCGCTATCTGACCTGGATGCCTCGCCTCTGGCCCGCGAATGCGCGGTTCATCGCCACCTCGATCCTTGGATCAGAGAGCGAATCGCTGGAGCGACGGGTCGGCTTCGAGCTCCTGCCCTTGGAAGCGCTCAGCGGCGAGGAAGCCGATCTATTCGTGGACGCCATCTACCGCCGGTACCGGCGCACGGTCAGTCCCGACGTCAAGCGCGCGATCCTCGGACGCCTGACCTATGACGGAGCTCCGGCATCCGGCAATCCGCTGTGGCTCGAGTTAGCGTCCGAGGAGATGAACCTTCTCGATCCGACCGATCTCGCTCGGGCCGCTCACTACGAGGGCGCTCCTGATCGACAACTCGTGCTGATGCAGCTCGATCTCGCCTCTGAGCTACCCGAGAGCGCGCAGGCCATGTATGGAAGGATGCTGCGCCGCGGGGAGCTGGTGGCGCAGACGATCCTGCAAGAGCAGGCGGGAGGCGGGGTCGACGATCGAGGAGCTCGTGAATGGGTGCGCTGCTTGTCCATCTGCGTGGCCATCAGCCGAGAAGGCTGGCGCGAGCGAGATCTTCAGGTCGTGCTGGCTCAGCTCTCAGACGTCCATTGGCGAGATCTGCTGTTCTCGAGCGTACGTCGCGCATATCGCGGTCACCTCATCCAAAAGGGCTCGGCTGGCCAATGGAACTTCTACCACCGCGAGCTCAGGCAGGCTGTGCTGGACAACTATTGCCCATCTCCGCAAGAGCTGCGCGGCCTCCATGCCGCTCTCGCGGCTCACCTCGAGACGCTTCCCGAAGGTGATCCGCTGCGCAGGACCGAGCGCATGCACCATCTGATTGGCGCCGACGACAGGCGCGAAGTGGCGCGAGCGTATGCGCATTCACCGCGTGGATCGGACGAGCTGCGCACACAGGTTGAATCACTGGCCGACCTCTTCCGCAGACGAGAGGACGCCGCTGAGTGGGTCGGCAGCCTGCTGTCCGAGCCCGAGTTGACCTTCCCTGAACGCATTCTGCTGGCAGAGAAAATCGTGCGTGACCTTAGCTCGACGCTCGCGAACTCGGGCTACGTCGACGAACGCCGTCGGTTGCTCAGCAAGGCGCGTGACGAGACAGCCCGCCTCGCGCAGGACAACCAACCGGGGTCTCAGAATCTCGCGTTGCGCATGCACAGCGTGTCATTGCTCCAACTCGCCGACCTTGCGTTGGACGTCGGCGACACGACGGGCGCTCGGTCACTGTATGAGGAGCACTTGCGCATAGCCGAGCGATTGGCCGAGGCGTCCCCGGGCCCGATGTCACAGCAGGACCTGGGAGTCGCGCTGGAGCGGCTCGGCGAACTCGCGCGCGCAGAGGGGGACATCGACGCGGCACGCCGGTTTCTGGGGCGTCAGCTGGACGTCACCAGTGGGTTGGTGGCGGCCAACCCCGGCGACGGCCAGTCGCTTGCCTACATGTCGTCAGCGCTTGAGCACCTCGGGCTTCTAGAGATCGATCACGGAAACATCGACGAGGCCGAGCGCTACCTTCGCGGCGCGGCGAACGCGCTGGATGAGGCCTACCCCGGCTCCGCCGATGAGCCTTCCGCAGAGCGTCTGCAAATGTTGGGCCGGCTCGCAGAGGCCAAGGACGACACCAAGGAGGCGCGACGACTGTTTGAAGCCCGCGAGCAGTTGCTGCGACGCCGGGCCGAGGCCGAGCCCGAGGCTGTCACGACCCAGATCGCCTGGGCAACATCGCTGGACCAACTAGGTGATGTGGTGCTGTTCAGAGGAGATAAGGAAGAGGCAATGCTCCTCTACGCCCAAGCTGCGGAGATCATGGCCAGGCTGGCCACGCTACTCCCAGAGGACGTCTCGATCCGCAGTCGCCACGCCAATGCACAGCTGAAAGCCGGGGACGCCTATCTAGCGATCGACGACTGGACACAAGCTCGTCCGCACTTCGAGTGTGCGCTGACGATACAGGAGGGTCTGCACCGCATGCAGCCGGCGGACGTCGACTCATACCGCCTGCTGGGATTGGCCTGCGAGCGGCTCAGCATGCTCGAGGATGCCAAAGTGGAGGTCCGGCTGGGCTATCTAGAGCGCGCGCTGGCGGTATACACCGAACTTGTCGAGCGCCTGCCGGAGAACGAAGACGCTAGCCGCACGCTCGCCATCGGTCATTTCGCAATGGCGAAGCTACTCGGCCAGACCGCGGATCGCTCGCCCGAGGTGATCGATCATAGCCACCGCGCGCATGCGCTCCTCAGCGACCTGCGAGCCAAAGGCCGTCAACTCGCACCAGAAGCCCGGCGCATACTGGCATTCCTCGACACGCAAGCCGGCGGATCCGGCCGGTGGACCCATCCGATCGCGGAGAAGGACCACGAGGCCTACGGCGAGCTAAACCTGCTCGGCATGCTGGGCGACCAAGCGCTCTCGGCAGGGGACTACAGGACGGCCGAGCAGCAACTGCAACGATCACTCAATTTGGCCAGCCAGATTGGCCATCCTCCTAGCATCGTGCGGGCTTGCGGGACACTGGGCGACCTGAGGGCGCGCACCGGTAACACGTCGGAAGCGTTCGAGCTCTACGCCGAGGCGATCGCAGTTGCTCGTGACAACGGTCTGGCGAACGAGGAGGGCCAGACGCTGACGCGTTTAGCGGACCTCCAGGCGGAGCTCGGCGACCGAAATGCGGCACTCTCGACCTACCGCGAGCGCGTCGAACTCGCGCGCCGCAACGACGACCAGCGTGGGCTGGCCACCGGGTTGGCCAATATTGGCGCGATGCTCTCCCAGACCGGTCGCCCAGGCGACGCGATCGCCCCCCTCACCGAAGCCATCGAGTTGTTCGAGTCCTACCGGATGTGGCGGGAGCTCCCGCTCGCGTACTTCTATCTCGGCTCCGTCTACCAAGCACTCGGCGACTACGAGCACGGGATCGAGGCCTATTCGAAGCAGATCGAGGTGTGCCGCCGGTTCGGAGACATGTCGGCGGCGGCTGGTCCGATGGCCAACCTCAGCGGGCTCCTAATGGCGGTCGGCCGTCGCGAGGAGGCGATTGCTATCGGCAAGGAGGCCTATTCGCTCTTGGCGACTTTCGGCAGCCCAGCGGCATCGCGTCTTGCCGCAGACATCTCCCTATGGGAGCGTGCGTCGGGTGCGGAAGGCGCCGGCAGCAGCCCTCGCCGCGGTCGCTTAGCGAGCTGGCTGAGCCGGGATAGGCAGCGTTGATTCGATCGGTGGAAAGCTCCTCAATGCGGCGCGCTGGCACCCCCCAGGCAAGCCAGCGCCGGCGGTGATCTGACAGCGTCGCCGCCCGCAGCAATGACCGTCCAACGAATCGCGCGCTTATGTCTCCGGCCCGCCGCCCGCGCGCTTCGCCGGCCAGATAGGCGTCGTCCACGAGCCTGCCGCTCTGACGCAGTCGAGCAGCTTGGAGTTCGACAGCTGCGTCGGTTGGTGGGTGCCGCTATGGCAGTCCAGCGCTCGCTGGGAGTACCGGTGCGGGCCGATGATGCACGACACGCGCCTTCAGCCACGCAGAGACATGCTCCCACGCCCGGCGAGCGAGGACGACCCGCAGCATCAAGAAGAACAGAACCAGTCATCGCCCCAGGATCCCTCGCCCAGAGCCGCACGAGCCACTCCGCATGGGAGCGACAGGGACACGCGCGCCCTGGCAGGATGGCCGGGTGTGCGAGATCGTCACGGAGCGACTCACATTGCGGCCATTTCGGCCCGGGGACCTGCCAGCGTTCGTCGCGTACCGCCGCGAACCCAAGGTGGTTCGCTATCAATCCTGGGACACGACGTACTCGATGGCGGACGCTGAGCGCTTTCTTGCGTCGCAAGCTGCTATCGAGTTTGGCGAGCCGGGAGAGTGGGTCCAGTTGGCAGCCATCGACCGTCTCGACGGGAGGCTGTGCGGCGACTGCGCGGTGCGCGTCGTTGACGATCAACCGGCGACCGCCGAAATCGGCGTCACGTTCGCGCCGGATCATCAGGGCTGCGGGCTGGCCACCGAAGCGCTGACGGCCGTCATCACCAAGCTCTTCCAAGAGCACGCGTTGCATCGCGTCTATGCCCAGGCCGATGACCGCAATCGCGCGGTCGATCGGCTGCTCGCGCGCCTGGGGTTCCGCTGCGAAGCCCGCCTGATCGACGCAGACTGGTTCAAGGGCGAATGGTCGACCCTGCGGGTCTTCGCCGTTCTGCGCCGCGACTGGGCGTCGATTTAACGCCCGACGAGGGTCGCTCTGGACGATCGGCAGCGTTGTTCGTCTGCCACATAAGTCAACATGGCGGGGCTTCGCTTCGCCACCCGCGGCGGATGAAATATCCGTGCCTCCGGAATGTGGGTGGTCAATGACTTCTCTATTTCGCTACAGGCCATCACGCGCGATCACGGCTTCGGGGACGATTCCGCGGCGAACGATCTGTCGCAGCGATGTAGCCGCTGAGGTGACAATACGGATGTGTCGCACTGGCCTTCCTTCGCTGATCTCGCGGCCGAGCGGAACGCTCGCATGGATCTTCTCGCGCTGGCGATCGCGCAGGAATTTCGCGTCGTCGACGTAGAGCGCGCCGTGGCCACGCTCGACGCGCTGGGTACGGAGTTGGCGCAAAGGACCGTCGAGACCGGTCCTGCTGCTAAGGAGGCCGCGCGTGCGTGCAGCCAGCTTCTAGGAGGCTGCCACGGCTTCCGGGGGGATCACGAGAACTACGATGATCCCGAGAACTCGATGCTCGACTTGGTCCTCGCGAGGCGACGCGGACTCCCCATCCTGCTCTCGGTGATCTACATCGAGGTCGCCCGCCGTGCAGGCATTCCAATCGCAGGCGTCGGACTTCCAGGCCACTTCGTCGTGGCGCACTTCGGAGAGGATCCGCCTTTGCTGCTTGACCCGTTCGAGCGCGGTCGGGTCATCGGCGCAACCGTCGCGCATGAAGTCCTGCAGCCTTGGCGACCTCACGAGATCGCGATGCGCATGCTGAACAACCTCGTGGGAAGCTACCAGCGGCGCGCCAACCTGACGGCCGCGATCCAGGCCGCCCAGATGCGGCTCACTCTCCCGGCCGAACCCAGGCTCAAAAGCACACTGAGGACAGAGTTGCGAGCCCTGCAAGCCCGACTCAACTAGCCACAAGAGGCAACGTCCACAGCGGCCGCGGCGCCGACGCCTCGCTCGCGGCAAGACGATGGCCGCGCCAGTGCCGCACGTCGATCATGCCGACAGCGGCGCCGACATTTCTGTGTTGAGGCGCTTTATGCTCGGGCGGGCGTGGAGATACTCGCGAGCCGCATCCTCCTGCATCCGACTGACCTTGAGCGGTCGCTTCGCTTCTACGAGCAGGCGCTCGGGCTTGCCATCTATCGTGAGTGGGGGACGGGGTCCTCACGCGGCGTTGTCTTCTTCCTCGGCGCCGGGGGATTGCTCGAGATTTCGGGCGGGAGTCCCCAACCGCCCTCCGAGGCGACCGCGCTCGTGCTACAGGTGCGCGACTTGGGCGCGACTCGCAGATACTTCGCCGAGCGCGGCGTCGTGGTGGAGGCGGAGCCCGAACTGAAACCCTGGGGTCTGCTCGAGCTCACCGTGCGCGACCCTGACGGGCTCGCCTTCATCTTCGTCGAACTGCCGGCGGAGCACCCGCGACGCCGCGGCTGACCCCGCCACAGAGGGATGGGCGAGGCCGCCGTCTGACCAGCGACCTACCGAACGTGCCCCAACTCTCCTCTATGAAGTGAGGAGTCGAGTCCGTCAGGCGCTCGGCATTCCAGGCAGCCCTTCTCGTGCACGGCCCATGGCGGTGTGTCGAGGATCGCAGGCGTGTTGAGCTGAGCAGCGAGCAGTGTGTCGACGGGAAGCTCGCCTAGCGTGGCTCGTAGCCGGTCGCGTGACCATCTCGCTTGAGGCTGGACGGGCGACGCAAGCGCTGTCGGGCCGACTCCTGCGCGTCGCGCCACACTGACTTGAACGCGCGAGCGCACGCATTCGTCGGTAGCCGCCCCGTGGACGGGAACAGCGCGGCGTGACCAGCACCCGGGCGCGAGGCTGGCTGCGCTGCCCGCGGGCACGGAAAGCAGCAGCGTCGGCCGTGCCAACCAGAGATCCCAGCAAGCTCGGCTGCCGCTGCGCACGGCCGAGACTGTGTGTGCCCATGCACGGCTCATCGCTAGGCACACGGTCCCACGGGTACGCGCGGCTGTTGCCTGGCTCAATCACCGGGGCTCACCGCGTGGAACTCGATTCGGTAAACGAGCGCGTCCTCGTCGACCGGCCCGGCGTGCGCGGCGCGCTGGCGCAGCGTCTCGCGGTCGGGCTCGCCGGCTCGTCGGACGTCCTGCGCGGTGATAGCCGCGAACGGGACAAGCTCAATGGCGTCGACCTCAATCTCACCGGGGCCGACCCGGTAGCGGCCGCCCTGCTTGACCCGTGGCCGCTTCCACAATCGAACCGAGAGCGTGATGTCTCCGGCCAAGACGTCGTTGCGCAACTCACGGCTGAAATCCACACCCGAAACGCTATCTGGTGATTTGCCACGAGGCGCCGCCTCGGTGCAAAAGCAGAATGGATCCCGGACCGGCGTATTCGCTGGCCGGCATCCGCATCGCTCCGTTGATCAATGCTGTGAGGAGGAGCTGCTCGCTCTCGCGCGGATGTTGGCGGTCGCGGCGCTCGAGCACGCGAGGGCCTGCGCGGCGCTAACGAGGTGCTCTCGGCAGGCCAAGCGGACGATCCGTCGTTCGGTCCTCGGCGACCACGTTCACTGGACGATTCAAACCGCAGGCCAATACTCGCCGGCCGGCAACGTCGACTTCGAGTCACTCCTTGCTAGGTGACTTCTCCGACACCGGCACGCAAATCGTTCTCGTTGGACCACAGCGACCGCCGATCCCGGCGTGCGGTGTCCGGCGTGGCTGGAACCGTGCGGTCGGTGATGACCAGCAGCACGAGCGCGGTGCGCGCGGCCAGGGTGATCGCGTTCTGCTGCCAAGCGAGGCCAGTAATGGGGAGTCCTAGCCTGAGCTGGAAGATTGCAGATTGCGGACCTGCGTCCCATAAATGCACGGTTCCGTCCTCACTAGCGCTGGCGATTTTGTGGCCGTCAGGCGAGAATGCCACCGCTCGTATCCTGCTGGCGTGACCCTCGAGCACCGTCGCGAGCTGGCCGGTGATGGCGTCCCAGAGCCGGACATTGCCGTCTTCGTGACCGCTGGCCAGTTGTCGGCCGTCCGGAGAGAACGCCGCCACCCATACTCCGCCGCTGCTGGCCTCGAGAATGGCGAAAGGTTCGCCGGTGGCGGGGTCCCAGAGCCTGACGGTGTCGTCGGCGCTAGCGCTGGCGAGCCGACGGCCGTCTCGCGAAAACGCCACGACTCGGGCCCAGCCACTGTGGCCTTCGAGGGTCGTGATGGGGTGCCCCGTGGCGGGGTCCCAGAGCCGCACGGTGTAGTCATCGCTAGCGCTGGCGAGCTGACGGCTGTCAGGCGAGAACGCTAACCCCAAGACGCTGCCGGTATGGCCCTCGAGGATCGCCGCGAGCTTCCGTGTCGCGGGGTCCCAGAGCCGCACGGTGTGGTCGTCGCTGCCACTTGCGAGGTGGCGGCCGTCAGGCGAGAATGCCACCGCGCGTACCCGGCTGGCGTGACCCTCAAGCGCCGTCGCGACTTGGCCGGTGGCGGGGTCCCAGAGCCGCACACTGCCGTCGTCGCTTCCACTGGCAAGTTGGCGGTCGTCAGCCGAGTACGCGACTCCCCATACGCTGATGCTTGTTTGGGCCTCTGACGTAGTGGTGGAGCCGGCCGTGGCAGGGTCCCATAGCCGTACCGTGTGGTCGTCGCCGGCACTGGCGAGCTGCCGTCCGTCAGGCGAGTAGGTCACGCACCAGACACAGCTTGTGTGGCCTTCGAAGCTAGCTGTCCGCTTCCCCGTGGCGGTGTTCCAGAGCTTGACGGTCCCGTCGTCGCTGGCCGTGGCGAGTTGGTGGCTGTCGGGCGAGAACGCCACCCCGTACACTCGGCCGATGTGGCCCTCAAGCGTCGCCGTGACCTGCAGCGTCGCGGAGTCCCATATCCTCACCGTCGCATCGTCGCCGCCGCTGGCGAGCTGTCGGCCGTCGGGCGAGAACGCCACCCCGTTCACGCTGCCCGTATGGCCCCGTAGAGTTGCGGTCGGTTTGCCGCTGGAGGGAGCCCATAGCCGCACCGTGCCGTCGTCGCTTCCACTTGCAAGCTGTCGGCCGTCGGGCGAGAACGCCACTGCATTCACGCAGTCGGTGTGGCCCTCGAGTTTCGCTGCGAGCATGTCGGTCGCGGTGTTCCACGTTCGCACGATCCCATCGGAGCCGGCGCTCGCGAGCTGCCGGCCGTCGGGCGAGAACGCGACCCCGTCCACCGCTCCGGAGTGGCTGTCCAGCGCGGTGATGGATTGGCCGGTGGCCCGATCCCACAGCCGCACGCCGTCAAAGCCGGCGCTGGCTAGTTTGCCGCCGTCCGGCGAAAATGCCACCGTCCGGACCGAGCTGGCGTGACCCTCGAGGACCCGGGTGAGTCCGGGTGGGGCGCTGGGAAGTCCCCACTGCGGTGTCAGATAGCAAGCTGGAAGAAGATCATCTAGACCGTCGGTGCTGACATCAACCGGGGCATCGCGCGTGCGGCTCATAAGCGTCGCGGCGAGGTCTCGGACGTTCGTATGATTTGTGAATAGATAGCCCCATTGGGTGAAGAGGCGCAGCAGCCAGCTCACCGCAGCATCGTCGGGGTACAGAGTCGCGGCTTGGCGGAGATCGGACTCGGCTGCATACAGCCCGTTGCGGAAGCAGCGCAGGCCAAGGTAAGCAAGATCGCGCACCAAAGCACTGACGCCAGCACCGTCGCCAGCGCCGCGCAAGTGGTAGAGGAGGTGCTCCCAGATGTAGGGCTCGTCCTGAGGAAGCTCCGCCCAGCCTCTGCTTACTGGAGGTAGCAGAGCGTAATAGGCGGCGAGGAGGTCTGCGTGGAGTAGGGTCAAGTTCTCCGTGCGCAGCAACACGAACTCTCGCTGGAGATCGTGAAAGCTGAAGCCCTCGTTCTGGAGCGTAACGAGTTTGCGCTCTGCGAGCGCTTCAAGCCACGCTCGAGCCCGCTCTGCTGAGACATCAAACAGCCGTGACCACAGCCGTGTCACGGCAGCGAGCGCCACCACAGTGTCTTCGGGATAAACGGCAAGGCTCATGTAAGCTTCGGTGTCAGCAGTGGCTAACGCGTTCACGCCGACCTCCATCGCTTTGAACATGTTGGCGTAGGGATGATCGAGGAACGTGTCACCACCTCGGCTGAGCTCGTCGCTGACCTCCGACCAACTCCGCCCGCCTCGGCCGATCGCGGCGCCGACCAACGCCAGCGCGAGGGCCACGCGCTCCGTCGCTTGGAGAATGCCGTCAGCCTCTTCGGGAAGGACCCGAATCTTCGTGAGTCTCCGCAGGAGCTCACGCGCCGCATGGACGGGGAGCACATCAATCCGCTCAACGTCGGCCTCTACGGCGCGCAGCACGAGAGGATCCCGGGTCGTGTAGAGCACCCGGCAGCGCGGAGCCGTGACATGAAACGCGGCGGCGGCGGCGGCCGACCAGACGTCGTCGATTACTAAGAGGCAACGGCGACTGGCTAGCGTCTGACGCAACAACGCGAAGCCGTCGCTAACTGAGCGCAGCTCCGGATGCGCTGTTCCAAGGCGCTCAAGCAAGTCAATCTGCTTGGCTACAAGGTCGCCCTGCTCTCCGACCGTCACCCAGAAAACGCCGTCAGGAAAGTGCCGACGAACGGCGTCGTCGCGTGCTATCGCAGCAGCGAGCACCGTCTTCCCAATCCCGCCCTGACCATGTAGCCCCAGCGCCTTGCCAGTGACGCCAACGGCACAATCTCGCGAGCCCAGCACCGCCTCGCGCAAACTGGCGAGCTCCGCCCGCGCGACAAACGCAGCAGGTAGTACGGGAACACTCGACAGATCGCCCGGCCGCGCGTCAGCTACGAGTGGCTCAACTCGAACTCTGGCAGGAGCCGTCGGCTCACCAACATGGCTCTCATTGTGGCCTGTCTCATCTGTGGGCAACAACTCGAGGAGTTTCTCGCACGCGGACACAATCTCGTGGTCTCGGTGTCGCGATTCAGCCACCGGGCCGTCGCGCTCGGGGTCGTGAGCCCATTGCACGGCCTCCAGCATCGGGACCTCGCGCCACAAGCAGGCCCGGACAAGCACACAGACGAGCTGGGCTCTCTGCGTAATCAGCTCAGGAAGTTCCCGCTCCATGATGAAATCGGACGCCAGAAAGTCAGGACTGACCAAGAGCAGTGCCACCTGCGACCGATGGATCGCCTGCTCCAGCTGTGGCCGCCACTGGTAGCCAACTACATTGCGCTCGTCGCTCCACATCTCCAAACGACGCCCACGAACCATGGGCTTGAGCATCTGCACAAACTTACGACGCCATTCAGTGTCTTCACGGCTGTAGCTCACGAAGACGAGCGGACTATCGCCCGCTGAGGCAACCAAAGTACTCATTGCTGCGCACGTCTCGCGAACACCGTCGCCGAAAATCGTACTCATCTGCCGAGCGCCACACAACGTGACTTTGCTCCGAATCTGCGGTCGTGGGTGTGCCTGCGCAAATTCGGGCGCTTTTGCTGCTTCTGTGGACGAGATGAGCAGGCTTTGGATGGGCGCAAGCCGCGCTAGGTGAGGGTCAAGGCCCGCCAGCGGATTCTGTAGTAGGGGTGCCGGAGCCGGCGGCCAGCCGTTCCTCCAGCAGATGGCCCTCCACGCCGCGCATTGCGAAACGGTCGGCGCGGGCGCCAAGGTGCCCGCGCGGCCACGGACGCAGGATTAGCCGGGCCAGGCGCCTATCGGTCACGGACTGGCGTGGGGCAGGAAGCGGTCACGCCGGCGCCGCGGCTGCTTGATGGTCCACCAGCAGCGCCGCCGGTCGCTGTCGGACCGATGCCCTTGGGCGAAAGAACAATCGCGCGATTCCGCGGCCGTTGAGGTCGGATCGCCGCGATGGGTTCGCCTCCGTAGACTCAGGGGCGGTCGTCCTCGTCGTCCTCGTCGTCCTCGTCGTGCTCTTCGGCAAGCCGGCCAGCCTCGGTCTGAGGTTTGGTAAGCGGGAGCGGGAGCGCGAGCGCTCAGCGCGTGTGGCGATGCGGCTGGGCCTTGAAGACGATCGTCTGGCTCGAGACCGCGGTGCCGGATTCGGCGGCTGTGAGCCTTACCGACAGGCGGTCGTACTTCTGAAGCAGTCGCTGTCCGGCACCGCCGAGCGCGATCTGCACGGTCCGGCTCTGACCCGCGCTCAGGGTCACGGTTGTGCTGCCGAGCAGGACAACCATCTGCTTCGTCCTGCGCTTGCTCCGAGCCGGCTTGCCCGCGGCGGTCACGGCGATCACCCTTCCGCCCGATACGGTCTCGGTGATGGTGAGCTTTAGCAGGACCGTGCACTTGGCGCCGCCGCCGCCCCGACAGCTGACCCGAACACCGGCGACGGCTCCCGCGATGTTCGCGGGGCCGAATGCCGCCGTTGCCGTTGGCGGCATTCGCAGGGGCAAGACGACTGTCGTCTGCGCCGACACCGCTGGGCTGCTGGCGCCGCTGTCGTTGCTGGCGGTCTCCTGCACGCGAATCGTGTGCCCGACATCGCTCGATGTGAGCGTGTAAGCCTGGCCGGTCGCGCCCGCGATCGCGCGACAGCTGCTTCCCTCGCTGTCGCAGTCCTCCCACTGATAGCCAAACCCGGCTGGATCGTTCGCCCAGGAGCCGTGGGATTCGGTCAATGCCTGGCCCTGCCGTCGTGTGCCGGAGATCGACGGCGGCTCGGAGTCAGATGGCGGCGGTAGCGCGCCGAGAAACGCGTTGCCCGCGTCATCGACGGTCACGCACCGCGCGCCGGAGCTGCACGCGACCGCCTCGAGCAGGTTGGCGCCAGCGACAGGTGTGGGAGTCGGAACGCCGGGCGAGGCTGGGTCGAATGTCACCTCGCCTCCAAACTTGTCGACCGCCGTGCACTGCCCGGTAGCGGGGCATGCCACGGCCTCGAGCATCTGGCCGCCGTCGATGTCGACCGAAGTCGGCGTTCCAGGCGAAGCGGGGTTGAACGTCACCTCGTGTCCGTGCTGGTCGACCGCGGTGCACTGGCTTGTGGAAGCGCATGCCACCGCGGTCAGGAAGCTCCCGATCGTCGCGGTGGTCGCATTCGCGGGAGCCGTTGGGTTGAACGTGACTTCCTGCCCGCCGCCCTCGAGTGCCGTGCACTGACTGGCGGAGGGGCAGGTCACCGCGCCGAGGTACTCGCTGCCGGCGATGTCAGTTGGACTTGGGATGACGGGAGCGGCCGGGTTGAACGTCGCCTCCCGCCCGAACGAGTCGACCGCGGTGCACTGGCTCGTCGACGCGCACGCCAGCGCGGTCAGGAACGCGTCGACTGAGACAGGGTTTGGGGTGTCGGGCGAGACGGGGTTGAACGTCAGCTCTCGTCCGCTTGTGTCCGTTGCCGTGCACTGACTCGCAGACGGGCACACCACGCCGCTGAGGATCTGGCCGCTGTCGATGTCGAACGGCGCCGGGGTCCCTGGCGAGGCGGGGTTGAAAGTCACCTCCCGGCCCCACTCGTCAACGGTGGTGCACTGGATGTCGGTAGGGCACGACAGGCCGACCAGGACCTGACCTCTGTCGATCGCGACCAAGGGCGGGCTTCCGGGTGAGGCTGGGTCGAACGTCGCCTCGTTGCCGCCGCTGTCGACGGCGGTGCACTGGCTGGCCGACGGGCACGCCACGCCTTCGGGGCCCACTGGCACACCGTCGTCGACCGCGACCGGGGTCGGCGTCCCGGGCGAGGCGGGGTCAAACGTCAGCTCCTGCCCCCATGCATCGACCGCCGTGCACTGGCTGGTTGACACGCACGCAAGGCCGTACAGCCTGTTGCCGACGTCAATCTCGGTCGGCGTCGGGCTTCCTGGCGAGGTCGGGTTGAAGGTGATCTCCGAACCGGCGCCGTCCACGGCGGTGCATTGGGTGCTCGCTGGGCACGCGACTGCCCACAGAACCCCGTCAACCGCCTGATCGATCGGGACCGAGGTCGGGTTCCCTGGAGTGGTTGGGTTGAACGTCACCTCCGACCCGTTCGTCGCGACGGCGGTGCACTGGCTAGTCGTCGGGCACGCCACGCGCAGGTCTTGGCCGCTGTCGATCGCGGTCGGGGTCGGCGTGCCGGGCGAGGTCGGGTTGAACGTCACCTCGTCCCCCTCGGTGTCGACCGCGGTGCACTGCGCCACCGACGGGCACGCCAGGCTGAACAAGTCCTGGCCGCTGTCGATTGCGGTCGGGGTCGGCGTGCCAGGCGAGGTCGGGTTGAACGTCAGCTCCTGCCCGACAACGTCCGTCGCCGTGCATTGCGAATCCGACGTGCACGCGACCGCGGTGAGGCTGCGGCCGGCGTCGATCGTGACCGGGGTCGGGCTTCCCGGCGAGGCCGGGTCGAACGTCAGCTCCCGACCACTCGTATCGACTGCCGTGCATTGGTTGACCGACGGGCACGCGACCGCGCCCATACCAAGGCCGCCGGATTGGTCCAGCGCGATCGGCGCAGACCACGAGAACGCGTCGGCGCGCGCGACTCCGGCGAACGCGAGCAACAGCGCCACGAACACCATCGCGCTGAACTCCGCAAGTCGCCCCGCCCAAGCCGCACCTGTCCACTGCCCCATAAGCACAAGGTCTGCAGAGGAACGCCACACTTGACCGCTGGGCCGCCTCGATCTGCGCTACGTGGCCCAACGTCGTCCCCATCGGGCTGTCGATCGTCGCCCAGATCACGCCCGCCGGGTCCTGCTAGGAGGGACGTCTGTCGCCCGGCGCGATCAACCTAAGCCGACCCTCCCGATCAACCCCAGGCAGCGTCCATCTCGAAGCCACACTCCAGCTTCGTGGCCGGTCCAGCCACCCGATGTTACGATCGTTCGCCTGGGCGCAATCAGCGCCACGGCGCACGATCGCATTCGCCGCCACAGGCATCAGCGCGACTGCGGCTGCCAGCGCGCCTGCTCGTACCGTCGAAGCGGCAACCCCGTCGGCCGACACAGCAGCCTCAAGGCTGCCGCTCCCGGACAAGGGGAGCCACTCATGCGTGTCTGCCATTGAGACCCGCCGCGACAGCGCAGGCAGGTCTTGACCACCCGTTCGCGAGCGCCGCGCTTGTCGCCAATCTCGAGGCTCCCGCCGTCAAGCGTGCCCACTTAATTGCCGGATTCTGCACGCCGTCACGCTGGCCCTGCTTGCGGCGACGCACCTGTCGCGTGCGACGCTCGCCCGTCGCTTCACCGAAGCGGTCGGCTCATCGCCGCTGGCGTACCTGACGGCGTGGCGGATGCACCTGGCGGCGCAGCGGCCAAGCATTCGACCGACACGGTGGAGATGATCGCCGGCCAGGTCGGCTACGCGTCAGAGTATGCCATTCACCGCGCGTTCGCCCGCCACGGAGTCCATCCGGCCGGCCGCTACCGGCGCATCGCCAAAGGATGCCTGACCGCGCAGGTCGCGGGGCGCGATTCCGTGAGCACTGTCGAGCCCCGCGAACTCCCCGCCCTGAGGAGCGCCTGACGGCCTTGCTGATGTGCACCGCCACACCCCCGCAGATGCGCCGCAAGGCGGTAGTGTCGGCCGCTGAGTGTCGATGCGACGTTGCTGCGGCACGCGATCCGCCGCGCGGCGCGTGCGATGTCGAGATCGCCAATCGACTCGGCCGCCGCCGACCCGTCGAAGTTCGTCATGTCTTGAAGCTGTGCACCTCCTCTCTGGTGGAGAGGGATCTCCGCGGGACCATGCCACCGCGAGCCAATCGCTGTCGCCAGCAATCGCCGCTGGTTCGCCGGAATTGCTCAGATCAGGTACGGTCCGCTCGATGGCGGATGCGAGCTCGACCATCTATGACTGGGCCGGCGGACACGAGGCGTTCGTCCGTTGGCTGAGTCGGTTCTATGACCTGGTTGAACTCGAGGCTCCCGACATCGCGGCGATGTTCGGGGGGCGCGTGAGCGAGGAGCACCGCGCCCACGTAATCGATTGGTGGGTAGAGGTGATGGGCGGTCCCGCGGCCTACACCGAGCGCCGCGGAGGATATGAGCACATGCTCGCTCGCCACCGTGATCTCGCGATCACCGCAACGCAGCGCCTGACGTTCGTCACCCTGCTCAGCCGCTCAGCCGCGCCGCTGATGACGCCGGTCTTCCGGCGGATCCCGAGTTCCGCGCGGCGATCATGGGCTACGCGGAATGGGGCACGCGCCTGGCCGTCCACAATTCGCAGCCTGGCGCCGAAACGGTCGCACACGCCCCGGTTCCGCGCTGGGGATGGGGAGTCGCGCCCCCGTACGAGCCGCCGAGCGGCGAGTGGCATTCGTAGCGGTTGTGAGCTGGAGTAGAGGTAGTCAGGTTTCGCGGCGCGGCGGGGTATTGTTCGGCTTATGGTGGCTGTAGGCGGGTCCTTGGGAGCGCTGGTCGTCGGGCGAGGCGGTCCCGGTTGGGTCGGGAGGTCATGCCGCGAGCGTCGGCGACAGGGATCCGTGTGCGGCTCATCGCGGTTGTCCAGATTCCGTGTGTCCGTGGCGAGGCCATGGGTCGATCGAGATCTTGCGACCGGTGGTGGCGGTGGCGTGAGATGCGTTCATGCTCGTCTAGCAACCGGGGTGAGACGGCGAACCGTCGGAATGCGCGTTGGTCGCGTCATGGGTTTGTGTTGAGATGAGCGACGGGGAATCAGGGGCGGGGCAGCAGCGAGTCGTTGGGATTGCCGGCTCCTACGGCGGGCTCAATGTTGGCGACGAGGCGATCCTGACGGTTGCGATCTCTGCCTTGCGCGCAGCGTTGCCTGGGGTTGAGGTTGTCGCGTTCTCACGCAATGTCGGGCACACTCGTGAGCATCACGACGTCGACCGTGTGGTGCCGGCTCGCGAGGCGATGCGGGCGCAGGTGGCGTCGGAGGTGCAGCGGCTTGACCTGCTGCTGCTGGGCGGTGGCGGGATACTGTACGACAGCGAAGCTGAGAGTTACTTGCGAATTGCTCGTGTGGCTCAGCGGATGGAGGTGCCGACCGCCACGTACGCGATCGGTGCCGGTCCGCTGGAGCGCAGCTCAGATCGTCAGGCTGTTGTCGAGGTGCTCAACCGAATGCGGTTCGTGACCGTCCGCGACCTCGATGCCAAGCTGCTGCTCGAGCAGATGGGCGTTGAGAGTCCGATCGCGGTCACCGCCGATCCGGCGCTGTTGCTCAAGGCGCTCCCGTTTCCTGGTCAGTGGCTTGCGCGGGAGGGGATCGGCAAGAAGCACCACCTGGTTGGCATGTCGGTGCGCGAGCCGGGTGGCGCCGCCGGAGAGTTGGAGCCGGAGGTCTACCACGCGTTGCTCGCGCACGCTGCAGATTTCATTGTCGACCGGTTCGATGCAGATGTTCTGTTTGTATCGATGGAGCGTCAGGACATTCGAGAGGCGCACCGTGTGATCGGGCAGATGGCAGTTCCTGAGCGGGCGGCTGTGCTCCGTGGCCAGTACCCGCCGGGCGAGCTGCTTGGTTTGATGCAACACCTCGACCTCGCAGTGGGTATGCGCCTTCATTTTCTGATCTTCGCTGCGGTGGCTGGGGTTCCGTTGCTTGCACTGCCGTACGCCAGCAAGGTGAGCGCACTGGTCAAAATGCTTGATATGCCGGGGATCGATGGCGTTCATCGAACTCAGACCGGACCGCTGCTTGCGAGCATCGATCGGATGTGGGACCTGCGCGAGCAGGTCCACGCTCAGCTCAGCGAACGCCTGCCGGCGCTGCAGCGCCGCGCCGCGCAGACCGCGCCGCTGATCGCAGAGCTGCTTGGAGAGCGCGAGGATCCCGAGGACGTGATCGCGCGGTGGCAGGCGCAAGAGCTTCGTGAGCATGCCTCCGCTGACGGCGCCTGAGCAGGTCGAGACAATCATGCTCGCGCCGCGACGCGCGACCGTTGCGGCGTGCGCGGATGTGCTGGTGGTGGGAGGCGGCCCTGCCGGGCTGGGAGCTGCGCTGGGCGGGGCCGCGGCCGGAGCAGATGTGGTGCTCGTCGAGCGCTATGGGTTTCTCGGCGGCAACGCGACCGCCGCGTTGGTGATGCCGATGATGTCGTTTCACAACCAGACGCAACCGGCACGCGGGGCTAATCTGGATGAGGATCTGCAGCTTCTGCCGAGGGACCACGGCTACGGTAACCCCGTCATCTCAGGCGTTTTGGAGGTCTTTTTGCGAGCGTTGCTTGATGCCGGCGGCGCGATCGCACCCTCGCAAGCAACGGGATATACGGTTCCGTTTGACCCTGAGCAGTTCAAGTCAACGGCGTTGGAGCTTCTGGATCGGGCTGGGGTGCGCTTCTTGCTGCACGCGTTCGCCACCGGCGTCGTCGGCGGCGACGCGCCCGAAGGAGTCGTGTTCGAAACGAAGTCTGGGCCGCTCGTGATCCGGGCACGCGCGATCGTGGACTGCACGGGTGATGGGGATGTCGCGGTGGCCGCGGGGGCTCCGTTCGAGGTCGGTCGCGCGGAAGACGGGTTGGTCCAGCCAATGACGCTAATGTTCCGCATGATCGATTTCGAGCGATCGTCGTTCGCCGCCTACGTGCACGAGCATCCCGATCAGTGGCACGGCGTGCTCGGCCTTTGGGAGCTCGTTCGACAGGCCGAGGACGCCGGTGAGTTAGACCTTCCGCGCGATGAGCTACTTTTCTTTGGTACCCCGCACGAGCGCGAAGTGAGCGTCAATAGCACGCGCGTGACCGGGGCTCTCGGTACCGATGTGTGGCAGCTGACACGGGCCGAGTGGGAATCCAACCGACAAATGCGCCAGATCAGCAGGTTCCTGTGCCGTAGCGTTCCGGGGTTCGCTCGCGCGTACGTCGCCCAGAGCGGTGCAACGATCGGCGTGCGCGAGACCCGCAGGATCATCGGCGATTACCAACTCACCGCAGACGACATCCTCACGGCGCGACCGTTTGATGATGCGATCGCGCGAGGCTCCTACCCGATCGATATCCACAATCCCGACGGCAAGGGCACCGTCTTGCGCCATCTCCCACTCGGCAGCGCCTACGACATTCCGCTGCGCTGCCTACTGCCAAAGGCAGTGGAGCGCCTGCTCGTCGCCGGACGCTGTATCTCCGGTAGCCACGAGGCACACGCCTCATACCGCGTGACCCCGATCGCGATGGCCACGGGCCAAGCCGCGGGGGTCTGCGCCGCACTTGCCGCCCTCACCCGCCAAGGGCCCCGAGACGTCAAGCACTCCGACGTTCAACTAGAGCTGAAGCGCCAAGGAGCCAACCTCCGCCCGCCACTCACGAAAGGCACTCCCACAGGCGAGTCGTTCCCTCGCCACACCTGAGTCCGTTCGTCGAGCGGCGCGCACGCACTGGCCGGGCCAGGCCAGCTGGTAATGTCCTCGCCCGCGGACCAAGTCGAGCCGTGGCTGAGTGTCTACCCGGACTCGGACAAGGCGGACGGGCCCGACGGCATCCTTCCCCGGGAAAGAGCCGTCGGTTATTGGCGTATAGAGGGGACGGGCGCTCCGGGAAAGGACCCCGTGATTCTCAGGTGCGAGCCAGAACTGGCGGATGCTCGCTCAGGTGCGAGCCAGAACTGGCGGATGCTCGCCCGATGATCAATGCGCTCTCGATCCCCGGCCATGACCTTGCCCTTGTAGCGCCAGCGATCAGGGCGCGATCCGTCGCAGCCAATCTGAGGCGCCGCGTAGACACGGTTACGATCACGCGGTGCCTGAGCTCGCGACGCCACGTCTTCTGCTCAGACAGTGGCGGCAGGCCGATCTCGATCCGTTCGCAGCTCTCAACGCGGATCCCGAGGTCATGCGGTACTTCCCAGCGCCGCTGACCAAGGCGCAGAGCGACCAGTTCGCCGCCCATGTTCAGGCCATGATCGCCCGCCAGGGTTGGGGACTGTGGGCCGTCGAGCTCGTCGATGTCGCTCCGTTCATCGGTTTTGTCGGGCTCAATCAACCGCGGTTCGAAGCGCACTTCACGCCAGCCGTTGAGGTTGGATGGCGGCTTGACCGTCGCTACTGGGGTCACGGCTATGCAACCGAGGCGGCCCGCGCGTCGCTGACCTTCGGCTTTGATCGACTCGGCCGCGACGAGGTCGTCTCTTTCACGGCTGCAGTCAACGATCAGTCCCGCCGAGTGATGCAGCGGCTGGGTATGAGCCACGATCCCGCCGACGACTTCGACCATCCGGCGATTCCTGTTGGCCCGTTACGGCGACACGTCCTGTATCGAATGTCCCGCGAGAACCGGCAGGACCGCGCACACGCCGCCCGCCAGTAGCCCGATACAAGACGTCGCGGGCCTGGCGCCGCGCGCGCAGAACGATCGATGCGAGCGTCCGCTTGTCCTTCCATGCCGGCCACGCCCAACCGTCTGGGCCGATGCATATCGCGTCGAGCAGAACCGTGCGGCGCGGGCGAACGACTTCGGTTATCTGCCACTCATCGAATTGGGTGCAGATCTCCTGGAGGGACTTATGCTGCTCGGGGGATGGCACCGTTGGCGTAGCGTGATTGGTGGACGCGTTGTTGTTCTTGGGCGAGGTGGTATTGCCAGTACTGCTCGAAGTCGCCG
>JBKQIR010000007.1:0-3651 GCA_052148275.1 Solirubrobacteraceae bacterium
GCTTGCGTATCGCGCGCATCTGGCGAACTGGCTGCTCGGCGCGGTGCAGTCAGCGCTGATCGACCTCGAGGGCGAGCGGCTCGAGCGCGATGACTGGCTCGCCGCGCTCGCCCAAGAGGTCGCGGTCGCGGTGCGCGACGGAGATGACCGCGCGCTGTTTGGGCTGTTGCGCTGGCAGACGCTGCGGCTCGGCTGGCGGCTGCGGGAGCTCGCCGCCCGGGAGCGCTCGGGCCCGATCGTGCTGGCGGCCGCGCACACCGCCGAGGCTCTACAACGCCAGCTCGGGCTGCTGGAGCTCGGTCCGCTGCTGCGCGACACGCTCGCCGGCGAGGCCGACGTCGAGGAGGAGCAGCTGCTCGGGCTGCCCGGCGAGCTTGGCCTGGCGTGTGAGGCGCTCGCTGCCGCCGGGGCGAATCTCGCGCTGATCGCTGGGCTGCTCGACGACGCCCAGCAGCTACGCACATTCAGCGAGGAGGATCTCGACGCGGTCGAGCGTGAGCTGCTCGCGGCGGCCGTGGCGTTGAGCGCCGATGGCGCGATACCCGACAGCGGCCAGACGACACTCGCGCTCTGCGGAGCGCTCGCGCCGCTCGCCCAGCATCTCCGCGAACACGCCGCCCCAGCGACGCTGCGCCCGCACGTCGCCAACCTCGCCGCCGCGGCCGCGACCTTCCTGATCTCCCTCTCCGCGCCCGGACCATCCCCCGCGACGCTTGACTCCGCACGCCGGCACGTGATCATCGCTGTGCTGCGCGGGGAGCGCGGGATCACGCGCTTCACCCCCGAGCAGCTCGCTGGCGAGCGCTGGTTCCTGGAAGCCGTGCAGGCAGTCGGCGAGCTGATGGCAGACGCCGCCAGCGGGCAGGACCACGACGATCGGGCATATTCCTCTCGCGTCACACGCCAAGCCCTCCAGGCACTCGCGATCTGCGGCGCATGGCTCGCGCACCACCGCCCAGACACCCGCTGAAACGATGCTTTGAACGCCTCCTGAGCCGGTCCCGCGCGGTCCCCAGATAGCTTGGCTCGCGACCGCTCGCCAACGCCGGGCAGCAAGCTCAGACAGACAAAACAGCGAGACGGCCTTGCTGGAGACTGGCTCTTGAGACGGCGAAAGCTCAGTGAACACGGGGACATCCCTGCCCCTCGCGGCGTGTCGCAGGAACGGTCCCCGTGAGACGCCTTGGCGCTCGGAGCAAGCTCGTCGGGACGGCGATTGGCTGTGGGATACTCGCCAAGGGCCACATGCTCGGGTAGTTCGAGGCACTCTGGCGTCGTAGATCGGTTGCGGGGATCGTCCATTGCAGCCCCCGGTCCCGTGCGGTGGACGGTCCCCGCAACCAATACCGCGACACCAGACGCCCCGTCTCGGGCGGCGGGCGCCGGGGCGACGTGTCGCTTACGCCGGGCGAGTCTCCCCGCCGGCGACGAGCTCGCGCCGGGCTCGAGGCCCGAGCAAGCTCGGCGCTATCCCCGACCTTCACCTGGCGGGCGGCTCAGGCGGGCGGCTCAGGCGGGCGGCGAGGTCCGCGCGTTGGCGGTCGCTGAGGCCGCCGAAGGTCTTGCTGGGCGAGACGCGGCAGCTGTCCAGGATCGTGGTTGCTTTGACCTTTCCGATCGAGGCTGCGCTCGGGTGTCGCGGGTTGCTCGAGCGGGTCGCTGTGGGGCACGGTAACCACGCGAGAGTACGCGCTGGATCGTCAAACGCGCGTGCACGACGGCACCCCTTCCAGCGTCAGTGTTGCTCGCGTGCGATCATGCGCGACATGTCGCGCGACGCGTCGTCCGGAGGATGCTTCTCGCCCGAGAAGGGGCTGGACAGCGCGGCTCCCGGGGTGGGCTCTGCTGCGAGGTGCGCGCCCGGCCCGGCAGGTCTGTGCGCGGCGTCGGTGTCGTGGTGAGTGACCGCCGGCTATGGCTCCAGGAGCCGTGCCCGACTTGCGGCGTGCAGCCAGGGCTGCGCTGCCAGACGAGCCGCTATCGGGCCAAGCCGGCGCGTTGGCTGTGCGACGCGCGCGGGTGGCGCTACCGGCCGTGCCCGACGTGCAAGGCGCCGAGCGGTGAGTCTTGTCATACGCCAACGGGCCGCCAAGCAGCCCGGCCGCACGCGGCGCGGTTGCGCGGCCGGCGCGAGCTCCATGCGGAGGGTGTGTGGCAGGAACTCGAACGTTGGGGGGCCGCGGCGGCGCTGGTGCGATTCTCGGGTGGCGGCGGGCGCGCGGGCACGGTTGGCGCGGTCACGCTCGAGTCCGATGAGAGGCGCGAGCTTGCTCGCTGGGGTGACGGCGAGGGCGAGCTGCCCGAAGCGCTCGCCGCGCCGCTGTGGGGTCGCTACGCGCTGTTCGCTGGCCACCCGCGGATCAGCGGGCTGCTGATGTGGGACGTGCGATCGCGTGAGGTCGCGGTCGCCGGCAAGCGTGGCGGCAAGGACTACGGCGAGGTGTTGATCCCCAGGCCGCGCTCGCGGGTAACGCTAGCGCCACACGGCGACGTGTCGCGCGAGCTGTCGCCGCCGGCGTTGGTGGTTGTAGCGCCCGAGCGTTCATGTGAGCAATGCGGCGCGCCGATCGCGCCTAGCGCGCGCCTCGAGGCGATGTTCTGCTCCAAGCGCTGCCGGCAGGCTGCGTCTCGCGCGAGGCTGCGGGAACGCTCCGGGCGCGCTGCCTTGAGCGCTCCTGAGCGCTGCGCCTGGTGTACGGGATCGATGCCGGCGGGCGTGCGGCCCGAGGCGCGCTACTGCTCAAAGCGCTGCCGGCAGGCGGCATCGCGCGCACGACTCGCCAACCAACCGGGCCGAACTCGACCAGACCGACCGCGCGACTCGTCGCGCAACGACGCGCTGCATCGTTGAGCCGCCGGGTTACATGCGGTCGATCGACCCCTGGGGGCGGAGGTCGGAGGCCTCTGTATCGCGCTTGCGGCCGGCGCCGCAGCGGACGCACACCTCGCAGCGGCCACCACCATCCACTCGAACACAGGCTGGAGCTGCCGGCCGAGCAAGTCGGCACGCCGGCCGCGCCTCGCCGGCGCGAACGTCGCGACGCGCCGGCCTAACGCGACTCTTCCACGACGGGTTCCGACGCCCCATCGACACAGCCAACCGAGACGATCCGCCAAGGCGAATACCGACCGCTAAAGACACCGGACCTCGCCGAACTCGCAAGCGCTTAGGCCGGTTTTCTGTACTAACAATCCCCTGACCCCTGCCGGATCTACGTGACGCTCAACACCAAAAAGCGATGAGCGGACCCGCTCTGATCGCAGCGCGAGCCTTCTCGCGGTGTTCGGGTCTTCCCTTCTATGCGCGGAAACCGAGGCCGGCGCCGGGGGGTGTATGCGGCGGGCGTGCAGAGGAGTGCGGACATCCGTGCAGACGAGTGCGGAAACCGACATCAGGGCTGTCGATGTGCGAACTCCTCTGCAAGTTCCTCAACCTGATCCGGTTCTTGGGCAATCAGCTGCGGATCCCGCTCGTGGGTGTCGGCACCCGCGAGGCGTACCTGGCGATCCGCTCCGACGACCAACTCGAAAACCGCTTTTGAGCCGTTCGTGCTGCCGCGCTGGCAAGCCGACGAAGAGGCCTGCTCGCTGCTGGCCAGCTTCGCGGCATCGTTCCCGCTGCGTCGCGAATCGCAGATCGCTACCCGGGAC
>JBKQIR010000008.1:0-14689 GCA_052148275.1 Solirubrobacteraceae bacterium
AGGCCCACCACCCGGCCAGATCCCACACAACCCGCGATCACCACCCCGCCAACAAGCCCACCACCCGGCCAGCGCACCGATCCGCCCTCCACACCGCGAAGCGCCAAACAGTTTTGCGACAGCCTCGTTAACGAGGTTTCCCCTCACGCCTCCCGAGTTGTGGGAAACGTAAGGGGAAACCGCCCAAGTGGAGACGGCGGGAATTGAACCCGCGTCCGCAATCGCGCGAAAGATGGCGTCTACGAGCGTAGCCGGCACTCTGATCTCGCCCTCCACTCGCCTTGCCGGCGGGGTTGTGGAGGACCAGCTCCCTTAGCGTCCTCAGATCGGAGGGAGCACATCCTCACTGAGCAAGCCCGCTAATTGAACCGGCTGGCCCATCGCGGGCTGACGGGGGCCGGGCCTTCAGGCTCTAGTCCTTAGACCCGAGCGGGAAGGGTGAACTCATGATTTGAGTCCGCACTTATTTTTCCCCAGGTGTTTAACGAGGCCTCCTGGGCACCTCGACTCGCAACCACCCCCACGAATCGACCACGTCGAAGCCTGTCGTCCCCAGGGATGCCTACGCGAATATTGTAGCCGAACCCTCAAGGGGCTCTCAAGGGCTCGAGGGGCTCCGGCGGCTGCAGCACCGAAGCTCGGGGATGTCCGGCCGGCGGCTGCTGCCCCAACGGCTCTCGAGGATGTCCGGCGCTCTCGCGAGGATTTCCAGGCGCTCTCTCGAGGATTGCTGGCAGCGCGAAGGAGATCGTAAGACGCGATCGGCGAAGTCTGTACGGGCTGCGACAATTGACGGACTATGGAGCCGAGCGCACCCCTCCTTCCGGCACCGCCGCCGGCCCTACCATCCGCCGCCCCGACGCCCGGGGCAATCCCGCCGGTGCACGTCGCCGGACTCAACGCCGATCCCGCATACGGTGGTTCGCCGTTCGAGGAGCGCCGGCCATCTTGGCTGCGGCGCAAGCTGAGCGCCGCCGGCGCTGCGCTGGTGGCGTTGCTGGCGAAGCTCAAGGCGATCCTGCTCCTGCTGCCGAAGGCGAAGCTGCTGACGACCGCCGGGACGATGGCGGTGTCGATCGTCGCGTACGCGTCGATCTGGGGGTTCGCGTTCGCCGCCGGCTTCGTGGCGCTGATCTTCGTGCACGAGATGGGGCACGTGATCGCTCTGCGTCGCGAGGGGATCAAGGCCAGCGCACCGTTCTTCATTCCCTTCCTCGGCGCGGTGATCGGCGCGCGCTCGCTCGGGGACAACGCGCTCGCGGAGGCGCGCGTGGGGCTCGCGGGCCCGTTGCTCGGCACGATCGGCTCCGCCGCGTGCATCCTCGTCTGGCACGCGACCGGAAGCGATCTGTGGCGGGCGCTCGCCTACACCGGCTTCCTGCTCAACCTGTTCAACCTGCTTCCCGTCGTGCCGCTCGACGGCGGACGAGCGATGGCGGCGATGGCGCCGTGGATGTGGGGCGTCGGCTTCGCCGGCCTGGTCGCACTCGCGATCATCTTCCCCAACCCGATCATCGTGCTGATCCTCGTGATCGGCGGCTTTGAGACCTACCGCCGCTGGCAGCGGCGCCGGCACGGCGGCGAGCAGGAGGAGTCCTACTACCGAGTCGCCCCGGCTAACCGCGCGAAGGTCGCGGCTGTGTACATCGCGCTGCTCGCGCTGCTCGTGGTCGGCATGCACGCGACCAACCTGCCGCGCACGATTGTCTGAACCTCGCGAGGCGCACGCCGGGCGTTCACGCGAGGAACGGCACGCGCACGCCCCCGTCCGCGGCCCGCGGGCCGCGGACGGTGAGACACGCCTCTCACTCCCTTGCCACACCTACGGTGCCGCTCCGAGGCTGCGCGCGACGTAGTACCCCTGGTCGAGCTGGTTTCTCGACGAGGGCTCCTCGCGTGGGTCGCCGCTAGCGCCGCGCTTCCCTGAGCTCGCGGGCGACGTCGCGCGCGACATCGCGGTCGCGGATCGACTCCCGCTTGTCGTAGATGTTCTTGCCGGTGGCGATCGCGATCTCGACCTTGGCGTGCGACCGCGGCCCGGAGAAGTACAGGCGCGTCGGCACGAGCGTCAGGCCCTTCTCGCGAGTGCGCGCGACGATCCGCTCGATCTCCGAGCGATGGAGCAGCAGCTTGCGGGGCCGCTCGGGGTCGTGGTTCTCACGCGAGGCCGGCGTGTACGGGGGGATGTAGAGGCCGATCAGCCAAACCTCGCCGTCGCGCACGGCCGCGTAGGCGTCCTTCAACTGGGCCTTGCCGGCGCGCAGCGACTTGACCTCGGTGCCGGTGAGCACGATGCCGCACTCGAACCTCTCCAGGAGGTTGTACCTGAACGACGCGGTGCGATTGGTCGCGACATCCCCCGCGTGCGCTTTACGTTTGCCCTTCGCCATCTTCGATCAGCCATTCCGCGGCACGTCGCCGCCATCTGCATCGGACGGCAGCAGGTCCACCCTACCCCGTGGCGCGTCGATCGTGCCGACGCGCACGGTGATCGCGTCGCCGAGCCGCAGCGCGCCGCCGCGTCGCGTTCCCACGAGCGCCGTGCCGTATTCGTTGAGCTCCCACCAATCCTCGCGCATCCGTCGCACCGGCAGCATTCCCTCGAAGGCTCCGTTCCGGCCGAAGGCGACGAACGCCCCGGCGCTGATCAGGCCGACGATCTCCCCCTCGAAGCTGGCGTCGGGACCAGCCTCCGCCAGCTCACGCTCCAGCAGGAAGCAGAGCGCGACATCGTCGGCGTCGCGCTCGATGACCATCGCCTCCCGCTCCCGCGTGGAGGTCCAGGGACCAGCTGCGGCCACCCACGACACCTCGGGCGCGGGCTCCTGACCGTCGAGCGTCGACAGCAGGGCGCGGTGACAGATCACGTCTGGATAGCGCCGGATCGGGGAGGTGAAATGGCAGTAGCAGCTGGAGTGCAGGCCCGCGTGTCCCCGGTTGCGGTCGTCGTAGTAGGCCTGCTTGAGCGAGCGCAGCACGAGCCGGCGCAGTGCGCGGGCGCCGCGCCCGGTCCGCGCCACCCATGCGGTTACCATCTGCGACGCCTCGCCGGCGACGTCCGCAGCCTGCTGCGGGGTCATGTGCGGTCCGGGAACCGGTGGCGTGGGCACGCCGAGCGAGGCTAGCTGGTCGATCAGGCGCTCGACGGCCAGCGCCTCGGGACGCTCGTGCACCCGGTAGAGCGTAGGCACACGACGCGCCGCCAGGAAGCTCGCGACCTGCTCGTTGGCGGCGATCATCAGATGCTCGATCAGCCGGTGGGACTCTGTCTGCTCCACGCCGGCGACGGAGATCACGTGGCCCTGCCCGTCGAAGCCGAACTCGGGCTCCGCGGAGCCGAGCTCGAGCGCGCCGAGGGCCGAGCGCCTCGCGCCGAGGGCGGCCGCGGCCGCACGCGCGGCGAGGAGCCCCTCGCCCCAGGACGCCGCGGCTCGCTCGGTGCCGGCGAAGATCCGGTCGACGCGCTCGTAGTCGAGGCGCTCATCGCTGCGGATCACCGAGCGGTGAAACGCGGAGCTGGCGACGGTGTCGCCGCGCACGAGCATCTCGACCGTGACCGCGAGACGATCCTGGCCGGGGACGAGCGAGCATGCGCCGTTGGAGAGCGCCTCCGGCAGCATCGGCTCGACCGCAGCCGGAATGTACACGCTGGTGCCACGCCGATAGGCCTCCCTGTCGACCGGCGAGCGGAGTGTCACGTAGGCGCTCACGTCGGCGATGTGCACCCAGACCCTCCAGCCGTCCTCATCCTCCGGGGCGGCCGAGATCGCATCGTCGAAGTCGCGGGCACTCGATGGATCGATCGTGAACGTCGGCAGCGAGCGCAGGTCCCGCCGCCGCCCGTCCGCCGCGACCTGGATCGGGGCCTCCGATGCGAGCCGCGCGGCGCGGGCCACCCCCTGATCGAAGCCGCGGCGCAGGCCGCGGTCGACCATCAGCGCCTCGATCACGTCGCGCGCGACATCCGGGCGTCCGAGGCGCCGCTGGATCTTCGCTCGCCCGCCCGAGCGCCGTGTGGCGCTGCCGGTGGCGTACCGGGGCCGGCGCCCATGACCGTCCGCGCGCCCGCCGGCGCCGCCCGAAGCGACGACCACCAGGTCGCCGACGCCATAGCGGCTGTCACGGCTGACGACGACGCGCGGTCCCGCGGCGAAGAACGGCTCGGCCACGAGGAACTTCCCGCGCCGCGCGAGCAGCGCCACGCGCGGCGCGTTGAACCCCTCCCACTCGCCGCTCACCGGACTTTGGCTGCAACGACCCGCTCGGCCACGTCGAGCGCGGTGTCGCGTCTTGCGGTCGGAGCCGTGTAGGCGTAGACGTCGGGCGTCACGCCGGCGCCACGTGCGACGCTGCGCCCGGCAGCGACGCCGGCGCCTCCGAGGTTGCGCCCGTCGGGGGTGAAGAACTCGCCCACGGTCATGTCGAGCGCGGCCCCACCCGAGAGGTCGATGATCTCCTGATAGACGCCCTTGCCGTATGTGTGGGTGCCCACGACGGTCGCGCGGCTGTGATCCTGCAACGCGGCGGTCACGATCTCGGCCGACGACGCGGTGCCGTGGTCGACGAGCACGACCATCGGGATCTTCGTGGAGATCGCGCCACCTGTGGCGGCGAACACCTCGGTCGGCTGGCTGCGCCCCTTCGTGGTAACGATCGTCCCATCGGGGATGAAGATGCTCGCGACCGCGATCGCCTGCTCGAGCAGGCCACCGCCGTTCTGGCGCAGGTCGAGGATCAGCGCCTGCGCGTTCTCGGCGAGCATCTTGTCGACCTGCACGCGCAACTCGACGCCGGCGTCCGCCGTGAACGACGTCAGCTGCACATATCCGATGCGCACGCCGTGGTACAGCAGGACCTTCGAGTCCGCGACCGGGACGATCAGGTTCTCGCGGGTGATCGTCAGCGTTCGCCGGGCGTTGCCGTCGAGCACCGTCATCGTGACAGCGGTGCCGGCGCGTCCGCGGATCAGGTTCGACGCGGAGTCAGCGGAGCGACCGGCGAGCGAGACCGAGCCGACGGCGATGATCACCTCTCCGTTGTGCAGCCCGGCGCGCGCCGCCGGCGAGTCGGGGAATGCCTGCTCGACAAGCAGACCGCGCCGATCCGGGGCGACGTCCACGCCGATGCCGCTCAGGTGTGGGTTGGTCACCTGCATGAACGACCTGTACGCCGCCGGCGGGAAGTAGTGCGAGTAGGGGTCGTTCAAGCTGGCGACCGCGGCCACGAGACCCGAGTTGGCGAGCGCCTGCGTGTTCACGGGCCGGTAGTAGTCCTTCGACAGCAGCGAAAGCACGGAGTCGACCTGATCGCCGTTGCTCCTCGGAGCGAGGGCGCCGCGAGCGAAACCGGGCAGCCAGCTCGGGTGCCCGCCGAGCCAGATGCCGGCGAGCACGGCCACGACGAGGCCGACGATGTAGGGTGCGATGGGACCTGAGCGACGAGACCGAGCGGACATGGATCTGAGGGTAGCCGGGTGCAGCATCCGGCAGCGCTTGCGAACCCGGGGCGCCCGCAGGCGCCCTATCCCGCCGGGCTTGCGGTTCGGGGCGCCCGCACGCGCACCCCGCCCTCGCTCACGGCGGACTCCCCCGCTACGCGCTCCCGAACGGACGCTCCCGCGGCGCTACACGCGCAGGAAGCGGCGCAGCGACACGCCCGAGCCGAGCGCTGACACGGTCACACCGGCCAGGGCGAGCACGAAGATGAGCAACTGGAACGAGATCGTGTGCGGAGCCGAGATCAGCGCCCAGTTGTCCGAGAGCGGGTCGACGAGCGTGACCTTCGCGACCCCGAGCACGGCGATCGCGACGACGGCCCCGGCCGCACCGACGACGGTTCCCTCGATCACGAACGGCCAGCGGATGAACCAGTCGGTCGCGCCGACGAGCTTCATCACCTCCACCTCGCGGCGGCGGGCATACAGCGAGAGCCTGATCGTGTTGGCGATCAGCACGAGCGATGCCAGCACCAGCAGGATCGTCAGCGCAGCGGCCGTGATCGTCACGAGGCTCGTCACCTCGAGGATCTTCCTCGTGTCGGCGGTGTGATTGGAGACGCTGGCGATCGACGGGTCGAGCATCCCCGTGCCGCCCGACGCGCCCGTCGTCACCGAGTTGCGGATGGCAAGCACGTACGACGGATTGCTCGGGATCACATGAAAGGTGTCCGGAAGCGGGTTGGTGCTCAGCAGCTGGTAGGCGGCGGGGTCGGCCTTTGACTGCTGCGCGTAGGCCTGCGCCTTGGACTCGAACTGCACGGTCCTCACATGCGGGATCGCGAGCAGCTCGCGCCGCACGCGGGCATCGTCGCCCGCGGTCGCGCTCGTCGCCATGAAGACGTCGACCATCACGCGGCTGCGGACGCTGTCGGCGGCGCCGTTGGTCGCCTGCACGATCGGGATGAAAACCCCGAGCACGATGAGTGTGACGATCACGGTCGCGAGCGCCGCGAAGCTGGGCGCGGCATTGCGCCGCATCGAGCGCAGCGCCTCGCGGATGAAGAACGAGAAGCGCATCGACGGACTAGATCCCCTCGGGGCGCTCGGAGGGCGAGCGCATCCGCTGTGCGAACTCGCGCGTGGACTCGTCACGCGCATACAGGCCGGTCGCCTCGTCGCGCACGATCCGCCCGCGCGCGAGCTCGAGCACCCTGCGACGCATCTTGTCGACCATCGCCTTGTCGTGGCTGGCGACGAGCACCGTCGTGCCCGTCCGGTTGATCCGGTAGAGCAGCCGCATGATGTCGATGCTCGTCTCCGGGTCGAGGTTCCCGGTCGGCTCGTCCGCGAGCAGCAGCGGCGGGTGGTTGACGAACGCGCGCGCGATCGACACCCGCTGCTGCTCCCCGCCCGAGAGCTGATCGGGATAGTTGTGCAGCTTCGTCGACAGGCCCGTGAGCCGCAGGACGTCCGGTACGCGGGCGCGGATCTCGCGCCGCGAGTGGCCGGTCACCTGCAGCGCGTAGGCGACGTTGTCATACACGGTCCGGCTCGGAAGCAGCTTGAAATCCTGGAAGACGACGCCGATGTTGCGCCGGTAGTACGGCACGCGCTTGCGCTTCACGCTCGCGATGTCGTGCCCCGCCACTCTGATCGATCCCCCGCTCGCCTCGAGCTCCTTGATCAGCAGGCGCATCACCGTCGACTTGCCCGATCCGGTCGAGCCGACGAGGAACACGAACTCGCCCCGCTCAACCGAGAAGGTGGCCTGGTCGAGCCCTGTGTCTCCGCTCTGATAGGTCATGCTGACACCGCGGAACTCGATCACGGTCTGGCCGCTTGCGCCATCCAGGGAGGGCCGCTTCAGGCGCGTCGCGGGCTTGGAGCTGACGCGTTGCAGCGCCGGCTTGATCGTGCGACCGCGGCCGCGCTTGATTGATTCTGAGTTAGCCATAGGGTCGACCCAGGGTAGCGGGCGCCTCCGCCAAGCGCCCTCCGGAACCTCCCTCTGCAACACGATTTGCACTCATCCCGATCTGTCAAGAGCGTCGAAGGAGCGGCTCGATCTTGCTGGAAATCGACACAACCGGCGTGCCCGGGCGGCGCGCGTCGAGCGGCGGCCGGCTGACAGCGCGGCGGAATCTGCGCACGCGAAAAGAGACCGCTACCCTTACCGCCCACAGGATCACGCGAGTCTCGAAAGAGGGGCCCGCCGACAACAAGGAGACAGACAACGCGACCGGCCCTGCCGGGCCGATCGCTAGCTTGTGATGCTGATGCACACGATCACGACCTCCACGCTCGAGAACGGGCTCACGCTGCACCGCATCGCGGTTCATGGGACGCGTGCCCTGACGCTGATGATCGCCTTCGACGCGGGCGCACGAACCGAGCGGCCCCAGGAGAACGGGATGGCCCATTTCCTGGAGCATCTTGTGTTCAAAGGCGGGGAGACATATCCCACGTACCGGGACGTCAACGAGGCAGCCGAGCGTATCGGGGCGGTTGTGAACGCGTACACGAGCCACGACCTCGTCGCGTTTCACATCACCGCTCGGGCCACGCGCGGGTTGCAGGCGGCGGATCTGCTGACCGACTTCGTCGGCCGGCCAAGGATCGACCCCGAGGAGCTCGACCGCGAGCGCGGCGTCGTGATCCAGGAGATCGCACGGGCCAACGATCAACCGGCGGTGGTCGCCGAGCATCTGATCGACGTGGCGGTGTTCGGCGAGCATCCCCTTGGACGGCCGGTGCTCGGCACGACCGAGCATCTCTCGAGCGCGTTCACGAGGGACGGCATCCTCGCGTTCCGAGCGCGGCGGTGGTCGCCGCACGCAGCCGCCGCATTCGCGGTCGGAAACCTCGACGAGCTCGGCGTCGACGGCAAGCTCGAGGAAGCGTTCACGCGGTTCGAGCCCGCGGCGGAGCCTGAGCCGTTCGAGCCTGCGCCGCCGCAGTCCCCGCGCGTGATGGTCAAGGAGCGTGACTCCAACCAGTCGCACCTGCGCATGTCGTACCGGCCGGCGATCGACGTAGCTGACCCGCGCCAGAGGGCGGCGCTGACGATCTACTCGACGCTGCTGGGCGGCTCGATGGGCTCGCGCCTGTTCGACGAGATCCGCGAGCAGCGCGGACTCGCCTATTCGGTGAGCTCGGTCGCGCATGCGTACGCCGACGTCCCGGTGCTGCAGCTCTCCGCCGGGCTCGAGAGCGGCCATTGCCTGGAGGCCTACCGCAGGATGCGGGACATCGTCAGCGAGCTGCGGCGCGACGGTCCGACGGAGGCGGAGGTGGAGCGCGCCCGCGCGTATGCGGCCGGCGCCCGGGCGATCGCCTTCGAGAACACGGGAGCGGTGGCCCGGCACGCCGCGCAGCAGGCGGTCGTGTTCCGCCAGCAGATCGATCCGGATGCCGCGATCGAGCTGCTCGACGCGGTGAGCGTGCAGGACGTGGCGGACGTCGCCAAGGGCGTCGCGGATGAGTTGTCGGTCGCCTGTGTGGGGCCGCACACCGTCCAGCAGCTGGAGTCTGCGTAGTGCCCTTGCCGCAACCGTCGTTGAAAGGGCGCTAGAGGTGTCCGCCACCGCAATGACACGCGCGCTGGCCGCGGTCGTCGTTGCGGGCGCCCTGGCAGGATGCGGCGGCAGCAGCGGCGCCGGGTCCCGGGCGAGCACGATCGTTGTCAGGACGCGACGCGCGCCGTCGAGCGCCGTCACCAGCGCTGCACGCAACCGCCCGGCTGACCCGGCGCCTGCGATCGCCCGGGCGAGCGTCTCCGACAGCACTCAGCGATCGCCCGCTCTGCGCCACCTGCAGGCGGTGCTCGTCGGCATCATGCGATCGCAGGGACCCCAGACGGGCCTGCTCGTCGATGACATGACGGCCGGAACAACGTTGTTCGCTCAACGAGCCACCGTGGGGCGGCCCCCGGCCTCCGTGGAGAAGCTCTACACGACGGTCGCATCCGACGTGCTCCTCGGTCCACAGGCGATGTTCCCAACCGACCTCCTCGGCACCGGACATCTCGGTCCGGGAGGCGTGTGGCACGGCAACCTCTTCCTTCGCGGAGACGGCGATCCGACGTTCGGCGACGGCACCTTCAATCGGCTCGACGAGGACGGTTACGGCCCGACGGCAGCCCAACTCGTCGCGCAGTTGCATCACGACGGGATCCGCACGGTCACCGGGCTCGTGTTCGGCGATGAGTCACGCTTTGACACACGTCGCGGCGGCCCGCTCACTCATTATCAGCCGGACGTCGGCGACTACTTCGGCCAGCTGAGCGCGCTCGTCTACGACCACGGGGCCACCACCGGCAATCTCTCGCCGGCGGCGTTCGCCGCGCGTGAGCTCGTGCTGACGATGCACAGCCAGGGCATCAGCGCACGCGCGGCTGCGCGTACCGGAATCACGCCGTCCAGCGCGGTCAGCCTGGCACACGTTATGTCGCCACCGCTCTCGGTGCTGCTGCGGCTGATGGACGTCCCCTCCGACGATCTGATCGCGGACCTGCTCGCCAAGCAGCTGGGCTACAGCTTCAATGGGCAGGGGACGCTCATGGCCGGCGCGCAGCAGGTCGAGCACCTGATCGAGAGCCGCTACGGGATCGATCCGACGATTCACGACGGATCGGGCTTGGACAAGGCCGACCGCTCCTCCCCGGCGAACGTGGTCTCGCTGCTGAGAGACGTGTTCGGCACGCCGGTCGGGCGGGTGCTGTGGAGCTCACTCCCCGTCGTCGGCGTGAGCGGCACCGTGCAGACGATCGGCGTGCACACGCCCGCGCAAGGCCACTGCGTCGCGAAGACCGGCACCCTCAACAACGTGACCAACCTCGCCGGCTACTGCCACGCCGTCGGCGGGCACCTGCTCATATTCGCTGTGTTCATCGACGGCCCCGGGAACTGGGAGGCGCTCGAGGCGATCTCCCGCATCGTCGGCGTGATCGCCGGCTATTAGGCCTGAGGGCTGTGTGCCCTTAGTACTCCTCGCCGGAAGTTTCGTCCGGATTGCGCGAAGTAGTCATAACGCCTTCGGCGAACATTATGTCGATCTCTAGCCACAAGCCGCTAATGTCCTGAGTCAGTAATTCGTTGGCAGTAGTTTGCGATGGTTTCGAGGATCTGGTCAGCCGTCTTGGTCCACACGTACGGCTTGGGGTTCTCGTTCCAGTGCTCGAGCCAGTCGCGGATGTCGGCGTTGAGCTCGCGGACGGATCGGTGCGCCCCGCGTTTGATCTTGCGGGCCGTCAGCTCACCGAACCAGCGTTCGACGAGGTTCAGCCAGGAAGCGCCGGTCGGGGTGAAGTGGAAGTGAAAGCGGGGGTGGGCGACGATCCAGCGTTTGATCATCGGGGTCTTATGGGTTGAGTAGTTATCGAGGATCAGGTGCACCTCGAGATCGGCCGGTACCTGTCGGTCGATCGTCTGGAGGAACTTCTTGAACTCGATCGCGCGGTGGCGCGAATGCAACGACCCGATCACCTTTCCCGAGGCGGTATCCAGCGCCGCGAACAGACTCGAGGTGCCGTTGCGCTGGTAGTCGTGGGTCGCTCTGGCGGGCGTGCCGGGCAGCATCGGCAGCGTCGGCGCGGCGCGGTCCAACGCTTGGATCTGGCTCTTCTCATCCACGCACAAGACCACGGCGCGCTCGGGCGGGTCCAGATACACCCCGACGATGTCGCGGACCTTCTCCACGAACAACGGATCCTTTGAGAGCTTCCAGTGCTCCACCCGATGGGGCGCCAGACCAAACGCGCGCCAGACCCGCGAGACAGTCGACTGCGAAACGCCCGTCACCGCCGCCATCTGCCGCGTGGACCAGTGCGTCCCACCATCCGGCGGCGCGGACTCCAACGCCTTGACGATCACGCCCTCAACCTTGTCATCAAGCACCGTCCGCGGCCGACCAGGACGCGGCTCATCGACCAACCCATCAAGCCGATCAGCCGCAAACCGACCCCGCCACTTGCGGACCGTCGGGACGCTCACACCCAGCCGCTCAGCCACACCCGCATTGCTCTCCCCCACAGCACATGCCAACACAATCCGACTACGCAACGCCAACCCCTGAGCGCTCTCACGACGCCGCGTCCACGCCTCCAACCGCTCGCGCTCCTCATCGCTCAAAGTGATCTCAACCGGCTTCGGTCCTCGTGTTTTCATCCACAAAGACTACCACAAACCCGCAACTAATTAAAGACTCAGGACACTAGAGACCGCGCCTCGGATTGGCAGGTCGCAGACCGCCTCGGTGGCGCGTCACCACGTCTTGACGCGTTCGACTGGGCGACGGCGTTCGATGCGCATTCGCATGTCGAGCACGATGCAGCCGCTTGTCATGCACCGGACGGGGTTGAGGTCCGTCTCGACCACTTCTGGGAGCTCCCGGAGCAGCAGGGAAAAGCGCAGCATCAGCTCGCGCAACGCCTGTCGATCAAGCACAGCGCTGCCGCGGAACCCATCCAGTTGAGTGACGACGCCCTCGGCGGAGTCGATCAGCTCGTCGGCTTCTGCGTCCGTTACCGGCAGCAACCGAAACGCAGCCGTCCGGCCAAGACCGGCCCGGCGACCACCGAAGCCGACCGCGAGCACTGGCCCCAGATCGGGATCGCTGATGGCACCCACCAGCACGTCGGCCCCGCCGGGCGCGACGAGACGCTGGACGATCGCTCCGATCCATTCCCGTCCGGCCGCGCGTACCCGTCGTTCGAGCTCGCGCCAGCCGGACCGCACCGCCGACTCATCCTCTATGCCGAGCATCACAGCGTCGATGTCGCTCGCATGCGCGGGAGCGGCAAAGTCCGCTTTGAGCGCTACCGGATCGCCGATTTCCGCTGCCACCGCAACCGCATGCTCGAGATCGCGGCAGTGATGCGAGGGGCAAAACGGGATCCCGTGCGTGGCCAGGAGAGCTTCCGCCTCAGGTAGCGAAAGCCAGCCGCCTTCGGGCTCGTGATCAAGAAATGAGGAGATCACCTTACGCGCCGCCGGCCCGTCCAGATCGCGATAGTGCGGGGGCTCGCCGAGCGGCCGCGAGAGCCATTCGCGGCGTTCGGCCGCGCGCGCCAGCACAGAGGCACACGACTCCGGGAACAGATAGTTAGGCACGCCCGCACCGCTGCGCGTGGGCAACTGGCCGTCGGACCGCAACACAGATGCCACAACCGGCTTGAGCTGGCTCTCGGAGACTGCGGAGATCGCATCCAGCACGGCCTCGGGGTGGCCGTCGTAAAAGTCGACGTAGAAGACCATCAGCGCATCGATAGCGGCATCGCCGAGCAGCTGGTGGATGCGGGCAGTGTATTCGTCCGCTCCGGCGCTGATCCCCAGGATCAGGGGGTTCTGCGCTTCGCTCGCCTCTCTCACCTCGAGCCGGAGCGTCGCGCACGCGTCGGCGGCGAGCGTCGCCACACCCGCGGAGTTGCTCACGATCCCGATCCGCCGTCCGCTCGGCAGCGGCTGGCGCTCGAAGAAATCGGCGGCGTCGAACAGCTCCTCACCGCCGCGGAATCGCAGCACCCCAGCTTGATACAACAGCGCGTCGATAACGGCTTCGCCGCGCAGCGCCGCGGCCGTGTGCGAACGCGCCTCGCTTAGCACCCGCTCGGCCTGTCGACGCCCCTTGACCACAAGGATCGGCTTGCGGCGCGACACGCGACGAGCGATCCGTGTGAAGCGCTCAGGACGACCGAACGACTCCACATACAGGACCACCGCGGCTGTCCGCTCGTCTTGCTCCCAGCACTCGAGCAGGTCGTTGGTCGAGACGTCGGCGCGGTTGCCAAGCGAGGCAAACATCGAAACCCCCAGCTGCCTGGCCGCCGCATGACCGAGCAGCCCGATCCCGACCGCGCCTGAGGGCGAGCCGATCGCAAGAGCTCCGGCGCGCACGCTGGCGCCGGTGAACGTGGCGTTCAGGCTGACCCCGGCGGCGGTGTTCAGCACCCCCAAGGAGCTCGGCCCGACCATCCGCAAGCCCTCACCGCGAACGATCTCCAGCAGCCGCTCCTCTCGCGCCACGGACCACTCGCGGTCCTGCTCTGCACCGGCGGGGAGAACGAGCAACGCTCTTGCTCCGTTCGCGGCCGCCTCTGCGGCGAATTCGAGTACCTCATCGCCCGCGGCGGCGATGATCACGAGCTCCGGAGCGACCTCCAGCTCGGCGAGGCTGCGAGCGGCACGTATCGAGCACACCGCACCCCCGGCACGGTTGACCGGTGTCACGACACCCTCAAAGCCGCCCGCGATGATGCTCGCGAGCACCGCCCGACCGATATTGCCCGGCGTGGCCGCGGCGCCCATCACGGCTACCGATGAGGGCGCGAAGACCCCTCGCAACGATGCGATCGCGGCTATATGGTCGCGTTCGTCGATCCGTTCGAGCACCACCGCCGTCGGCGTGATATCCAGCGACACCGTCAGCTCGTCTTCCGAACCCCGTCGCCGCACGGCGAAGCCGGCGTGCTCGAACACCCCCAGCATCGGCCCGTTGTTGGCCATCACCTCCGCATCGAAACGGTGGATCCCGCGGTCCGCCGCGATCGCCGCGAGCTGCTCGAGCATCCGCATCCCGATCCCACGGCGCTGATCATCATCAGCCACCGCAAACGCGACCTCGGCGACGCCCGGCTCGCGCAACCCGTCATAGCTGGCGGCAGCGACGACATGGCCGTCGTGGCGGCCGATCAGCGCCAAGCGATCAACGCCACTGGCCTCCGCGTCCGCGCGCGCGACAATGTCGGTGCGCCCAAAACCGTGGAGGCGGAGATAGCGGCTGTCCGGCGAGAGGCCGTCATAGAACGCCTTGATGGCACCAAAATCCACCGGCGTCGGGGACTGCAGCCGCAGTGTCGACCCATCGCGCAGCAGCACATCCCTGACCAGCGGCCGAGGCTCGGACGCCGACGCGACTCTCACATCCTCTCGCTGTCGTCGAGCGCCCACACCCAACCGGTGACGTAGAAGCAAGCAAGCGCGTCGGCGATGGTGTAGTCCTCGGCAACCTCCCAGCGAGGGCCAGAACAGTCCGCCCGCTCAGAGGAGATCGTCGTTGTCGAGCTCATTGAGCCATGATCGCGTCCGCGCGCTTCCGACGCAAGACCGAACAATGCAAGCGCCTAGCGTAGCTAGTGGTGGATCCTGCAAGTTCTATCCCAATGTGAGGGATCGGTGATCATTCCGAGAACTCCTTGTCGTGTTGATCGACAAGGAATGGAGACTGGGAATGGTCGCGAAGAAGATTGTGGTGTCA
>JBKQIR010000009.1:0-50465 GCA_052148275.1 Solirubrobacteraceae bacterium
TCTGAGATGTGGCGGTCAGCGATGAGGACACAGCGCAACACCTACACGGCGTACAGCATCGGATGCGCCGGCGTGTGGGGCGTGATCCTCCTTCTCGCGCGGCGCCGGTTGGATTCTCAGACCTGGAACACGCTCCGGCTCGTGTGCAGCGGGTGGTGGATGGGGTGGACGTCGGCCACGATCGCCCGGATCGGCTATCCGCCGCCCAAGCAGCTCACGCCTGCGGGCGAGAAGCGGCTCCGCATCATCTCGATCGTGCTGATCGCGCTCGGCCTCACCAGCACGTTCCGCATGCTTGCCGCCGGCAAGCGGTCGCCCGGAAGCACGCCCGGCGCTTGAGCTGAGACGGTGGGCCCAGCCGCTCTGGCAACGCGGCGCTCAGGATGCCCGTCCTGACCCAGACGAAGGTCTCGAGGATCACAGTTGCCCCCTCTCCACCTCCAACTTATACCAGACAGAGGGCTCTCATGAGGCCCTGATTCGTGCCGCATAATGGCCCGCCGCGGGCTGGAACCAATGAACAGGAGTGGAGTTGACCGGGTCAACTCCGAGGGAGGTGAGCGGATGGGCTGCTACGTGTTGGCTTTCCAGGAGATCGACCGGACCCAGGGTGCGGTCGTTGGCGGCAAGGGTGCGGTCCTGGGGGAGCTTTCGCGGATCGAAGGCATCCGTGTGCCGGCTGGCTATTGCGTGACGACGGACGCCTTCCAGCGGGTCCTGGCAGAAGCGCCGTCGATCGAGGATCGGCGCGACCGGCTGTCGCGCTTGAAGCCGGACGACCGGGAGGCGATACGCGCGCTCAGCGCGGAGATCCGCTCGGCCCTCGAAGGGATCGCCATTCCTGAGGATCTGGCGTCGGCGATCATGCGCTCGGTCGCCCACCTCGGCGAGCAAGCCGCCTACGCCGTTCGATCAAGCGCGACGGCGGAGGACCTGCCGACCGCATCCTTCGCGGGCCTGCACGACACCTACCTGAACGTCGTGGGCTCCGCGGCGATCCTTCAATACGTCAGGCGGTGCTGGGCCTCGCTGTTCACCGAGCGGGCCGTGGCCTATCGCCTGCGGAACGGGTTCGATCACCGGAATGTCCACATGGCCGTGGTCGTGCAGCAGATGGTCTTCTCGCAGGCGGCCGGGGTCCTGTTCACGGCCGACCCCGTCACCTCCAGCCGGAAGGTCGCCGCCGTGGAGGCCAGCTTCGGCCTCGGCGAGGCCCTGGTTTCAGGCCTGGTGAACGCCGACATCTACAAGGTGCGGGACGGCGAGGTCGTCGCCAAGGCGATCGCCGTCAAGCAGCTCGCCATCCACGCTCTACCGGCTGGCGGGACGCAGGAACAGGCGATCGACCCGGAGCGGCAGGAGCAGCCAGCGCTGACGGACGCGCAGGTCGTGCAGCTCGCGCAGCTGGGCCGGCGGATCGAAGCGCATTTCGGCCGCCCCCAGGACGTCGAATGGTGCCTCGTCGATGACGGCTTCCAGATCGTCCAGAGCCGGCCGATCACCACGCTGTTCCCCATCCCGGAGGTCGGCGACCGAGCCAACCACGTCTACGTCTCGGTCGGTCATCAGCAGATGATGACCGACCCCATGAAGCCTCTGGGGCTCTCCCTATTCCGGATGACGGCTCTCCCGCCGATGTACGAGGCCGGCGGGAGGCTGTTCGTCGACGTCACCCAGCGCCTCGCGTCGCCGGCGAGCCGCGCCGGCCTTCTCGAGGCCTTGGGCAGGTCCGATCCGCTGATCGGGGACGCGCTGCAGACCATTCTCGAGCACGGCGACTTCATCCCATCCCTCCCGGACGAGGGTCTCGGCGAGCCGGCCCTTGGCGGCGCGCCAGCCCCAATCGAGCCTGATCCGGCCATCGTCACCGAGCTGATCGGGCGCAGCGATGCTTCGATCGCTGCCGTGAAGCGCGACATCGGGAGGATGTCCGGATCGGCGCTGTTCGACTTCATCCTGGCGGACGTCCAGCAGCTGAAGCGGATCCTGTTCGATCCGCAAAGCCACCAGGTGTTCATGACCGCGATGGAAGCGACGTGGTGGCTCAACGAGCAGCTGCAGGAGTGGCTGGGCGAGAAGAACGCGGCCGACACGCTCACACAGTCCGTCCCCAACAACGTCACGTCCGAGATGGGGCTGGCGCTCTTGGCCGTCGCGGACGCGATCCGCCCGCATCCGGATGTGGTGGCTCGTCTAGAACACGTCGAAGACGAGGGCTTCCTGGACGAGCTGGCAAAGCTCGCGGGCGGGCGGGAAGCGCGAGACGCCATCCGGGGCTACCTCGACAAGTACGGCATGCGCTGCGTCGGCGAGATAGACATCACCAGGCCACGATGGAGCGAACGACCCATCACGCTCGTGCCCATGATCCTCGGAAACATCAAGAACTTCGGGCCGGGCGCCGGCGAGCGGCGCTTCGAGCAAGGGCGGCAGGAGGCATGGAACAAGGAACAGGAGCTGCTGAGGCGCTTGCGGGACTTGCCGGACGGGGAGCGGAAAGCCGAAGAAGCCAAGCGGATGATCGACTGCGTCCGGACGTTCATCGGCTACCGGGAGTATCCGAAGTACGGCATGGTCAGGCGCTACTTCGTCTACAAGCAAGCCTTGCTGGAAGAGGCCGAGCGGCTCGTGCAGGCACAGGTGCTTCGTGAGAAGGAAGACATCTTCTACCTCACGTTCCAGGAGCTCCACGAGGTCGCGCGCACGAATCAGGCGGATGACCAGCTCATCAGCCGGCGCAAGGACGCGTTCAGGTCCTACCAAGCGCTCATGCCGCCCCGGGTGCTCACGTCGGATGGCGAGGCCATCGCCGGGGCGTACCGACGCGACGATGCTCCGGCCGGCGCGCTGGTCGGCTTACCGGTTTCCGCCGGGACCATCGAGGGACGGGCCCGCATCATCCTGGACATGGAGGAGGCCAGTCTCGAAGCGGGCGACATCCTGGTCACGGCCTACACGGATCCCAGCTGGGCGCCCCTGTTCGTCGCGATCAAGGGCCTGGTGACCGAGGTGGGGGGCCTGATGACCCATGGCGCGGTGATCGCGCGGGAGTACGGCTTGCCGGCCGTCGTGGGGGTGGAGCATGCTACCCGGCTGATCCGGGATGGGCAGCGGATCCGCGTGCATGGAACGGACGGGTACGTCGAGATCCTGCCCTCGCGGGCGTGACCGCAGTTTCGGGCAGTGATGACTACTGTCGAGCTTCCAGCTCACGGATCCGGTCAAGTAGCTCGCAGACGAGCACGGCGCCGGCGAAGTTGAGCCCAAGGTCGCGGCGCAGCCGCTCCGCCTGCGCGACCCGTGCCGCGCTGCCGGGGTCATAGCGCGGGGTCTCAGCCGGCTCAGGGTGCGGCGTGAACAGGCCGAATTCCAGATAGCGGCGGACGAGCGCGATCCGGACCCCCGCCTGCCGTGCGACGACGGCCAGTTCCACCGGCGCTTCGCTGCTCATGCGGCCGCCTCCCGGGGCGAGCACTCCGCCAGCTGCTCATAGAGCTCGCGTTCGCGTTCGGATAGCTGCTTGGGAACGGTGATCTTGACGATCGCGTGCAGATCGCCTCGGCCGCCCCCGGACTTGGGAAGCCCACGCCCGCGCAGCCGAAGGCGCCGCCCGCTGGAGGAGCCGGCGGGGACACGGACCTGGGCGGTACCGGTCGGTGTCTGGACCGCTACGGTCGCTCCCAGCGCGGCTTCCCAAGGCGCCACCGGAAGGTCGACGTCGAGGTCGTGGTCGCCGCGCCGGCGGAGGTGCGGGTGGGGCTTGAGCGCGATCCGGAGGTAGAGATCTCCGGGCGGGCCGCCGCCGCGACCCGGTCCGCCCTGTCCGGCCAGGCGAATCAGCTGGCCGTCGCTCACTCCGGCAGGGAAGTTGACGTCGATCTCACGGTGAGCAAGCGTCAGCTTGCGACGCCCACCCCCCAGCGCGTCCTCCAGCGACAGCTCGAGCCGCGCCTCGCGGTCGTGGCCTCGCAGCGGCCCGCCGGTCCGGCCGTCCGCGCCGCCGTCGGCATGGGCTCCGAACAGCCGCTCGAACAGGTCGTCGCTGAACTGCACCCGGGTGTCGTCGCTGCCGAACCCCTGGCCGGAGAAGAACTCCTCAAAGCTCGCGTCCGGCGTCTCCTGCTCCTGCCGGCGCCAGTTGGCGCCGAGGCGATCGTAGCGCGCGCGCTTGTCGAGATCAGACAGCACCTCGTACGCCTCGCCCAGCTGCTTGAAACGGTCCTCCGCATCGCTGTCGGAGTTGAGGTCGGGGTGGTACTTACGGGCCAACTTGCGATAGGCGCGACGGATCGCGTCCTGATCCGCGTCACGGGGAACGCCAAGCACCTCGTAGTAGTCCGTGAAGGCCAGCGCCATGAGCGATTAATCCTGGCGTAATGGAGCGCCTCATGAGCCGCCGCGATCCCTCGCTGCCGCTTCGCCGCACACCCGGCAGCCTCGACCGCGACTGCTGCTTCGCGTCGCCACCGACCTAGAGCGGAAATGTCGTCCCGGCGGGAACCTGCCTCCTGAGGCGGTTTGATCGTGCGTGAAGCCGCAGAGCGTGTCCGGGCTCGGTTTGAGGGCTACGCTTGTGCGGTGGCGGTCGGCTCGGAGCTTGCGCGTCTGGGCGGCTATCCGTTCGAGGTGCGCTACAGCGATGGAGCGTTGGCGCGGGCGAGGGCCGCGGCCGATGTTGCCGCGGACGCCTACGTCTACTTCAGTCGCCTGTTTTCAGCGGTTGAGCCGGACATCGCCGTCGTCGTTGCCGACGAAGCGGACTGGACGGATAGCGGCCCCTACGGGCTGCCGTTCTTCAGAGATGACGTCGGTGAGATCCGCCCCGGCGTCGTGGTGATGCCAGCCGGAGCCGGAGACTTCTGGATCGCAATCGCGCAGGACCTACGCGACGCGTCACCCCGCGGGTATGCGAGGTTGCTCGCGGCATACCCGGACGGCGCCGGCGGCTTGGACCTGCAGCCGTTCTTCGACCTCATCACGATTCATGAGCTCGGCCACGCATTTGAGGTGCTCGGAGATCTGCGGCTTCCGACCTTTTGGCTCAGCGAGATCTTCGTCAACCTGGCTCTGCACGCGTTCGTCGCAACCCAGCTGCCGTCGAGCCTCCCGACGCTCGAGGTGCTCTCAACCGTGGGAGCGGGAAGCCAGAAGCTTGCCGCTCGGATGCGCGCCGAGGGGTACAGCACGCTCGAGGAGCTTCAAGCCCACTACCCGGGCTCTGACGATTCGATGAACCCGTTGAACTATGTTTGGTTTCAGTATCGCTGGCAGCGGCTCGCGGCGAAGATGTTCGAGGTCGACGGTGAGGACGGACTCGTTCGCTTCTGGCATTGCTTTCACTCAACGGATCGCGTCAACGCCGGCGAGGCCACCGCAGCGTCACTGGCGCCGTTTCTCACAACCGAAGTCAGCCGGACCCTCGGACGAGCGGTTCGAGACTGGCATTAGACCGAAGCCGCACCCGCACGCCGGCGCTTTGCTCCGCGGGACGCAGCTGCCAAGAAACGCTCTGGCCCTCGCCCGCGGCGAGATGTCGCTGCCAGCCTGAAGACCCGCGACTCGCGCAACGCCACGATCGCCGCGACGACGCGACCGTCATGAGAACACCAACCTGCTCACCCGTTGCAAACGCAGCCGACGCATGCCGGCGACACAACCGCGGGCGCGCAACGTTGTCGTGTCGCCAAGTAGCTAGTCTCGCCGACCGCCCGAGGAGGAACACAGCGCCGACCTTGGCCCTCACGAGTGCGGCGCCGCGACCTGCCGGGTTCGCGTCGACGGCGGCGCAACCGAGACACATCGCCGCAGACGCTCTCCTCGCTTGATCGCAGGCGCAGGTGCGGCAGGGCGTCAAACCCCTCGGCACGGCGTTGACGCCTATTTGACAACCCGAGAACGGTCGCCGGCGAACCTTGCAGCGTGGCATGTAGATCACGACACAGCTTGCCGCACGGCGCGTCAGCGACACCAGCGGTTCATGGCGGCGGCACTCAGAGAGGAGCCTCACGATGTCACAGAGTCACACTACGATCCGCAGTCGCGGACAGAACCGAATCGATTTGAGCATACGAACCAGGCGGGCCTTGCGGCGAGCGATCTGCTCCTCAGCGGTAGCCGTTCTCTGCTCGGCCGGCGCGGCCGACGCCTTCACGCCGGTACCGATTCCGAAGCCGCGTGTCAGCGTCGAGGCTGTGAGGTCTCCCGTGTTGGACCAAGGTTCGACGGCTAAGTGACCGGCGAGCGATCAGAGAGCGCGACCGCACGCTCGCCTAGAATCTCGCCGCGCGGCGGTCGTATAGGTCGCCGCGCGCCCGCGTTCAATGGAAAGCATCAGTGCGACCCGGCGGCGTCGCGGGCCGGCCGCGCTTCTGCTTTCACGAATCGCACGCTGGCGCGGGGACTTTCGCGTAGCGACGATGGGACGTGTTCAGCATCTTAACCGGCGAGGTGATCCGCGAGGCGGTCGGTCACTGAGGTCCAGCCGGCGCGGTAGCGGGGTACGAGCGCCGGTGGCTGTCGGCTGTGGATGATCGTCATGTGCGTGTGATCGTCGCCGTGCGGCGTGAGCAGGACCGTGACGATGCTCTCGGCGTCACCGGCATCGGTGCGCCAGGTGAAGCACCCACGTTCGGGACGGTCCAGGGCGACGAACTCGCCGGTGATCTCGGACATTCCGTCTGGGAAGGTCATGACGAACCTCAGACTTCCGCCGATCCGGGCATCGACTGCCACCTCAGTCGCGTGGCCGGGGGCGGGGCAGATGAACTCTTTCAGCGAGCGCTCGTCCAGCCACGCATCGTAGACCGTCTCGGGACGGGCGGGCAGGACTCGCTCGACGCGAGCGCTGGGAAGCTCGGGTCCCGCCGTCATGGCGTACTCCGTTGGAGATAGTCCGACAGCGCGTCTGCACGGGAGGACCGGGCCGCCGACTGCTGGGCGATCCATGCCTCCGCTTCCCGTAGCCCGTCGGGGGTGATCGAGATCCAGTGTTCCCGACCCCGGATCTGGCGCGAGACCAGCTGCGCCCTTTCGAGCGTCGCGACGTGCTGAGCCACAGCCGCGAATGACATCGGAAGCGGCTCCGCGAGGTCCTTGATGCGCGCGTCGCTTGACCGCAGAGCCGTGAGCAGGCTGCGCCGCGTCGAGTCCGCGAGCGCCCGGTAGACGCGGTCGAGCCGCTGCTGTCGTTCAACCATGCGCTTGAACGTTACCAGCGCATGTGATATTCAATGCGGAGCTTGAACGAGGCCGATACGAGACAGGGAGCTCGAATATGACCACGATGTCTGGGGCGCTTCACGACGTTCGCTTTCCCGGTGAGCCGGACGCGTATCGCCGCGCACGCGAGGATCTGCTCCACGCGGAGCTTGAGCTCCGCAAGCACACCGAGGCTGTTGCTGAGCAGCGCCGAACCTTGCCGCTCGGCGGTGCCGTTCCGTGTGACTACGAATTCCGGGAGTGGAGCACTCGAACCGGCAGTCCGCGAGGAGTGAGACTGTCACAGCTGTTCGAGGGAGACAAGGAGGCGCTGTTCCTCTATAGCTTCATGTTCGTCGCGAGCCCCGACGGAGACCCGCTCGGATCGCCGTGTCCCGCGTGCACCTCGATCATCGACGCGGTCGCGGGACAATCCCGCCACCTCGCTCAGCACGTGAACCTCGCGATCGCGGCGAAGGCGCCGATCGAGCGACTGCGTGCTCACGCTTTCAGTCGCGGATGGGCGGACATCCGCATGCTCTCCTCGGCTGAGAACAGCTACAACCACGACTACCATGCGGAGGCGCCGGACGGTAGCCAATGGCCGATCGCCACCGTATTCGTTCGACGAGGCGAGGCGATCCGACCTGGCTGCTGATGATGGCGGCGATGATGCTCCCGGCGATCGCGCTGGTAGTCGCCGCGCAGTGCTCCCAGGAGCGAACGCGGCGGGCCACGTTACGCGGGGCGCTCGTGGCCGTTGTGTTCGTCGCCGGCTATCTGGCAGTCTGGGCGCTCGCCGGCGTCGCCGCCTACCTGTTGCTGCGTGTCGGTAGTGGCGTTGTGGGCGGTGCGTTCGAGTGGCGCCGCGGTGGGCAATGGCTGGCCGCCGCCGTGCTCGCCGCTGCCGCCGCCTATCAGCTGACCGCCACCAAGCGGCAATGGCTCGGCCGGTGCCAGGCGCAGTTCACACCGCCCGATGGAGAGCCGATCAGCGAGCTCGGACAGGGGGCGCGCGCCGGGCTGCGGGCCGGAACGCGGTGCGTCGCGAGCTCGTGGGCGTTGATGGGTGTGCTGTTTGCGCTTGGTGTGATGAGCCTGGCGTGGATGGCGCTGGTCGCCGCGCTGATCGTCGCGGAGCGGCTCGCGCCCATCGCCTCGCCGGCGCGGGTCGCGGTTGCGGGCGTTCTGCTCGCGCTCGCGCTGGGCGTGGCCGCCGCGCCGGGATCGGTCCCGGGCCTGACTCTGCCGGGGAGCCCGGCGGCCGAGCGGGCGATGATGCGGATGAGCGCCATGAGGATGGAGATACCCGCGCACGCCCCGCAGCATCCGATGTCGAGCACACCGTGAGGTAGGCAGCCGGGCCCGTGCGACAGCCCGCTCTCTCATCAGCTGGCAGTTCGCGCAGAACGGCGGTCTCGACGCGCATGGGCGATTTGGGCCAAGACCTCGAGCCCACGCTGGCACAATGGCTCGATGACTGAGCACTACCAGCGACCTGGATGGTTCACGACCAACGTCTTCAATCGGCTCGTCGGTGCACTGACACGCTTGGGTGTGAGCGTGTATGGCTCTCGCGTGCTGGAGGTCAAGGGCCGCACATCCGGCGAGTGGCGACGGACCCCGGTCAACCTCCTGCGTTACGAGGATGCCGATTACCTGGTCGCGCCGCGCGGCCACACGCAATGGGTCAAGAACCTACGCGCCAGCGGTGAAGGCAGATTGCGCATCGGTAGACGCGCGCAGCCATTCACCGCAATCGAGCTGGGCGAACAGGAGAAGCCGCTGTTGCTGCGGGCGTACTTGAAGAAGTGGAGATTCGAGGTCGGAGCCTTCTTCGGAGGTGTCGGACCCGATTCATCGGACGCGGAATTGAGCCGGATCGCGCCTGATCATCCGGTCTTCCGGCTGACCAGCCGATGATGACGCAACGGTCGCGCTCGTCTCACATCTCTACGGTTGCGTGGCGCGCATGAACGCGTCGACTGTCTCACGATTCTGATAGGCGGGCACGGTTTCCCAATGCTCGCAGCTGAGGGCGGCAACAGCACCGGCGAACCTGCTCGCCGCAGGAAGGTTCAGACCCTCGGCAATCCCCACCGCCAGACCGGCGTTGAAGCTGTCCCCGGTTAGGGGGGAAGTCGAACTCCTGGGCGCCCGCCACCTTGGCTGCCGAAGTCCTTCGCGGCACCGGGATGGGAGTTAGCGCCATGCGAGTGCCGGCGCGACGTGGGTGAGGATGTCCTCGATCAGATGCGCGTTGTACTCGACGCCAAGTTGGTTGGGCACCGTCAGCAGCAGCGTGTCCGCCACCTGGATCGCCTCGTCCGTGCGCAGCTGCTCAACGAGCACGTCTGGTTCGGCCGCGTATGAGCGCCCGAAGATCGCACGCGTGTTCTCGTCGATCATGCCGATCTGGTCTGTCGAGTCGCCGTTGGCGGCGAAGTAGGCTCGGTCGATGTCGGTCGTGAGCGCGAAGATGCTGCGGCTGACGGACACCCGCGGCTGGCGGTCATGCCCGGCCTCCTTCCACGCCTCACGGTAGGCGTCGATCTGCTTACGCTGCTGGACGTGCAGAGGCTCGCCGGTCTCGTCGTCCTTCAGCGTCGAGCTTTGCAGGTTGAGTCCGAGCCGGGCCGCCCAGACACTGGTTGCGTTCGATCCCGCCCCCCACCAGATCCGCTCTCGCAGACCAGCCGAGTGCGGCTCGATCCGCAACAGACCCGGCGGATTGGCGAACATCGGCCGCGGGTTCGGCTGAGCGAACCCGTTGCCTTCCAGAACCCGCAGCGCACTCTCGGCGTGCTTGCGCGCCATCTCCGCATCACTGTCGCCGTCGGCGGGCGCATAACCGAAATACCGCCAGCCATCGATCACCTGCTCGGGCGACCCCCGGCTGATCCCCAGCTGCAGCCGGCCACCAGCGATCAGGTCAGCCGCCCCGGCGTCCTCGGCGAAGTACAGCGGATTCTCGTAGCGCATGTCGATCACGGCGGTCCCGATCTCAATCCGCGTCGTCCTCGCGCCGATCGCCGCCAGCAACGGGAACGGCGAGGCGAGCTGACGCGCGAAATGATGAACCCGGAAGTACGCGCCGTCAGCACCCAACTCCTCCGCTGCGACCGCGAGCTCGATCGATTGCAGCAGCGCCTCCGCGCCCGAGCGCGTCCGCGATTGCGGGCTACGGCTCCAGTGACCGAAGGACAGGAATCCGATCTTCTTCACGCGTTCTCCGATCAGCCGGACCGATACGGTCGTGACTATGCCAGGCCGCGGGCGCGGGCGAAGCTGGCCGTGCAGGCGCGCCAGAACTCGCGAGCATGCGGCGCACCTCATGCTCCCCACTACCAGTGGCGGTCGAGGATCTGGCCCGGTCGTCTGGCGGGGAGCGTGGATCGTGGTCGAGGTGCCAGGGGAGCGGCGGGTCCGAAAGCGGGATTGCGTCGACAGAGCTGTCGCACGTGCGCTTGAAGATCGGTATCTGTTAGCAGCGATGCGATTCGCGATCTCGATCCCGCAATACGCCAGCGCCGGCCGTTTCGACGCTGAGGCGTTCCGGGCGCATCTGCGCCGCGTCGAGGGGTTCGGGCGCTTCGAGAGTGCCTGGGTACAGGAGCAGGTGATCGGCGCGGCCGGCAGCCTTGCGCCGCTGCCGACGCTGGCCTACGCGGCGGCGTGCAGCGAGCGGCTGCGGCTGGGGTGCGCGGTGTTCGTGCTGCCGTTGCACAACCCCGTGCACCTGGCCAAGGCGATCAGCTCGCTGGACTGCCTCAGCCACGGCCGAGTCGAAGTGGGCCTCGCAACGGGCGGTCGAGGGCGCCCATTCGACGCCTTCGGGGTCGACGTCGACAGGCCCGTGGCGCGCTTCAACGAGGCTCTGGCGCTGATGAAGGCGTGCTGGACAGAGCGCGAGATCACCTTTGATGGGCGGTTGTGGAAGCTCCTGAGCGCGACGATGGAACCCAAGCCGGTGCAAAAGCCGTACCCGCCGATATGGTTCGGTGGCAGTGCACCGGCGGGGATGCGACGCGCGGTCCGGCACGGGGACGGGTTCATGGGCGCCGGCTCCCAGACGACTGCTCAGTTCACTGAGCAGGTCAAGGTGATCAGGGAGGAGCTGCGCGCGCAGGGTCGCGACCCAGCCACGTTCCGGGTTGGCAAGCGCGTCTATGTGCACGTCGAGAACGATGCGGCTCGCGGACGCCAGCGGCTCGCGGACGCGCTCACAGGACACTACGGTCGGGGCGGCTGGTCCGAACACGTCCTCGCGGGCCCGCCCGAGGCGTGCGCCGCCGGCATCCGCGCGGTCGCGGACGCCGGTGCGGAGCTGGTCCTGCTCAACCCGCTCCTGGACGACGCGCAACAGCTCGAGCGGCTCGCGACGGAGGTAATTCCGGCGCTCAGCTAAAGGTCGCCACACCCGGAACGAAACCACCAGTCCGGTTCTGCGGCATGGCGAATCGGACGACGTTGGTCGTTCGCGCCACTTCCAGCAGTCTCACCGCCTACATGTACGCTGGAGTCGGTGACAGAGCTTCCCACCGGACCCGTGGCCGCTGGATCGCTGGTCGCTGGATACCTCGTGGCGAGGGAAACCGGCGTGAGGCCACTTGGCGGGGTTGTGCTGGGCGTTGCGGGCGGGTGGTGTGCCCGCACTTGGGTCCGCCGGAGGGGTCCCGGGACGGCGACGGCACTGCTCGGCATCTATGCCCTGGGTTTCGTCGGTTCACACCCGCTCGCGAAGCGCATCGGCGCATGGCCGGCCGTGCTCGCAAGCGCCGCTGTGTCTGGTGGCGCCTCGTGGGCGCTGGCAGATCGCGCTCGCGCGTCGGCCACGTAGTCACGCCAAGGGGGAGCCCGAGAGACGTACAGGCGTCGAGCCGCCCCGGCCGGATGAGCGCGGTGATCCGCTTCGCCGGGTCCTCGGTCGTCACCGTCAGCGCCGAGGCGTGAGATGATCTGCTCGCATGGAGCAGCGGATCAGTCTCGTGACGCTTGGCGTGACCAATCTCGCGAGGGCACGGGCCTTCTACCAAGCGCTCGGCTGGACCGGAGCTCACCAGCCCGACGACGAGGTCTGCTTCTTCCAGGCCGGAGGGATGGTCTTCGGCCTCTGGACAGCCCTCGGCGGCCACGGCGCACCGGGCATCGAACTCGCCCACAACGTCCGCTCGCCGCAAGAGGTCAGCGCGGTCTTGGCCGAGGCCGAACGGGCTGGTGGCACAATCATGCGGCAAGCGGCGCCCGCCGAATGGGGCGGAACGTCAGGGGCCTTCGCTGACCCCGATGGATATGTGTGGGAGGTTGCACACAACCCGGATTGGACGCTCGATCCGAACGGAGCAGTCACGATCTAGCTGTCGACGGGCTAGCCGCGCATCGCGGCCAGGACCCAGGCGATGAATGCACCTTGGAACGGGAGTCTGGCCCAGAGCGCCGGCGCGCCGCCGGGGATCTCCGGATAGTCCTCGGGGTGCATCGCCATCTGGACGTTGGCCGGAAAGACGGCGATCAGGGTCGCGATCAGCCACCAGCCGGCGAGCCGGCGAGACGCTCTGTACATGAGGCCGACGCCGCCGACCATCTCGGCGATGCCGCTTGCGAGCACGATGGCCTCGGGCGCAGGCAGGTAAGGGGGCACGATCTTGAGGTAGGTCTTCGGGATCACGAAGTGCATTAAGCCAGCTAACGCGAAGAAGGGCCCGGCAAGAAACCGAAGCAAGCGCACGCCGCGGCATGCTAGCGCGCAGCGATGGCTATTGGACGTCCTCGCACTCTGGGTATCGACCCTGCGTCGGCGCTTTCCGCCGGTCACAGGACGGCCCGAGATTCAGCGCGATGCTCGGATGTGTGTACGGTAGAGGGATCGACAACGGACTCAGCCAGCCGCGGGTGAGCGCGCGGCAGCTCGCGCGGGCGGTCGAGGACGGTCGTCGCGTGGGGGCCGCATTGCGACATCTGGACGGCCACGGGTCCGAACCGGGAGCGCTGGGGGTGGCAGAGGCGCTCGCCCGGTTTCTCGTGGCGCGCTGCGATTCGCACCACGCCGGTTGGCGGGCCGTACGTCAGGTGGTCGTCGACTCGGCGGCCGACGCGCCGTGGGAGAAATGCGCGCGGCGGGCGGTCCCGCTCGTGGCTGAGGACCTCATCAGCCTTGCGGGCGACCGTGGGCGCACGCAGCTGGCGCGCGCTCAGCACATCGCTGCTCAGCGCCGCGCTGAGCAGATCGCTGGTCATGTCGATCAAGCCGTGGTGCTTGCGGACCTGGGCATCAAGCAGGCAGCTGTGACTCCAGAGCGCTGGCGCATCGCACTGAGCAGCGCAGTGGGAGCCCGCTCACGTGAGCAGGTCGCGCGCGCGGTCGATCGCTCGCTGAGCGCCTGAGAAACCTTGGTTTGCGCGCCGCCACTGCACGCGGACGTGTAGCTCCGGAACCCGGCTCCCGCTTCGGCTTGATGGAATGGGAACGTCGGGATGAGCCCAATGGAGAGCTTCGGCGGCGTTACGTCGGACGATGGGCCAGGATCTGGAAGATCGAGGTGAAGCCATTGTCGAAACCGCGTCTCGCGGCTCGCACATACAGCCGCCACACTCGCATTCGCTCCGGACCGATGAGCGCTTCGGCGCGCCCGGCGTGCTGGTCGAGATTGCTGGCCCACTCACGCAGCGTGCGCACGTAGTCGGGCCGGAAGCCCTCTACGTGCGTTGGCTCGAGGCCGGCCGCTTCGATCGCGACGAGCACGCGCGAGACGTGCAGCGGCGCCGCATCGGGGAACACGAACCGTTCGGAGAACGGGCCCGCCTCCGGGTCTCCATGGCGCAGGCGCGCGATGCCGTGGTTCAGCAGCCGACCGCCGGGGGCCAGCACTGCGGCGAGCTGTCGCGCGTAGGCATCGATGTTGACGGCGCCGACGTGCTCAACCATGCCGATCGAGGCGATCGCATCGAACCGCTCGCCGACCAGATCGCGGTAGTCGGCGACGCGGATCTCGATCCGATCGGCTAGCCCTGCGGCGCTCGCTCGCTCGCGCGCGAGCGCTGCCTGCGGCTCTGACAGCGTGACGGCGCAGACGTGCACGCCATGCTCGCGCGCGGCATGCAGAGCCAAGCTGCCCCATCCACAGCCGACGTCCAGCAGGCGCTCGCCGGCGCGCAGCTCGAGCTTGGCGCACACGATCTCGAGCTTCGCGCGCTGCGCCTCCTCGAGCGTCCGTGCGCCACGTGAGAAGATCGCGCACGAGTAGGTCATCGACTCCCCGAGCAGGAGGCGGAAGAACTCGTTGGACACGTCGTAGTGGTGCGTGACCGCACGGCGATCGCGCTCGCGGCTGTGGCGCCGGCCCTGCGGGCGCAGCTCGTTGGCGGGGGCGCGTGGGATCGACCGCAGTGCACCCGCGCGCACCGCCGCGGCCGCGAGGCGCGCCTTCGCGCGCGTCCCCAACGGAGGAACCCTGTACCCGTCCAGCAGCTCGAGCACCGCGTCGACGTCATCCACCTCGATCTCGCCGCTCACGTATGCGCGGCCGAGCCCGAGCTGGCCGGGCGCACGCAGCACATGCCCGAGCGCTCGAGGCGAGCGGACGCGAAATGTCGGTCCGCCCGAGGGTCCCGTCGGGGGCAGCGTCGTGCCGTCCCACAGCTCGACGGCGAAGGGACGCTCAACGAGCACGCCAGCGAGCATTTCGCGCAGGGGCAGGGTGGCTCGGCCAGCACTCATCCAGCCGCTAGGCGGCAAGCTTGGCGACTTGCCGCTCGGGCCCGATCCGCACGACCCCCCAGGCCAGCCCGGTGCGCTCCAGCACCCAGATCACGAAGGCCGAGGGATCGAGCTCCCAGCGGCGCAGACCATGCGCGGCGGAGGTCGGAAAGGCGTGATGGTTGTTGTGCCACGCTTCGCCGAACGAGAGCGGCGCCAGCCATGCAAGGTTGCGCGACTCATCTCCGGTGTCAAACCGCCGGCTTCCGAAGAAGTGGCAGAGCGAGTTGACGCTGTAGGTCACGTGGTGGAGCACGAGGATGCGCACCGCTCCGCCCCAGAGGAGGCCCGTCAGGCCGTCCCGTGCGCTGCCACCACACAGCCAGCCGAGCGCGAACGAGGCGGCGAGCCCGCCGAGCGCCCACACGATGAACGTCCGGTCGACCCAGCTCACAATCGGGTCGGCGAGCAGATCCGGCGCGTAGCGGGCGCGCCGTCCGCGATGAGTGTGGATGAACAGCCATCCGACGTGGGCATGCGCCAGCCCGCGCAGCGCACCGCGCCAGCCCGGACCGTGGCCGACGTGGGGGCTGTGCGGGTCACCCTCCTGATCAGAGAACTGGTGATGCTTGCGGTGGTCGGCCACCCACGAGATGACCGGGCCCTCGATCGCGGCCGAGCCGAGGATCGCCAATGCGGCACGAACCTGTGGTGTCGTCTTGAACGCACGATGCGTGAAGAGCCGATGAAAGCCAACCGTCACGCCGAGACCGGTGAGCAGGTACAGCAGCAGGAACACGAGGATGTCCCTCCAGCCCAACAGGCTGTCCCACAGCTGCCAGCCCACGAAGAACAGGCTCAGGACCGGAGCGATCGTGACGATCCCGGTGATGATCCGATCGCGGCGCTCGTTGGCGACTGGCTCAACATCATCGGCGACGGCGGCCACCACTGTTCCTGGCACGACGCCGAACTCTAGAGCGGTGGCCACTGGACGCGGAGCGGACGCGTGTAAGGGATCTGACCCTGCCCTCGCGCGACCAGCCCCACCGCCGGACGATTTTCATGCGCAACGCAATGGACGCGCAGGAGGTTGCGGTCGGCTGTGGCCCGGCGACGCCCGCAACCCGAGGGGAGCAGGCTCACCAGTCGTAGGTGCTGGTGCCGGTCGACGATGCGATCGAAGTCGTGGCCGCGACCGTCGTTGAGGACATGGATGTCGTGTAGGTCTGCGGGGTGTAGCTCGGCGCGCTGTACGTTGACGTGGTGGGGGCAGGCGTAGTTGAGGTCTGCGTCGTGGATGTCGTGGACGTCGGCGCGCCGTGCGTCCGCCCGCTCGCCGCTCAATCGCTGCCGGTCGAGACCACGTGCCATGTGCCGCCGAAGCCCACGATCCCCTCGCCCGTGGCCGCCCGCGGCCGGTTGTCGTCGCGGAACCGGTACAGCGGGTGCCCGCTCAGCGTCAACTGCGTGAAGCCGTCTCGGTGCCATCTTCCGAGCGTGCCCTTGATCGCTGCGCTCTTCGTCAGCTTCGCGCTCGCGGAGATCGTGACCGGCGGCCAGAACTGAAAGCAGCCCTTCGCTTTCGTGCATTCGGGGTGACGCGCGCTGTCTCCTGTCAACGTGTAGACGGCGAAACCAGAGCTTGTGATCACGATGTTCTTGTGCGACGTGACGCCGGCCGTGTTCGTCACCGGCGCGTGGTCGGCGACGCCGAGCGTCAGTGAGCTCGCCAAAGCCACCGCCGCCATCGAGGCGACAGCAACGCCCGCGACTCCGGCGACCGTCGCCCATCGCGCGCGGACGGCCCGGAAGACTGAGAACCTCGCTGCGCTCGCGCTCGTCCTGCTGTCTTCGTCATTGCCGGGCCGCTCATCGCCCGTGCGTGGATCACCGGACCGTCGCTTCGTGTGCATTGCTGAGGCTCCCTTCGATATGGCTGGTACCCGCCAAGACGTTTTTCCGGGCGCCTCCTTCCCGAAAGCGGCTGATCGAACCAACTGACCGCACTCGGTTCCGTCAGGGAACCTCATCCGGCCCCCTGACGCGCATTCTTAAGTGGCCCCCTGACGCGCATTCTTTAGTGGCCCCTGACGCGCATTCCCAAGCGCGCACTCGCACGCGCATTCGGAAGGAGGCTACGCGGTGGACGGAGCGGGGGCTACGCGGTTGACGGAGCGGCCGTGGGCTCGAACTCGAGTTGCTGGTCGAATGTGAATCCGGCCTCGAGTGCCCTTTCCACGGGACAGGTCTCCGCGACACGTTCTAGGCGCTTGATCTGGTCATCGCTCAGTCCCTCGGGGAGATGGATCGTCGTCAGCACCTGGCGGGGCGTTGCGTCCGGGTCGTAGCTGACGTCGACGCGTAGTTCGCCGAGGTTCCAGTCTCGGGAGCGCGCGTACACGGTGATCATCGTCGATACGCAGGCCGCGAGCGTCGCTGCCAGCAGTTCGTGGGGCGCAGGGGCTGTGTCAGTGCCGCCGAGGCGCTCGGGCTCGTCGGTCGTGATCGTGTGGCGTCCGTTGACGTCAATCTCGTGGCGAAGCGTCCCGGCGATCGGGCGGGCTGTCGCTGTCATCGTCATCTTGATCGGACCTGCTCGTCTCGTTGGGTTGGAGGGTCGTTTCGGCTCCCTGAGCCGTCAGGGGATCACCGACGAGCTCACGATACCATCGTAGCACAAGCAAGTAGTTGTGCAGTTGGCCGATCGTCGTGTCACCTCCGCTGCCGACTGCCAGCAATGCCACACTGCGCGAATGTCAAGCGCGAACATGGAGCTCGCCCGGCGCGGATATGAGGCGATCAAGCGGAGTGATCTCGCCGCGATCGGGGAGCTGCTCGATGAGAACGTGAAATGGCACTGGGGCGACCCAACAGCCGAGGGCGCCTGCCTCAACCGCCAGCAGGCGCTGGCCTTCATACGCCGCCCTGAACGTCGTGGCCCGGGAGAGCTGGTCGAGATGATCGACGCGGACGACCGGGTCGTGGTGATCCTGCAGCCGCCGCCGATCGACGGCGAGCCCGCGCCTCTGCGGGCCCAGATCACCACTTTTCGGGACGGCAAGGTGATCGAGATGGTCGGCTATCCGACCGTGGACGCCGCGCTCGCAAAGGCCGGGGTGCAATGGCACCGCTGAGCCGCTGGCAACGGGCGCTTGGCGTGGCGGCGTGCGCGATCCTCTGCGCGTCGTGCGGAGCGAAGGCATCGCAGACCAGCCGGCCATCGCGTGCGTCCGTGCCGCCCCGCATCGAGACGTGGGCCTACGTCGATTCGTGCCACGGCGTCGGTCCGGGACAGACCTCGCTCGTCCGCCATTGGGTGACCTACGCCGAGGACAAGTGCGCAAACCCGCATCCTTTCGCGCCCAGCGCATGCCACGAGGGCTCCACGTCCTACTGCACCGCGGTCTCCTACATCGACCCCAACCTCGACTGGAGCAGGGCGGGACTCGGGATGGTCGTGCCGAGCTGCATTCGTCCCGCCGGCTCGTCCACGTGCGCCAACGAGAGCTGGTTCGTGCACGAGTCCAGCGCTGCTAGCCGTCTGACCTGGACCAACTCGGTCCTCGGCCACGCATATCTGCTCAATGGAGCGGATCCCGCGCTGGAGTCGTTCGTCACCGGCTACACCCATCGCGTGCTGTCTGACTTCAACGGCCTGATGGTCGACGACATCGGTGCGAGCGCGCTCGAGCAGTTCTTCGGCGACGGCACTCCGATCTACACCTCGAGCGCCGAGCTGCCAACCGATGCCGCCGTGCAGGAGGCCCATTTCCGCCTCGCCGAGAAGCTCGCGCCGTCGTTTCTGCAGATCGACAACGGCCTCAACGTGAACCCCAACAGCCTGCCCGCATTCGTGCTGCTCAACCACCCGAGCGCGGTGGTGGGGCTTGTGAGCGAGAGCTATCCCGAGAACAGCGCGACGAACACGCTGTCGAGCTGGTACAGCACCGGCCTGGACGACATGGCGTACCTCGACAACACGCCCAGCCTGTCGAGGAACTTCCTCGTCCTGCTCGGCTACAACACGATCGGGAGCCTGGTGGCGCGACGCGTTCAAGAGGCGACCGTGATGCTCGGATTCAAGCCCGGCAAGATCGTCGACTGGGCGGATCTGGCAACGTGGACGCAGGGCCTCGCCATCTGGCCGGAGGAAGGCCTCTACTTCGAGCAACCGATCCAGACGATGCAGACGCCGTCCGGCCCACGCTGCATGAACGGGCTCGGCGGGCCGTGCGCCCACGGTCATATGGATCTTCAGGTGGCCGGCGGAGCGAACGCGCACGAGCAGTCGGGAGGAGCCGGCGTGTACCGCCGGGAGTTCCGCCGGTGCTTCCTCGGCGGCGTGCCGATCGGCGGCTGCGCCGCGGTCATGAACGACACGGACCGGCCGGTCACTATCTCGAGCTCCTGGTTGACGCAGCGATACGGGTTCGAGATGACGATGGAAGGCGGTGAGGTGCAGCGGGGCGGGCGGCTGACCGTCGAGGGGACCATGTTCAGCCCCGACGTGACGACGCTCGGGGCTGACGACGCCGCGCTCCTCAGCCAATAGGAGGGTTCCTCAGCCAATAGCAGGGTTCCTCAGCCAATAAGAGGGTGCGCCCGCGCTCCTCAGCCAATAGGAGGTCGGCGCTAGGCGCCCGCGAGGCGCTCGAGCGTCTGCTCGATGTCGAGGTCGGTCGTCCGGGGATTGAGCGTGCACAGGCGCAGGGCGGCGCGCTCCTGGAGATGCGTACTTGTCAGCGTGGCGAAGCCGGTGGCCGACAGGGCGGCGACGCGGGCGGCGTGGTCCTCGGCGCTCCATCCAGACCGGGTGAAGGTGACGATGCCGAGCTGGGCCGGAGTGATCACCTCCCACTGCTCGTCGGAGTCGAGCCGCTGCTGTGCAAGTTCGGCCAGCTCCAGACCACGGGCGACCGCCATCCGCAAGCGCTCGGCGCCGTGGACGCGGAGCAACAGCCACAGCTTCAGCGCGCGCGAGCGGCGGGTGAGCTCCGGGCTCCGATCGCCGAAGTTGACCTCGGCGTCGTCGCTGCGGACATCGGCCAGGTACTCCGGACGCATCGCGAACGTGTCAGCCAGCAGCCCCCGACGGCGCACGAACAGGCAGCCGATATCGATCGGCAGGAACAGCCACTTGTGAGGGTCCACGACGAGTGAGTCGGCGTGCTCCAGGCCGCGCAGCGCCGCGCGCCCCGCAGGGCACAGGGCGGCGGCCGCGCCGTAGGCGCCATCGACATGAAGCCAGAGCTCCTCGGCTCGCCCGAGCTCCGCCAGGCCCTCCAGGTCATCGACTGCGCCGCTGTTGGTGGTGCCGGCGGTCGCGACGATGACGCTCGGACGTCGACCTCGCCGGCGATCCTCCAGCACGGCCTCGCGTACGGCGGCGGCGGTGAGGCGCAGCCGCGGATCGCTGCGCAGCACGCGCACGTCGTCCGGCCCGTAGCCGAGCGTGATGAGCGCGCGCCCGATCGAAGCGTGCGTCTGATCGGACAGATAGGCGACGCCGGGCCCGGCGGCCCGGCGGGCGACCGCGAGCGCGGTCATGCTCGCCAGCGAGCCCCCGCTGAGCAGGACACCCTCGGTGCGGTCCGGCAGCCCCAGCAGCTCGCGCAGCCAATCCAGAGCGACGAGCTCCACGGTCGCGGGACCTGACGACCCGGCCCACGAGGAGGCGATCGCATTGAATCCGGTCCCGAGCCACTCCCCCAGAACGCCGGCATACGACGAAGGCGAGGGTACGCGCGCGAAGAACCGAGGATGATCCCCGTGCTGCATGTTCGCCAGGGCCACATCGACGAGCGTCTGCATCGCCTCGAGCGCGTCGCCGGGCGTCTGCGGAACGGGACCGCCGAGCGCCGAGCGCAGCTCGCTCGCGGACGAGACCTGAATCGCCGGCCCGTCGGCGCCGTGCTCGAAATGCTCGACGACGCGATCGACCACCCAGTACCCCAAGCGCCGCATCTCCGCCGGCTCGAGCCCGAGGGGATCGGTCAGAGGACGCATCTGCTCGACGGGCAGGAGAAGCTTCCCGTGCTGCGCCTGCCGGATGGCTCGACCGTCAACGGCAGCGCGACGTCATCGCCTGGGCTCACGACCACGCCCCCGGCGGATGATCAGGTCGGCGACGAGCCCGGTCCAGCCGGTCTGATGGGAGGCTCCGAGCCCAGCGCCGGTGTCGCCGTGGAAGTACTCGTGAAACGGGATCAGCCCGTTCCACGCGGGGTCGCGCTGGAACAGCTCGTAGTTCCCGAAGACCGGACGCGATCCGTCATCGCGCCTGCAGAAGATCCCGATCAGCCGCGCCGCGAGCTCGTCCGCGACGCCGGCGAGGCTCATCAGCGCACCACCACCTGTCGGGCACTGCACCTGGAATGAGTCGCCGAAGTAGCGATGGTAGACGCAGAGCACCTCGACCAGGAGGTAGTTGATCGGGAACCAGATCGGTCCGCGCCAGTTGGAGTTGCCGCCGAACAGCGCGCTCCTCGATTCGGCCGGCTCGTAGTCGAGCATCGCGCTCACGCCGCCGATGTTGACGTACAGCGGGTTGGCCTCGTGGTAGCCGGAGAGCGCGCGCAAGCCATGGTCTGAGAGGAACTCCTGCGGGTCGAGCATCGCGGTGAGCATCCGCCGCAGCCGCTGCTCGTCGACGATCGACAGCATCCGCCAGCCGGCGTGCTCGGTCGAGCCCATGTGCTGGACGACCTCGAGGCCCTCCGGCCGGTTCGCCGTGAACCATTGCACGCGGGTCATGAAGTCCGGTAGCCGCGCCATCGTCTCCGGGCCGAGCGTCGTGACCGCGGCAAGCGGAAGCAGGCCGACGACCGACCGCGCTCGCAGCGGACAGACGACGCCGTCGCTGTGCAGGACGTCATAGTAGAAACCGTCCTGTTCGTCCCACAGGCCCTTGTCGTTCATCGCCGCGGCGATCAACGCGAAGTGCTCGAAGAACTTCGTCGCGAGGTCCTCGTAGGCGCGGTCGTGCTCGGTGAGGATGAGCGCCAGCTCGAGCAGGTTCTGGCAGTACATCGCCATCCAGGCGGTGCCGTCGGATTGCTCGAGCGTGCCGGTCACCGGCAGCGCCGAGCGGTCGAATGGCCCAATGTTGTCAAGGCCGAGGAAACCGCCCTCGAAGAGGTTGCTCCCTTCAGAGTCCTTACGGTTGACCCACCAGGTGAAGTTGAGCAGCAGCTTGTGGAAGACTCGCTCGAGGAAATCGTAATCATTGTCTGCCGCGATCTCGTAGACACGTAGCGCCGCCCACGCGTGCACCGGCGGATTGACGTCGCCGAACTCCCACTCGTAGGCGGGAAGCTGCCCGTTCGGGTGCATATACCACTCGCGGCAGAGCAGGATGAGCTGTGACTTGGCGAACTCCGGGTCAACGTGGGCGAGCGCGACGCAGTGAAACGCGAGGTCCCAGGCCGCATACCACGGGTACTCCCACGTGTCCGGCATCGAGATCACATCCATGTTGTTGAGATGGGTCCACGCGCGGTTGCGTCCGCCTCTGCGCGAATCCGGAGGCGGCGGCCCGGCCGGGTCGCCCGCCAGCCAGCGTCGCACGTCGTAGTGGTAGAACTGCTTGGACCAGAGCATCCCGGCGAGCGCCTGACGCAGCACGAGCGCCTCATCGGCACCGACACCGGCGGGGGTCAGCTCGGCGTAGAACTCGTCGGCCTCACGCGCCCGCTCGCGCATCACCGTGTCGTGCGCATCGCCGTCGAGACCCGCGTCCTCGCCGAGCCTGAGCTCGATCGTCGCCGTCTCGCCGGCGGCGACCTGCAGGCGGTAGCGCAACGCGGCCTTGGTTCCCACCTGATCGGGGTTGACGGTCGGCGCGCCGCGCACGACATGGTCGTTGATGCCGTCCTTGGCGTACGGCGTCGCCGACGGGACACCCCACAGGCGCTCGGTGTTGGTCTCGTTCTCGCAGAACAGCGCCTCCGGGGAGCCGCCGGCGCTGAGCACGCGCCGGCCGAGCTGCGGGTGCTCGGCGACGAGCACGCCGTCCCGCCGGGCGATCGACGGCTTCGCGGCGTCCAGCCCCCAGGACCACGTGTTGCGAAACCAGAGCGTCGGCAGCACGTCGAGCGTCGCCGGCTCCGGGCCGGCGTTGCGCACAGCGACCCTGATCAGCAGGTCCTCCGGCGAGGCCTTCGCATAGTCGGCGGTGATCTCCCAGTAGCGGTCGTCGTCGAAGAGCCCGGTGTCGACCAGCTCGAACTCGGGATCGAGCTTGCCCCGGACGCCGTTCTCCTCGCGCAGCCGGTCATAGGGGAACTCGCCCTGCGGATACATGTACCGCCAGCGCATCCACGAATGCGTCGGCGTCGAGTCGAGGTAGAACCAGTACTCCTTGGCGTCCTCCCCGTGGTTGCCCTCGGGGCCCGTGAGCCCGAAGATCCGCTCCTTGAGGATCCGGTCGCGTCCGTTCCAGAAGGCCAGCGCGAAGCACAGCGTCTGGCGGTCGTCGCAGACGCCGGCGAGCCCGTCCTCGTTCCATCGATAGGCGCGAGAGCGCGCGTGATCGTGCGGGAAGAAGTCCCACGCGTCTCCATTCGCGCTGTAGTCCTCGCGGACGGTCCCCCAGGCGCGCTCGCTCAGATAGGGCCCCCAGTGCCGCCAAGGCGCGCGCCCTCCCGGCACCTCCAACAGCCGGTTTCGCTCCGCGCTCACGCGTGGTGTGTCTCGCTCGGCGACCAAGCGTTACGACGGCCGCGGCTAGGAAACCGGCTCGGCATGCGCCTCGGTGCCCGGCTGCAGTTCGGGGGTGCGCATGCTCACACCGGCGGCGGCGTAGGCGTCGGTCGCGTCGAGCGTCTCGGCTGCGAGCAGCGCGCGCGTGAGACGCTCCAGCTGATCGCGCCGGTCGGTGAGCAACCGCGTGACCTCGGCATGGGCGTCGTCGACGATGCGCCGCACCTCCTCGTCGATCAGCCACTGGGTCTGCGAGGAGGTCTCGCTGACGCCCGGCAGCAGCGGCCCGAAGCCGTCGCTCGGCAGCAGGGCGATCGGGCCGAGCCTGTCGCTCATGCCCCAGCGCCCGACCATCTGCCGCGCGATCTGCGTGAGCTGCTGGATGTCGGACTCCGCGCCGGTGGTGATCTTGTTGAACACGACCTCCTCGGCCACACGACCGCCGAGTGACACCCGGATCTTGGCCTCGAGCTCCTCACGGGAGTAGGACACGCGGTCCGCGTCCGGGGCTGACAGCGTCACCCCGAGGGCCATACCGCGCGGAATGATCGAGACCTTGCGCACCGGGTCGGCCTCTGGCGTCAGCATCCCCACGAGCGCGTGCCCCGACTCGTGGTAGGCGGTCCGCTCGCGGTCCTCGACGCTCAGCATGATCCCGCGTGGCGCGCCGAGCATGATCTTCTCGAGCGCGTCGGTGAAGTCCGCCATGTGCACCTTGGAGTGATCGCGCCGCGTCGCGAGCAGCGCCGCCTCGTTTGCGAGGTTGGCGAGATCTGCCCCCACCATCCCGGGCGTGGTCGATGCGATCGCGTCGAGGTCGACGTCGTCCGCCAGCGGCAGCGATCGGGTGTGAACCGCGAGGATCTGGCGCCGCCCGGCGCGATCCGGCGGCTGGACCGCCACGCGACGGTCAAAGCGCCCAGGCCGCAGCAGCGCCGGATCGAGGATCTCGGGCCGGTTGGTCGCGCCGAGCACGACGACGGCCTCGCTGCTGTCAAAGCCGTCCATCTCCGTGAGGATCTGATCGAGCGTCTGCTCGCGCTCGTCGTTGGCGCCTGTGACCGACGCCGATCCCTGGCGCGAGCGGCCGATCGCGTCGAGCTCGTCGATGAAGATGATCGCCGGGGCGGCCTCCTTCGCCTTCGCGAACAGGTCGCGGACCCGTGATGCGCCGACGCCGACGATCGCCTCGATGAACTCCGATGCCGAGATCGAGAAGAAGGCGGCATGCGCCTCGCCGGCGACCGCGCGTGCCAGCAGGGTCTTACCGGTCCCGGGCGGCCCGAACAGCAGCACGCCGTGCGGCATCCGCCCGCCAAGACGCTGATAGCGCTCGGGCCGGCGCAGGAAGTCGATGATCTCGGTGAGCTCGCTCTTCGCCTCGTCGATCCCGGCGACGTCGTCGAACGTCACCCGGATTTTCTCCGGGTCGACACGGCGCGCCTGCGAACGACCGAAGTTCCCGAGTGCACCCATTCCGCCACCCGCCGTGGCCCGTCGCGCCAGCAGCACGAACAGCCCGACGATCAGCAGCGTAGGGCCGAAGCCGAGCAGCAGCTCGACGAGCAGCGACGTGCTCTGCGCGGTCGACTTCGCATTGACCTCGACCCCCTTCTGCCTGAGCAGGTCCGTCAGCTCACCGGTGCTCCAGAAAGACGGCACCTCGGTCGAGAACAGCGTTGTCGGGGTTGCTTCCTTGTCGGATGCCGGATACCGGATCTTGCTGGCGAATGTGCCGTCGACCGTATCGCCTGTCGAGGAGATTGACTTGACCTCGCCCGCCTGCACCTGATTGAGGAAGTAGGGGCTGAATGGGACCGTGACGCGCGGCTCGGCGCTTGGCTGGAAGACGAGCACCGAGATCCAGTTCAGCGCCAGCAGCGCGAGCAGGAACAACCAGAAGCCCCGCAGCCGGTGCGGCGGAGTCGGCGGGGGTTGCGCGGGCATCCCGCGACCGTCGGGTGCGGGCGCAACGCGCCACCCGTGCTTGTCGCGCTGCATCGGTCCGGGCGGAATCGCCTGCTGCGGCCCCTCGCTGCCGTTTACATCGACGGATGAATCGCTCACGGATGCATGTTCAGGTCACGAGCTCAGCAACTCATATGCGATTCCGACCGCGACCGCGCACACCGTGTGCTGAAACGCGTCGATCGCGATCTCCTGCCTGCGCCAGAAGATAGCGGGGGGCGCGATGTCGAGCGCCGGAAGGGCCATTGTGACGATGGCACGAATCACCGATGCCGACGTCGCCGCGCTTCGCTCAACATGGGTCTCGTGAGAACGGCGATCCGGAGGTGCACGGCGATGAGCAGGGCGAACGGGACCGGTTACGGTCGACAGGGAACGGGATCAGCAGCGCCGCGAGGTGCGGCGCGCCGCCACGTCCGCGGCGTCGTCTGGGCGTGCCTGCTCGTGGGCTCCGTCGGGATGCTGACCTGGCTGCCGTTCCTGGCTGCCGCGCTGCGCAGGCGCCGCCCTGCCCTGCTGGCGTGGGCTGCGGTGTACTTCGTCGTCACGGCGGTTGCGATCGCGCTCGAAGCGGTCAGCGCGACCGCTGCCGGGTTCCTGCTGATCGCCCTGCTCACCGGTGGCACCGTGCACGCGCTGGCGGTCCCGGTCGCAGCAGAGACCGACGGGTTCCCGCAGATGGAGCAGGTCCCGCAGGACCTGCTCCGGGCACGCGAGCATGCGCGGAGCGTGGCGCTCGCACGCCAGATCGCGCTCGCCGACCCGCCGCGAGCGCGGGAGCTCGGCGTGGGCCGGCCCGACCTGCCGTGGGCGTTTCACGGCGACCTCGTCGATCTCAACAGCGCACCGCCGTCGGTGCTCCGCACCGAGGCCGGCCTGGACGATCACACGGTCGAGCGCCTGATCGCGGCCCGTGAGGCGATCGGGGGGTTCTCCTCGCTCGCCGACATGGATCTCATGCTCGACCTTCCGAACGAGCACCTGCTGCGTCTGCGGGAGGTCGCGGTGTTCCTTCCCCGCGGGCTCCCGGCGTTCTCTGGAGCCGCAGGGCCGCCCGCCAGCTGAGCCGGGCGCCGCTTTGGGGTCCAAGGGGCGACTGCGACCACAGCTAGTGAACCGCGGCCAGCAGCGCCGTGTATGACCGCACAAGCGCTGTGCGCTCCCGCTCGATCAGCGGGCTGCGTGGATCGCGTCCCTCGCGCACCCATTGGTCGGAGTGGCGCATCGCGAGCGCGCGCTGCTCGGCGGCCGGGCGCACCGACCGCTCGGGGACGCCGTAGACGTGGGCGTACAGTCGCGTGAGCGCGTCGATGAGGGAGCGATCGTCGCCGCCTCCGGGCGCGTGCTGGTTGTCTCGATGCACGCTCCACCACGCCAGCTCGAGCGCGGCCGCGTGCGCCGGGTTGAATGACTCGCCTGAGTGGCGCTGGAGGATCCGGTAGAAGCGCTCCATCCTGCGCCGGGCCCGTTCGGGATCGTTGCGGGGAAACGGGGCCCACAGCTGGGTCGCTCGCATCACGAACCACGCGCAGAGGATCGTGAGCGTCCACGGGAGCCCGAAGACCGCGCGACTGCCCGCGAGCACGGCTCGCATGAAGGCGATCCAGTTGTGACGGTAGTAGGCGACCCAGGCAGCGCACTCGAGGCGGGCGACGAGCAGTGGATCGAAGGAGCGGTGCGGCTTCATGCAAGAGGACTCTGTATAGCGGAATGCCCAGTGCGCTCTCGCCGCTTCATCCTCGGCGCGGCGCGGCGCGTCTCCCACCGCTTCATGTCACGCTCAGCGGACGAGCAGCCCGTACGCGTCCGGGCGCCGCGTACGCAGGAACGGGAACAGCTCGAGCCAGTCGCGGCGCTGATCGAGGTCGAGATCCGCGACCAGGACCGCCGGCCGGTCGCGGGGAGCCTGGGCGAGGATGCGCCCATACGGGTCCGAGATGAAGCTCGACCCGTAGAAGGTGAGCGGCTCCTCGGTCCCGATCCGGTTGACGGCGACCATGAAGGTCCCGTTGGCAATGCCGTTGCCGACGATCACCTGCTGCCACAGCGGCTGGGTGTCGAAGCCGGGGTGATCGGGCTCGGAGCCGATCGCCGTCGGGTAGATGAGGATCTCGGCCCCCTGCAGCGAGTAGGCTCGCGCGAGCTCCGGAAACCACTGATCCCAGCAGGTCGGGCAGCCCAGCTGAGCCTGCCGATCGCCGCCACCCTCGTCGAGCGGGAGCGGAGTGAGCGCGAACGCCTCAGCCGACGCCGGACCGGGGCGGAAGTAGTGATCCTCGTAGTAGCCGGCCGTCACCGGGATGTGCAGCTTGCGCGTGCGCGAAACGAGACGCCCACCCGGCGCCACGACGATCGCCGTGTTGTAACCCAACCCGTCGGGCCCGCCCGGTCCGTCGGCGCGCTCGAACAGCGAGGCGTGCACGTAGACGCCGTTGGCGATGGCGGCGCTCCTCGCAAATGAAACCGTCGGCCCCGTCTCGAGATCCTCAGGCGCCGTCCCGACGGCCTGCGGGCCGTCGGGGGTGACCGCGAAGTAGGCCGAGAGCGTCAGTTCCTGCAGGCACACGATACGGGCGCCCTCGCCGGCCGCGATGCGGATGGCGGCGGCGAGCGCCTCCCTGTGCTCGTCCGGATCATGGTGCCAGCCCTCCTGCACGAGCCCGAGCCGCAGCGGGGGGCGCTCCGCCGGGCGCGTGCGCGCCGGCGACGGCGGGGGCGGGAACGCCGTAAGGAGCACCGGGGCCTCAGTCATGGCGGACCGGGACCTGCTGGGTGATGCAGTGGGGACCCCCGCCGCCGTAGGCGAGGATCAGGCCGGGCACGCCCACGACCTCGCGGCCGGGGTACGCCTCGCCGATCACCGAGAGCGCCGGCTCGTCGGCGACGCCGCCGGCGAGCGGCACGATCACGGCGCCGTTGCAGATGTAGAAATTGAGGTAACTGGCGGCGATCCTCTCGCCCCCCACCTTCGCGTAGGGCAGGTACGGAAGCTCGGTGACGGCGATCCCGGCGCCCCGCAACCGCTCGACGTTCTCCTGGCAGCGGTCGAAGTTCGCGTTCGATTCGTCAACGGAGACGAGCAGCACATGCCCGGGCTCGGTGAACGCCGCGATCAGGTCCACGTGCCCGTCGGTGTCACGGTCCTCGACCAACCCCATCCCGAGCCACACGAACCGCTCTACCCCGAGCCGCGCCCGCAGCTCGTGCTCGATCTGCTCGCGCGACAGCGACGGGTTGCGGTTGGGATGCAGCAGGCACTGCTCCGTGCTCAGCAGCGTGCCCTGACCATCGGTGAGGACCGAGCCCCCCTCGAGCACCATCGAGGACGACACGACGCGGTCGCCGAGCCGCTCGGCGATCAGCCGACCGACCGCGGCGTCGCGATCGAACGGCGTGAACCTCCCGCCCCAAGCGTTGAAGCCGAAGTGCACGGCGACGCGCTCACCCTCGCCGTCGTAGGTGTAGATCGGACCGCTGTCGCGCAGCCACGAGTCGTCGATCCCCAGCTCGACGACCTCGACGGCGCCGGCGCACGCCCAGCGCGCCGCACGCGCGTCCGCGCCGGGGTTGGCGATCATCGTGACCGGCTCGAACGCCGCAATCGCGTTGGCGACCAGCGCATAGTCGGCCCGCGCGTCCTCGATCACCTCGCCCCACAGCTGCGCGCGGCAGGGCCACCCCATCAGGGTCCGCTCGTGTGGCTCCCACTCCGCCGGCGTGCGCATGAGCGCAATGTATCCGCTCGTCCGCTGCGAATGTGCCCGCTCCTCACCGTAGTAATGTGACCACCGCTATCGATCTTCGTGGGCGTCATCTCCTGACCCTGACCGAGTACTCCTCGGAGGAGATCCTCCACCTCCTGGACCTCGCGGCCGAGCTGAAGGCCGCCAAGCGGGAGGGCCGTGAGCGGCAACGGCTGCAGGGCAAGAACATCGCGCTCATCTTCGAGAAGGACTCGACGCGGACACGGTGCGCGTTCGAGGTGGCGGCCCACGATCAGGGAGCCCACGTCACGTTCATCGGCCCGAGCGGCTCGCACATCGGCCGCAAGGAGACCGTCAAGGACACTGCGCGCGTGCTCGGACGCATGTACGACGCGATCGAGTACCGGGGCTTCGGGGAGTCGATCGCGGACGAGCTGGCGGCATGGGCGGGAGTGCCCGTGTACAACGGACTGACCGACGAGTGGCACCCGACCCAGATCCTCGCGGACTTCCTCACCTTCCGCGAGCACATCGACAAGCCGCTGTCACAGGTGGCCTTCTGCTTCCTCGGCGACGGGCGCTTCAACATGGCCGACACGTACCTGATCGGGGCGGGGAAGCTCGGCATGGACGTCCGCATCGCGAGTCCCCGCTCGTTGTGGCCGGCGGAGGAGATCCTCGACGCGGCGGAGCGCGACGCACAGCTCAGCGGCGGCAGGGTCACACTGACCGAGGATGTCGAGCAGGCGGTCATCAATTGCGACGTGATCCTCACTGACGTGTGGGTCTCGATGGGCGAGCCGGTGGAGGCGTGGCGGGAGCGCATCGAGCTGCTGCTCCCCTATCAGGTGAACGCGCGAACGATGCAACTGAGTTGCAACCCGAACATCAAGTTCATGCATTGCCTCCCCGCCTTCCACACCAGGGAGACGAGCGTCGGTAGGGAGCTGTTCGAGCGCTACGGCCTCGAGGCGCTCGAGGTGACCGACGATGTGTTCGAGTCGCCGGCGTCACTCGTCTTCGACGAGGCCGAGAACCGGATGCACACGATCAAGGCCTTGCTCGTCGCCACCCTGGGGAGCTGACACTGGGAGGCGGTGCGTCGCGATGTCGGCGGCGCCGGGGCATGCGATCCGGGATGCGAAGCGCACATGAGAGCTGTCTCATGTGCGTGTTAGGGCGCGTTTACGGACCGCTCCCACACTCGCGACGTGAGCACCGAGACGATTCCCACGCGCGGATCCAGCCGCGTCGATTGGCGCCGCGCCGAGTTCGTCCTGACGCTGATCGCGTTCCTCGGCTTCCTGACCGTGCCGATCCGGATCACGACGATCTACGGCGGCCTGCCGGCGCACCCGCTGTTCATCCACGTCCCCGTCGTGCTGATCCCATTGAGCGTCCTCGGCGCGCTTGCATGCGTCGCGCGACCGGCATGGTTAGAGCGCTACGGCATCCTGCTGTGCCTCACCTCGATCGTTGGGATGTCCTCGATCTTCCTGGCGATGCAGGCCGGCGCGGCACTCGAGGGCGCGCTGCACCTGCAGGGCGAGGCCGCCAGCCTGATCCACCGCCACTCGCACGCGGCGCACATCCTCGCGGTCATCTTCGTCCTGTTCACGGCCGTGCTGATCGTCACGTTCGCCTCTCAGCGGATCTCCGGCGGGATGCCGACCGGGCTGCAGATCGTCGACCGCCTGCTCGCGCCTCGCGGAAGCGTGATCGCCCTGCGTGGCGCGCTCGTCGTGCTCGCGCTCGTCTCGGCGTACCTGTGCTACAAGGTCGGCGACCTCGGTGCCAAGGCCGTGTGGCAGGGACGCCTCCAGCACGCGGGCTGAGGCCGGCAGCTCCTCGCGCCGTCACGTGCGGCAGCCGGAGTGAGCCTTGGACGTTGGTGTTCACTATGAACACCAACCTCCAAGGCTCACCCGCGGCGGGGCCTTAGCCCACGCTCACGGCTCCGCCGGGGCGTCCCGATCGTCGGTTGCGTGCAGGGTGGCCCTCGCCGGGAGGACGACTAGCGCCATCAGGCACCCTGCAAGCGCGACGCCGGCGGCGGCCTGCAGCCCGAGGTCCATCCCGGAGACGAACGCCGACCGGGCGGCGGTCGCAAGCAGCGCGCCGGTCAGCCCGCCGAGGTGCTGGGCGACGTTGAGAGCGGCGCCGAGCGACGAGAGGATCGTGGCGTGGATCGCCGGGGGCACGTGGCGCCCGGCGAGTGCCTGCGTCATCAGGTGCTGGTAACGCGTCGCGAGCAGGCTGCCGACGACGGCGACGCCGAGCGCGCTGCCGACCTGCGCGAAGGTTCCGTTCGTGGCCGAGCCGACGCCGGTGTGCTCGGGCGGCAGCGTGCCCATCAGCGAGCCGATGCAGGCGGGCCACACAAGGCCCGCCCCCACGCCGATCAGGATCGTCCCCGCGAGCTGCCCCGAGTACGTCGTCGTGACCGTCACCCCGGAGATCTGCCAGAGGCCGGCGGCGACGACCAGCAGCCCGACCGCAACCGTGAGCTTCGTGCCGAACCGGCGTACGAGGATCGGCGAGAGCGGCGCCACGAACGCGATCCCGGCCGCCGCGGGGAGCATGTGGACGCCCGCTCCCAGCGCGCTGTAGCCGAGCTGGAACTGCAGGAACTGCGAGAGCAGGAACAGCGACCCGAACAGCGCGAACATCACCGCCCCGCTGCCCGCGACCGCACCCGAGAAGCTCCGCGATCGGAAGAAGCCAAGCTTGAGCATTGGATGCGAGCTGTGCGCCTCCCAGGCGACGAACGCCGCCAGCGTCAGCAGCCCGGCGGCGCCGGTGGCGAGCACGATCACCGAGGTCCAGCCGTGCACCGGAGCCTCGATCACCGCCCACAGCACCAGGCCGAGGCCGACGATCGACAGGATCGATCCGCCGATGTCTGGGCGCTGGGCATTCGCGTCGAACGAGTTGGGAACGAGCCGAATCGCAAACAGCAGGCCGAGCAGGGCGATCGGCACGTTGATGAGGAACACCGAGCCCCAGGCGAAGTGCGCGAGCAGCAGTCCGCCGACGATCGGGCCGATGGCGACGCCGGCCCCCGAGGTCCCCGCCCAGATCCCGAGCGCCCGCTGACGCTCGCCGGCATCTCTGAACGTGTTCGTGATGATCGACAGCGTCGCCGGCATGATCAGCGTCGCGCCGACGCCCATGCTCGCGCGCGCGGCGATCAGCATCCCGGCGGAATCGGAGAACGCCGCCCACAGCGAGGTGGCGGCGAAGATCGCGAGCCCGGCGCAGAACGTCCGCTTGCGGCCGATGCGGTCCGCGAGGCTCCCGGAGACGAGCATCAGGCCGCCGAACACGAGCGCGTACGCGTCGACGATCCACTGCAGCTCGCTGTCGCTCGCGTGCAGGTCCCGCACGAGCGTCGGCAGCGCGACGTTGAGGACGGTGCCGTCGAGCGAGACGATCAGCAGTGGAACGCACAGCACGACGAGCGCGAGCCAGCGCCGATCCCGGGCCGGCCCTACGCCGATCGGTCGGCCGTCCGGCGCGTCGCCGGGCTGCTTCAGGCCCGTTGCCCCGCGCGCCGTGCGGGCCGTCGCGGGGGGGTGTGACTCCTTGATGGCATTCATTGCAGATCCTCGCTTTCGGTGGCCGTCGCACCTAAGCTACACACTGTAGGTTGGCGGGAACGATAACCTACAGTCCGTAACATGTCAAGGGAGATGCACAGCGAAACAGCCCCTGCCGCCCGCAAGCGGCTCCCCCGCGCCGAGCGCGAGCAGCAGCTGCTCGACGTCGCCGAGGGGCTGTTCATGTCGCAGGGATACGAGCGCACCTCGATTGAGGACGTCGCCCGCGCCGCGGGGGTCAGCCGGCCGATCGTCTACGACCATCACGGCTCCAAGGAGGGTCTGTACCTCGCGTGCGTGCGGCGGGCCCGGCACCGCTACGCCGAGCAGCTGTCTGCGGCGCTCGCCTCCACGACCGATCCACGTGGGCAGATCGAGGCCGCGGGGGAGCTCTTCTTCTCGATCCTTCAGCGCGACCCGCAGCGGTGGATGGTGCTGTTCGCGGGCTCGGCCGTACCGATGTTCGGCGAGCTGGGCGACCAGATGATGGCGCTGCGCGCCGAGGGCATCGCGACGATCGCCCGAGTGATCCGCGCGGAGGCGGCGGCCCTCGATCCAGAGCGGGCCGAGGCCTTCGCGCACGCGATCGCCGGCGTCGGCGAGCAGGTCGGACGCTGGTGGATCGCGCATCCTGAGATCCCGCGCGCCCGGGTCGTGCAGCACTACACCGACTTCATCTGGGACGGTCTGCAGCAGCTCGCCTGAGTGGCGGTCGCGGATCTCCCGAGACCCTCGCACTCGCGTGCCGCGCCCGCCCCAAGCGGCTGTCAACTGCTCAGCACGACCGGGTCGCGGGGCAGCGCGTCGGGGTCGAACCCGTCGAGCAGCTCGGCGGCTCCGTTGACATCGTCGCGCCCGCCGCCGAGCCCCAGTGTGCGAGCCAGCAGCGCGAGCGTGGCAGACGGCGGCTCGCCACGGTCGGCGAGGGTCGCAGATCGGTGGCGCTTGGCGAGCCGCGCGCCATCGGCCCCGATCACGAGCGGGACGTGCGCGTAGCTCGGCTGTGGCAACCCGAGCAACCGCGTGAGCAGGATCTGGCGCGGCGTCGAGTCGGCCAGGTCGGCGCCGCGGACGACCTCGCCGACGCCCTGCGCGGCATCATCGACGACGACCGCGAGCTGGTAGGAGGGCACCCCGTCGGCGCGGCGCACGACGAAGTCGTCGACGACGCCCCGCCAGCGCCCGCGGAGCCGGTCCTCGAAGACGATCACCTCGCCGTCCGCGCGCACTCGCAGGGCGGGGGGACAGCCGTCCGCCTCGCGCCGGCGCCGCTGTGCGGCGCTCAACTCACGGCAGGTGCCCGGATAGACGCCCTCCGCGGGTCCGCCGTGCGGAGCGCTGGCCGCATCGCGGATCTCTGCGCGCGTGCAGTAGCAGTGGTAGAGGCGTTCTTGCGCCTCGAGCTCCCGCAGCGCCTCCGCGTACAGCGCCAGGCGCTCGGACTGGCGCACCGGCTGCTCGTCCCAATCGATCCCGAGCGCTCTTAGGTCGGCGAGCTGCTCCTGCTCGAACGCGCGACGTGAGCGCTGCGGGTCGAGATCCTCGATCCGCACCAGGAATCGCGCCGACTGCGAGCGTGCGAACAGCCACGCGACCAGCGCGGTACGCAAGCTGCCGAGGTGCAGGGGCCCGGTCGGCGAGGGGGCAAAGCGTCCGTCGAACGACATGACCACATTGTGTGGCACGGATATCGACGCGCGAGAGCATGCACGAGACGCCGATCGCGGCGCCGTTCCTCATCCCCCACGAGCGGACCAGCCGGTCCAGCGCTCCACGTCGATCGCGAGCACCGCGCCGAGCGCTCGCTGCTGGGGGTAGCGCTCGTGCAGCAGCTGGGCCGCGCGCCGCGCCTCGTCCCCACGGGCACGATCCGCGCCCGCCTCCTCCGCCTCGGCTTGGTCCACGCCGGCCCGGCGCCCGCCGGGATCGAGGACGCGGCCGCGTCCGTCCGCGCGCGCCCACCACAGTGCCTCCCAATCCTCGTCGTAGTGGTCGACGAGCACCGAGACGCACGGGTTCTCACGGACGTTGGCGAGCCTTCTCAGCGAGGCGCTCCGCTTCGGCTTGGCGTCGACCACGCTGTACACACACTCGCCGGCCACTGCGAACACGATCGGCACGACGTGGGGGATGCCGCGTGCGTTCGCGGTTGCCAGGCGCGCCACGCGCGCCTGCGCGAAACGGGCACGCGCCTCGTCGCTCCTCATGCACCGCTCCGGCTCGAGCACAGCGCCACGATGCGCCTGATTATCCGCCGGCAGGGCTGATGCGGGCTAGCCAAAGAGGCCGAACGAACTGGCAATCAGTAGCGCCGGTCGACGCCGGCGTCTTCGAACCGGCGCATCTCGCCGTGTGCGCGTGCGGCGAGCGCGATCAACGGCACCGCCAGCGCGGCGCCGCTGGCCTCGCCGAGCCGCATCCGCAGGTCCAGGAGCGGCTCGATCCCCAGCTCAGTGAGGACCCGCTGGTGGGCGGGCTCGGCAGAGCGGTGACCGGCGATCAGGTAGTCGCGCAGCGCCGGCTGCAGGCGGCAGGCGGCGAGTGCGGCGACGCCTGTCGCGAAGCCGTCGAGCAGGATCGGGCGCCTCCGTGTTGCGGCTGCGAGCATCGCGCCGGCAAGGCCCGCGAACTCGAGCCCGCCGCACGATCGCAGGCACCCGAGCGGGTCGTCGCGATCGGGCTCGTTGACGGCCAGCGCCGCTGCGACGGCTCGCTGCTTGCGCTCCACACCCTGGGCGTCGAGTCCGGTGCCGCGACCGCACACCTCGCTCGGCGTCATGCCGGTGAGCGCCGCGAGCAGGGCGGCCGCGACCGTCGTGTTGGCAATCCCGATCTCCCCCACCACTAGCATCTCGTGGCGCTCGGCGAGCCGTCGGCCGAGCGCGTGGCCGGCCTCCACGGCGGCGCGCAGCTGCGCGTCGGTGAGCGCCGGACCGAGCGTGATGTCGGCACTGCCGTCTGCGACCCGGCAGTCGTGCACGCCGGTCGCCTGCGGGCCGCGCAGGCCGATGTCGGCGACGAGCAACTCGGCGCCGAGCGCCCGCGCGAGCACGCCGATTGCGGTATCGCCGCGCGCCGCCGCCGCGGCGACCTGAGCGCTCACCCGCGCCGGGAACAGGCTGACGTGCTGGGCGGCGACGCCGTGATCGGCCGCGAGCACGAGCACGCCGACGGACGGGAGCACGCTCGGCAGGCCTCCCGTGACAGCGGCCCAGCGCTCGAGCAGCGTCTCGAGCGCGCCGAGGCTGCCCGCGGGCTTGACGAGCTCGTCGGACGCGTCGCGGACCCGCACGGCGGCCGCGTGGTCGGCCGGGACGACCGGATCCGCGAGGACGCGCCACCACGCGGGCAGCGCGCCGCCGGCCGCTCGCGCCGAGCGTGCGGCGGCTGTTGACATCTGTGTGGCGTGCGGCGGGCGGATCGGTGCGAGCGCGGTGACCGCCTTGGCGATCGCCGCAGCGCTCGCCGCCTCGGCCATCGCCAGGTCCGCCTCCTGCGCAGCAGCCGCGTCCGCAGCGTCGGCTGCAGCCACGACCGCCGGCGCCCCCTCGCCCCAGCGCTCCGCGAACACGTGCTGCGCGAGCGGGTGGCGGCGTCCCCAGCCGGCCGCCTCGAGACCCGGGCGCACGGGCCGCTCGTCGGGGTAGCCGACGCACAGCCACGCGACCGGCACCACGTGCTCCGGGATCGCGAGCAGGCCGCGCAGCGCATCCTCCTCGTAGAAGGACACCCAGCCGATCGCGGCGCCCTCGGCGCACGCCGCCAGCCACAGGTTCTCGATCGCCAGGCACGTGCTGTACAGGTCGGTGTCATGGATCGTGTGGCGCCCGAGCACCTCGTGTCCCGGCATGCGGTCGCAGCAGACGACGATGCTGACCGGCGCTTCGCGGATCCCCTCGAGCTTCAGATCAAGGTACTGCCGCGCGCGCTCGTCCATGAAGTCGGACTGCACCAGGCGCTCGCGCGAGACGTGCCCCTGCATCGCCGCCTTCGTTCGTTCATCGCGGATCACGATGAATCGCCAGGGTTGCATCAGGCCGACCGACGGCGCCTGGTGGGCGGCCCGCAGCAGCCGCGCGAGCAGCTCGTCGGGCAGCGGCTCCGGGCGGAAGCGGCGGATGTCGCGCCGCTCCGCGATCGCCCGCCACACTCCCGCGCGGGCGGCGTCGTCGAAGCGGCCGGCAGCCGGATCGAGCGCTCGCTCACGGGCGCGCGAGCTGTCGAAGCCCGGCGGCAGCGGCGGACGCCAGTAGCTCATCGCTCACGCCCTCGCTGACAGGCGGCCTTCACGACCCTCAGCGCCCTCGCTGACAGGCAGCCTTCACGACCCTCAGCGCCCCCCCACCAGAGCGACCGCCACGACGAGCAGCGAGGTCTCGGTCAGCTCGAGCGCCGCCCCGAGGCCATCGCCGGTCACGCCGCCCAGCCGCCTGTGCAGGCCGGCGCCGCACACGAGCGCCAGCGCAGCCGCGGCACCGACGAGCACCGCGCCGTCGGCGCCCGCCACCGCGACCGCGATCCCGCCCGCGACGATCCCGCCGGCGGCGGCCCGCAGGCCGCCGCCCAAGGTCAACGCCACCCCGGAGCCATCACCCGACCGAGCGTAAGGCAGCGCCGCCGCCAGCAGCACCGGTACGGCACGAGCGAGCGCGCCGGCTGCGACCGCGTAGCGCACGACCCGCTCGTCGCGCACGAGGGCGGCCAGCGCGGCGGCCTTGATCAGCAGATCGAGCGCGATCGCGCTCGTCCCGAAGGAGCCGATCCGCGAGTCGCGCATGATCGCCAGTGCGCGCTCGCGCGTGTGGGCGCCGAGGGCGTCGGCGCTGTCGGCGAGCGCGTCGAGATGCAGCGCCCCGGTGAGCACCGTGCTCGCGGTGAGCGCGAGCGCGACCGCCAGCAGCGTCGAGAGCGATCCGCTCAGCGCCGCGGCGAGCGCACCGACGCCGCCGCCGATCGCCGCCCCCACGACCGGGAACGCGACCCCCGAGCGCCGCACGTCGTCGCCGTCGAGCGTCACGACCGCGCCGAGCGGCAGCCGCGTCAGGAAGCACACGGCCGCGAGCACCCCGCGCAGCTCGCGCACCGGACCGCTGCGCCCGCTGCCGGCGCGCCGCCGTCCCCGCATGCCCGTCGCGGCTGCCGGGCGCTCATCCGGGTGGGGCAGCCCGCTCACCGCAGCTCCTCGAGCAGCTCCGCCGCGCCAAGGAGCGCCAGCGCCCTGCCGGCCACGAGCATGTAGGCGCGGTCGGCGGCCTGTGCCCACACCGCGTTGACACGGCCGTGAAGGTCGCGATAGACCCTGCCGAGCGCGTGCTCGGGAACGATCCCGAGACCGACCTCGTTGCTGACGACGATCGTCAGCCCGGCGCGGTCCCGGGCCGCACGTGCGGCGCGCTCGGAGCGCTTCTCGATCTCGCCGGCCTGCGGGCCGGCGAGCATGTTGGCCGTCCACAGCGTCAGGCAGTCGACGATCACGCAGCTGCGATCGGGCGCGCCGCGGATCGCCGCCTCGAGCGCGATCGGCGCCTCGATCGTCTCCCACGTCTCGGGCCGCTCCCGTCGGTGACGATCGATCCGCGCCGCCATCTCCTCATCGCCCGCCTCCGCCGTGGCGATCAGGATGACGGGCGCGTCCTGGCGCTCCGCGAGCGCCACCGCCAGCTCCGACTTGCCGCTGCGCGCGCCGCCGAGCAGGAGGATCAGCGTCATCGCGCGCGTACCTTCGCGGCCGCCGGCTCGGCCAGCAGCGCGTCGATGTCGAGGTGACGCTCGGCGGCGTCGGCGAGCTGCTCGAACGCGTCCTCGAGCTCGCGGCGCGGCGCCACGCCAAGGAGCGCACGCACGAGCTCGGGCGACTCGAACAGGCCGTGCACGTAGACGCCGAGCACCGGTCCATCGACGAACCCGAGGCCGGCCGGGAGCGCGTCGGCGATCGCTGCGCTCGGATGCGTCCGCCCGTGGCGAATCTGGTATCCGCGCAGCGTCCGGCCGCTCAGCGCCGTCCACGGCGGCGGCAGCCGGCCGAAGCGGGTCAGCGTGCGCTCGGTGTGCTTGTCCGCCAGGAAGGTCGTGCGCAACGACAAGAGGCCCAGGCCGGTGGCCGATCCATCGACGTCCGCCTCGTCGCACAGCTGCTCGCCGAGCATCTGCAGCCCGCCGCAGATCCCGAGCAGCGGCTCGCCGCGTGCGACGCGCTCCGCCAACGCGGTCGCGACGCCCGTATCCGTCAACCAGGCGAGGTCGGCGGCGACATGCTTGGATCCGGGCAGCACCACCAGCTCGGCGCCGTCGAGGTGCCGGGGCTCGGTCGCCCAGCGCAGGAGGCCGAGCTGCTGCAGCGGCTTGAACTCGTCGAGGTTCGAGGCGGTCGGGTAGCGCACGACGGCGACCGTCCGGGTGCCGTCCGGCTGCGCCGGGGCGGCGCCGTCCTCGTCCGGGAGCCCGTGCTCGAGCCACGGCAGCACGCCGAGCATCGGCACCCCCGTCAGCTGCGCGAGCCGTGCCGGGCCGGGCGCGAGCAGCGCTTCGTCGCCTCGAAACTTGTTGAGCACGAAGCCCGTGATCAGCTCACGCTGCTCCTGCTCGAGCAGCGCCCAGGTGCCGTACAGATGCGCGAAGGCGCCACCGCGATCGATGTCCGCGACGAGCAGGACGCGCGCTCCGGCCGCGCGCGCCGTGCGCATGTTCGCGAGGTCGCTGTCGCGCAGGTTGATCTCCGCGGGGCTCCCAGCGCCCTCGATCAGCACCAGCTCGTGACCGGCGAGCAGGTTCCTCAGCGCATCCTCGATCACCGGCCACAGCGCACCGGATCGCTCGCGCCACGGGCGGCGGGAGAGCTCGAGATCCGGCAGGCCAAGCAGGACTACCTGGCTGCGTGTGTCCGCCTCGGGCTTGATCAGCACCGGGTTCATGCGCACGTCCGGCTCCACGCCTGCGGCGAGCGCCTGCAGGTACTGAGCGGTGCCGATCTCGCCGCCGGTCACGACGCGCGCGTTGTTGGAGATGTTCATCGCCTTGAACGGGACGACATCGACGCCGCGGCGGCGCAGGGCCCGCGCGAGCGCGGCCGTCACGAGGCTCTTGCCCGACGAGCTCGAGACGCCCTGGACCATCAGCGGCCTCATCTGCGTGACCCTCTCGGCGTCCGTCGGTCCCGGCGGCGCACGATCATCGGCGCGCCGTCCTCACCGGCAGCACGAACACGTTGCCCGCGTCGTGCAGGACGCGGACGCCCGCGCCGTAGCAAGCGGCGATCGTCGGTTCCGTCAGGACCTCGCGCGGCTGGCCGTGCGCAAGCACCTTGCCCTCTGCCAGTAGCAACAGACGATCAGCGTACTGCCCCGCGAGGCTCAGATCGTGCATCGCCGAGATGACCGTCAGCCGGTCCTCGCGACGCAGCTCGGCGAGCAACTCGAGCGCCTCCTGCTGGCGGCCGAGATCGAGCGCGCTCGTGGGCTCGTCGAGCAGCAGGATCGGCGCCTCCTGCGCGAGCGCGCGCGCGAGCACGACCCGCTGACGCTCGCCACCGCTCAGCGATCCGAGCGTGCGGTGCACGAACGGCGCCAGCGACAGGCGCTCGATCGCACGGCTCGCCGCGATCCGGTCACTGCGCCGCTCGCTTCCGAGATACCCGATGTGCGGTGTACGCCCGAGCAGCACGTACTCGGCGACCGTCAGCGCCGCCGGGGTCTGCGGCAGCTGTGGCACGAGCGCTACCGACCGCGCGAGCGCGCGGCGCTTGCCTGCGTCGAGGGCCCGTCCGTTCACCAACACCGCGCCGCGGTGGGCGACGAGCCCCGCGATCGTACGCAGGAGCGTGCTCTTGCCGGCGCCGTTGGGTCCGATGAGCGCGAGCCACTCGCCCTCCTGCACGACCGCGTCGACGCCGTCGAGCGCCCGCGTTGCGCCAAGCGTCACCGACAGCCCGCGCACCTCGACGATCGGGGGTACCGGCGTGGTGAGGTTCGTGTCGGGTGTCGACTCACGCGCGACGCTCATACGCCCACCCAGGGGTTTCGGCGCAGGACGATCGCGAAGAACGGCGCTCCGAAGAACGCGGTCACGACGCCGAGCGGAAGCTCGGCGGGCGACAGCACTGTGCGCGCGACCACGTCCGCGAGGACGAGGAAGGCCGCGCCTGCGAGCAGCGACAGCGGCACGATCGCGCGGTAGCTCGATCCGACCAGCAAGCGGATCGTGTGCGGGACGATGATCCCCACGAACCCGATCAGCCCGCTCACAGCGACTGCCGCTGCGGTTCCGACGGTCGCCGCGACCACGATCACGAGCCGGGCACGGCGCACGTTGAGTCCGAGGCTGGCCGCCTCCTGATCGCCGACGCTGAGCACGTCGAGGATCCGCCTGTGCGCAGCCAGGACCGCGGCGCTCACGACCATGTAGGGCGCCGCGATCGCGACCTGGTGCCAGGTGGCGCCCGTCAGCCCGCCGAGGATCCAGGCGTACACCTGCTGCAGGGTCTGGGACTGGCGCTGTTGCATGAACGTCTGCACGGCGGTCATGAACGCGGCGATCGTCACGCCGGCGAGCACGAGCGCGCCGGTACCGCCCTCGCGCGCCACCGAGCTGCCGAGCGCGTAGGCGCACGCGACCGCACAGATCGCGCCCGCGAACGCGGCGATCGGCAGCAGCTCCCCGCTCGAGGCGTGCGGGAGGTAGGCGATGACGATCGTTGCGCCGACGCCCGCCCCCGCCGAGGCGCCGAGCAGGTACGGATCGGCGAGCGGGTTGCGGAACACGCCCTGGTAGGCGGAGCCCGAGGCTGCGAGCATCGCGCCGACCAGCGCCCCGAGCACGACCCGGGGTGCCCGTATCTGCCAGACGATCGCGCTCTGCAGCTGGGAGAGCGGCGAGTGGATGTGCAGCAGCGGCAGGTGCGACAGCGCGCCGAGCGCGATCGCACCGACGCCGATCGGGAACGGCCCGATCGTCAGCGCCAGCAGCAGGGACGCGAGCAACAGCAGTCCGGCGCCGAGCACCCACAGCAGCGGCATGCCACTCGCGCTCACGATGCTCTCCGCCGTTGTCGCCGTCGCGGGGCGCCGATGCCACCGGCCGGACTGGATTGACGTCACAAAACCTCCGCTGGTCGCGGAGGGGGGTGGTTCGCGGCCCTCGGCGCACGCTCCGCCCTTCCTCCGAGGGCTTGTTCGTAGCGGCGCAGATCAGGCGACCTGGCTAGCCCTGCCGGGCATCACAGTTGCGGGACAGCGCCGGAATCCCACCGGCTTCGCTGCGCCTGCACCGGCCGGGAGTATGTGCCGGCCAGCGGAGTGTACGCTGCGCCCGCGTGAGAAGCCTGCTGCTCGTCCGGCACGCGCCGACTGCCGCCACGCTGAGCAGCGTGCTGCCGGTCGACGAGCCGCTGGATGCCCACGGAATGGCGCTGGCGCGAGAGTTGCGCGGCGTGCTTGCTCCCGGCGCGGAGGCGGTGAGCAGCCCCGCGTTGCGCTGCCGGCAGACGGCGCGTGCCGCCGGGCTCGATGCGCGCGTTGACCCAGCGCTCGCCGAATGCGATTTCGGCGCGTGGGCCGGCCGCTCGCTCGCGGAGCTGCACGCCGTCGATCCCGACGCGCTGTCACGATGGATGACCGACCCAGACACGCGGCCGCATGGTGGAGAGAGCCTCACGCAACTCCTGGCGCGGGTCGCACGATGGCTTGACGCGGAGGCGCAGCGCGGCGACGGTCAGCTCGTCGCGATCACGCACGGAGGCCCGATCAAGGCGGCGCTCGTCCATGCGCTGGGCGCCGCCCCCGATGCCTTCTGGCGCTTCGAGGTCGAGCCGCTGTCGCTCACCGATCTGCATGTGCACGCAGGACTGTTGACAGTCGCCCGGGTCAACTGCCGGGCCGTGCCGAGCGCCTGTTGACGATCGTTGCGCCGGCCCTGCCGCGGTGGCCGTCAGCCGGCCAGGTGGATCCGCGCAAGCGTGAGCCGGCGGCCGAGGGCCTCGCCGTGGCGGTCGGTGTACAGCGGACCGGTGCCGTCGGTGAGCGTCGCCTCGAGCATGGCGATGCCGCGCACGTATAGGCCGCAATCGTCGCGCAGCGTGCGTGCAAGCTCGATGATCTGTGAGCGGTTGGCAAGCACGGCAGCCCGTGCCGGCAGGATCGAGCCCGCGCCGCGTGAGCGCTCGCACGAGAGTGCGACGCGCTCGAGGCCGATCGCGATCCGGGTGCGCGAGGACGGTCTGTTGAGCTGCGCCGCTCGGGCGGCGATGAGCGGCGAGGCGTCCGGGCTGACGCCCTCACTGAGCGCTCGGTCTAGCGTCGCCGCGCGCATCCGGGCGAGGATCCGGATAGCGAGGCGTGGCGCGAGCAGCGCCCGCGCGCGCTCGAGCGGCGAGCCGCTCACGCTGCCTGTTGCGACCTCGAGCCGTATGTCGTCTAGCATCTCGAACACCTCCGTCACCAGTTCACTGGTGTCGTAACCTACTAAAGCTTTATGCCAGTGTCAAGTGGACAGCACTCGCACGAACCGGGCCACACCCCGAGTGATCGGGGGCCCCCGCACGGCCTCCAGCTCGTGATCGACTTCGTCAACACGTTCGACGCCGAGACGGGGATCGACGAGATCGCGACACCCGATGCGCTGGCCGACTGGCTCGCGGGCCGACAGTTGGGTGCGGACCCGACGCGGCCACTCAGCGCGCGCGAGATCGAGCAGCCGCTCAGCGCGCGCGAGATCGAGCAGGCGATGCGCCTGCGCGAGGCCCTCCGCGCGGTGATGCTCACTCACAACGGCGCCCCCGCCGCCGGGCCGGTGGGCGCTGAGCTCGAAGATGCCGCGCGGCGGGGGCAGCTGTCGGTGTGCTTCGACGCCGGCGGAGCGGTCAGACTCGAGCCGCGTGCCGCCGGCTTCGCGGCCGCGCTCGCCTGGCTGCTCGCTCCCGTCGCCAGGGCCGCTGCCGACGGCACCTGGGAACGGGTCAAGGCCTGCCATGCCGAGGATTGCCAGTGGGCGTTCTACGACCACTCGCGCAACCGCGCGGGACGCTGGTGCGACATGGCGGTATGCGGCAACCGCACGAAGGTGCGTGCCTACCGCGCCAAGCGCGCCGCACCCTGAGACAAAGCGTCGCCGTCCCGATTGCTCACGCACTCGAGAACCTGCGAATCCGCGTGGAGACGCGGTGCCCCGGTGGCGTCAGGCGCGTCCAGACGCCGTCGGAGCCCGCAGTAATTTTCTCGTGGGCCCTTAGATCCCCTTAGATCAGTAGTAGTCGTCGACGCGCAAGGACCAGCTCGCCGAGTCCGAGCCCGGCGTGATCGTGACCTGGTAGAGCCCGGCGCCGGAGTCGATGAGCTGTGTTCGCGTGCCGCCGTCCTGGAGCCCGAACTGGGCGACGGACGCGCCCGTCCTCAGGTTCACGACTCGCGCCGTGGGGCCGTCACAGAAGAAGATCAGCGTGCACAGGCCGTTGTAGGACATCGTGTAGACCATGCGGAAGCGCGTGCCGATGATGCTGAACGGCACCGTGTGACCGCCGTCGCTGCCCGACAGGGAGGTGAGCAACCGCCAGCTCGGCGTCTCGGCGACCGACAGCGTCACTGTTCCGTGCCACCGGAGGTAACCGGATGCTGGGTCCTGACGGACGACGATGCCCGGCGTGATGCCCGGTGCAGCAACGATGTCGACGTTCGTGAGCAGGCCGACGGAGGTCAGAACGGTGCGAGCCGAAGTCACGTTCTGATTGACGAGCGAGGGCACCGGCACCGGTGGCGGTCCGTCGCTCAGGGTCACGCTGACGAGCGATCCGCGGGGAGCGCTCACGCCCGGCAGCGGCGTTTGAGCGATCGCGATGCCCGTGGGCGCCGTGGCGTTGCGCTGGGAGAAGCGGATCCGCAAACCGGCTCGCCGGGCCTTCGCGGTCGCGCCGCTCTGAGTCAGGCCGGTCAGCTTCGGCGTGCTCACCGAGGGCGGAGCCGCGCCCGGCAGCAGGATCGCCCCGGCGATCATCGCCAGGACGATCGCGCAGCCGATCGCCAGAATCGCGAGGTTGCGCCGGCGCGCAGCGGGACTCGTCTCGGTATCGGGCGCCATTGCCGGGGGCAGCACGGGCGCGATCCTGGTCCGGTCGACACCGTTGGTCGCGGCGGTCGCGCGGTTGCTCCGGGCGGGTTGCGCGGGCTCAGCCTGTGCCGCAGCGTGCTCGGCCACCGCCCGCTCCGAGGCGACGGCCCCCTCTGAGGCGGCCGCGCGCTCTGTCCCTGCGCGCTCTTCCCCCGCGCGCTCTTCCCCCGCGCGCTCTTCCCCGGCGCGCTCTTCCCCCGCGCGCTCTTCCCCCGCGCGCTCTTCCCCCGCGCGCTCTTCCCCCGCGCGCTCTTCCCCCGCGCGCTTTTCCCCCGCGCGCTCTTCCCCCGCGCGCTGAGCCTCTACACGCTCGCCGACCACGGGCATCGCCAGGCTCACGGTCCGCATCTCCTCGTGAGCGCCGGACGCGAAGGCGATCCGCCCCGCGCTCGATAAGGCCGAGCTCGTGCTCGCGAGCGCCTCCGCCATCGAGCCCGCGTCCCTGTAACGCTCATCAGGCTGCTTCGCGAGCGCCCGAACGACCACGTTGGCGAGGTCGCGCGGAACCTCCGGCGGCAGCGGCTCGGGCCGGTCGTAGGCATGACGCATCGCGAACTCCACCGCCGATGAGCCGTCGAACGGCGGCCGCCCCACCAGCATCTCGTAGAGCACGACGCCGGCGCTGTAGATGTCGACGGCCGGCGTCGCGCGACGCCCGAGCGCCTGCTCCGGCGCCATGTACTTTGGTGTGCCGACAACAGCGGCGGCCGGGATCTCGGTGGTGCTCTCGGCCAGGCGCGCGACACCGAAGTCGCCGACCTTCACTCGGCCGTGCGACGAGATCAGGATGTTCGCCGGCTTGATGTCGCGGTGCACGACGCGCTGCTCGTGGGCGTGCGCCAGCGCCCGGCACAGCTGCTCAGCGATGTCACAGGCCTCGTGGTGCTCCAGCGGCCCCCGTTTCAGTCGGGTCGCGAGGCTCTCGCCGTCGACGAGCTCGGCGACGTAGTAGAGGCCCTCTGGGGCGTGCCCGACGTCGAAGATCTGGACCACCCCGGGATCGCTGATGCGCGCCAGCATCTGCGCCTCGTGCTCGAAGCTCTCGACCCAGGCCGAGTCGTCGCTCCACGGGGACTTGATCACCTTGACTGCGACCGTCCGAGCCAGCCGCCGATCGAGCCCGCGATAGACGCGACCGAACGCCCCCTCGCCGATCGCCGCGTGCAGCTCGTAGCGGCCGTCGAGGACGGCCCCCGTGAGGTCGTTGGTGCGCGCGGTCGGGTTCATCGCGTTGGATGCCGGCGGCGGGACCCGATCGTGCCCGGCCGACGGGACTCGACGTTGACTGTACTGCCACCCGGACGTCGCGCCGCATTTTTCGCGCATCGCCAGCCGTTCCACGGTGTTCCGGACAGTACGATCACGGCTCCGGCTGCGCCTCAGGCGCGAGAGCCCCCAGCCGATCACCTCGAACTGCAGGAGGATCTGTGTGATGTCCACGCATGCGCATCTCGTGATTCGTGCCGGTGCAGGCGCGGCGCTCATGTGCGCGGCAGCGGCCACCGCGTTGGTCGGCGCGGGCCCCGCGAGCGCTGCGTCGGGCGATTCGTCGGGGAATGCGCACGCAATCGCGTTTGCGCGATCGGTCCAGTCGGCATACAGCAGGGTCCCCGGTGTCACGTTCACGCGTCAGCGCTATGCGGGGTTGCAGTCGTCGATCGGGCGCGTGTCGATGTTCAACGCCACCTGGGGCAACGGGTTCCTGCCGCCGGGCTGGGTGGACGCGACCGAGCATGCCGTGGTCGCGCTCCACGATGGAGATGTCGTCTGGGCCTCCGAGACCCTCTCTCCTCCGCGCTGCTCCGGCCTCGGCTGCTCCACAGTTCCTGTCGAGATCGTCGAGACGAGCGCCGGGAGCTTCTTCCGGTTCGACGTCCGCGGCACCCGGTTCGCGTGCTACGACAAGCTGAGCGGCCAGGGGCTGGCGTTCGCCGTCGGATCCTCGTTCCTCGCGATTGACGGCGACTACGCGCCGCTGGTGAGGAGCGGCGACACCGTCATGAGCCGGTTCACATACCCGTGGGTCGGCAATCGCACGGCGACCGAGACGGACACCATCTCGGCAAGCACGAGGCTGATCGGCTCCTACAAGGTCGCGGTCACCAAGGGCTCCGGGGCCGACCGCCCCGCGTTCTCATTCACCGCACAACTGACGACGCTGACCCGGGAGCCCGACGAGCCGAAGCTCGACATGTGCCTTTGACTGCACGCGGCGCGCTAATCGGCCGTCGGGAGCATCTGCCCGAGCAGGCGGGATGCGAGCATGATGTCGCCGGTGAGATGCAGCTTGCCGGTGAAGTACGAGCGCATCGGGTTGGAGTTGCCGGTCAGCAGCCGCAGCAGCTCTGCGGAGTCGACGGTGACCGTGATGTGCGGGGCAGGTCCGTCCGAGCCGCGGGTGACATGCGAGCCGCGGCGGGCGAGCACGACGCTGTAGGTCTCCGCCACGCTCGTTTGCGGCGTGGTCACGCGCCAGCGCATTGATGCCGTGATCCCCTCGGGGAGGTTCCCCTCCAGCTGCTGCGGCAGCCGCCAGAAGATGCCGCCGATGATCACCTTGCGAGCGGGCGTGCGCATCAGCTGCTCGAGCCGGCCGTCCGGGGCGCTGCGGATGATCGTCGAGAACATCTCGAGGAACCTTCCTTCGATCGCGCCGATCGCGCGGCGGGCGGACCGCTCGAGCGAGCGCGGACGTGGCGTCCTGGTTCGCGTTGCCTGCACCGCGCTCAACGACCTCAGATCGACTGACCGACGCCGCCGTCGATCAGCAGCGTCGTGCCGGTGATGTACGCGGCCGGCTGGGAGCAGAGGAACGCCGCTGCGGCGCCGAACTCCTCGACCGCGCCGAGGCGGCCGATCGGCATCGTGGCGAGCCGCTCGGGTTTGTCTGCCCCGAGCTCACGGGTGCGGTCGGTGAGGATCAGCCCTGGCAGCAGCGTGTTCACAGTGACACCCTTGCCGGCGACCTGGCGCGCGATCGTCTTGAGCGCCGCGAGCAGCCCCGAGCGGTGCGCCTGCGAGAGCATGAGCACCGGACTCGGCTCCCGGACGACGCTCGAGGACAGCGACAACACGCGTCCCCAGCCTCGCTCGCACATCCCCGGCAGCGCGGCCTCGATCAGCGCGATCTGGCCGAGCAGGAGCATCTCGTAAGCGTCGCGCCACTGCTGCAGCGAGAACGAGAGGGCATCCGGCGAGGCCGGCGGGCCGCCGCTGTTGGTTACGAGGATGTCGATCGGCCCGAGCTCACGCTCCACCGCGGTGACCAGCTCCGGGGCCTTCTCGACGTCGGATGCGTCGTGGACGAACGCGCGCGCCCCGATCGCGCGCGCGGCGGCGGCGGAGCGCTCCGCTGATCGTGAGCTGATCGCCACGCTCGCTCCCTCGCGTGCCAGCGCGGTCGCCACCCCGAGGCCCAGTCCCTTCGAGGCGGCCGTGACGAGCGCGACCCTGTCCTTGATCTGCAGATCCATCTGTCCGAACGTCGCGCGATGCTACGCGCGCGCGCCCTCCAGCTGCTCCAGCAGCGCCGTTGAGGTCATGACCTCGGAGAACATCGGGTAGTCGTACTTGATCGCATTCTCGTGCTCCTCGGCCGAGGTCGCCGCCACGCAATCGGACAGCGTGATCACCTGATAGCCCTTCTCGTACCCGGAGCGCATGGTCGACTCCACGCAGCAGTTGGTGAGGAACCCGCCGAGCGCGATCGTGTCGATCCCTCGCGCGCGGAGGATGAAGTCGAGGTTGGTCGTCGCGAACGTGTCGAGCCCGCGCTTGCCCTCGACGATCACGTCGCCCGGCTGCGGCGTGAGCGCATCGACGATCTCGGCGCCCCACTCGCCCTTCACGAACGCCGTCGAGTCGACGACTCCCTTGAGGATTCCGTATGGATGTGCAGACAGCTCGCCATACCCCGGCACGAACGTGATCGGCGCGTACACGACCGTCGCTCCGGCAGCGCGGGCGGCCTCAACCAGCTGGCGCGTGTTCTCCAACATTCCGGTCTGTTCCATCACGCCCGCCACCGCCGCGTGCAGAGCTCCCCCCTCGGAGGTGAAGTCGTTCTGATACTCGATCAGCACCACTGCGGTTCGCTTTGGATCTACAGCCACGTCCAACTCCCTTGATCGGGTCCACCGGCTGATCGAACTGTAGCTCGCGCGCCGACGGGCATCGAGCAGGATCTGAGCGGCGCTCGGGGTACTATCGTGCGGCCGGGCGGTTAGCTCAGCTGGTAGAGCGCCTGCCTTACAAGCAGGAAGTCGGCGGTTCGAGCCCGTCACCGCCCACTCGAAAAGGGCCTGCAAAACGGTTGGTCCTCTGGCGCCTTGTTTTTACCCTGCTTATTCCCTGGTTGACCAGACCGAGAGCTCGCAGGTCGCCGCGCCGGGCTCACAGCGGAAGCGTCCCAATCGATAGGTTGCCCGGCGCAGGCGCGGGTGCGAGACTCACGGCATGGCGATCGACATTCCACCCGCGGGCTCGCGTGGGACCAAGGCACCGCCGAGCGGCCCGGTCGCGCGCGCGATGATGGCCGTCGTCAGGCGGGTCCACAAGCTCACCGGCAACAAGATGTCCGGGCAGCCGCTGCTCTACCTGCACACTGTTGGCGCTAAGAGCGGTCAGCCCAGAACGGCCGCCGTGATGGCGTTCGCTGACGGGGACGACAAGTGGCTCGTCGTTGCCTCGCGCGGCGGTACCGCCGGCCACCCGTCGTGGCTCTACAACGTCGCGGCTCACCCCGACCGGATCGAGGTCGAGATCGACGGACGCAAGCTCGCAGTGACGGCGTCGACGCTCAGCGGCGAGGAGCGCACAGCCGCATGGAAGCGCATAACGACCTCTCAGCCGCGATTCTCGGGCTACGAGGCGAAGACGGACCGGGAAATCCCGGTCGTGCGTCTCGCCGCCCGCTGACAGCGGGTCGAGCGACGTGAGGATCGTTCGGTCTGCTGCGGCGAGAGTGGCCGGGCTGTGGGTTTGGGAGTGATCTCCATTTGCGTTGTTAGGATTCGTGGGGTGGTTGCGGACGGGCTCGTTGGGATTGATGGACGCCGGATCGATCCCGCTGTTCTGGATGGCAAGGCGATCCTCGTGGTCAATGTCGCGTCGAGGTGTGGGTTGACGGCGCAGTATGCGGGGCTGGAGCGCTTGCAGGAGCGTTACGGCGCCGCGGGGTTCACGGTGCTCGGGGTTCCGTGCAACCAGTTTGCGGGCCAGGAGCCCGGTACGCCGGAGGAGATTCAGCGATTCTGCTCGACTACGTATGAGCGAGCTTCCCGTTGACCGAGAAGCTCGAGGTCAATGGCCGTCATCGCCACCGGCTGTATGAGTGGTTGACGGCGGTGGCGGACAGCGACGGGCGGGCGGGTGAGGTCGAGTGGAACTTCGAGAAGTTCCTGATCTCGCCGGCAGGCGAGGTCGTCGCGCGGTTCCGTCCTGCGGTCGAGCCCGAGGACGATCTAATCACAGGCGCGATCGAGCGCGTGCTGCCGTGACCCTCGC
>JBKQIR010000010.1:0-11073 GCA_052148275.1 Solirubrobacteraceae bacterium
GCCTGTTCGCCCACTGGAAGTGGGTCCGCGCGTTCTGACGGTTGGTGAGAAGAGCCCGGTGACGCGAGAGTGTCACGCCGGGATCCGTGGGAGCCGGGAGCTGTGATGCTCCCGGCGACCCGACCCGTCAAACAAGATGTACTGATAACCGGGATCATGGCGACCATTTTCAGGACGCCCGCATGGCGCCCGCGGCCCCGGATACTTAAGAGGAAATGATCGCGGAGCCTCCGGCGGCCAGCCGCGGCAGCTCGATCGCCGGGCAGCGGTTCATGACGACCGCAAGGCCGGCCGCCAAGCCTCGCTGAGCCGCCTGCTCGTCGATCACCCCAAGCTGCATCCACACCGCCCGTGCGCCGATTGTGATCGCCTCGTCCACGTGCTGACCCGCCTGCTCCGAGCGCCGGAAGATGTCGACCACCTCCACGCCCTCCTCGGCGGGGATCTCGGTGAGGCTCGCGTAGCAGCGCTCGCCGAGGATCGTGTCGACCGCGGGATTGACCGGAATGACCCGAAACCCCTGGTGCTGCAGGAACAAGCTGACGCGATGCGAGGCTCGCCCGGGATCGGGGGAGCAGCCGACGACGGCCCACGTGTGCGTGCCAGTGAGGATCGTGCGGATGACGTTCGTGCTCGAGTGCTGCATCAGCTCAGTATGACCCTGCTCTGGGCCCGCGACGACTTTGATGTCGAAAGTGGCGCATGGCGCCAATCTCGACGACTTGGATGTCGAAGGTGGCGCGTGGCGCCGGTTTCGACATCCGAGTGACGGGTATCGGCCGGCGCCTCGGCGCAGTTCGCGCAAGCCGCCGGTCTCGACGGAGCAGACGAAGCCGCGAACCGAGTGCAGCGGACTCTCAGGGGACGGCGCTGCCGGTCAGTTGCGTGACCGGAATCGGCTTGCCGATGTGGTAGCCCTGCGCATAGTCCACGCCGAGCTTGGCGACCATGCGCTGGGTCTCCGCGCTCGTGACGAACTCGGCGACGGTCTTCTTCCCGAGGCCGCGGGCGATGCCGACGACGGCTTCGATCACGAGCTGGTCGACTTTGAGCGCGTGCTGGACGAACTCCCCGTCGATCTTGACGTAGTCGAACGGGAGGTGCTTGAGGTAGTAGAAGGAGCCGAAGCCGGCGCCGAAGTCGTCCAGCGCGAAGCTGCAGCCGTGCTCGCGCAGGCGCTCGGCGAACGCCTGGGCGTGAGTGATGTTCGCGACCGCGGCGGTCTCGGTGACCTCGAAGATGAGGTTGCGCGGGTCGGCGCTGGTGGCGCGCAGACGCTCGTCCAACGCCTCGAGCAGGCGACGGTCGCCGAGCGAGCGGCCGGAGATGTTGACCTCCAGGACGAGCCCTGGGCTCGCTTCGAGCAGCTCGATGGCGCGGCCCGCGACCCATTCGTCGAGGCGGCTGATGAACCCGTGCCGCTCGGCGATGTAGAGGAAGTCGGCCGGGGCGATCCATTCGCCCCGGTCGTCGATCATGCGCACGAGCAGCTCGTGCTGGTGGATCGCGTCCGAGCGGAGATCGAGAATCGGCTGGGCCGCGAGCGCGAACCTGTTGTGCTGGAGCGCGTGCTCGATCCGCGCCACCCATGTGAGCCGAGCCTTGCCGCGGCGCGCCCCGTTCCCGATGTCGGCGTAGAGAGCGTGGCCGTCGCGGCCGGCGGCCTTGGCGTCGTACATCGCGAGGTCCGCTTCGCCCAGTGCCGACTCCGGGGTCATCGAGCTGCCGGCCGATTCGAACAGGGTGATGCCGATCGAGGCGGTGACACTGCGGCGTTCGCCGCCCCGCAGCGCGATGTTGGAGCGAATCGCCTCGATGAGATCCTGCGCGACGTGCGTGGCCTGCTCCCGGTCCCCGTTGAAGAGCAGCACCGCGAACTCGTCGCCGCCGATGCGCGCGAGCAGGTCGGACGCGCGCAGGCGGCTCTGCAGAGCTCCGGCGACGGAGATGATCAGCTGGTCGCCGGCGTTGTGGCCGAGCGTGTCGTTGACCTGCTTGAAGCCGTCGAGGTCGAGCAGCATCAGCGCCCCCGCCGGTCCGTAGCGTTTGATCCGCTCCACGTGCCGGTCGAGCTCGGACTCGAACTTGCGACGGTTGAGCAGGCCGGTGAGCGGGTCGTGGTCGGCCACATATTGCAGGCGGGACTCGAACTGCTTGCGTTCGGTGATGTCCTGGAATTGGCAGAGCAGCTTGTCCGCGCGATCGCCCCCATAGCGCAGCAGCGTCGCGGTCAGCGAGACCTCGGCGGGCGGGCCGGTCCCGGAGCGCATGCGCAGCTCGGCCGCCAGCTGCTCGATCTCCTCGTCGGCCAGCGCCCTGATGCCCTCATCAGCGAGCTCGAAGTCCGCGGCATGCAGGAGATCGCGCAGGCGGGATGCAACCAGCTCCGAACGCGGGCGGCCGCAGAGCACCGCCAGCGCCTCGTTCGCCTGCTCGATCGAGCCGTCGATCGTCGCGAGCGCCATGCCGGTGGGCGACTGCTGAAACGCGCGCCGGAAGCGTTCCTCGGCGTCGGCGAGCGCCGTCTGCGCGGCGCGCTCGGCGGTGATGTCCCGGCCGATCGCGGAGGCGCCGGTGATGCGGCCTTCGGAGTCGCGGATCGGTGAGACGGTGAGGGAGACGTCGATCAGGGAGCCGTCCTTGCGCCGGCGAACCGTCGGCACGTGCACAAGGCGCTCGCCCGCCCGCAGGCGGGCGAGCATCTCGGCGAACTCGCTCTCGCCACCGGGCGCGGAGAGCATCGAGACGTGCCCGCCGAGCGCCTCGTCGGCGCTGTAGCCGTAGATGCGCTCCGCGGCTTCGTTCCAGCTGGTGATCTCGCCGTCGAGCGTCTTGCTCAGGATCGCATCGTCGGAGCCCTCGACGATCGCCGCCAGTTGCGCGGTCGCCTGCTCGAGACGCCTGCGTTCGTGTCGACCCGTGCGCCGCACCAGGATCGTGGCTCCGATCAGGGCCGCGCAGACAGCGGCAATCACTGTCACGTTCCGCGTCGCGGTGAGCGACGCTAGCGCGTGGATCTCCACTGGCGGCTGACGGGATCGGGAGCTGCGATGTCGATCACCTGGCTACCCGGGCTGCGCGAAGCCCATTCATTCGGCGCGCTGGCCGCGCGCTGGGGCGGGTCGGCAGGGTCTGGCGGCCGGGGCGAGCCCCGGCCGCCGATCCTTAGCCCGCGGGTTGGTGTGACCTATGGGACCCGAGGTCGAGGTCAGGGTCCACGTCAAGGGTGCAGAGGTTGCGACCGCGGAACTTGCTCTCGTAGAGCAGCGCGTCCGCGCGGCGCGTGATCGTTGCGGCGTCGTCGCCCGGAGCGACGAGCGTGCCGCCGACGGAGATGCTGAGCTCCACGGGGTTGCGCCCGGCACGCAGGCCGCCGCGGCTCACGAGCATGCGGAAGCGCTCGGCGGTGGCCGCGAGCGTCGTGGCGTCCGCGTCGGCGAGGAGGGCGACGAACTCCTCGCCACCCCAGCGGATCACGTGGTCGCCCTGGCGGATGTTGTCGGCGAGGGTGCGCGCCACCATCCGCAGCGCCTCGTCGCCGACCGCGTGACCATAGGAGTCGTTGACGCGCTTGAAGTGGTCGATGTCGATGAACAGGACGCCGAAGGCGCGCTGGAAGCGGTGATACTCCTCGAGCCAGCCGGCGAGGACCGTTTCGCCGAGTCGGCGGTTGCCGACGCCGGTGAGTGGGTCGCGCATCGAGTCGTTGAGAAGGTGGGCGGCGCGCTGGCGGCTGTGGACGAGGGCGCTGTCGTCGTGGAAGGTCTCCACCGCGCCGACGATCTTGCCGTCATCGTCATGGATCGCCGCCGCGCATATGCGCACGGGCTTGCGGTGCCCGTCCTTGTGATGCAGGTAGACGTGCGCCTCGCGCGCGCGGCCGTCGCAAATCGTGTCGAGCAGCGGACAGTGCTCATTGCAGAGGATCGTGCCCGCGTCGTCGCAGTGCATCAGCAGCCCCTCCCGGCAGCTCCGTCCAAGCACCTCGTCGGAGCTGAACCCGGTGATCCGCTCGGCGCTGCGGTTCCAGTAGAGGATGCGGCGCTGCCGATCGACGTAGTAGACGCCGTCGCTGATGTTGTCGAGCAGCGAGTCGCGCAAGGCGCTGGTGAGACCGAGTGCCGCGCACTTCGCCTCGCACGCTGCGGACTGCCGCGGGAGCGTTGCGGACGGCTCTTCGCGCCCGGCGCGCTGCTCCGCAGACGGCTCGCCGGCGACGCTCATGACCCCGTGGAGTCGGTCGCCTGAATCGGACGTTCGGGCACCGGCGCGCGCCCCCGGAAAGGATCCTTCGCAGGCGCGCGTCGCGGTGCTGCAGTGACCTGCCGGCAAGTGTTGACCATGCGCTCAGTCGCTCCGGTTTCGCGTGCCGGTCCACGGTCTTGGGGCTCAAAACCTGTGATCGGCGCTTGGGCCCCAAATCTTTAGCGTGAACCATGGACCGATGTCAGCCCGGTTCACTACGATCCGGCAATGCGGATTCGCGAGGATCCCCGAGCGCCGGGACGCGGGCAATGACCGCGATCGAACTGGCGAGTCCCGAGCGCGCCGTGCTCAACCAGCCACCGGAGCTCGAGCCTCTGAACCTGTTCGAGACCGATGCCGCGCTGTGCGAGGCTCTGGATCGGGAGGGCGGCGGCTGGGGACGGGAGCTCGTGCGTGAAGCCGGCGCGGTGGCAGGTGGGATCGAGGCGCGCGAGCACAGCCGGCGGGCGGAGCGCAACGAGCCGATCCTGCGGACCCACGATCGCTTTGGCAACCGGATCGACGAGGTCGAGCTCGACCCATCATGGCACTGGCTGCTACGGGGTGCGATCGAGCGCGGGATTGCCGGCCTGCCGTGGCGCACGCCGCGTCCCGGCGGCCATGTCGTGCGGGCGGCACTGTTCATGCTGTGGGCTCAGGTCAACGATGGGGTGATGTGCCCGGTGTCGATGACCTATGCGGCTGTGCCCGCGTTGCGGGACGGCTCATCCGAGCTCGCGGCCACGTGGGAGCCGCGCCTGACCGTGCCCGACTACGAGCGCGGCGCGCTCGCCGGGATGGCGATGACCGAGCGCCAGGGTGGCTCCGACGTGCGTGCCAACATCACCGTCGCGCATCCCGCGGGAGACGATATGTGGGAGCTGCACGGCCACAAGTGGTTCTGCTCCTACCCGCCGTGCGATGTGTTCCTGACCCTCGCGCAGGCGCCCGCGGGGCTCTCGTGCTTTCTCGTCGAGCGGGGTCCGGGGATGGAGTTCCAGCGCCTCAAGGACAAGCTCGGCGGCCGCTCGCTGCCGTCGTCGGAGGTGGAGTTACGCGGTGTGCGCGCACACCTGCTGGGCGAGGAGGGCAGAGGCGTACCCGCGATCATCCGGATGGTCAACCACACCCGCCTCGACTGCATGCTCGGATCGGCCGCAGGCTACCGGCGCGGGGTCCTGGAGGCCGTCCACCATGCCAGGCATCGCCGCGCATTCGGTGCGCCGCTGGTCGAGCAGCCGGCGATGCGCAACGTGCTGGCCGACCTCGTGCTCGACTCCGAGGCGGCGTGCGCCGGCGCCCTGCGCGTGGCGCGCAGCTATGACGAGCCCGGCGAGACCGACTTCAGGCGCTTTGCGACCGCGGTCATGAAGTACTGGATCACCAAGCGGGCGCCCGCGCACGCGGCGGAGGCGCTCGAGTGCCTCGGCGGCAACGGCTTCGTCGAGGAGTCGCGGATGCCGCTGCTGTACCGCGGTGCACCGGTCAACTCGATCTGGGAGGGCTCCGGGAATGTCGCGGCGCTCGATGTGTTGCGCGCGCTCGTGCGCCAGCCCGCGGGCGTCGAGCTGTTCCTGGCCGAGTGCGAGCTGGCGTCAGGCTCGGACGCGTCGCTCGACGCGCACCTTGCCCACACGCGCTCGCGCATCGCACGGTTGCTTGCCTCCTGGCACCCCAACGGTGCCGCGGAGGCGATCCTGCGTGACGCCGAGTGGAGCGTGCGCGGGATCGTCGAGGATCTGGCGCTCGCGCTGCAGGGATCGCTGCTCGTGCGTCACGCCCCCGCCGCCGTCGCCGACGCCTTCTGCGCGGGGCGGCTCGGCAGTGATCGCGGGCGGGCGTACGGCACCCTGCCGGCCGGCCTCGACGCGACCGCGATCATCGAGCGCGCGCTGCCGGCATGACCGTCCATACACTGCTGAGATGACGATCGGCGCGCTGCGGATATGACCGTCCACGCGCCTCTGCAGAGATGACCGCGCGCGAGTGCAGCAACGAGTCCGTCCGGGTGCAGCGCGACGGCCCAATATGGACCGTGACGTTGTGCCGGCCCGAGCGGCGCAACGCGCTCGACGGACCCGCCGCCGATGCGCTCGCGACGGCTTTCAGGGCCTTCGACGACGACGAGGACGCCGCCGTGGCGGTCCTCCACGGTGAAGGTGGGTTCTTCAGTGCCGGTGCCGACCTCAAGGAGCTGGGCACCAAGCGCGGGAACCGTGTCGTGAGCATCGGCGAGGGCCACGGACCGATGGGCCCGACCAGGCTGCGTCTCTCCAAGCCCGTGATCGCAGCCGTCGCAGGCCACGCCGTGGCCGGTGGGCTCGAGCTCGCGCTGTGGTGCGACCTGCGTGTCGCGGAGGAGGACGCGGTGTTCGGCGTCTTCTGCCGCCGCTGGGGTGTCCCGCTGATCGACGGCGGGACCGTGCGGCTGCCGCGCCTGATCGGGCGCAGTCGCGCGATGGACATGGTGCTCACCGGCCGCGCCGTCGATGCGCACGAGGCGCTGTCGATCGGCCTTGTCAACCGCGTGGTGCCGACGGGCGAGTGCCTGGCGGCGGCGCAGGCGCTCGCGCGCGAGCTGGCGCACTTCCCGCAGCGCTGCCTGCGCGAGGATCGGATGTCGGTGCTGGAGCAGGAGGGGCTGACCGAGCGTGCCGCGCTGATCAACGAGCTCGCGCACGGGCTGCGCTCACTCGAGCACGTCCACGGTGGCGTGCAGCGCTTCCGCGAGGGTCGCGGCAGGCACGGGGCCTTCGACGACCTCTGACGGGCGAGGCTGAGCTCTGCGGCCCGTGTGAAGCTACGCGATCGGGTCGCGCGAGCGCAGGCCCAAATCGGCCCAGCGCGTAAAGTCACGATCGCGGCTCGACTTGCCAGCAGACCGGTTCGGAGCAGTTCGTTCACCTCGTCGCGAAGACGGGTTCCCCGCTCGCGACGACGGCGGTCGATCGCCGCGGCTACGTCGTCATCCAGCGTCAGTGTTGTACGCACCAGATCAGCGTATCTGAGCATGCATCAAGACATCAGCGTGTAGATGGGGCCGCATCAATCGGCGGTGTCGTTCGACCGACGTTCTACACAAGCCACCGCGCGGGAGCGGTCAGCCGCCGAGGATCTGGGCGAATGCGGCATGCTCGCGCAGCGCGGCCAGATCGTCGTCATCGCGGGCGAGCTCGACCAGAGACGGCGACAGTTCGACCGCACGCCGCAGATGCGCAAGGGCGGCGTCGATTCGCCCCGCCCGGCTCTCAAAGCAGGCGGTGTTGTAGTACACCCCGCCGTAGGGCGGATCGTCGGCGAGGAGCGCCTGGGCGCGGTCGGCGCCCTCCGCGAAGTCGCCGGACTGGAACAGCGGAAGCAGCGGTGCGAACAGCTCCCAGCCGCTGGGCTCGTAGGGCTTGCCGACCGGCGCTGCGCCGATGGCGAGGACCGTTGTACCGGCGTCTCGGGCGAATGCCGTCCGCTTGGTGCCCGCGGGTACGTGGACGAACGTCCCCGCCGGAGCATCTTGAATCTCTCCGTCGAGCTCAAACCTGGCGTGTCCGGACACGACGACGTACAGCTCGTCACTGGAATCAGGCTCAGCCTCGTCATGCTCGTTGATGAGCCGGTCGCCGTCGGAGCGTGCGGTCATCGCTGTGACCCCGAACGTCATGATCCCGAAGTGGTGACGCACCGCTCGAAACGGGCACCGACCGTCATCGATTTCGTCGATCTCATCAAGCCGCGCAACCGCGAATCCCGCCACGTCTCGCTCCCTTCCTCTGGACGTTCGCTCGCTCGTTAGCGTAGCCGGGCGCCGCCGGAGCGCAGCCGGTCGCGGGTGGCGATGTGGAAGTGAAGCGGTGCCGGTGTGCCGAGGTGGTCGCCCTGGCCGTAGTCGACGCCGAGCCGCGCGAGCAGCGCGACCGTCTCGCTGTCGGGGACGAGCTCGGCGACCGTCTGCGTGCGCAGGCCGCCGGCGATGTCGACGATCGCCGCGATCAGCATGCGGTCGGTACTGCTGGACCGGCAGCTGCGCACGAGCGCGCCGTCGATCTTGATCAGGTCGAAGCGCATGTGCTTGAGGTGGTAGAAGGACCCGAAGCCTGCACCGAAGTCGTCGACGGCGAACCTGCAGTCGAGCTTCGACAGCCGCTCGCCGAACGCCGTCGCCCTGGCGACGGCGCCCAGGGCGTCGGTCTCGCTGATCTCGAAGATCAGCCGCGAGGGGTCGACCTGACTGGACGCGAGCTCGCGCTCGATGTGGTCCAGCAGGACTGCATCACCGATCGACGTGGCGGAGAGGTTGAGCTCCAGGGAGAAGTCCGAGGCCTCGAGCTCGCGGTCCGCGAGCAGGCGGATCGCATGGCTGATCACCCACGCGTCGATCTGCACCCCGAGACCGAGCCGCTCGGCTATGTGGAGGAAGCTCTCGGGGGCGATCAGCTCGCCGGTCTCGTCCAGCATCCGCAGCAGGAGCTCGTACTGGGGCACCCTGCCCGTCGCGAGGTGGACCACGGGCTGCGCGAGCAGCGTGAAGCCGTCTCCCTCGAGCGCCGCCTCGATCCGCTTCTTCCAGGTGAGCCTGCCCCGGCCGCGAGCGTGCGGCTCCTCGGCGCGATGGACGGCGGCGCGGTTGCGTCCCGCCTGCTTGGCGTCGCTCAGCGCGATCTCGGCGCCGACCAGCGCGTCCTCGCCGGTGCGATCGCCTCGGCCCTCGAAGGAGGCGATGCCGATGCTGGCCGTCAGGGGCCGCTGGATCCCGTCGATCTCGACCGCTTCGCTGTGCAGCGCCTCGAGGATCCCGTCCGCCACCCGACACGCGGTTGCCGCGCTCGCCTTGGGCAGGAGGATGGCGAAGCTGTCGCCACCCAGCCGCGCGAGCACGTCGGAGCTGCGCAGGCGCGTGCGCAGCGCCTGCGCGACGCTCACGATCAGCGAGTCGCCGGCGGGATGTCCGAGCGCCCGGTTGACCTGGGCGAATCGGTCGAGGTCGAGCAGGAGCACGGCGCCGGCCGGTCCGTAGCGATCGACGATCGAGGCGTGCGCGGCGAGCTCGCGCTGGAACGCGCGGTGGTTGGGCAGCCCGGTGAGCGCGTCGTGGTCGGCGAGGTACTCGAGCTGCTGCGCATGATGCTCGCGGTCGGTGATGTCCTGGAAGTGCGCGAGGAACTGCATCGGCCTGCCGCCGGGGTAGCGCAGCAGCGTGACGTGGGCCGCCACGGTGATCTCGTGCCCACTGGCGTGCACGCACCGCTTCTCGCTCACGAAGAAGCGATGCTCGCCGGCGAGCACGGCGAACATGCTCTCTCGCTCACGCTCGATGTCGTCCGGATGTGTGATCGACTCGAGCCGCATCGCCAGCAGCTGCTCGCGCGTGTATCCGAGCATCCGGCAGCAGGCGTCGTTGACCTGGATGAGACGGAAATCGAGGTCGAGCATCGCCATCCCGACGGGCGAGTCCTCGAAGGCGTAGCGGAACTGCTCGCGCACCTCCACGAGCGCCGCCTCGGCCTGCTTGCGCTCGCCGATGTCGCGCACGAAGCTGCACGCGCCCGTGATCTGGCCGCTGCGGTCACGCACCGGCGAGACGGTGATCTCGACGTCGACGACGCGCCCGTCCCGCGCCAGCCGCGTGCTCTCCTGGCGATCGACCACACTGCCGGCGGCCGCCTGCGCGAGGAACGCCCGCTGCTCGGCGCGCTGCAGCTCGCTCGGGGCGAAGAGCGCGATCGGCAGGCCGATCGCCTGCTCGGCGGTGTACTCGAACATGCGCTCAGCGGCCGGATTCCATGCCATGATGATCCCGTCGAGCGTCTCGGCGATGATCGCGTCCTGCGAGGCGGTGACGATCGCCGCGAGCTGCGCGCTGACGGCATGTGCGGCCTGGCGGGCGGTGATGTCGCGGATCGCGCTGACGACCATCGGGCCGCCCTCGGTCCGCACCGCGCTCAGCGTGATCTCCACCGGGAGCTCACTACCGTCCCTGCGCCGCCCGGTCACCTCGATCGTGATCGGCCCAGGATCGGCCGCGTACGAGGCTCGCTTGCGGGCGTGCGCGTCGCGGTATCCGGCAGGAACGAGCGCTTCGACCGGTCGCCCGAGCAACTCGGTCCGAGGGAAGCCGAACATCCGCTCGGCTTGGGCGTTCAACAGGACGATCGCCCCTTCCCCGTCGACGATCACGATCGCATCGGGTGAGCCCTCGAGCAGCAGCGCGAAGCGCTGGTCGGTCTCGCGCGGCTGCTGCCGCGCCTCCGTTCGCTCGCTCACCGGTCCGCTGTCTTCGTCAGCGATCGTCGCCACCCGCACACGCTCCTCATTCGCACATTCAACCTCATCCGGATCCTCCCTCGTGATCGCCGCCGCGCGGCGGCCCGCCCGGGCGGGTCGTGCGGTGGCACGAACAGAGAGCTGGATGAGCGTGCTGTCGTGTGAATTATTGGTGAACGAGCGACTCGCGATCGCTCAAGCTCGCCCCCCAGCGTTGCTCGATGCGTCCGAAGCGCCAGATGGACAGGGCGATTATCCAGGTGATGATGAACAGGCCGACGATCACGAAGCCGAGCGCGTTGATGTCGATGTTCTCAAACCAGTACCAGAATCCTCCTGTGAGGTTCAGTTGGGAGGCGATCAGGCCGCCGAGCTCGATCGTGCCGATGACCGCGGCGATCGCGACCGACAGGCCGGTGATCGTGATGTTGTAGAAGACCTTGCGTACGGGTTGTGAGAACGCCCAGCCGTAGGCGAAGTTCATGAACGTGCCGTCGATCGAGTCCATCAGCGACATGCCTGCGGCGAACAGGATCGGTAGGCACAGGATCGCGTACCACGGCAGGCCGGCGC
>JBKQIR010000011.1:0-6896 GCA_052148275.1 Solirubrobacteraceae bacterium
GCCGCCGCCATCCTGCCCCCTCAGGGCCTCTCGCTGACCGCCAAAGGCAACGTCCTCGCGCAGCTGCGCAAGCCGCGGACGCTCGTGCTGCTGGTGTACTCACAGCCCAAGCCGTCTGGGCACCTGACGCTGCTCGGCCGTGTGGCGCTCGGCCAGCACCCCGCGGGTCTGTCCCAGATCACGTGGGGCCTGCGCGTGCACGGCCACCGCTTGGGCGCAGGCGCTTACCGCGCTGAGCTCGAGGCGCTGATCGACAGCGAGCTGACCACCAGCGGCCCCACCGTCAACTTCGACATCGGGCACAGTGGCAAGCTGAGGATCCTCGCCCAGAGTTGCCAGGCGCGCGCGGGCGCGACCGTCTGCTGAACAACCGCTGAGCGGAGCAGGCGATCCCTGTCGGTGGGCCCTGCGGTCGGATTGACCGCCGGGCTCACCGACGATCGACGGGTATCGGCTCCGGTTCTCCACCGCGTGTTCGAGTTGCATGAGCCCTAGGTTGCCGCTGCACAAGGCAGCGCGCTTACGAGCGCGGGCCGCGCTCGCGCGATTCCTCTCGCCCGCGGGCACTCGCGCGCCGACGGGTCCCGCGGAGCGACTCGTCTGCCTACGAAAGCAGGCACCACCGAGCCGAACGGCTCACTGCTGGTCCCGGCCAAACTCGCGCGTCCGCGTGCCTCGGGTCGGCGTGACTGCATTTCCACGGATGGAGCAGTCCGACCATCAACGCAAAGCCGTCGGAGCGTGGCTACTCCCGGACACAGGCAGCCGCGGGCTTCCGGCCTTCGGAGATCTGCGCGATGCTAGTCGTCGTGCGCCGCGTCAACGTACGGTCCGCTTGCCCGACCGCTTCGGCTCAGACCTGCCCGTGATCCGCGACTGGACCGAGCAGCACTACAGCTTCGCCGGCTACATCACGGGCTTCGACCCCGCCGGGTTCGCCGACCGCGAAACGCTGCGGCACGAGCTCGGCTACCACGCCACCGTCGGGGGCTCAGGCATCGGCGCCGACCTGCTACGGCGCGTAATCGGGAGCTTTCCCGAGGCGAAACAACTCGTTCCCGAGCTGCGAATGGTCGTCGTCGCCGGCCCACGCATCGGCCCGGACAAGCTCCCAAGCGCGGACGGGCTCGAGCTCCGTCGGTACGTGCACGACCTCTCCAAGCACCTCGCAGCCTGTGACCTGGCGATCGTCCAGGGCGGGCTGACGACCGCGATGGAGCTGACCGCCAACCACAGGCCGTTCATCTACTTTCCGCTCAAGCACCACTTCGAGCAGAACTTCCACGTCCGCCACCGGCTCGAGCGCTACCGCGCCGGCCGACGAATGGACTTCGACGAGGCACCGCCAGACGCGAACGCGCAGGCAATCGTCCAGGAGATCGAACGCTCCGTCGACTACCTGCCCGTCAGCGCCGCGGGTGCCGCGCGCGCCGCCGCGCTGATCTCAGAGCTCCTCTAAGCCGGCACGCGGAGCGCGGAGGTGAGCCAGCCGATCGTGATTCTCTCGCCTCACCCCGACGACGCCGCGCTCTCGTGCTGGCGGCTGCTCAGCGGCCCCGGCGAGGTGGCCGTAATCAACTTGTTCGCCGGCGTGCCGTTGCCCGGCCGCACAGGCTGGTGGGACGCCGCCGGTGGAGCGAGAGACTCCCCGGCGCGAATGCGGCAGCGGCTGCAGGAGGACCAGGCCGCGCTCGCGCTCGCCGGACGCAGGGCGATAAACCTCGACTTCCTCGACGACCAATACCGCCGCTCCCCGCCCGACCCTGCGGCGGTCAGCGACGCGCTACGCACGGTCATCCCCGCCAGCGCACACCTATACGCGCCCGCCGCGCTCGGCGCCCAACCCGACCACCTCGCCGCACGCCACGCCGCGCTCACCCTGCGAGGCCACACAGCGAAGCTCAGCCTCTACGCCGACCTCCCACACGCCAGCGCCAACGGATGGCCGGCCTGGGTCACCAACAGCACCCCCCGCGCAGCAGAACTCGAACGCGAGTGGGACCAGACGCTCGCCAGCACCGGCATCCGACCAGACGCCATGCGCGTGAGCGTCTATCCACTCGCCCAAAGCGAGCATGCGCGCAAGCTCGCTGCCCTCCGTGCATACGCAACCCAGCTCGAGCTACTCGAGCACTACTTCCATCGCTCGCTCGCCGATCCCTCCCTCCTTGGCTACGAGGTAGATTGGGAGCTACCGGCAGAGAAACGGCTTTAGTAGTCGCGGATCTCCTCGGTGTATCGCCGTACGTGCTCGGGATGCGCCGCACCGGATCAATCCTGCCACGTAACGCACTCGGCATCAGGACATCGGACGACGGTTTGGAAGCTTTCAAAGACCAGCGAGGTTGGTCCGCGGCGCGGATCGTCGTCCTCGACACAGGCCTGATTGTCACGACCTGGTACTGCCACTACCACAACGAGCGGCGCGAGCGACGACGACGGCCGCCCGCCAGCTTGAAGCGCTGCGCCGCTACGGGGACTCAGTCGCTGACGGCCGCTTCGGGCCAACTGCCGGCACGAGCCCGCGTCTGGCGCGAGCCTTGTCAAGCGCAAAGCGCCGCGGCGCGTCGCATGCGCCGGCCGTGATCACGGATCGGCGCGGGCGTCCACTGCTCGACTGCTGTGGGACGATCCTCCAGGTGATGCGACTCGCCGATTGGTTCGCCGAACGAACCGCAAAAGGGATGCTCACCCGCGCCGTCGGTGCCTGGGTGCTCGTCGGGCTCCCGGTCATTGCAGCGCGGATCTGGTGGTCGGTCGCCGTCGCGATCGCCGTCTTTGTGGTCACCGTGACGGTGTACGTAGCGGCAGCGGTCCGCTACATGCATCGCCACGGCCGACAAGACTGATAGTGGCTGCAGGCAAGTGGGCCGGAGCCCGGTTTCCCCAACACCGGCTGACCCTACGGTTCCGATCAGGCCATTCCCTCAGCAACCACACCAAGCGCTGTCGCAGCTGAGCACCGGCAGCAGCGCGGCGGAACCGAAGGCGCACCCGATGAAGCCCTCCGCCTCCGGTCCCGAGCGCAACGAGCGACGGCATCGGCCAGGGCAACGGCGACAAGGCGCAGTCCCCGCTAGACACCGCGGCCGGCTGCAGCGGCGAGCAGCCGACCGATCGAGGCTTGCCTATGTAGATCGGCGATTCTGCACGACGCCGCGAGCGCCTTCTGGTTTCGGCGGGAAGGAGGGCTGTGGTCCGCGCCGCGCCCGCGCCCGGTCTCCGCTCGCAGCGGTCGGCGCGACCGAATCGCTAGCCGCCAAACCGTTCGGCAGCAAGCACGAAGCGGGAAAGCGACCTCGAGCGCGAAGCCGAGGTCGGTGCTCCAGGCGCAATCCTACGACGCGAGGATCGGGCGATACCCCGCGCCGCAGTGTGACGGAAAGCGACGGCACCGCTTCCTGGCGACGGCGCTCTCAGCAAGCGCGTCGCGATGAAAGGAATCGCGGGCGCACGACCGCCTCGACTATCGGAATCGCGTGAACCCGATTGTCAGCTCATTCAAGCCGGTGCGATCCCAGTCGCCAGAGAAGCGGCCGAAGAGCACGATCGTGCTTGCGGCGCTTCAGCAAGCACTGCGACGAATGCGACGACCTGCACGCCGAAATCGAGGTCGTTGCTTCTGGCGCGACGCAACGACGTCCTGCTGAGCCGACGCGGCCGCCGGCCGGAGTGGCGCTCAGCCCGTCTCGAACCGCGCGCCGGCGAGAACGGAGGGTTCGTGTTGTGGAGCGTCTGCACGGTCCGTTGCCAGTTCTTTGAGCTGCCGGCGAGGATGTCAGTGAACTCTGCCGCGCGCACCGCTTGGATGCCGGCGATCGCATCTCGACGGGGCGATGGCCGCTAGGCTGTGGCCGTTGGATGTGCTGGAGCGCCGCAACCCGAGCCGCCGAGCTCATTCGGCGGGTAGCCAGTCCTCGGTCAGCATCATCCAGAATGCGAGGCCCGCGAACTGGCGGTAGCGCCGGAAGGCACGCTCCATCCCCTTGTCGGTGATCCGCGCGCGGCCGCTTACGCGCCGGTACTTCGGCCGCGTCCACGAGTCGAGGACCAGCCGCCGGTAGCGGCCGAGCAGCATCATCATGTGCGCCATCGCATACGGCCCAACGCCTGCGATCCGCAACAAGCGGTCCTCCACCTCCTCATCCGGCAGCGCCAGGTCGCGCAGCGCCTCGAGGTCAAGCTGGCCTGAGGCCACGTCGTGGGCGAGCGCACGCAAGTACGGCCCGCGGTAGCCGGCGCGGGCGACATCACGGAAGAACGCGTCGCCGGCATCCGCGACCGTCGCCGGTGGCGGGAACGCGCGGCGCTCGCGGGCGCCGCCGCGGCCGTTCCCAGCTCGCCGACCAGCGCGCTGACCATCCGCACGGTCGCCGACCACGCGCAGTTGGTCGTGCAGATAGTCTTGACGAGGTCCTCGAACACCGTCGGGCTGCGCATCATCCGCCCGGCGCCAGCGACGACCCAGGCCAGCGCCGGATCAGCAGCGGCGGCGAGGTAGAAGGCGCTCAGATCCTCGTCGAGCCGCAACATGTGGCGAATTTGCGCCGCCAGCGCAGGCCGGTGCGCCGCCGGCGGTTCAGCCGCGCCCGCCGGCGCGCCGAGCCGGGCGCGTCCGGCACGGTCAGAGGTGAACTCCACCAGCCAGGCGCCCTCGCCCGCGATCAACACCGTGCTCAAAAGCCTGCCGTCGGGCGCGATCGCGTTCGGCGGCAGGTCGGCGACGCCGTGCGACAGCAGCGTGCGCGCAAAGTCGACCGGCTCGCCTCCGGCGCCGACAAGCTGGATCGCGGTTGACCACGGGGCCACGACTGCAGCCTACGCGCGGCGCGGTTTCCACGTGAAGCTGTCCGCACAGACCGCGGCGCATGCCCGTCGACAACGTCGATATCGCTCGCCACCTCTGCCTTGTGCTGGTCACGGCCGTACAGAGCGCAGAGGAGTCGCACAGCGTCACGCTCGAACCGGCAGCGACCTGTCAGCGTTCCCCGTGCCGGCGCAAGGAACCGCAGCGACGCGCGCGGCTCGAGCGGAGTCATGCGTCAAACGGCCGCTCATCGGTGGCGGCAGTGATCCCGCCGCCATGCGTCAGGGATCGCGGCAGACGCGCGGGCCGCGCGGCTTGCACGGAGCGAGCGTCGGAGAGGCCGAAAAGCCCGATCGCCCCGTCGGCGGCTTCCAGCCCACCGAGCGGCGCTGTCACTCCAGCCGCTGTGCGGCAGCACGTGGTGCGGGCGCGCGCGGCGACGGCGATCAGCTCGTCGCGTAGCCGACGCGGGAACGGAAGGTCAGTGATCCGATCGCCTTGCAGGTGCCCGAGCTCGCGGTGTCCGAAACGAATCTCAACACCGCCAAAGCGATGCGGAAGGGTCTGGACTCCCGGCCACAACCCATCGGCGGCCGTGATCCGTTCCGCAGCGCCTCGCTTCTGATCCCGTGCATCGTCGCTCACAGTCTTCGCCGTTCAGCATAAGCCCGCCAGCGCCCGGCCACCATTGGCAACTCGCCCTAAGACCGGTCGGAGACCAACGCGAACTCCTCGCCCGGAGCGCAGAATCCGAACGCCTACGATCGTCGTTCCGAACGGCTGGGCAATTCTGGTCATCGTCGCTGCGCGGCGCCTGAAGCATCGACGTCGTCGACCAGCGCGGGCGTCGTCCCTTTCCGCACCAGGGTGGGGCGCAGCGAGCGCTTCGGACTGCCGCATCGCGTGGAAAGCAGTAGCGCGGTCGTGGCCTCGGTGGGTGGCTCCGACTCTCCGAGTGGGGCAGCCTCCGCAACGAGGTCGACGTCGAGATCGTGACGGCTCCCGTGAGCGAGCGGCACTCTCAAGACATGGACGCCAGGCTCCTTCTGGTCCTCAGCAGCGCGAGCGAACTTCACGCCGCCGCCGGCTTCCGCTTTCGCCGGATCGCTTGCAAGGTGTCGGCAAGCACCACTGCCTGAGATTGGCGATTTTCAGCGATCGGTGGCGCCGCGAGCTGGGACCCGCGTTCGGGCTCTCGCCGTGTCCCCATTGTTGCGGGACGTGTTCTCCGATAAGGGGCCGCCCGGCTGAGACTGAGACTGCGCTTACTAGGATCGGCGCATGATCGACGAGAGCACCGAGTTCGGCGCGCGCGTCGCGCGGCACCTGCGCGAGGAGACGGTCGTGTCGCTGACGACCGTGACGCCGTCCGGCGCGCCGCTCCCGCGGCCGGTGGGGTTCCTGTGGGACGGCGGCGAGAACGTCTCTGTGTACAGCCAGCGCGGCGCGCGGATCCGCAACATCGCCCACAACCCGAAGGTCACATTGAACTTTCGCGGCGATGCGAACGGCGGCGACATCGTCGTGCTGTCGGGCACCGCCGAGGTGGACGAATCAGGTCCGAGCGCCACCGAGGACGCGGCATGGGTGGCCAAGCACGCCACTCAGTGGGAGCAGGTCGAGATGACGGCCGAGTCGTTCGTGCAGCGCTTCAGCGTCCCTGTGAGGATTCGCATCAGCGCCGTCGACGGATTCTGAACGCTGATCCGCGCGGTCAGCAGCGCAGCTGGTTCCGGCCCGCGCTCGTCCTCGGACCTGAGGCGAGAAGCGGGGACGCCGCTGCGGTCCGCCGCCATGGACCTGCTTTCACGTGGCCGCGCCACTTCCCGGCGCTCGGACCCGCGGCATCGCGCTCCCGTGGCTCAGCTCGGGGCAATGGCGTACCCGGTGGCGCCCGGACCGGCGCCCGCTTGCCGAGAGGAGCAACAGCGCGGGTGCTTGCTGGCCGCGCGACGGACGACCCGTCTCCGAGCGGTTCGGCGGCTGCCGCTTCGCGATGAAGCAGCAGCCGCGAGGCACCATTCCGACTCGGGTTTGGGCTGGCGAGAGTCGGCGGTGATTGACTGGTCGCTAAGTATGCCTAGGGTGA
>JBKQIR010000012.1:0-4588 GCA_052148275.1 Solirubrobacteraceae bacterium
TTTCCGCCAAAACGAGCTCTTCCGGGACGTGACCGCACTGCGCCGCGCCGTCGGGCAAGACGGCAACTCAACGTCTGCCTGATCCAGCAGCACCGCCGGGTATGTGTCGTTAGCCCCTGGGGCAAGACAGGCGGGTGCCTGAGCGAGGTCAGTCAGCCGGGTCGTGCCAGTGCCGACGGTGGAGCGATCGTCCCAGTCCAGGCGCGCGTGCGCGCAGCCTTCCCGTAACGGGAACCGCCCGAATCCGACGAGCGAGCCTGCGCGATCACTCCTGACGGTCTCGCCGGACGTCGCGCGCGCAGCTGCTGCGACTCATTCGTCAAAGTAGATCTTGAAGCCCTCAGCGACGGCGGCTAGGCCGAGGTCACGGTAGAACTCGTGAGCCTCGGCTCGCTGCTTGCCGGATTGCAGCTGGAGCTTGTAGCAGCCAGCGACCCTAGCCAGTTCGATCAGGCGCCCAATCAATTGCGTGCCTACACCAGTCCTGCGAACGGCTCTAGCGACGATGACGTTCTCGACAATCGCCCACGGCTTGCCGTGATGGGTCAGGTTAGGGACGACGAGCAGATCGGCGGTTCCAACGAGACGACCGTCGAGCACCGCGACCACGAGCTGCCGAGTCCGATCAGCGAGGATCTCTGCGAGCAACGGCTCAGACGAGGCGCGATCAGTTGGTGCCGCTGTGTTACGGGTGTCCGCTAGCTCCTGGTACAGGGACAAGAGGTCGTCAAGATCCGCTGATCGGGCTCGGCGGATCAGAACGCTTCCCACGCTCGAAGTGTCTCAGCCGCCGGCGCCCCCAGGAAGTCCAGCAGGGGCGCTTGCCGGCGACGCGTTGAGCAAGACGCCCCACTTTCTTGATCGACCGCGTCCTGACGATCAACAGCCTCACCGTCATCACCACAGACGGCATCCAAGCAACCCGCGGCATCCTCATCATCGGCGCCGACACCGAGGGCGATCAGAGATCCAAGCGTCCTGCGAACGCCAGCTCATCGTCGACCTCCGGTCCTCAGCCGCCCGGCGAGCCGTCAAGCGCGCGGGCTCGGAGGTGAGCGTTCAGTTGCCGCTCGATCAGGACTTGGGGGCGTTTCGGGCGTGATGACTTCGAGCGCGCGACGGCTGACGAACACCGCGACGCCGTGCACCGCTGCCCATAGATCGGTGCTCAAGGCCTGGACGTCGGCTCTATCGACGCTGCTCACCGTCTCGAGCAGATGAACCAAGAGGACGGGCGCGACCGACTCCGGAAGACGCTCGCTCGGGTCTGTCTGCTGGCTCGAGCACGCCTGGCAACGAAAGAGCCCACAATCTGGTCAAGTGGCACTCGCTGAAACCCAACAACTGCGGATGCTCGAGCGGCTGCGAAGCGCGGGCGAGCAGCCAGTCACGCTCGACGAGCTGCGCGCCGTCGGGATTGACTTTCCCGCCGTCGTCCTCAGCGAGCTCGAGATCAACGGGTACGTGATCGAACGGCGCCACGAACACGGCCGGCTGCTCGGCGTACGCCTGCGCGAGAGCGACACCCCTGATGCGCCCGGCGCCAGCGATGGCGCCGACGATCGCGCTAGCCAGCGGCGCAGCAAACAGTGGTGTGCTCGGCGTCAGCTTGTCGGCGTCAGCAATAGCAACCCCTCCCGATCAACCGCCGGTCGCCGAGACCCCGCTGACTCGGCACGTCAGAGCAACCGTGTTCTGTCCGGGTGGATGTAGCATCCGTGCGGCGATGGCAACGATCGAGCAGCCGGTGAGCGCAACCTTTCGAGACGATCGCCCGGGCGGCGGGGGCTGCGCGAGTGGCTCAAGCGCCCAGCGCACAAGAGCGAGTGGCTGGGCGGGTATGAGGGTGCTGAGGGTCGCGATGAGCGACTGCAGGCGATCCGCTGCAGGCGGGAGCGCGGACCGATCTGGGATCCGCCGAGCCGGCCGCGTGGCGGGGACTGGCGGCGCGGGATCGCGAGCAGTCGGGGGAGGCGCGCGCGCGTGGCGCTGATCGGCGCACGCAAGAGATTTGAGCGCGCCGCGCAGGAAGCGCAGGCGGCCGCTGAGACGGCCGCCGCGGCGCAGGCCGCGGCCGAGGCAGCAGCGACCGAAGCCGGGCAGCGCGCCGAGCAGGAAGCGGCGCGCGCGAAGCGGGCTGAGACCGAGCGTGAGGAGGCGATCACAGGCGCGGTTGAGGCTGAGCGGGCGCGCGATCGGGCGCTTGAGCAGGCTCGGGCGAGCGAGGTTGCTCGCGAGGCTGCCGAGCAGCAGACCGCGCGCGTGCGCCACGACGCTGAGCGCACCGAGCAGCAGGCGCTGGCGCGCGCCGAGACGGCCGCCGCGGCGCAGGCCGCGGCCGAGGCAGCAGCGATCCAGGCCGGGCAGCGCGCCGAGCAGGAAGCGGCGCGCGCGAAGCGGGCTGAGAGCGAGCGTGAGGAGGCGATCACCGGCGCGGTTGAGGCTGAGCGGGCGCGCGATCTGGCGCTTGAGCAGGCTCGCGCGAGCGAGGCTGCTCGCCAGGCTGCCGAGCAGGAGACCGCGCGCGTGCGCCAGGACGCTGAGCGCACCGAGCAGCACGCACGATCAAAACGCACCGAGCTCGAGCGCGAACTCGGTGAGCAGCGCGAAGCGCGCACGGCCGCCGAGCTTCAGCGAGACCGCGCACAAGCAGCGCTGGAGGCCGAGCAACAGCGCCGCGCACAGCCGCAGATGGAGCTGGAGACCGCGCAGCAGCGGCCTGAGGCAGCCGAGGAGACTCGCGACGCGACAATCGCGACCGGTGAGCGCGCCGCGACCCCCCGCCGCAAACCACGCCGCAAAACGTGATCAACGAACTACGAGTCGGCGCCGCGGATCTGCAGGATTGTGCTCGGCGGGGGCGAATCTGGCGATCACCACCAAGATGTGGGTACCTCTTGCCCTAGGCATCGGGCGCGGCCGTCCTTCCGGGGGCGGCCGTTCTCGTTGTGCGGCACGGACGAGCCGGGGCATCCGGCTGCGGTCAAGTGGTCGCGCGGGCTGGATGAAGAGCGGGTGTGGGCGATCGAGGACTGCCGGCAGGTCTCGCGCCGCCTGGAGCAGGCGCTTGCTGGCAGCCGGCGAGCGGGTCGTGCGCGTGGCCCCGCTGCGGATGAGTGGCCTCCAGGCGCGGGGAGCGACAGCCAGGCAAATCCATCGCGATCGACTCGTTCGCGATCGCCCGCGTGGTCGTCAAGGACGGGGCGAGGCCCACTGCACTGCCTGCGCTGCGGTGGGTCGCGACTACGCGTCGGCCTGGGGTTCCCCGCTCGGCGGGCGGGACTTGGGTGTGCGGCGCTTGGCGTTCAGCAGCGCTTGGTCGGCGCGCGCGAGCAGCGTGGCCGGCAGGTCGCCCGCGCGGGAGGTCGCTGCTCCAAACCTCACGCCGAGCGATGTCGGCGCTGTCGCGTCAGCGGGAAAGCTGATGCGGGCTACCGCGGCGCTCATGCGCGTGGCGGCCTGGACGGCTGTGCGCTGCTCGGTCGCGGGCAGCACAACGACGAACTCATCGCCGCCATAGCGAGCAGCGACGTCGTACCCGCGCAACTCACCGCGCAGGCTCGCGCCGGTCTCGCGCAGAACCCGATCGCCCTCAAGGTGCCCGTAGGTATCGTTGATCTGCTTCAAGCAGTCGATATCGAACATCAGACAGGAAACCGGCGAGCGGGTCCGATCTGCGCGCGCGATCTCCTCGCCCAACCGCGCCAGCGCTGCGCGGCGGTTCAGACAGCCAGTCAGTTCGTCGGTCGCCGCGTCGTGGCGCGCGCCAAGCAGCCCAAGCACGACCGCCGCGACGTCGACCAGCGCGCCCGCGGCCGTAACCTCATCGGCCCCGAGGCGGCGCGCCTCGCGCGCCAACAGAATCACCGCTTCCCGCGCCGGCGCCGGCGCCGGTGGGCGCAGCTCGAGCACAAGCCGCCGCACACGATCCCGGGCGCGCTCACCCTCAACCTCAGCGGCCTCGAGTAGCGCTTTTGCGTGGCGCGCCGCCGCGCCCTGATCGCACGTAACGACCGTCACGCTGTCCAGGTCGAGCACAACGCGAAGCTCGCGCACCAGCGCATCACGGACGACATCGCCCTCGTCGCTGTTTGCGGCAAGCCCAGCCAGCCGCCGCACCCCACGAACGGCGAGCTCGTACATCCCGGCCCTGTTCTCGGCTTCCATACCTTTCCACCAAGAATAACACCCGTTTGAGGTGCATTGGAGGTCACCGTAAGCATCCTCTGCTTGGTAGCTGTCTCCAGCCGCGAAGCGTAGACCCGGCCCCTCACCACCGCGATCGGGGCAACGACCGCGCTCGCAGCCGCTCCTACCTGCTCAGCTCGCTCGCGCCGGTCGTGCACTGGCTCACACCACTGCGCTTCGCATCGCTCATCTAGTGGGCCGACGGCAACCACCAGCTCTCCCCACGGCGCCAACTCGCGTCACTCGCCGTGCTCACCGCCGTCGCCATCGCCACTGAGGTGTGTCTGAGTCAAAGCCACAGATCGGGGAGCGAATCAGTCCACATCGGTGGGGCTCCGGCGGTTGGCTTTGGCTTTCTGTAGTTGATGGTATGCGATGCGGGCCCAGCGGGCGTGTCGGA
>JBKQIR010000013.1:0-98971 GCA_052148275.1 Solirubrobacteraceae bacterium
CGTGGACCCGCAATTGCGGGTCCACGATCGCCGACGCCTCAATCTGTTGTGTGACGGGCTTCCTGCTCAGGCGAGCTCGGGCGCTGCGACGGGCATCAGCTGGAGATGCCGGCGGCGGGCCGCCATCACCGCGGTGCGACCGACGACCTCGAAGACCGCCATCGCCAGCAGCGCCACCGTCCAGGCCTCGCCGCTCGTGATCGAGTGCGAGGCGCTGAACTGAGCGATCGTGTGCGCGCCACTGTGGGTGATCCAGTAGATGAACGCGAACCTCGAGCCCATCCCGAGCACCCAATAGCAGGCCGACGCCCAGCCGCTGCGGAACCGGACGCTGCCGTTCTGGCCGCGCCGCATCAGCACCGTCCAGCCGCTGGCGACGCCGATCATCGCCCCGAGCAGCGCGAGCGCCCCGACGAGGACGAAATCGTTGCCGCCGGTTGGAATCCCGTGCAGGTAGTTGAGGACGGCGATCCCGACGATCAAGATCGGCCGGGTGAGCTGGGAGGTGGTGAGATCGCGCTCTCGGAGCTGGAGGACGACGAGGAGGACGAGCAGTGAGTCGATGATGTAGTCAGTTGTTGTCATGGCCGTAGCGTCCCGCGCGGCGCGGCTTTGCACATCGGCGCACGGATTGATCTGCGGGTTGATTTCGGGTGCGTCTCCACCTGAGGGTGGAGACCGCAATAATTCCGTCCTGGGCCCTAAACAGCGAACTGGCCGAGACGCAATTCCGTCCAAGGGAGATCTGACGTGACATCCAGCAGCGAGCAGTCGACCACAGGGCAGGGGCAGACGCGGGTCATCATCGTCGGGGCCGGCTTTGCCGGACTCGGGTGCGCGCGCAAGCTAGGCGGCGAGGATTCGGTCCACGTCACCCTGATCGACCAGCACAATTACACCCAGTTTCAGCCCCTCCTCTACCAGGTTGCGACCTCTCAGGTCGGAGCCACCGACATCGCGCGCTCACTGCGAAAGGCGTTTCACGCAGACGACAACGTCGACGTGAAGCTCGGCGAGGTGGTAGCCGTTGACTGCGCCACGAAGACGGTCCGGACGGCCGGCGGCGAGTCGTACGCCGCCGACATCCTCGTGCTCGCGGCCGGTGCACAGGCGAACTTCTTCGGCACTCCGGGCGCGAAGGAGCATGCGTTCCCGCTGTATTCGCTGGCGGATGCCGAGCGGATGCGTGCGCGGATCCTGGAGCTGTTCGAGGACGCCGACCGCGACCCGACGCTGGTCGACCGCGGGGCGCTCAACTTCGTGATCGTGGGCGCCGGCGCCACCGGGACCGAGCTCGCCGGTTCGATGGCCGACCTGATCAAAGAGGCGATTCCGGCGGAGTACCACGACCTTCCGATCGACCGGGCCACGGTTCACATCGTGGACCTCGGGCACGTCGTACTGAACGGCTTCTCCGACAGCGCACACGCCTACGCGAGCAAGGTGCTGCAGGAACGCGGCGTCAAGCTCGACCTCGGCCTCAGCGTCAAGCAGGTCGCAGCGGACCATGTCCTGCTCTCGGACGGGACGACGATCAAGAGCCATTGCGTGGCCTGGGCCGGCGGTCTGATGGCCGCCGGGGTGGCCGCTGCGAGCGGCCTCCCGCAGGGCCGTGGGGGGCGCATCGACGTGGAGAGCGACCTGACGGTGAAAGGCTTTCCAGGGGTTTACGTGGTCGGCGACATCGCCAACATCCCGGACCCCGACGGCCATCCCTTCCCGCAGCTCGGGTCGGTCGCGCTGCAGAGCGGCACCTGTGTCGCGGAGAGCATCCTCGCCGAGATCAGAGGCGAGCCGCGCAAGGAGTTCCACTACAAGGACAAGGGCATCATGGCGATGATCGGCCGTGGCGCCGCCGTCGCAGAGGTGGGCAAGCATCGTCACGAGCTCCACGGCTCGATCGCGTTCGCCGCCTGGCTGGGGGTTCACGCCGCCCTGATGAGCGGGATGCGCAACCGGATCGAGGCGTTCATCGACTGGGGCTGGGACTACTTCTCCAGCACCGCCGGACCCCAGCTGCTCGACCAGGGCTCGAGCGGGGCCCGCATCGATTGGGACGAAAGCGATGATGGCGAGATCGCCGCGGCCCTCTCGCCGACGAGCACCGCGTAGCCCCCCGGGCTCGCCTTCGGCGCGGTTGCTCTCATCCCAGCCTGTCCAGCAGGCGGTCGCCCACGCGCAGCGCGTTTGCCATCGCGGTGAGCGCCGGGTTCACGGCTCCGATGCTCGGGAAGAAGCTCGTGTCGGCTATGTACAGGTTGTCGAGCTCGTGCGCCTTGCAGTTGACGTCCAGAACCGACGTGGCCGGGTCGCTGCCAAAGCGGCAGGTTCCGGCCTGATGGGCGACGCCTGCCACCGGGATCTCGTTCTTGAGGTAGGCGTGATGGGGAAGCAGGTGGTGCTGGTGCATGCCCAGATGCCCGAGCATCGACTTGAGCTGCTCGAACAACCGGTCCTTCGCCTCGTTGTTGGTGGACTTGTAGGCAATCGTGATCATGCCCTTATCGTCAACGGTGATGCGGTTCTCAGCGACCGGAAGGTCCTCGGTCGAGAGCCAGAAATCGACGGCGTGCCGTGCCACGTCCTCGAGCGACCAGGACGGGGCGAACATCGTCTCACCAGGCTTCTCGCCGCGGAACATCGGGGCCTGTGACTTGCCGACCATCTGGATGTTGCCTAGTGGAAACTCGAAATCAGGGCCCGACAGGTAGAAGTCGTTGAGCCCCAGCGTCTTCTGAAAGACCGTCGGATTCTCCTCCAGCGACAGTGCCAGCACCGCCTGGCTGTTGTGGAACATGTAGTTGCGCCCGACCTGGTCTGAGCCGTTGGCGAGGCCTTTCGGGTGCCGGTCGTTGGCCGACATCAGCAGCAGCCGCGCCGAGTTCGCCGCGCCGCACGCGACGACGAACAGGTCAGCGGTCAGCGTTTCCTGCGCGCCGCCGTGATTGACCACCAGCGAGGTGACCGTCCGTCCAGTCGAGTCGGTGTTCAGTCGCACCGCTTCGGCGTTGATCAGCAGCTCCACGTTCTCATGCTCCAGCGCCGGCCTCACGCCGACGACGTCCGCATCGGACTTGGCGTGGACGATGCACGGGAAGCCATCGCAGTTCTGGCAGCGCATGCAACTGCTGTAGGGCATGTTGGCCTCGTTGAGCATCACTCCGCACGGGGCGTGGAACGGGTGATGACCCAGCGCGGCGAGGTCGTCTGAGAGCTGCTGGATGCGCGGCTCGTGGGACACGGCTGGGAAGGGGTAGGGACCCGTCGACGGCGGCTCGGTCGGGTCCTCGCCGCGCGCCCCATGCACGCGGTACAGCTGCTCGGCGAGCGTGTAATAGGGCTCGAGCTCGTCGTAGCCGATCGGCCACGCGGGCGAGATGCCGCCGTGGTGTCGCAGCTCGCCGAAGTCCGCCTCGCGCAGCCGGTACAGAGCGGCCCCGTACAGCTTCGTGGCACCGCCGACGCAATAGTGGATCTGGGCCGCGAACTCCGCGCCGTCCTTGAAGCGCCACGTGTCCTTCGACACGTAGCGGTTGTTGACGAACACCTCCTCGGCCGAGATGTTCTGCGGCTCGCGCGGCAGCCAGCCACCACGTTCGACCAGCAGCACCTTCTTTCCCGAGGGCGCGAGATGGCGGGCCATTGTCCCTCCACCCGCTCCGGTTCCGATGACGATCACGTCGTAATGGGGCATGGGCTTGGCGCTCCTATCGAACGTTTGTCGAGCTCGGCCTCGCGACGACGGCGGTCATCGACTCAGCCATGGCTCCTGCCAGCGCCCAGCGCCGGCGAGCAGGCGATCAGCCGCTTCCGGGCCCCACGAACCGGGCGCGTAGCGGTTGACCGGGGGCGGTTCTTGCAGCAGTGGCGCCATGATCCGCCAGGTCTCCTCGACGCTGTCCTGGCGGGTGAACGGCGTGCTGTCGCCTTGCATTGCGGCGTGCAGCAGAACCTCGTAGGGGGTCGGTCCTTCGCCGCCCTCGGCGGCGAACTCCATGTCGAGCGTGATCTGCTGTGGCCCTCCCTTGTCGGCACGGTGGGCGTCGATCTCCAGCCGGACGCCGGTCGTCGGGTCGAGCTTGACCACCAGCTGACCGTCCGCGGGGGGCCGCCCGGTGGACGTCAGGAACCCCAAGCGGGGAGGGCGGCGGAACACGAGCCGGATCTCGGTTTGGGTCGTGGGCAGTCGCTTGCCGGTGCGAATGAACCACGGCACGCCTGCCCAGCGCCAGTTGTCGATCTCGAGCCGCAGCGCGGCGTACGTCTCGGTCGTCGATCCCTCGGCGACGCCGTCGATCGAGAGGTAGCCGTCGTACTGGCCGCGGACATAGTGCTGCGGGTCGGCGGGGGCCATCGAGCGGAACACGGCGAATTTTGCGTCCTTGAGCGTGTCGGCATCGGCGCCGGCCGGGGCCTCCATCGCGGCCATCGCGACGACCTGCATCAGATGATTGACCACCACGTCCTGCAGCGCCCCCACGCGATCGTAGAAATGGCCGCGGTCCTCGACCCCGAAGTCCTCGGCCATCGTGATCTGCACGCTTGCGACGCGGTCGCGGTTCCAGACCGGCTCGAACATCGTGTTGGCGAATCGCAGGTAGAGGATCTCTTCCAGCCCCATCTTGCCGAGGTAATGGTCGATCCGGTAGAGCTGGGACTCGTCGATATACTGGTGCAGGTCCGCCGCGAGCGCCCGGGCTGAGGCGAGGTCGTGACCGAAGGGCTTCTCGACCACCACCCGCGCGCTCTTGGTCAACCCGGCTTCGTGCAGGCCCTTGATCACCGTTGCGAACAGGAACGGGGGGATCTCCAGGTAGAACACGGGCCGCGCTGCGGTTCCGATCGCCGCGCCCACGCGCTGGTAGGTGGCGACGTCGCCGAAGTCACCTTGGACGTAGGAGAGCCGCGCGGCGAAGCGGTCGAAGATCTTGTCATCGATCGGTTCCCCGGTTCCCTCGATCGCCGAGCGTGCGTGCTGGCGGAGCTGGTCGACGGACCAGTCATTCGACGCCACTCCCAGCACAGGACAAGTGAGCAGGTTGCGCCGCTCGAGGCGGTACAAAGAACGAAAGGTCATCACTTTCGCCAGATCACCGGTGATACCAAAAGAGACGAAAACGTCGGCCGCCCCATTCGAGCGGCTTTCTGTCGGAGCTTCCGCTACGCCTGCCATGTATGTTCTCCTCGTCTGCGGCTTATCGCTGCCATGCAGTTGCGCACTGTGATTGGCTTGAGAAAGTACCTTCCGTCGCTCCGCTTGGCGTCACCCGGTTGAGATGAGATGGTATTGCCCGCTGACGCACTCAACGGGGTTACGGGGTGGCGGCTGCGGCAGGCGGCGGGGATGCCTGCGCGCCCGCTTCCGGCTCCGGCGGAGCCTTTACTCGAGCGCGGAACACGTGGAAGGACCAGCCCTGGTACATCAACACGAGCGGGAAGAAGATCACGGCGACGATCGTCATCACCTTCAGCGCATAGCTGCCCGACGAGGAGTTGTTGACCGTCAGGTTATAGGCGGCGTTCGTGCTGGAGACCATCACGTTCGGGTAAAGGGCGATGAAGATCTGGGCGACGCTGGCGGCGAGCGCGACACTGGATGTGAAGAACGCCCAGCCGTCGTGGTCGCTGCTCGCCAGTCGCTGGGCGAAGATGACGGCGATCACCGCGAGGATCTGCGTCGGCTGTGGCACCGTCCCGCCGCCGATCACCACCAGCGTCCAGATCGACCAGGCAACCTCGGCGATGATCGCGACCAGCCCGATCGCGCGAGCTGCGGCGCGGGCACGATCGCGGACCTCGTCCGTCGTGCGTAGCGAGAGGAACGTGGCCCCCTGGAGCAGGCAGAGCGCGAGCAGGGTCACACCGGTCATCAGGCCGTAGCCCGTCAGCAGGTCGAAGAAGTTGCCGGTGAAGTTGTGTTGGGCGTTGATCGGCAGTCCGTGCAGCAGGTCGCCGAGGCCGACTCCGATCAGCAGCGGTACCAGCGCGCTTGCGATCGTCAGCGCCCATGTCCAGCCGCGGCGCCAGCGAGCATCCTCGCGCTTGCCGCGGAACTCGAACGAGACGCCACGAAACATCAGCCCGGCGAGCACGAGCACCAGCGCGAGGTAGAGCGCTGAGAACATCGTCGCGTACCAGCCGGGAAACGCGGCGAACAGCGCCGCTCCCGCGACGATCAGCCACACCTCGTTTCCGTCCCACCATGGGCCGATCGTGTTGATCGCGACGCGCCTCCCGGTTTCCGAGCGGCCGATCAACATGTGCAGGGCGCCGACGCCGAAGTCGAATCCCTCGAGCACGAAGAAGCCGATCCAGAAGACGACGACGATGATGAACCAGATCGTGTGAAGCTGCATCGGATCAGTAGGTGAGCGCTGGGAGAGGGGAGCCGGTCGTGTCGTCTGGCTCGGCGGCCTCGGCGTCGGCGTGCGCCAGCCCGTGACGGGAGTAGCGAAGCATCAGCGTGAGGTCGGCGGCGCCGAGCACGATGTAGATCAACACGAAAGCGGTCAGGCTGATCCAGATCTCCGTGGCGCTGACCGAGGGCGAGTTGGCATTGATCGTCTTCTGCAGGCCCTGCACGATCCAGGGCTGACGACCGCTCTCGGTCAGCAGCCAGCCGGCGGTGTTCATCAGGAAGGGAGTGACGACGGCCCAGAGCGACAGCGACAGGAACAGCCTGGAGCGCTCGAGCCTGCCCTTGTGCAGGAGCCAGCCGCCCCACAGGGCCAGCAGCAGCACCAGCGTCCCGAGGTAGGCCATGATCCGCATCGACCAGTACTGGATGAACACGTCGGGCACGTAGTTGCCGGGCCCGTATTCCTTCTGGTACTGGGCCTGCAGCGCGTTGAGTCCGGTCACCGCGCCGCCCCAGGTGCCGGTCGCGAGCACCGAGAGCAGGTGGGGGATCTCGATGATCTGTGTCGGTGTCTTGTCGTTGGCGCCGCCGCCGGCTTGGGCGATCGAGAACGAGCATGGCTTGCAGTTCGTCCACTGCGCCTCCGCGGCGGCGATCTTCATCGGCTGGTACTTGGCCTCGATCTCGCCGAGCTGGTTGCCGACCGAGAGCTGGATGATGATCGCTGGGATCAGCACGATCAGCGCGACCTTCGCGGTGCGCTTGAAGGGCTCGATGTGCTGCGCCTTGCGCAGATACCAGGCGGACACGGCGAGCATCACCAGCGCGCCGGTGACCAGCGATGCCAGGATCACGTGCGCGTAGCCCCACACGAAGGTCGGGTTCACGAACAGCGCCCAGACGTTGGTCAGCACCGCCTGGCCCGCGCTGTTGAGCTTGTAGCCGACCGGATGCTGCATCCACGAGTTCGCGACGAGGATGAACAACGCCGAGAGCATCGAGCCGATCGAGACGGCCCAGATGCACGCGAGGTGCACGCGCTTGGGAAGCCGGTCCCAGCCGAACACCCACAACCCGATGAAGGTCGACTCGAGGAAGAAGGCCGCCAACCCCTCCATCGCCAGCGGCGCCCCGAACACGCCTCCGACCTCCCGCGAGTAGAGGGACCAGTTCATCCCGAACTCGAACTCCTGGACGAGGCCGGTGACCACGCCGACCGCCACGTTGATCAACAGCAGCGTCCCGAAGAAGCGCGTCATGCGCTTGTATTCCGGGTCGCCGTTGCGGTACCAGGCCGTTTGGAGGATCGCGACCAGGAACGCCAGTCCGATCGTCACGGGAACGAACAAGAAGTGGTAGATGCTCGTCGTCGCGAACTGCCAGCGCGCCAGGTCGTTGGTCATGGTGCCGGTCCGTCGCCCTTCAAGTCGGGCCGGGGCGCTCGCTGGATGTCGTCCACGGCCGCGACGCCGACCACATATGCGGCGTGGGTCCCGACAGCGGTGGCCATCACGTCGGCCGGCCAGCGCCACGGTGGCGGCGTGCGTCCGAGCAACGGAAACAGCGTCAGCGTGGCGGTCATCAGCGTTGCACCGAAGGCGGCGCTCGCCCAGGGCTCCGAGATCACCCGGCGCAGCGCGCCGTGCAGCAGACCGAACGCCGAGCCGTAGCTCCAACGCAGCAGGAGCCCGAGCTCACCGTCCTCACGCGCCGTCACGTGCGGCAGGTGCATCACGCCTGCGACGATCTGGCCGGGCACGAGCGAGTCGTCATAGTCGAGCGGTCCGCTGGGATTCGCCCGGAGCCGGCGCTCCAACGCGTACGCGAACGTCATCGTTGCGGTGCCCGCCGTCCCGGCAACGACGCTCCTGACCGGCCACGGCACTCTCAGATTCTCCATGAGCCGTAATCCCCAGACTTGCTCGTGGTCACTCCGCGGAGTCTCGCGTTCCGCGGGGTCGGCTTCCTCACCCTAATCGGATGACCTGATCTGACGCGCGGATCCTATCAGCGCTCGGCCGGACCGGCGGCCGGTACGCGCGCGGCTCCCCTCAGCGCGGCGCGAAGGTCGGCGACGAGGTCGTCGGGATCCTCGATTCCGCAGCTGAGGCGCACGAGGTCCGGCGGGACCGCGGCGGCTGATCCCTCGACGGACTGGTGGGTCATCGCCTGTGGCAGCTCGATCAGCGACTCGACGCCGCCGAGGGACTCGGCGAGCGTGAACAGGCGCGTGGCGCTCGCGATCTCGGCGGCCCCGGGGTGCCGGAAGCTCACCATCCCGCTGAAGCCCGGCCAGCGGGCTTCGCTCACCGCGGGCTGCTCGCGCAGCATCTGCACCACGGCCCGGGCGCTGCGGGCGTGCGCGTCCATACGCAGTTGCAGCGTCCGCAGCCCGCGGTGGACGAGGAAGCAGTCGAGCGGTCCCGGTACCGCACCAACGGCGTTCTGAATGAAGCGCAAGCGCTCGTACCAGCCGGCATCGCGCGTGATCACCGCGCCGCCGACGACGTCGGAATGGCCCCCGAGGTACTTCGTCGTCGAGTGCACGACGAAGTCCGCGCCGCGCTCGAGCGGACGCTGGTTGGCGGGCGTCGCGAACGTGTTGTCGACCGCGACGAGCGCGCCGCCGCGCCGCGCGATGATCGCGTCGATGTCGATCAGCTCGAGCCTCGGGTTGGTGGGCGTCTCGACCCAGATCAGCCGCGTGTTCTCGCGCACCGCGCGCGCCACCGCGTCGAGGTCGGTCTGGTCGACGAGGTCATAGCGCAGGCCCCAGCGCGCCATCACCTTGTCGACGAGGCGGTAGGTCCCCCCGTAGAGGTCGGCCGGCAGCACGATGTGGGTCTCCGCCTCGCACACGCTGCTCAGCAGCGCGTGCTCGGCGGCGAGGCCGGACGCGAACGTGACGGCGCTGCCGCCCTCGAGGTCGCCGAGCGCCCGCTCGAGCGCGCTGCGCGTCGGGTTTGCGGTGCGCGCATAGTCGTAGTCCTCGAAGAACTCGCCGGGCCGCCGCTGCGCATAGGTCGAGGTCTGGTGGATCGCGGGGATGACCGAGCCGAACACGGGGTCGGGCGTCAGGCCAGCATGCACCGCCCGCGTCGCGAACGCGTCCTTGTGCCCCGGTGAGCCGGCACCCGCGTCGCGTCGCTCGGACCCGCTCATCGGAGTGCCGCGTGCATGATCACGAGACGTGCCGCGTGCATGATCACGAGACGAGCGCTTCCAGCAGGTCGGTGCGGGTCACGACGCCCTCGGCGCGGCCCTCGCGCGTGACGAGCAGCGCCTGCTGATCGCCGACGAGCAGCTCGACCGCGTCGCGCGCGGGATCATCGATCGACACCGCCGCGAACGGGGGCTCCATCACCGCGGTGATCCGCGCCTCGAGCAGCGCCGGATCGTGCGCCGCGCGCCCCAGCAAGCCGCGCTCCCCGATCGCACCGACGACGTGTCCAGGCTCCTGCGCGCTCACCACCGGCAGCTGCGAGACGCGATGCTCGTGAAACAGTGCGATCGCGTCGCGCACGTGCGAGTCGGTCTGCACGGTGACGAGCGTCGGCACCTCGCCGGCGGCGCGCTTGCGCGCGAGGACGTCACCGACGAGCAGGTCGGTGGCCCGCTCGAGGAACCCGTACTGGCGCATCCACGCGTCGGAGTAGATCTTCGAGAGGTAGGAGCGGCCGCCGTCCGGGAGGATCACGACGATCATCGCGTCCGGATCCTCGAACTCGGCGGCGACCTGCAGCGCGGCGTGCAGCGCCAGGCCGCCCGAGCCACCCGCCAGAATCCCCTCCAGCTGCGCGAGCCGTCGCGTCGTGAGGAACGCGTCTCGGTCGGAGACGGTCACCCAGCGGTCGACCGTGCTCGGATCGAAGGTTTCCGGCCAGAAGTCCTCCCCGACCCCCTCGACGAGGTACGGCCGGACGCTCTCGGCCCCTCCGGAGTAGATCGAGCCCTCAGGATCGGCGCCGATCACGACGAGATCGGGCCGGCGCTCGCGCAGGTAGCGGACCGTGCCGGTGACGGTCCCGCCGGTGCCGACGCCCGTCACCAGGTGCGTGATCTGGCTTGCGGTCTGCTCCCAGAGCTCGGGACCGGTCGACTCGTAGTGCGCTTGCGGGTTGGCCTGGTTGAAGTACTGGTTGGGCTGGAACGCGTCGGGGATCTCCGCGGTGAGGCGATCGGCGACGCGGTAGTAGGACTGCGGCGAGTCGGGCGGGACGTCCGTCGGCGCGACGACGACCTCGGCGCCGTAGGCGCGCAGCAGATCGATCTTCTCCTTGGACATCTTGTCCGGCATCACGGCGATCACGCGGTAGCCCTTCAGGCACGCCGCGATCGCGAGACCTGTGCCGGTGTTCCCTGAGGTCGGCTCGACGATCGTGGCACCGGGGCGCAGCTTGCCGTCGCGCTCGGCCGCCTCGATCAGCGCCACGGCGACGCGGTCCTTGATCGAGCCGCCGGGGTTGAAGGACTCGAGCTTGGCGATCAGCTGAGGCCGCAGGCCGGCGCCGATCCGGGAGAGCCGCACAAGCGGCGTGTTGCCGATCGTGCCGAGGATCGAAGCCTGCACGGCCGGCGCAATTACGTTCGGGGACATCGGCTCAGTTTCCTGATTCTGGCGTCTGCAGTCAAATCGCCCGAAGATCATGCGCTCAAATAAAACAGACACCGCATATCATTCGAACCCGATGGCGCCGAGGGACGACCGTGCCGAATGATCCGCAGCAGCCGCCGCTCGACGCGACCGATCTCGCGATCCTCGAGCTCCTCGCGCAGGACGCGCGGATCACCAACCAGCGCCTCGCCGAGGGCGTCGGGATCGCGCCGTCGACGGCGCTGGCGCGCCTGCGCTCGCTGCGTGGGCGCGGAGTGATCCGCGGCTTCCACGCCGAGGTCGATCTCGCGATGCTCGGCCGGCCGCTGCAGGCGCTGGTCGCGGTGCGCCTGACCGCCCACGCCCGCGAGCAGATCGACGCCTTCACCGACACCGTTCGCACGCTCCCGGGGGTCCTGATGGTGTTTCACCTCACGGGCGTCACCGACTACCTCGTGTGGGTGGCGAGCACCGATCCGCAGGACCTGCGGAACTTCGTCGTCGATCACCTCGCGACCCATCCGGCGGTCTCCCACGCCGAGACGTCGATCATCTACGAGCATCGCCGCGGCCCGGGGATCTGGGGCTCGGCTCACCCAGCCGGCGGCAAGTAGCTAGTTGGCCGCGGCGGTGACGTGCGTCGCGTTCTCCCGGTCCGGCGCCGATCTCGAACTGGGCGCGGTGGGTGCGCGGAGCGTGTCGAGGAACACCTCCACGATCGCCGGATCGAACTGTGTGGCGGCGAAGTCCCGCAGCTCACGGCGGGCGCTGTCCGCTGAGAGGTGCCGGCGGTACGGGCGGTCGGAGGTCATCGCCTCGTACGCGTCGGCGACCGCGAGGATCCGCGCCTCGAGCGGGATCTGCTCCGGCGCGAGGCCGCTCGGATAGCCGGTCCCGTCGGGACGCTCGTGGTGCGCTCGCACCCATTCGGCGATGTCGTGCATGCCCGCGTGGTGCAGGATGCGCGCGCCGAGCTCGGCGTGTCTCTGCATCTCCCGCACCTGCGCTGCGTCGAGCGGCCCGGTCTTGTAGAGGATGACGTCGGCGATCCCGAGCTTGCCGAGGTCGTGGAGCACGCCGGCGGCTTGGATGCGCTGCACGCGATCGTGCGAGAGTCCGAGCGCGAGCGCGATCTGGCGTGCGTACGCGCCAACCGTGCGGGAGTGGCGCGCCGTCTCGGAGCAGCGCAGATCGAGCGTCTCGGCCAGCAGCATCATCGCCTCCAGCAGCAGGTCGCTGTGGACAGCTTTTGGGGCTGCGCGCTGCGCCTGCTCGAGGGCGATCCCGGCATGGTCGGCAGCCGCCATCAGCACCGCCAGCTCAGCGTCGTTGGGGCGCCTGCCGCTGTGCGGCTGATCGACGGAGACGATCCCCAGCAACTCGCCGGAGCCCCCGTGAAGCGGCAGCAGCAGCATGTCGTCCGGATGCCATTCATCCGGGCCCGGAGGGACCACGATCGGCGGCACCCACGAGGTCGCGTACTCGCTCCAGTCGTAGGAGCCGGCCGGAAGCCACACCGCTCCGCATCGATTCCGCCCGGCGGCCAGCATCTCCTCCCAATGGCGCCGCGGCGCCGACGTGCCCAGCAGCGTGGCGCGGGCGCTCTCGTCGCCGACCACGCTCACGACCCGCAGCTCGTCGTTCGTGCGGTCGACCAGGTTGACCGCGACCGCGCCGAACTGCAGCTCGGAGCTGATCGTCTCTGCGAGCGCTTCGACCACCGGCAGTGCGCCCTGCCCGGACACCGCCGCGCGGGAGATCGCGAGCATGCTGAGCAGATGGCGGGGGACCGGCGCCTCGAGCAGCGTGCGCCGATGAGGCGCCGGCGCCGCCGGGCGCTCCGCGCCCGTCCTCCCCGGCGGCAGCTGGTGCTCAAGGCCTGCGGCGCGCACGCAGTTGCGACCCGCGCGCTTGGCCGCATACAGAGCGCCGTCAGCCAGCGCGAGCAGTGCATCCGGATCCGATGAACCGGCGGCGACGCCGATCGACACGGTCATGATCTCCCCGACGCCGTCGGGATGCGGCAGGCGGACGCGCTCGACGGCGGCTCGGACGCGTTCGGCGACCGCCATCGCGCTGTGCGCATCGGTGTTGCGCAAGACGAGCAGCAGCTCCTCTCCGCCGAACCGGTAGGCGACGTCGTCGCTTCTCAGGGCGCCGTCGACGGTGGCGGCGATCGCCTGGAGCGCGTCGTCGCCGGCGAGGTGGCCGAGACGATCGTTGTATGCCTTGAAGTGGTCGATGTCGCAGATGGCGAACGCGACCGGCTCCTGCGAGTCGCGGCACAGCGCGGTCAACGCGGGGAGGTCGTCGGCGAGCGCGTGACGGTTGCGCAGGCGCGTGAGCGCGTCGCGCCGTGACTCCTCGGCGAGCTGCTCGTTGCGCTGCGTCAGCTGAGATTGGCGGGCCGAGAGGTGGGCGGCCGCTTCACGTTCACGGAGCAGCAGCTGCCGGAGGCGGCGCTCGAGCAAGGCACCGCGGACGATCACCGCACCTCCGAAGACCAGCAGCCCGGCTCTCAGCGCGACCTTCCTGCGGTCAGCGGCCGCTTGTACGGGCAACCTCACAGCGGTGACTCCCCCTCCAGCTCGCGCCGGGCCTTCTGCTCCGCTGCACACCGATCCACCGCGATTCACGCCCTCCTGGCTTGCCCCGTATTGGACATGGTGTCAGATCGCGAACATACGGGCGACGCCAGACCGCCGCACGATCGTCTTCAAAGGTTGAGAAAAGCCCATCCGTGGCCGATGATCACCGATGGTGGCCGACCTCGACGATCGCGCCGGGTTCCGATGATGCGCAAACGCCTCCCACCACGGGCAACGAGCGGCCCGTCGGTTCTGGTGACGGCGCTCTGGCTGGCGCTCCTCGTGGCTGCGGGCGCCGCGTCGCCGGCGCGCGCGGCGTCCGGCGCGAGAACGGTCATCTACCACGGCTACCGGGTCGTGGTGCCGGGCTCGTGGCCCGTGGTCAACCTCGCCGCCGACCCTTCGGCGTGCGTGAGGTTCGACCGCCACGCGCTGTACCTCGGCGTTCCGAGCGCCGACGAGCGCTGCCCGGCCCATGCTGTCGGACGCACCGAGGCGATCCTGATCGAGCCGCTCACGGCGCGCGCCGCGAGGTCGCCGACGGGTGGCGAGGCGATCCCGCCGTCGGCGTCTCTCGGCGCGGACGCGACGCAGTTCGCGGTGCCGTCGGCCGGAGTCGTGGTGACCGCGACATGGTCCGCGGACCGGACGCGGCTGCGGCGCGCGCTTGCAAGGCGCCTGCGAGCCGCCGGCCAGGCCGGCCTGCGGGCCGGCCTGCAAGCCCACCGTTCGCCCCGCGTGCAGGCCCACCCTGCAGCGCTCGCAAGCGGTCTCGGCTTCGACACCTGCTCCGCGCCGTCCGCCACGGCGATGAGCGCCTGGTCAGCCTCGCCGTACCGCGCCGTCGGGGTCTACATCGGCGGGATCAACAGCGCGTGCGCCCAGCCGAACCTGACCGCGAGCTGGGTGTCGGTCGAGATGGCCGCGGGCTGGCAGCTGATCCCGACGTACGTCGGGCTGCAGGGCGCGGACGCCTGCGAGGGCACCTGCGCGACGATCGTTCCTGCGCAGGCGAGCGCCGAGGGAGCCGCGGCAGCCGATGACGCGGTGCGCGACGCCCAGAGCATCGGCATCCCGCCCGGCAACCCCATCTACGACGACATGGAGCCGTTCTCGGCGAGCAGCGCGAGCACCGCCGCCGTGCTCGCGTTCCTGTCCGCGTGGAGCGCCGAGCTGCACAACGACGGATACGTGGCCGGCGTCTATGGCAGCGCCGACTCGGTGATCACCGATCTCGTGGGGGAGCTCGGCGCGAGCTTCGAGGAGCCCGACGACATCTGGATCGCCGACTGGAACGGGCTGCAGAGCACGAGCGACGGCGTCGTGCCCGCTACCGCGTGGGCCGGCCAGCAGCGCCTGCATCAGTACGAGGGCGGCCACAACGAGACCCATGGGGCGGTGACGCTCAACATCGACAGCGACGATCTCGACGGCGCAACCGCCGGCGCCGGCGGCGCCACCACGCTCCCGAACGGCGCGTTCCTGAGCGACGCGGGCAGCGTCTACCGGATCGCGGGCGGCGTGCCGCTGCCGATCACGAACTGCGCCGCGATCCCCGGCGGCTGCGGTACGCCGGTGGCGGTGAGCAGCCTGAGCGCGTACTCGTCGACGATCGCCGCCGGGACGCTGCTGCAGCAGCTCGACAGCAGCGGAGGCGGGTACCTCAGCGCGGTCGGCGGGTCGATCGTGCCGATCAGCTCATGCAGCGGCGCCGACGCCCCGATCTGCGCCGCGCCGAGCGTGACCGTGAACGACGCGTCGATCACGGCCTATGACGCGAACCATCCGACGATCGCCAACGGCACCGCCGTCGAGAGCCTCGACAACGGGCCGCGCGCCTACTGGGTGGCGGCCGGGGGGACGCTGCTGCAGGTCACGACCTGCGCCGGGCCCGACGCCGCCGTGTGCGCGGGAGCCGTTCAGCTGCCCTACCAGACGATCGTCTCATACGACCAGCAGCACCCCGCGATCGCAAACGGAACCGTGCTCCACGACCTCGACGAAGGCCGCGGCGGATACTTCCTGATCGCCGGGGGATCGGTGCGCGCCGTCGCGTCGTGCACCGGCACCGGCGCGGTCATCTGCGCCGAGCCGTCGGTGCTCCTGCCGTACGCAACGATCAGCATCTACGCCGCTGCGCATCCGCCGCCCTGCGTGGTCCCGAACCTGCGACGCCTGACCCTGGCGCAGGTCAGGCGTGCGCTCGCGCAGGCGAGCTGCCGCCTCGGCCGCGTGCACCAGCCCCGGCACGTGCCGCGCCACCACATCCTGCGCGTCGTCAGCCAATCCCCCCGAGCGCAGACGACGCTCGCCGCCGACGCTCAGGTCGCCGTCACGCTGCAGTGACGGCCGAGCGTGGGAGGAAGCTGTCGCAGGAGCAGCTATCTCCAAGGCTCACCGACCTCGAGCGCGCCACCCGCAGCGGTGGGGACTGCCCCGTGGCCTATCGTGTGTGACAGATGACCGCCACCGATGCCTTCGGGGCCCTCGCTGCGGCGATGGGCGTGGCGATGGGTGCGAGTCCCCTCATCCAGGCTGTGCGGGTCCATCGCCAGGGTCGCTCCAGCGACGTGTCGCTGACGTTCCTGCTCATCCTCGTGGCCGGCGGGATGTGCTGGCTGATCTACGGGATCCTGCTCGGCAATGCCGCGCTGACGGTCGCGAACACCGTCGGCGTCACGTCCTCGTCGATCACGGCGTGCGTCGTGGTCTGGTGGCGCCGTCATCCGCGCGATGGCGATGTCGATGAGGGCGCTGCCGGGCCCGCGCTCTCGGTGAGCCCGGTGCGCGAGGAGGTTCCGGCCGGCTACGCGCCCCCGGTGAAGCCGGTGCGCGCGAACGCGGGATCGGGATAGCTGTAGAACCCCTGGCCGCTCTTGACGCCCAGCTCGCCGCGGTCGACGTAGGCGCGCAGGAACTCGGCGTTGAGGCGCAGCTGCGGGTCTGAGGGCAGCTGGCGCGCCCAGTAGTCGCTGATCCGCCAGGCGGTGTCGAGGCCAACGGCGTCGAGCGCCCCGAATGGGCCAGCCGGCGCTTTCATGACGAGCATCCAGGAGCGGTCGATGTCCTCGATCGAGCAGACGCCCTGCTGCGCCATCGTGATCGCCTCGCGGTTGAGCGCGCTGAACATCGCGTTGAACACGTAGCCGTTGTGCTCCCTGTGCAACACGATCGGGACCTGCCCGATGCGCCGGGCGAACTCGGTGACGAGCTCGGTCACCTCCGGTGCGGTGCCGGGGTGCGGCATCACGTCCGCGAGATTGCACCACCACACGGGCAGATGAAAGTGCAGAGCGATCACGCGCTCGGGCCGTCCCGTCGCCTTCGCGAACTGCGAGGGCAGCAGCGTGGATGTGTTCGTCGCAAAGATCGTCCGCTCGGGGCACAGCGCGCTCAGCTCTCCGAGCACCTTCCCCTTGAGATCGGGATCCTCGGGAATCGCTTCGCTCACCAGGTCCGCGTCGGCTGCCGCCGACGCGCGGTCCGCCGTGACGGAGATCCGCGACAGCGCCGCCGCGAGCTGCTGGTCGTCGATCGCACCAGCGTTCGCGAGCTTGCGCGCGTGGCCGGCGATCCATCCGGGCGCGGCGTCGAGCGCTGCCTGGTCGACGTCATGGATCGCCACCTCGTACCCATGCGCCGCGCACTGCAACGCGATCTGCCGCCCCATCGTCCCGGCGCCCTCGATCATCACGCGCCGAACCTCATCCACCCGCATGTGCGCTACCGCTCCTTGCGAGCTTGTCGAACCGCGCAGACGCCCTCACCGCATGTGCTCCATCACGGCGTCGAGTGCATCCCGGAAGGCGGAGCGCACGCCGCCACGCTCGAGCGCGGCGAGGCCCTGCGCGGTGGAACCGCCGGGCGTGGTCACCGCCCGGCGTACCGCAAGCGAGTCGTGGCCGCGGGTGCGCAGCAGCTCAGCCGAGCCGGCGAGCGCTTCGGTGACCAGCTCGGCCGCCTGCGCGGGGGGCATTCCGTACGCGATCCCGGCGTCGGTCCAGGCCTCGGCGATGAGCGCGACGTAGGCGGGCGCGACGCCCATCAATCCCATCGCCACGTCGATCAGCCGCTCCGGCATCTCCACGACCGTTCCGCAGCGTCCGAAGAGCTCCGTGAACTCGGCGACGAGGATGTCGTCCACGAGACGCCCGCGGTCGTAGCAGACCACGCCGCGGCGCACCTCCACCGCCGTGTTCGGCATCAGCCTGAGGACCGGCGTGTCCGGAAAGGCCGCCTCGAGCTGCTCGAGCGTCACGCCCGCGAGGATCGAGGCGATCGCTGTGGCTCGGCCGCCGATCTGATCGGCGACCGTCTGCAGCTGATAAGGCTTGTGGCAGAGCACCAGCAGATCGGCGCGGGCGGCGACCTCGGCGTTGCTGAGGAGCGCCTCGCCGCCGGTCTCGTCCGCCAGCCTTTGCGCCGGCCCCCGGAGGGCGTCGCTGCACAGAACCGGGACGCCCCACCCGCGAGCGAGGGCGGTCCCCATGTTGCCGCAGCCGATGACGCCGATCACCATCGCCGCAAGCATAGCCCCGGCGAACACCGCGCCAGATGGATAGCGGCGATACTGCGATGACTATCCAACCGGCCGATGCCCAGACGGCGTGGGTCACGAACCATACCTCGCCTATGAGCGCCGATGTGATCATCTCCTACGACGGAACCCCCAACGACGACGACGCCCTCGCGCTGGGCAGGATGCTCCAGAGCGCCGGCGCCAAGCTGGCGCTCGCGTATGTGCGTCACTCCCGCGAGTTCGACCCGCGCCGTGAGGATCTCGCCCAGCATGACGCCCAGAAGCGGCTCGCCCATGGCGCCGCCGTGCTGGGCGCGCCGGACGTCGCCCAGAGCATCGTGATGGGCGCGTCCACCGGCACGACCCTCGGCGCCCTTGCGGCGCGTGAGGGCGCATCACTGATCGTGTTCGGCTCCGACTACCGAACCCCACCCGGTCACGCTGACCCCGGCGCGTCCGCTCAGCACCTGCTCGAGGGCGGCTCGGTCGCCGTCGCGATCGCGTCCGCGGGTCTGCGGACGAAGATCGAAAACGGCTCGATCAAGTTGATCTCGGTGCCGCTCGCCGGTCCCAAGAACGACGTCGCCCGTGAAACTGCCGCGTCGCTGGCGAGCAAGCTCGGTGCAGAGGTTGTGGAGTCCCGCCACGACCCCGTGGACCTGATCGTCGTCGGCTCGCAGCCGGAGGCCCCTCCGGGCCGGATCGTGCTCGGCGGAGACGTGCGCTCCGAGCTGAACGGCGCTCGCGCCTCCGTGCTGATCCTGCCTGCGGACACGCCGCTGCTGCTGTAGGCAGCAGCAGCGGCATCCCGTCAGCGAAGGCTCATCGCAGCATCCGCCAGCGCACTGTGCAGAGGCCGGCGCAGCCGAGCGCGTCGCGCGTGGCCGGGTCGAGATCGAACGTGCGGCCCGACACATAGGGACCGGAGTCGTCGCGCGTGGCGACCACGCAGGTTGTGCCATTGCACAACTGCAAGCGTGATCCGCACGGGGCGATCAACGTCGCGATCCCGTGCGTCGCGTGAAATCCGCAGCCGGTGCCGCCCGCGTCGTAGTACCAGCTGGCGATTGCCGGGCCCTGCAGGGGCGGCGGCTCGGATCTCGTCCACAGCTGCCGCAGATATGCCTGTGCGGCGGGGTTGCGCTGGCAGCGGATGTAGCCCTGCAGTCGCTTGATCTGCGCCGGGCTCGCCGGCAGGCCCGCGCCGTATGTCGCGTCGATCGCCCTGATCGCCATCTGCACCGTGAAAGTGAGTGTGCAGCGGGCCGCTCGGGGTTGTGGCGTGGCGGGCTGAGTAATGGTCAGGCGCAGCGCATTGTCATCTTGGAGTTGCTGCGTCTCGTGCTGGAGTTGCTGCGCCTGCGCAGCGGCTTGTGGTCTGTGCGCAACTGCAGAGATCTGCGCGCCGTGCGCGGCAGGGTGAAGCGCGAGCGCGGCAGGGTGAAGCGCGAGCGCGATGCTCGCGAGGAACGGCAAGTACACGTTGTGTGTCCTCCTTGGTGGTGGCCTTGGTCAGCAGAGCGCGCTCGTTCCCCTACTCGCTTACGTTCGGGGGCGCGCCCGTGTTGATCAGGTGGTCAACCTCCTTCCGCGCGGACATCGCCCGCGTCGTCGTCTGTCAATGCCCGTTCACTTCGCCGGCGCGCTGCGCCGGCGGCGAGAAACCCAATTGGGTCGACTGGCTCCGGCCGCTCCTGATCATTTGGCGGCACCGGACCCAGGCGGGCCTTACGTGCACCTGGGAACCGGCGATGGCGTCCCTCAACGGCTGCCGGTTGGCTGGTGCGGCGACGATGCTGCCACGTCCGCCTAAGCAAGAGCGAAAGAGCCCGTCACACAGCGGCGGCTGGGTGCACTCGCTAGATTGGCCCGACGATGACACCCAAGCCAGGTATCGAGGCTGTCAGTGAATTTGTCGTCGACGATCGGTTGCTGACCGACGTCGGGGGCACGATCGGCGTCGCGGTGCTCTCGACACCGGGGATGATCTCGGTGATGGAGCGCACGGCCGCGATGCTCGTCTACCCGCACCTGCCCGAGGGAAAGGCGACAGTCGGCTTCCAGGTCTGCGTCAAGCACGTCCGGGCCGCGCCGCGGGGCGCGCGATGCGACGCACGGGCGACGCTCGTGGAGGTGATCGATGGGCGCAAGTTCCGCTTCGAGGTCGAGGTGCGCGGCGAGGACGGGCAGACGATCGGCGTCGGCACGCACGAGCGGCGCATGATCGACGCCCGCCGCTAGCGTTCGGCGCCAATGGTCGCCGGACGGAGCCGTTCGCTACGGTCTCTCGCGCGGGCCCACTGGCTGGCGCTGTCGCTGCTGATCGTCGGCGCGGCGCTCCGTGTGGCTGCGATGGTCGCCTACCAGCCGGCTCTGTTCTTCGGCGATTCGTGGGGCTACGTGGTGAGCGCCTTCTCGGGGCACACGCTCGGGCTCGCGTCCGTCGCGCTCTCGAATGACCGGCCCAGCGGCTATCCCGTCCTGCTGTGGCTGCTCAGCGAACCGGGCCGCGATCTGACTCGTCTGATCGCCGTGCAGCACGTGGCCGGCCTGGCGATCGGCGCGCTCGTCTACGTCGCGCTGCTGCGGGCGGGGATCCCGCGCTTCGGCGCCGCCTGCGCAGCCGCCCTCGTCCTGCTCGACGGCTACACGATCACGCTCGAGCAGTACGTGATGTCCGACACGTTCTTCGCCCTCACGGTGCTGGTGGCGTGCCTGCTGCTCGCGTGGCCGGCGCTGAGGTCCCCGCCGGCGTCCGCCGGGCGCGCCGCGGGGCCCGCCATCGGCCCGATCCGGGCCTCCGCCGCAGGGCTGCTGCTCGCGGCCGGGACGCTCGAGCGCCTCGAGGGCGCGTTCGCGATTCCGGTGCTCCTCGCATACCTGCTGTGGCGTCGCGCCGGCTGGCGGGCGTTGCTGGCCTACGTCCTTGCGGCGGTGCTCCCACTGCTGGCGTATGCAGGCGCTGAGCAGGCGCGCTTCGGCACCTTTGCGCTCACCCAGGAGTCGGGCTGGACCCTCTACGGGCGCATCGCCGGCTTCGCGGACTGCGCCGGCGCGGGTGTTGCGCCGGCCGCGCGCCCGCTCTGCGAGACCGCGGCGCAGCGCGCGAGCCAGCCGGATTCAGGGACCTGGTACATCTTCGATGGCGCCTCGCCCGCCGTACGCGAGTTCGGGCCGCTGAGCCGCACGGAGGCCGAGCAGCGCTACTCGGACGGCGTGCTGCGCGCGTTCTCGATCCGCATCATCGAGCACCAGCCGCTCGCCTATCTCGACGCCGCCGGCAGCGACTTCCTGCGCTTCTTCACGCCGGGCGCGACCGCGTTCGACGATGCCGTGAGCGCGACCTCACTGCCGGCCGCCGCCGCCGCCGAGTACGTCGACTCCTACGTCCAGGGCCGGTTCCTGCCGGGTGTGCAGCCGAGCGTGCGCGCGCCGGCCGCGGTGCTGCGCGTCTACCGCGCGGTCGTGCACGTACCGCGCCCCGTGCTGGCGCTGCTCGCGCTCGCCGCCCTGCTCGCCGTGGCGCTCCGGACGCCCTGGTGCCGGGAGGTGCTGCTACTCGCGGGCAGCGCCGTCGCCCTGCTGGCGGGCACGGCCGCGACGGCCGGCTTCGGCCTGCGCTACCTCCTGTGCGCCGTTCCGCTGCTCGCGATCGGCGGCACGCTCGCACTGCGCGACGTATGGGCGACCGCGCGGGGCGCCCGCAGGCGCCCCGCTCCCCCCGTCACTGAGGCTGCGCCGTGATCTCCGCGATGGCTCGCTGCGGAGTCACGGGCACCGGCTGGTGGAGCGCTGCTGCGACCGAGCCCGCCCATGCTTCGATCTCGTTCCAGTCGCGGCGATCGCGCATCTCGGTCGGCATCCCGCGCGCCATCTTCTTGCGGATGAAGCCTGCGCTGTCGTCGACGCTGCCGCCGAACACGACGTGCTCGCGCGCGCCGATCTCGCGCGCTCGCTGCTCCACGCGTGGCGGCTTCAGCCACCGCTGCGCCTTGGCCGGATCCTCGGGATCCTTGCCGACCGGGCCGCTGCTGAACAGCCACACCTCGCGCGCGTGCAGCTCCTCGCGAGCAAGCAGCCGCAGTGACTCTCCCTGCCATCGGCCCTGGTACACGGCGCTGCCGAGCACCACCGCGCGATAGGGACCCAGCGAGCGCACGTCCCGCGCTCGCTCCACGTCGACCTCGAGCCCGCCCTGCCGAAGCTTCTTCCCGATCGCCTCGGCGATCTCAGCCGTGGAGCCGTGCTTGGAGGCGTAGGCAACGAGGACGCGGTCATGTTTGTCGTTTCCGTTCATACCTCCAGCATTGCGCTGGATCGCCGCAACGCATCCGTCGCGTGGGCGGAGTCGAGTCCGGGGTTATCACTCAGTGAATGTGTGCGGAATTGCAGACGTGGTCTGGTGTCGCGGGTTTGCCGCTGCCTGACAAAGGACTGCCCGCCCGGTTATGCTGGCGCTCGATGAGTGCCGCCGAAGGCTCCCCGAGCGCGCCAGACCGACCCGTGATCATCGCCTACGACGGCTCGCCGGCCGCGCGCCGGGCGATCGCCGCCGCCGCCGAGCTCCTCGGACACAAGCGGATCCTGGTGCTGACCGTGTGGGAGGCGGGCCTCGCATATGCGGCCGCTCAGGTTCCGCGCGACCCGATGATGATGACCCCGATCGTGGATCCCCAGCTGGTCGCCGAGGTCGATCACGAGCTGCACGCGCACGCCGAGACCCTGGCACAGGACGGCGCCAAGCTCGCCGTGTCGCTCGGCCTCGATGCGGAGCCGTTGGCGGTGGCCGACGCGGGCGATGTCGCGAGCACCGTCCTTGACCTCGCGCGGGAGCGTGATGCGGCGGCGATCGTGGTCGGCTCGCGCGGCCACAGCGGCCTGCGGGCACGGCTCGAGGGCAGCACCTCCAAGGAACTGCTCAAGCATGCTCCGTGCGCGGTCATCGTGGTGCACGATCCCGAGCACGCATAGTCCGACACCGGCCGGCGGGCCGAGCCGCTGCGTGACGCCGCCTGTGACGGCTGTCCCCGCAGGTGGTTAGGATCGACGCCATGAGATTGCGCGCGCTGGCGATCGTGTTTGCTCGTGGCGGCGGCGCTCGCCGGAGCGCTGCTGGCGGGCGGCGCGTCACCGGCCGCCGCGGCGAACCCGCCGGGGACGGTGACGCTCGGCAGCACGAGCGGGACACCGAGCGCCAACCCGTGCCTGTCGATGATCCCATGCACTTATGTGCCGTTCAGCAACGCCGAGGTCCCCGAGCTGCAGGTGCCCGCCACGGGGACCGTGACAAGCTTCTCGGTCAACACCGGCAGCAGCGGCGGGATCGTGGAGTTGCGTGTGCTGACGCCCGGCTCCGGAGGCGCTTTCACGGGAGCCGGCACGGGCCCGTCGGAGACGCTCGCCACGACCGGCGTCAACACCTTCACGGTGTCGATACCGGTGAAGGCCGGTGACGTCCTTGGCCTCGACAACGCCACGAGCGCGCTCATCTTCGCGACCGTCGGCGCCCCCGCGTTCACCGCCTATTATGAGGAGCCGTCGCTCGCCGACGGCAAGACGGCCGTTCCCAATCAGGACGCGGCCGGCGACCAGCCGCTCCTCAGCGCCACCGTGAAGCTCACCCCGGCGTCGGTCAACAGCTTCTCCTCGAGCTGCTCCGGCACGCTCCCTTCCACGGGCGGCAGCTGCACGCTGCAGTGGACGCTGTCCAATACGAGCACCTGCACACTGTCGAGCTCGCCGGACCTGCTCGGCGGCACGCAGTCGACCGGGTGCGCCGACAGCGCCACCAACACGAACCAGGTCAGCTTTCCCCAGAACACAGGCACCACGCCGGTGAGCTACACCTTCACGCTGACGGCGACCGGAGCCTCCGGAACGACGCCTGCGAGCCGGACCACGACGGTCACCGTGCAACCCTTTAGGCCCACCCCGCCACCACCGCTGAGCGCGTCGATAGTCAAGGCCGCGACCGTCGGCGACCAGCTCCTGTTGACGATCGCGTGCCGCAACGGCTCGGCGACGGCCACCTGCAGCGGGCCGGTGACGGTCACCTCGCACGTGACGACACAGGCGGGCAAGCCGATCGAGGTCGCCGCGCGGGCGGCCAGGCCCGCGCGAGGGAAGGCGAAGCCGGCGCCGAAGACCACAAGCGCGGTCCAGGTCGCGAGTGCGTCCTATTCGACCGCGACAGGCACGACCGCGACCGCGACGCTGACCCTGAACGCAACGGGAAAGCGGCTCCTCAACCGGTTCTACACGCTCCCTGCGACGGTCACGATCGGCGGCACCACGGCGCTCACGACACGAGTCAGCTTCAGCTACGCACGGATCACGTCGTTCATCGAGTTCGACGTGCAGTACGGACCGGCCTCGAGCTTCGCCAGGCAGCTGTCGATCGTCGGCCTCCCATCGAAGGCGAGCGTGGCGGTCATCTGCCGCGGCGGCGGCTGCCCGTTCGCGCACCGGACCTTCTCGCCGCACGGGAGCACGCTCGTGCTCAGCTCCGCGTTCGCGCACAGCCACCTGGCCCCCGGAAGCACCATCGAGCTCGAGATCACCGCGGCCAACCACATCGGCAAGGTCGGGCTCCTGAGGATCCGCGGCGGTCAGCCGCCGACGTTCAGCACCCTCTGCCTCCCTCCGGGCGCGCCCGCGCCACTGGCCTGCGTGTAGCGCCCTGCCGTACGTCTCGGTTGATCTGCCGCCTGGTCGTTCACGTGACTAGCCTGTCCCGCCCGCCCTGAGTGCGACCGGGCGGCATATCTGCCCGGCGGCCTTGAAGGCCGGGCTGTTGACGTCGAGCGACCCGAGGGCCTGGTAGTAGGCGGAAGGGTTGTTGGCCGCGGTGCGCGGGTCGGGGAAGTCGATCCCGTGTGAGCGCATGCAGTCCGAGAACGCGATCCCCTCCTGAACACGTTGTGCGCGCTGCGCCGGCGACAGCGAGGTCGCGTTCGGAAACGCCTGACGAATCTGGGACGCGCACGCCTTCTCGGCCGTCTGGATCTTGACCGAGGGGTAGGCGGCGAGGTCACGAAGGATGGCGAGCAGCGAGCCTGCGCCGACCCCGGGGTCGGGGATGTTGATGCCCTGGGCGCGCATGCAGCTGGCTGCGGCGACGCGGGCGCGCACGAGCGTGGCCGCGTTCGGGCGAGTCGTCGCCAGGGCGGCTGCGCTGCTCGTCGAGGAAGGGCTGTGCGAGCTGGAGCCGCATGCCGCCAGCACCGCGCACGCGACGACGACCGCGCACGAGCCGACCAGCGACCTCAGCGGCGCGCGCGGCGGCCTCAGCGGTGTGCGCGTGGACGTCGAGTCGGCGGACGTCATCGTTCTGGACGTATTGTCCCGCACCGCGGAGCTGGCGCCGCGGTCTCGGATCAGGCGGCATCCGCCGATCGCGGATAAGGCCGCGCGAGAGGACGACCCCCGTCGGATCACCACACAATCCTTGGAGGCCGTAAGCTGGCCGGCATGTGCCGCTGGCTCGCCTACACGGGCGCACCGCACGTTCTGGGCGACGCGTTGATCTCACCCGCGCACTCACTGATCGATCAGAGCCTGCACTCGCGGCTGGGTGCCGAGGCGACCAACGGGGACGGCTTCGGGATCGGCTGGTACGACGACGCGCCCGAGCCGGGGGTGTTCAAGAGCGTCGAGCCGGCGTGGAACGACGACAACCTGCGAGAGCTCGCCGGCCACATCAAATCCGGTCACTTCTTCGCTCACATCCGGGCGGCGATCGGCTCCGCGGTCCAGCAGACCAACTGTCACCCGTTCCGCCACGGGCGCTGGCTATTCATGCACAACGGCTTCGTCCAGGATTTCCGCGCGGCGAAGCGCGACCTCGTGCTCGCCGTCGATGAGTCGCTGTATCCCGAGATCGCGGGCCAGTCCGACACGGAGGTGCTGTTCTACCTGGCGCTGACCTTCGGCCTGCAGGACGATCCGCCGCAGGCCGTTGCTCGCACGGTCGGCCTCGTCGAGGAGGTAGGGCACCGCAAGGGCGTGCAATACCCGTTCCAGGGAACGATCGCCACCACCGACGGCGAATGCGTGTGGGCCTTCCGATACTCCAGTGAGGGCAGCTCGCGCTCGCTCTTCTACTCCCGGCACGGCCCGACGCTCCGTGCGCTCTTCCCGGATCCAACGGCCCTCGAGGGGCTGCTCGATGACGCGCGGCTCGTCGTCTCCGAGCCGATCGGTGGCCTTGCCGGAGCGTGGGAGGAGGTCCCCGAGTCGACCTGCGGAATGTTCGGCCGCGGTGAGGACTCCCTGCAACCGTTCGTGCCGATCCCGCCGCGGTGAAGAAGGCCGGGCCGGATGCCCGGCCGCCTCAGCGCGGGTCCTCGCGATCGACGTTCCAGAAGCGCAGCACCTCCGCCCGGACCAGTCCGGCCTCGTCGTCCGCGCCGTCCAGCGAGCGCGACAGCCCGAAGCGCGCGATCGCCCGCTGGCCGCCCTCGTGGTCGCTGTAGAGGAGGTCGACGAGCACGCGCTCGTGTCTGCTGATCGACCGGCGCAGAGGTTCGAGCTCGGGGTCCGCGGCGTCGCGGACGGCGCCCTGCCAGAAGCCGGGCGACCCGGCGGGGATGTAGAGGTCGCGTTGCTGGCGGCGGACGTTCGCGGGGTCCGGAGGCGGGTCGGCGCTCGCGCTCCCGGACAGGAAGCGCAGGTGCCAGCCGTGGATCACGGCGAGCCCTGAGCCGCCGTTGCGCAGCGCGATCGCCATGTAGACGTGGCCGTCGCGGATCTCCGCGGCGCACCCATGGCCCGATACGCGCAACACGACGTCGTCCCCGAAGCGGATCAGCTCGGGCGGATCGTCCTCGCGCGAGGGGATCAGGATCGGGCGCTGGTTGGCGAGCAGCGAACGCTCGGCGACGCGCGCCGAGCGGCCGGCGGAGCGCACCGAGCTGAAGGTCGCGACCGCCAGGATGAGCGTCCCGCCTGCCGTCGCCATTGATGAGATCGTGCTCCAGTCCGTCATCCCGGCCGGGGCGTTCCCGGTACCTCGATCCCCGAGATCGCGTGCGGCACGTACGGCTCCTCGAGCCGTGCGCTCTCCTCCTCGCTGAGCGACAGCTGCTGCGCGGCGAGCGCGTCCTCGATGTGCTCGAGCTTCGTCGCGCCGACGATCGGGGCGCTCACGCCGGGCTTGTGCAGCACCCACGCCAGCGCGACGCGGGCGCTCGCCTCACCTCGCTGACCCGCGACCTCGGCGAGCCGGTCGACGACCGCGAAGTCGAGATCGAGCCGGGGGTAGAGCGAGTCGCCGAACTTGTCCGTGTTCGCCCGCGTCGTGTGCCGGAGTCCCTCGCGCGTGCGGTTGCCGGCGAGGATCCCGCGCGCGAGCGGGCTCCACGGGATCACGCCGACGCTCTCCTCGACGCACAGCGGGATCATCTCGCGCTCCTCCTCGCGATAGATGAGGTTGTAGTGGTTCTGCATCGAGATGAACGACGTGATCGCAAGCGACTGCGCCTTGGCGAACTGCCAGGCGAACATGCTGCTGGCGCCGATGTAGCGGGCCTTGCCCGCCCGCACGACGTCGTGCAGCGCGTCCATCGTCTCCTCGATCGGCGTGCGCGGATCCCAGCGATGGATCTGGTACAGGTCGACGTAGTCCACCCCGAGGCGAGCCAGCGAGGCGTCGATCGATGCGAGGATGTGCTTGCGGGAGAGGCCGCGGCCGTTCTCCCCGGGCATCGTCTGCCCGTGCACCTTGGTCGCGAGCACGTACTCCTCGCGCGTCCCGAACAGCTCGCGCAGCAGCCGGCCGGTGATCACTTCGCTCTCGCCGCCGTTGTACACGTCGGCGGTGTCGAAGAACGTGACGCCGCCCTCGACTGCGCGCTGCACGATCGGGCGCGCCGCCTCCTCGTCCAGGGCCCACGGGCGGCTTGCGTGCGGTCCGTAGCTCATCATCCCCATGCAGATGCGCGAGACGCGCAGGCCGCTTGCGCCAAGGTTCACGTAGTCCATGCCGCTCCTTCCGGTGTCAGGCGCCGATGGCGCTGAGCGTGTCGAACTGCTCGTCGGTGAGCGTCAGCCCGGCCGCCGCGAGGTTGTCCTCCAGGTGCACGACCGACGAGGTCCCCGGAATCGGGAGCATCACCGGCGAGCGCCTGAGCAGCCAGGCGAGCGCGAGCTGCGCGGGGGTCGCGTCGAGCTCCTGCGCGGTCCGATCGAGCGGACCGCCGGCGCCGGCAAGCTTGCCGGTCGCCAGCGGGAACCACGGGATGAAGCCGATGCCGTGCTCCTGGCAGTGGTCCAGCAGCGCCTCGGACGAGCGGTTGGAGAGGTTGTAGAGGTTCTGCACGCTCGCGATCGTCGCGGTCTTCTGCGCCTCCTGCAGCTCCGCCACGCCCACCTCCGAGAGGCCGATGTGGTGGATCTTGCCCTCCTGCTGGAGCTCGACGAGCTCGCCGAGCTGCTCGGCGAGCGGCACCTTCGGGTCGATGCGGTGCAGCTGGTAGAGGTCGATCTGCTCCAGCCCGAGGTGACGCAGACTGAGATGGCACTGCTGGCGCAAGTACTCAGGGCGCCCGAGTGGCGCCCAGATGCGAGGGCCGTGGCGCGTCAGTCCGGCCTTCGTGGCGATCACGAGCTCCTCTGGGTACGGATGCAGCGCCTTCCTGATGAGCTCCTCCGAGACGAACGGCCCGTAGGAGTCGGCGGTGTCGATGAAGGTGACGCCGAGCTCGACGGCGCGCCGCAGGACGCGGATCGCCTCCTGCGGGTCGGCGGGGTCTCCCCACACGCCCCTGCCAGTGAGCTGCATGGCGCCGAACCCGAGCCGGTTGACGGTCGTCTCGCCACCGATCTCGAAGGTTCCGGAGGCGGACACGAGGCTGGTTGTCATGACGGATCGCTCCTTTCTTCAGTGGTTCAGCGACGCCATCCCGGCGGCGTCGTAGCGCTCGCCGGCCGCCCTCGGTAGCTCGGCGTCGATCCGCGCGAGGTCCTCGGCGCTCAGCTCCACGTCGACCGCGGCGGCGTTCTGCTCCAGATAGGTGCGGCGCTTGGTGCCGGGGATCGGCACGAGATCCTCTCCCTGCGCGAGCACCCACGCGAGCGCCAGCTGTGCCGGCGTGATGTCCTTCTCCTTCGCGATCTCCGCGACCTTGGCGGCGAGCTTCAGGTTCGCGTCGAGGTTCTCGCCCGTGAAGCGCGGGCCGCCCCGGCGGAAGTCGTTCTCGTCGAGCTCGTCGGGCGAGCTGAAGCGCCCGGAGAGGAAGCCGCGCCCGAGCGGCGAGTAGGGGACGAACGCGATCTCGAGCTCGCGGCAGGTCGGCAGCACCTCGTCCTCCGGGTCGCGCGTCCACAGCGAGTACTCGGTCTGCACCGCGGCGATCGGGTGCACGGCGTGCGCGCGGCGGATCGTCTCGGGCGCCGCCTCGCTGAGCCCGATGTGCAGCACCTTGCCGGCCGCGACGAGCTCGGCCATCGCGCCGACCGTCTCCTCGATCGGGACGTTGGGGTCGACACGGTGCTGGTAGTAGAGGTCGACGTGGTCGGTCCCCAGGCGCCGGAGCGAGCCGTCGATCGAGCTGCGCACGTGCTCGGCGGAGCCGTCCAGCGGGCCGAGCGTCGAGAGGTCGCCGGGTACGGCGTTGTCCATCCGGCGCGCGAACTTCGTCGCGATCACGAACGCGTCGCGGTGCCCCTTGATCGCGCGGGCGATCAGCTCCTCGTTGGTCAGCGGCCCGTACAGCTGGGCGGTGTCGAGGAAGTTGATGCCGAGCTCGAGCGCCCGCTGAATCGTCGCGATCGACTCAGCTTCGTCGCTCGAGCCGTAGAAGGCGGACATCCCCATGCACCCGAGGCCGAGCGCTGATACCTCGAGCGAGCCGAGTTTCCTGGTCTTCATCCCTGCTCCCATTCGTTCGATTACAGCCAGCCCCGCTGGAGCGGCAACTACATTCGATTATCGCGGGGTCGATGGTCCGTTCGGCGCATCAGGCGCGGCACGGCGTGTATGAGGGCGCCATGCATAGGTCGTATACTCGCGCGCTCCATGACCCGCACGGAGACATCGAACCCCTTCCGCTTCTCCGCCCCGCTCGAGCGCGCTGATGACCTCGTCGGTCGCGACGCGGAGCTGGCGGCGCTCGAGCGCCTCGCGCGCGCCGGCACCTACACGCTGCTGGAAGCGCCGCGGCGCTACGGCAAGACGAGCCTGCTGAAGGCTGCCGCGCTGCGCTGGCGCGAGCCGGGCAACGCCCTCGCGGTATGGGTCGACTACTCGGCGGTGCTGACGATCGACGAGGCGGCCCGGCGGCTCGAGGACGCGTACGTGGACCCCCGCGCGCACGGCGGCCTGAGCGACCTGCTGCGCGAGCTGGTGGCGAGCGTGCGCCTTCGCCTCGGGCCGCTCGAGCTCGCACCCCAGCGCGGCGGCACGCCGCCCGAGCTCGATCCGGCGGCATCGATGCACCGGCTGCTGGAGATCCCGGTCGAGGTCGCGCACCGCACCGGTCACCGTGCGCTCGTGACCTTCGACGAGTTCCAGGACGTCCTCAGCGTCCCCGGCCTCGACGGCCTCATGCGATCCCACATCCAGCACCACGCCGAGCACGTCACCTATGTGTTCGCGGGCTCAGAGCCGACGATGCTCACCGCCCTGTTCGCGGATCGCGCGCGGCCGCTGTACGGCCAGGCGAAGCCGATGGCGCTGCCGCCGATCGCCCCCGACCTGCTGGCGGACTCGATCGCGCGGCGCTTCGAGCATACGGGACGCTCCGCGGGGGAGGGCGGGCAAGCGGTCGCGAGCTTGGGAGCCGGGCATCCGCAGCGCACGATGCTGCTCGCTTGGCAGCTGTGGGAGCTGACGCCGCCGGGGGAGGTGGCGACGCTCGAGCTCGCGCACGAGGCGCTCGCGCAGGTGATCGCGGATCGCCGGCCGGAGCTCGACGCGACCTGGCGCGCGCTCAGCACCGTCGAGCAGCGGGTCGCGGTCGCCGTTGCGCATGGCCTGGCGCCGAGCGGGTCGAGAGCGCAGCGCGCGACCGGAATCCGCAACCGCTCGGCCGCCGGCCAGGCGGCGAACTCGCTCGTCGCCGCCGGCCAGATGCGACGCGACTCCGACGGGCACGTGGCGCTCGTCGATCCGCTGTTCGCCAGCTACCTGCGCAACCGCCACCCGCTCCCTGTGGGATCCTGGCCGTAGGCGCCGTCGGATCCGGGCCGCAGCCGGGGACATAACAAATCAGACCGAGTTCGGATAGGTTTCCGACTGTGAGCACCCAAGCCCCGGCACCTGTGAGCACCCAGGCTCCAGCACCACCCGCCCGCCGGGTTGGAGAGACCTCCAGACGAGACAGGTGGTGGGTCGCGCCGCTGCTCACCGGGATCGGCCTCTCCCTGTTCGGCGTCTACTCGATCGTCGTCGGGGCGATGGGCTCCGACTACCGTTACACGAAGGGTGGCGCGAACTACCTCTCGCCGTTCTACTCGCCCGACCTGAAGAGCTTCGGGCTGCACATCACCTTCACGTACGCGTTCTTCGTGATGTGGGTCCCGCTCGGCTTCCGGCTGACCTGCTACTACTACCGCAAGGCCTACTACCGCGCGTTCTTCCTCGCCCCTCCCGGATGCGCCGTCGCCGGCTTCAAGCGCCGCAAGTACAGCGGCGAGACGAAGTTCCCGTTCACGCTGATGAACTTCCACCGCTTCTTCCTGTACCTCGCGACGATCGTGCTCGGCTTCCTCTGGTACGACGCGGTGCGCGCCTTCTTCTTCAAGAGCGCCGACGGCTCGCTCAGCTTCGGCGTCGGCCTCGGCTCGCTGGTGATGCTCGTCAACGTGATCTTCCTTTCCTTCTTCACGTTCGGCTGCAACTCGCTGCGCCATCTGATCGGCGGCAAGCTCGACTGTTTCACGAATACGGCGGCCGCGAAGGCGCGCCACGGGCTCTGGCGGCGGGTCACGATGTTCAACCACCACCACATGGCGATGGCGTGGATCAGCCTCGCGACGGTCGGCCTCACCGACCTGTACATCCGGCTGGCGTCCGCCGGCGTCTTCACCGACCCCAAGATCTTCTGAGCATGAGCGACGGAGAGGTCGAATTGAGGATTGCCGTGGAGAGGATCGCCTGAGATGGTGGTGGAGCATCGGGAGGTAGAGCGCCACGACTACGACGTGATCGTGATCGGCGCAGGTGGCGCCGGCATGCGCGCGGCGATCGCCGCCGCCGACGCCGGCGCGCGGACGGGCCTGATCTGCCGTTCACTGCTCGGCAAGGCGCACACGGTGATGGCCGAGGGTGGCGTGGCGGCGTCGTTCGGCAACGTCGACCACGACGACAGCTGGCGCGTGCACTTCCAGGACACGATGTTCGGCGCCAAGTGGGTCAACAACTGGCGCATGGCCGAGCTGCACGCGAAGGAGGCGACCGACCGCGTCCGCGAGCTCGAGGAGTGGGGCGCCGTCTTCGACCGCACGCCTGACCGCCGGATGTCGCAGCGGTCGTTCGGGGGTCACAGCTTCAAGCGGCTGGTTCACATCGGCGACCGGACGGGACTCGAGCTGATCCGCACCCTGCAGGACAAGGCGGTGCACACGACCGGCATCGACGTGTTCATGGAGTGCACGATCACGCGGCTGATCAAGGATGGCGACCGGGTATGCGGGGCGTTCGGCTACCGGCGCGCGAACGGGGCGTTCATCGTCTTCGCGGCGCCCTCGATCGTGCTCGCAACGGGCGGCGCCGGACGCTGCTGGCAGATCACGTCGAACTCGTGGGAGGGCATGGGCGACGGTCAGGCGCTCGCCTACGAGGCGGGCGCGGAGCTGCTCGACATGGAGTTCGTGCAGTTCCACCCGACGGGGATGGTCTTTCCGATCGGCGTCCGTGGCCTGCTCGTGACCGAAGCCGTGCGCGGGGAGGGCGGGATCCTGCGCAACAACGAGGGTGAGCGCTTCATGGAGCGCTATGACCCCAAGCGCCTCGAGCTCTCGACCCGCGATGTCGTCGCCCGATCGATCTACACCGAGGTGAAGGAGGGCCGGGGTACGCCCCACGGCGGCGTGTTCCTCGACGTCACGCACCTGCCCGGCGACTTCGTCAAGCGCAAGCTGCCGAGCATGTACGACCAGTTCTACGAGCTGGCGGGCGTCGACATCACGAAGGCGCCGATGGAGGTGGGGCCGACCTGCCACTACATGATGGGCGGTGTGCGCGTCGACGCCGAGACGGGAGCGAGCATCGTCCCCGGGCTGTTCGCCACCGGCGAGTGCTCAGGTGGGATGAACGGCGCCAACCGGCTCGGCGGTAACTCCCTCTCGGACATCCTCGTGTTCGGCAAGCGCGCGGGCGACGGGGCCGCGATCGCGGCCGGCACGGCGCCCAAGCCACAGCTCGGCGCCGACGAGCTCGATCAGGCGGCCACCGAGATGATGAGCTACTTCGGGGGCTCCGGCGGGGAGGATCCGTTCGCGCTGCGCTCCGACCTACAGGCCACGATGCAGATGGACGTCGGCATCTTCCGCGAGCAGGACGGCTTGGAGTCTGCGCTGAAGGCGCTCGACGCGTTCGACGAGCGCGTCAAGAAGGTCCGCTCCCCGTCGAGCACGACCGTGTACAACCCGGGCTGGCACCTCTGCCGCGACCTGCGCAACATGATGATCGTCGCGCGCGCCGCGGCGACGGCGGCGCTGCAGCGCAAGGAGAGCCGCGGTGCTCACAGCCGGCTCGATTTTCCCGCCTACGATGAATACTGGGAGCAGCACAACGTCATCCTCCACGACGAGGGCGGGGAGATGACGTTCGAGCATCGGCCCGTCCAGAAGTCCGAGGAGCTCCGCGAGCTCGTCGAGCAGCGCCAGGCAGCCGAGCGCGCGCCATGACCATGAAGTCCACACGACAGGTGCCGAGGAGCGAACGATGAGCAAACGCACGCTCGAGATCTGGCGGGGCGACGCCACCGGCGGCGAGCTCGTCTCCTACGAGGTCGAGGCCGAGGAGGGCATGGTCGTCCTCGATGCCGTGCTGGAGATCCAGGCCAGCCAGGCGCCGGACATGGCCGTGCGCTGGAACTGCAAGGCCGCCAAGTGCGGATCGTGCTCCGCGGAGATCAACGGCAAGCCGCGGCTGATGTGCAAGACGCCGATTCACCACCTGCCCGAGGACGCGCCGATCACCGTCCAGCCGCTGCAGACGTTCCCGCTGATCCGCGATCTCGTCACCGACGTCTCCTGGAACTACACGGTCAACAAGCGAATCCCGCCGTTCACGCCGAGGTCCGACACCGACTGGTTGATCGGCCAGGAGGACGTCGACCGACCGGCCGAGTTCCGCAAGTGCATCGAGTGCTTCCTCTGCCAGGACGTGTGCCACATCCTGCGTGAGCAAAAGCTCCAGGACGAGTACTTCGGGCCTCGCTTCCTGGTGCGGATCGCGAGCCTCGAGATGCACTCGATCGATGACCTCAATCGCCTCGACCTCGCAGCGGACGAGGGCGGCCTCGGCCTGTGCAACATCACCAAGTGCTGCACCGAGGTCTGCCCCGAGGGGATCCACATCACCGACAACGCGATCATCCCCCTCAAGGAACGCTACGTCGACCAGCACTACGACCCGTTCTTCAAGCTGTTCCGCAGGAAGTAACACCCCCTGGCCCCACGGCCCCGTGAGCGCCACGTAGGCTGTGGCGGGCATGCCGACACGGGACCATACGGCGCTGGCGGTGCATCTGAGCGCAGAGGGCGCGAACCGCGGCGTGGATGGGACGCCCGCGGTTGCAGTATTCGGGCCCGACCCGCTGCTGAGCGTGACGATCGAGGTGCGCGGTGAACGCGACGACGTCCACGTGCATGCTGCTGGGCAGGGCGTCTGGCTGGCGCGGATGGCGGGCGAGCTCGGCGCCTGGCCGATCCTCTGCTGCCTGGCCGGCGGGGAGACCGGGCTGGTCCTGACCCGCCTGCTGGAGCGGCTGCCGGGCGAGCGGCGCGTGGTCGGCACCGGCGGCGCGAGCGGCAGCTACGTCGTCGACCGTCGCGGCGGCGAGCGCCGCCTGATCGCGAGCGCGCTGCGGCCGCCGCCGCAGCGCCACGAGCTCGACGATCTCGTCTCCGCCACCTACGCCGCCGCGATCCGCAGCGCGGCCCTGGTGATCTGCAACCCGTTCCCGCCGGAGGGGCTCCCGCGCGAGGTCTACGAGACGATCGCCGCCGACGTCCGCGCCGCCGGTGTGCCGATCCTCGTCGACCTTTCGAGCCCTCGGCTGGACTGGACCCTGGGCTCCCGCCCCGACCTCGTCAAGTTCAACGACTGGGAGCTCGCCGAGTACGTGCAGGGTCCCGTCGACGGGCCGCGCCTGCAGCGCGCGGCCCGCCGCGTGTGCGACGCCGGCGCCCGTGCGGTGGCCGTCACCCGCGCCGGGGCGCCCGTCGCGGTCGTGCCCTGCGACGCGGAGCCGTTCGAGATCGTGCCGCCCTTGCTCCCGCATGGCCACGGCGAGGGATGCGGCGACTCGATGATGGGCGCGATCGCGGCCGCCTGGGCGCGCGGCCTTCCGCTGCGCGAGTCACTCGTCCTCGGGGTCGCCGCGGGCACCGCGAACTACCTGCGCCACGGCCTCGGCACGGGCCGGCGCGAGGTCGTCGAGGAGCTCGCGCGTCGAATCACCACGCGTCCGCTCGCCGGAGGGTGACAAAGCGGAGCCCCGTTTGACCCGACGATCGAACAGAGGCGGGGAGCGGCTCTAAGGTCCGGGCCCGGCGTCGATGGTCGCGCTCACGTCCGCCTGGCGCGGTTGGCTGCCGAACGCGGTCAGAACCCACGTTGCGCCGGCAGCCGCCCAGGGGGTGACGTCTGCGCCGGGCGAAAGGTCGACGACCACGTCGAACCCCGGCGCGTCCGCAGGGCGCAGCGCGCGGATCTGCTCGGCGTAGCTCGCGAGCGCGCCGGGGTCCGGGAGATCGATCGGGAACAGGCCATCCCAACGCGCCGCACGCTGCAGCGGGCGGCGGTTCGGCCAGCGTGCGGCAACCCATATCGGGATCCGCGGCCTCTGCACAGGGGCGGGCTCGAACTCGCCGCCCCACAGGGCGGCGAGCCGCTCCAACCCCTCATCCAGCAACCGTGCGCGCTCCCGCGGGTCGGTAACCTCGCCGAACGGCTCGAGCTCGCGGTTGCCCTCGACGCCCAGCCCGACCCCGAGCGTCAGCCGGCCGCGGCTGAGATGGTCGAGCGTCACCGACTCGCGCGCGAGCTTCTGGACGCGGCGGCGGGAAAGCGGCGTGACCAGCGGCCCGAGACGCAGCCGCTCGGTGGCGCAGGCGATCGCGGCGAGCGACACCCACGGGTCCGCGAGGGCGCGCACCGGCTCGCGATAGGCGACGTGGTCCCACAGGAAGAAGCCGTCCCAGCCACGATCCTCGGCGCGCCGGGCCAGGTCGGCCAGCAGGTGGGGGTCGACCAGCTCGTCGAACGGCGCCACGAAGATGCCCCGTTTGACGTCCACCGACGCGACTCTACCCGGCGTCCGGCCGCTGCGCCGCTCATCGCGGAGCCGGCGGGCGTGAAGGTCATCCGACCGGTTCGAGGACCCGTGCGCCACAATCGGTGAGCGGCGCGAGCCGCAGTGACCGAACAAGGAGCTTGTATTGCGTATCTTGATCCTGGGCGGGGACGGCTTTTGTGGCTGGCCCACGTCTCTGCACCTGTCGGCGTGTGGCCATGAGGTCGCGATCGTGGACAACCTCGCTCGCCGCACTGCCGATGTCGAGCTCGAAGCGGAGTCGCTGACTCCGATCAGACCGCTCGGCACGCGCCTGGCGGCGTGGCGCGAGCTGAGTGGACGGGAGATCCCGTTCCACCGCCTCGACGTCGCCGCCGACTATCGCGAGCTGCTCGAGCTGCTGATCGAGTGGCAGCCCGATGCGGTCGTTCACTTCGCTGAGCAGCGCGCCGCGCCCTACTCGATGAAGAGCTCGTGGCACAAGCGCTACACGGTCAGCAACAACGTCAACGCGACCCACAATCTGCTCGCGGCGCTCGTCGAGTCGCAGCTCGATGCGCACGTCGTGCACCTCGGGACGATGGGCGTGTACGGCTACGGCACGGCCGGCGTGAAGATCCCCGAGGGGTATCTGCGGGTTCGCTTCGACACCGACGAGGGTGCCGAGGTCGAGCAGGAGATCCTCTATCCGGTCAACCCCGGCAGCGTCTACCACATGACCAAGACGCAGGATCAGCTGCTGTTCGCGTTCTACAACAAGAACGACGGGACGGCGGTGACGGATCTCCATCAGGGGATCGTGTGGGGGACGCAGACGGCGCAGACGCGGCTCGATGAGCGCCTGATCAACCGCTTCGACTATGACGGTGACTACGGCACGGTGCTCAACCGGTTCCTGATGCAGGCCGCGGTCGGCTATCCGCTCACGGTTCATGGCACGGGAGGTCAGACGCGGGCGTTCATCCACATTCAGGACACGGTCCGTTGCATCCAGCTTGCGATCGAGAACCCGCCGGCGCCCGGGTCGCGGGTGCGGGTGTTCAACCAGATGACCGAGTGTCATCGCGTGATCGATCTCGCGAAGCTCGTGTCGAGCCTCACGGGCGCGGAGATCGACCACGTCGAGAATCCTCGTAACGAAGCTGCGGAGAACGATCTGTATGTCGAGAACCGCCAGCTCGTCGAGCTTGGTCTCGAGCCGATCCGTCTGCAGGACGACCTGCTCTCGGAGGTCACCGAGATCGCCCGCGCGTACGCTGATCGTTGCGACATGACGAAGATCCCGTGCGGCTCGAAGTGGATCCAGCGCACGGAGCAGACCGCCGACAGGACGTAGCCGACACCGCCCGCCCGATAATCTCGGCTAAGGGCCCGGATGATTCGCGTGGGATCCGAGATCGTCGATCGCGTCACCACTGGCTCGGCGTCTGATGTCGGTGGTTATTCGCTGGTCGACAGCGATGCTTCGGGTCGGGTCGGCTGAAAGAGCTCGATTGGGTTGCCGCTCGGATCGTCGAGGAGGATCTGGTTGCCTCCGACGCCGGTAACGATGTCGTTGCGAAACCGGACGCCGGCATCGCGGAGCGCTGCGACGGACGCTGGGAGGTCTTCTAGTTCGACCATGAACCTGTTCCAGCCGCCGGGTTCGGGACGGGTCCCGTCCGGCATCGCTTGCCCACCACCGCCTGCGCCGCTCGGTGCGCTGAGAACCAGTCGAAGGTTGCCTCGCGTGAGCATCGCAAAGGTGGGAGCGGGGTGCATTTGCTCTTCGAAGCCGAGGTGCTCGCAGTAGAACGCGATTGCGGCGTCGACGTCATCGACGATGTAGCGGACGCTGACGGTAACCATGGATGCGGCTCCTTTGGTCGGGTTGTGCGTGGCGGCGGGTGGCGCTCACGTGTAGAGCTCCCGGTCTGGCTCATCGATCTGCACGACGGTCCCGTCAGGGGCCGGAACCAGGAGGGAGCGGCCCCATTCCTGGTCGACGATCGTGCCCTCGGGCCGAAAGCCCGCTGTTCGCAGCCTTGCCTCGACCGCCTCGAGTGGCTCGTCGGTGACGAAGTTCAACGCCAGCCCGGTTCGTCCGTGCCCATCGGCGGCGATGGTGGCGTCGTGCAGGCAGAGCTCGCCGCCGGCCGCCGCGAGCTCGATCCAGTGCCCGGAGCGCGAGCGCACAGCGGGAGTCAGGCCGATCGCTTCATAGAACCGAAGGGCCTCTGCGACGTCTGGGACGAAATGAATCGGCCTGACCCTCATCGCGAGGCTGCCTCATCAAGACGATCGAGATGAGCTGTGAGAGCGTCCTCGACGAGCTTGGACAGGGACGATGCCTGATCGACTGCGGCGTGTTTGACGCGGCGGATCAGGCTCGGCGGAAGGTAGACGTTGAACTGCTGCTTCTGTGACGCGGCACCATTCGGCATCAGCCCCGAAATGCTAGCAAGCTAGCCCGGCGGCGGAGATCAGCACCTCTGGTTTGACGGATGGGTCTTTCGGCGAGCTCGGAGCGGGTTTCAGTGCTCGTCGGGGGCCGGTTCTGCGCGTGACCCCGCTCCGGTCCCGTCGGCCCCGGGTGGAACGACGTCCGGAGTAGGCGACGCCGGCTTGCCGAGCGACTTGGGGCGCAAGGGCGCGACCATGCCCCTGTAGGCCACCGTCTCGGCGCACAGCACGCGATGAACGAAACGGGGCTTGCCATGGAGGTCGAACGTGCACGGGTCCGACAGCACTTCGATCACGACCCAGGGCAGGCCCTGGACGGTCGTGTAGCTGAGAATCCGGATGTCCATCAGCACGACGACCTTCACGCCCGCGTCCGTCAGGCCGACGAACACGCCGGGCGTGATCACATGTCCCGGAGAGATAGCCAGCGTCTCGAGCGTCTCGAGCGCCTCGTGGTAGACGATCTCGCCGGGGTGAACCTGCTTCATGTACTCGTCGTAGTCGCCGTCTCTCAGGTGCGCGATCTCGTCCTGGACCAGTTGGCTTTGGGCGCCGAGGTCGCGGCAGCGATCGAGAGCCTCGGGCGTGTCGTCGTGTCGGGGGTCGGGCACCGCGCCGCACTTCACCTCGTCGAGCGGGACGATCGCGCCGGTCGCTCCCTTCGGGCCGGTGCATGTCGCATCAAACCTGCCGGGGAGCTCAAACGAGTAGGGAGTCGCGACCGCAGGCACGATGACCTTCACGGTCCCGCCAGGCGAGAGATCGGCTTTGCCCTGGAAGTCGGAGCTGACCAGCGGTGAGTCCTCTTCGTCCAGGTCGAGGTGGCGGTCGATCGTGTATTTCTCGATCGAGGATCCCTTGTCGACGTCGAAGCGGCACGGCAGCTGATCCTTGTTGTCGGCGAGCTTCCCGATGAACACGTACTCGCGGTAGATCGCGTCGCTGCCCTCGGTGCCGATGTTGATCCGGGCCGCGACGACCTCGCAGCCGGCCTGCTGCTCGATCTGCTTGCGGACGATGGGCGGAAGCGAGCGGATCGACGCGCGGCCGTACTTGAACGTGAACCGGTCATGGCCCGCGAGCTGGCGTTCGGGTGGACAGTCCTTCTCGTTGTTGCAATCGCGCGTCGGGACGTCGACGAGCAGTGGTGTGATGTCCTTGCACATGACCGGGCTGACCGCTCCGAACCAGCCGCGTGTCGTGTCGTCGCCGGCGTGACAGAACGGGTCGTGGAAGGCGAACGTCAGATCGCCGCCGACCTCGAGTTCCTCGATGTTGCTGTTGCCTTCGACCTTCAGCTTCGCCGGCTTCGGGAGCACGTGCAGGAGGTTGCTGTCGAGGTCCGAGGGGCTCAGATAATCATCGGGATCTCGCGTTGCCAGTCGCAGCGGCTCGGCGCTTACGGCCTCCTTGGCGACGCCGACGCCGCCCTGCAGCCCGCTGCCTCCGAACAGCTCCAGCCCTGCGAACACGAACGTGCGCATCAGCTTCGGTCCGTCAGCGTCCCGGGTCCCGATCAAGACGATCGCCGCGCCCGCGTCGACTGTCAGCTTGTCGATGAGCGGTCGCGCGATCCCGGGGAGATGGTCGGCGAGCCAATCCTTGATCTTGCTGATCGGCAGGTCATGCGAGGCCCGTAGCATCACGGCGCCGAAGCTCTTCGCCCCAGCCGTCTTCTCTTTGTCGCCGCAGTGCTCCGGCGGCGTGGTCTCGTCACAGGTCTTGGCGCGCTCCGGCATCGGGACCTCGCCGCACTCGACGGGGCCGACGGGAAGCAGCAATCCCGGCAGGGAACGGTGGCTCCTCATGCATTCCTGGTCCCAGTCCCGGTCGACGAGCAACCAGAACTTCCCGTCCCCGAGGACCAGCTTGCCCACCCCCGGGTCCAGCCGCGCCTCGCCGACCAATGGCGATGGTGCCCACGGATCGTCTGGGTTCTTGGTCGCGAGCTGGACCGGCACGGTGGCTTTCGCTGCGACGAGCTCCTGGTCCTTGACTCGCAGCTCGCAACCATCGGAATCGAGCGGCGTCCGCGTCCACACGAATCGCCGGAAGGTCGCGTGTCCGGCGACGCCGATGTCGCCGATGTTGACCGCGATCGAGTCCGGGCCATGGCAGGCCACCTTGACGAGGAAGCGCTCCGAGAACCGGGTCCGGTCCGTCTCGGAGCAGAGGTCGTCGGGCTTGCGGTCGACCGGCACGATCGCTACCCGCCGGTCGTCGGCCTGCTCGAGCGGTTCATTCGGGTTGCGCCGGATCTCCGCCAGGCTCTGGCCGACGTGCTGTTCCCTGAACAGCGCCCCGGCGGTGTCGACGCCGGCTGCGGCCAGTTCCCGGTTGAGGACATCGAGCACGCAGCTCGAGCGGTTCGCCGACAGCGGTAGGTTGTGAGCCTGTCCGGCTGTGCGGCTCGCCTCCCCGATCACCGCGACGTAGGCGCCCTGGTGCTGGATCAGTTCCTTGAGCGCGGGCACGATCGACTCACGGATGAACGTGAGGTGCCCAGGCTTGACGAACGACTTGTCGATGTCGAAGTTCGTCAGCAGCCACGCCTTGTCGCCGACCTGCTCCCCGATGACGTGCGAGTACTCGGTGAAGCCCACCGTCTTGCCCACGCCGTCACCCTGTTCGAGCTTCGCCGGCAGATCGCACGGCGAGCGCTGCAGAATCCCGCCAGGCGAGTCAGAAGCGCGAGCTCGGCGGGAGAGCACGGCGCCATGGAGGGCGTTGGCGTAAGCCCGGCGGCTGCGCTCGTCGATCAGCGACTCCTCGTCGTGGCATTTGCCGCCACAGGTGCAGCGGCCCGCACAGCGGGCAAGCGGACGCTCTCTGGCGGCGCCGGGGCCGGCCCGCAAGGCGGCCATGCCGGCTACCGCTCGGTTGCCCGCGCTGCGCTGAAGCGCAATCGCGGTCTGCTGAGACAGACCGCTCGGCTCGCGACGGCCGCAAGTCGGCGCGCAACACACGTCCAGCGAATCCGGCGGACGTGAGCGTCGGCCAGGACCCTCCCTTCGAGCTGACCGAGCGACTGCAACTGCAGCGGCCACGTCGTCAAGCCTACACGCGATCGAAACGCTGGTCAGCCGTATCGGTGCACGAACGAATCGAGGCGCAGGAGCGCCTCTTGGAGCTGTTCGAGCGACGACGTGTAGGAGAAGCGCACATGGTGCTCGGCGTCGAAGACGCCAAAGTCATCGCCCGGGACGACGGCCACGCCGGCTTCGTTGAGCATCCGGCTCACGAGCTCGGAACTGTCGCCGAAGCGGTCGCAGCGGGCGTAGACGTAGAACGCCCCCTGTGGCATCACCGGCACCCCGAAGCCGAGTTCACGCAGGCCGCTGACGAGCAGATCCCGACGGGTCTGGAAGAGCCGCCGTCGTTCCTCCACGATCGCCCAGACCTCGGGCGTGAACGCCGCCAGGGCGCCGTACTGAGCCGGGACCGGGGGCGAGATGTAGAGGTTCTGAGCCAGCTTCGTGACGGCATCCATGGCCCACTCGGGACAGACCAGCCAGCCCAGCCGCCAGCCGGTCATGCCGAAAGTCTTGGAGAAGCTGTTGACCACGAAGACGTCATCCGAGGCGCATAGTGCGGTCGACGGAGGCCTGTCATACACGAGCTCGCTGTACACCTCGTCGACGAAGCACAGTCCGCCCTGCTTCGCCGTCCACTGCAGGAGCGCCGTCAGCTCGTCGGGCGCGATCGCGGTGCCGGTCGGATTCGAGGGTGTACCTACGAGCAGCCCGCGCGCCCGGTCGGTCCACAATGGCGCGACCGACCCGATGCTCAGCTGATAGTTGTCCGCCGGACCGACGTGCGCCCCCACCGGCTCGGCGCCGTAGAGGCGGATCAGGTTGCGGTTGCACGGATAGCCGGGGTCGCTCATCAGGACCTGATCGCCGGCGTTGAGGGTCGCCCCGAAGGCGAGCAGGAGCGCGGCCGAGCCTCCGGAGGTCACCACGATCCTGCCGACCGGAACCTCGGTCCCGAAGCGCTCGGCGTAATACCGGCTGATCGCTTCCCGCAGCTGCGGGATCCCGAGCGAGGAGGTGTAGTGGACCTGACCGTCCGCGATCGCCCTGGTCGCCGCGTCGACCACGGGCGCGGGCGTGCCGAAGTCGGGCTCGCCGGCCACGAGGCGCACCACCGAGCGGCCGGTTGCCTCCACCTCCCACGCCTTCTCCATCACCTCGACGACGCGGAACGGCGCGATGCCGTCCATGCGGGCAGCAAGGCGCTGCTCGGCCAGTCGCGTCATCGGCGCATCGTATCGATGCGGTCGTGCCCGCCTGCCGTGTCGCTGAACCGGGATCGGTCGACCATGCGTCAGCCTGCGAGCGGACCGAGATCCGGGGGGACGTCGACCGCATGCTCCTGGAGTGCGTCGAACGGGACGACGTCGAGCGCGCGTTCATGAGTGCAGGCAAGCACGACGTAGGCGGCTGCGCCGTCTCTGTGCGCTCGCAGCCAGTTCGCGGCGGTGACGCACCAGCGGTCGCCGGGTACCAATCCGGGGAACGCGTACTGCGGCGCCGGAGTGATCAGGTCGTTGCCGATGCTGCGTTGGTGCTCCAGAAATGCCGCTGTCACAACGGCGCAGATCGTGTGGCTACCTCGATCCTCGGGGCCCGAGCTGCAGCAACCGTCGCGGTAGAAACCGGTGAGCGGGTCCTGGCTGCAGAGCTCCAGCTCGCCTCCGAGCACGTTGCGATCGGTCACGCCGCGATTATCGCCGTTGGAGGGGCCACGGCGGCGTGACCTCAGCGCATCAGGTGGCAGATCTCGGTCTCGACCTGTCAGGGAGCCAGTTCCTCAACGACCTCGTAGGAGCCGTCGAGGAGCACCTGTTGAACGTGGATTCCGGTCCGGTTGAGTTGTGATTCACGCCCGAGTGTGCGTTGCGCCTGGCGCAGCTGCTCGAGAGTCCCGTCGAACAGCCCGAACGAGACGACGACGTCGGTGTCCGAGACGTCGCGGCAGTGGTAGATCCTGATCCAGCCGCGCAGCAGGTCGCGGTTGGGTCCCTGCGCGGGATTCCACGCGGTCCGGAACGCGTCGTACGCGCCAGGATGCAGTCGGCGCGCGGTGAGTGTGCAGATCATCAGATCAGCTCCTGTGGCGTGGTGCCCCGAACGGTTATGGTCGGGCTTCGAGGACGATGCTGAACGGGGTCTCCGCCGCGGTGCGTCGATCACGTGGCCTTGCCGCCCGCTATCGCTCGTCCCAGACCTGCACGACGGTCTGTCCCTTGATCAGGCCGCCGTCGAGCTCGAGAACGGTCACGCACAGGACGTTGGTCCCGTCGGAGTAGCGGCAGGCCTGCGTGTACGCGGCTCCGGCTGCGTCCTTCACTCGGTGTCCGACGGCATGCGTCATGTCACGGCCGTACATGTCCTCGAGCCAGGTCTTGATCTCCCCGCGGTTGTGGAGCACGCGTGGCGATCCCGGTTGGGTGATCCTGTCGGCGATCGTGACCGACGCATCCGGGGCGTACATCGACAACTGCGTGGATGCGTCGCGCTCCTGCGCGGCGCGAGTGAACCGATCGAGGTCGAACGTCGTGCTGCTGGTCGTGGTGCTCATGGGGTGCTCCTCGTGGGATGTGATTTCGTCCTGCGCCCAGCAGACTCGTGCAGGCGCGTCGATCCAGCGTCAAACGAGCGTCAAACCGCGCGATAGGCTTTGCTGCGGTGCTGCGCGCACGTCTCCTTGGAGCGTTCGAGGTCGAACTGAACGGGAGGGTTCTCGACTCCTCCCCGTCGCAGCGCCCATGGGCGGTGTTCGCGTATCTCGCGCTCGCGCCGCGGCCGGTTTCGCGCGCCGAGCTGGCGACACGGTTCTGGCCGGACGTGCTCGACCAGAGCGCCCGCGCAAGCCTGCGGAGTGCGCTGTGGACCCTCCGTCGCCAGCTCGGCGAACGGCTCGTCGTCGAGGGCGACCGCGTCGGCCTGAGCGACGCCGACGGGCTGTGGATTGATGCGCGGGAGTTCGAATCGCTGGCGGCCGTCGATCCCGAGCAGGCACTCGAGTTGTGTCGCGGCGAGCTGCTCGAAGGCTGTCAGGACGACTGGGCGATCTCAGCACGTGAGCGTCATCGCGAGCGCGTCATCGCGCTGCTCGAGGAGCAGGCGCGCCGCTGCGAGCGGCGGGGTGACCCCCGTGTGGCGATCGATATCACACGCCGCGCGGTGGCGTGCGACCCGTTCGACGAGGAGGCGCACCGGCGATTGATCGTCCGGCTGGCCGGCGCCGGCGATCGCGCCGGCGCGCTGCGCACCTATCGCACGCTGGCCGAACGACTGCGCCGCGAGCTTGGCGTCGCGCCCTCGGCGATGACGCGAGAGCTCGTGGCGCGTCTGAGCTCCGAGGCGCCGGAGGCGCCGGGTGTCAGGCGCGCGCCTGTCCCTGGGTCGTTGCCGCTCGTCGGCCGGGATCGCGAAGTGGCGGAGCTGGAGCACGCCTGGCGGGCGGTCATCAACGGGACCGGCTCGGCCGCGCTGATCCGCGGCGAGGCGGGGATCGGCAAATCACGGCTGGCCGGCGAGCTGCGGCTGCGCGCAGGCTCGTCCGGGGGGCTGACAGCAACCTCCGCGGCGCTCGACCTGGGCGGAACCGCCCCCTTCAGCCTCTGGGCCGAGCTGATCCGCGAGCTGTTGCCTGTTCTGTCCGCGCCGCCGGCGGATGCCGGCTGGCCCGATGACCTCGCGGCGCTGACGTCTGAGCTGCCGTCGCACTTCCCACGCGGCGCGGCGGCGCGGTCGGACCTCGCGCCGGATCTCCAACGCACGCGGCTGTTCGAAGCGGTTGTGGCGCTACTCGGCTGGGCCGCGCGCAAGGGACCGTTGCTGCTCGTGCTGGAGGACGCTCACAGCGCCGACGTGTCGAGCCTGGAGCTGACGGCATACGCTGCGCGCAGGGCGGCGCGCCTGCCCGTGATGATCGTCCTCACGCGTCGTGATCTTCCGCCGAGCGCCGCCGCCGATCAGCTCGAGCACGCGCTCCGGTCCCGCGATCTGCTGGCCTGTGAGATCGAGCTGGGACCGCTGCCGGCGCACGCGATCGCCGGGCTCGCCCGCGCCGCCGCGAGGCTGAGTGACGACGACGTGACGCACGTCGTCGCATGCGCGGAGGGCAATGCCCTGCTCGCCGTCGAGACCGCACGGGCGTTGGAGCGTGGCCAGGGCGGGGTCGCCGCGAGCCTCCGCGGATCGACGCGGGCAACGCTCGCGCCGCTCGCCGCCGAGGTCCGACGGCTCGTCGAGATCGCCGCCGTCGCAGGCCGCCCGCTCGACAGCGTCGAGCTTGGTCAGCTCGCGCTCGAGGATCCCGACGAGGCCGCCGCGCAGGCGCTGGAGACCGGGTTGCTGCTGTGGACCGACGGCGGGATCGGCTTCCGCCACGCGCTCTTGCGGGATGCGGTCTTCGCCGAGACCGCGGCGCCGCGGCGCCGCGGGCTGCACGCACGCTGGGCCGAGGCTCTGCTCTGCAGCGAGACGGCCGGTGCGATCCCGCGCCCGGCCGAGGTGGCTCGGCACCTGCGGCTCGCCGGCAGGGATGCCGACGCGGTGCCCCAGCTTGTCCGCGCCGCCACCGCGGCGCGCGCGGTTGCGGCGCTCGACGAGGCGATCGCGTTCCTACAGGAGGCGCTCGCGATCGCGCCGGGACGCGCGGAGATGTGGCTCGAGCTCGGCGAGCTCGAGGCCTGGCAGGGCCGCCGCGAGCAGGCCGAAGACGCGTTCGTCCGCGCGATCGAACTGCTCGACACGGTCGAGCCGCTCCTGGTTGCGCGCGCGTGGCTGCGCCGCGCGCGCGCCTACCACGGTCCGATCTGCGTCCCGCGTGCCGTGCTGGAGAGCGCTCGCAATGCGATCGAGCTGCTCGAGCGTGCCGAGACGCCCGCGCCGAGGGAGCGCAGCGAGGCGCTGGCTGCGTGCGCATGGGCGGAGGCCGTCGCCGGCAGCGTCGAGGAAGCCGAGTGCCTGCTCGCCGAGATCAGCTCGGATGGGTCACCCGGCGATGATCTGCGGACCTACGACGTCGGTCACGCTCGCGCGCTGACGTTGATGCGGCGAGGTCGCTTTGTGGAGTCCTACGGTCCGTCGATAGCGGCGGGCGAGGCGATCGCGCGCGTCGGGCGGCCCGACCTCGGCTACGGCTGCTGGGCCAACGCCGCCAGTGCGGCCGCCGGCGCCGGCGAGCCCGAGCGAGCGCTCGAATTCCTTGATCGTGGCACGGCCGCGCTCGCCGGTCATGGGCTCAGAAGCCTGGAGATACATCTGCTGGCCGCGCGGGCGTTTGTCCTGCGAGGGCTCGGACGGCTCCAGGAGGCACGTTGTGCCGCTGATTGCGAGCAGGCGCTCGCCGCGCAGCTGGCGCAGCCGCAGCTGATGGCAATGGCGAGCCACGACCGCGGTCTCATCGCCCTCCAATCGGGAGAGCACGAGCTGGCGGCCGTTCTGCTCGCCGAGTCGCTGCGTGAGGGCGCGCCGATCAGCCGGCCGCTCACGCGCCTGGCGCTGGCTGAGGCGCTCGCGCGCGACGGTGAGGCGGGGCTGGCCGCCGAGCAGCTCCGCGCCGCCGTGCTCGAGCCCGTGAGACCCAGCGACTTCCCCCGCGCGCTGGTTCCGAGGCTCGCCCATGTCCAAGCCCTGATCGCTCTCGTACGCGGCGATCACGAGGAAGCGGTCCGCAGGCTACAGGAGTCTGTGCGCGGTTGGGAGCGCCTCGTCATGCGTGCCGTCGACGCCGAGGGCATCACGACCGTGCTTGCTGATCTGGGGCGCCCAGTTGTCGGCCTCGTGGACCCCGAGCGCGAGCTCGACCGCGCTCAGTCCGAGCTCGCAGCGATTCAATCACCGGCGCCAACAGGGAGATCAAATGCCGTCATTCCATGACACCACGACGTCCGCCGCGCCGCCCGAGGACGTATGGAAGCTTCTCTACGACCCGTCCCGCTTCCCGGACTGGTGGGCTGGGATCGGCACCGTGGAGGTCAACGGCAGCCGCGAGTACACGATGTATCCGGAGGGCTATCCGGACTTCCCGATGGCCCAACTGCTCGAGACACAGCATGATCAGCAACGCGTCACGGTCTCCTGCCTGGTGTCGGATCTCCGCTTCGACTGGCGGCTGCAACCGTCGGGGTGCGGGACGCTGATCACGGTTGACGTCGAGATCCCGGATGCCGAGGCTCACCGCCTCGAGGCGCAGCGTGACGTGATCAGCGCCTCGATGCAGCGGCTCGCCCAGCTCGCCGCCGGGGCGCCGGAGCGCTGATGCCGTGACCGCCGGGCGTTGACAGGCGGACCATTCAGAGCCACTCGCCGGATCACCCCACTAATTTCCTCGCGGACCCTTAGCGCCACCGCGACCCGGCCGGGCGGTTCAGACGGGGATCCCGGCGAGGTGCCGGCACGCGCCGGTCTCGACGAGTGAGAGCCCAAGATCCACAGATACGACATGGCGCAGTTCAGCGACGATCTGGGCTCCAGCGACCGTGTCGTTCTCCAGATTGCTGACGACCATGCCGATCGACGCGAGGTCCCCGTTCGCGACGCTGCGCGCGGCGCCTTCCGTGTCCTGCACGCGTGCTGCGACATCGCCGGTGAGCTGATCGATCTCGGCCCGCGTGTGCGCGTTCTCCGCGTCCGGCGGCAGTCCGAGCCGTTGGACCTCGTCGAGCGCGCGGGTGCTCGAGCCGATCGCGTTCTTGATGCGGTTCAGCGCCCCGAAGCTGAGGTCAAGACTCGTCGCATCGCGCTGGATCTCGTTCTTCCAGTCCAGGATGTCCGTGCACGCAGCCGACGCCCACAGCCGGTCGGCAGCCAACCGGCTGGCCGCAGGCGAGGTCTCGGCGCTGCTCATCGTGCTCTGGGGGCCGTTGTGGGCGCTGGGAAGCGATACGGCACCGGTGCCGACGGCGACCAGCAGCCCGCCGGCCGCAATCGCACCCATGATCAGGACGACTCGGCCAAGCCGGATCGCGACCGAGATCTCGCCCGCCGTGGACTGGGTCCGGAGGCGCCGGCGTGCGTGCCCTGCCGGCGCAGACGCGCCGGCAGCGGGCAGGTCCGCCTCCGGCATCGGGTTGCCATCGCCAGATGCTCGCATCACCGGGGAGCTGTGGCGACCGAGGCGGAGTTGACTGCGAAGGCGTTGCTCATCGACTCCGCAGGATGCTCGGCGAGCCGAAGAAGACGCACAGAAAGTTCCCACAAGACCGTAAGAAGTAGTGCACACGAACTCCGAGATCCGTGGGTTCGGCGGCGGACGGGAGCCGGCGATAGCCGCCGAAACCGCCGAACACGAGGCGTGCGGGTGCAGCCGCTGCGGCTGAGCGACATCGCGGGTTGCGGCCGACGCGTCGAGGCGCGAGGATATCGCCATAGGGAGGAAGCATGAAGTGCAACGATATCCGGATCGCCGCTCTTCGCGCCTGCCTCGTCACCCTGGCATGCGCGGGCTGCGGCGGCTCGCGTCACGCGAGCAGGCAAGCCGAGAAGGAACCCGTCGCCGGCTCGCCCGTCCGGATCGCCTGCCAACCGGCGGTTCGTGCCGCGGTCGGCCGTTTTCTCCACATGCCGACGTCGACGGTCAGCGAGTCCGGCTCGCAGGGCAACAATGGGTTCCCTCAATGCTCATTCGAGGTCGCCCTGTCCGGACGCGCGCACATGGAGATCCTCACCAACGTCGACAACGGGCCGTCGCCGTACTTCATCCTCGAGCGCACGGCCATCGAAGCCGCCCAGCAATTCACCGCCCAGCGGATCTCCCCGGCGCCGGAGTCGATCACCGGACTCGGCTTGGAGGCCGACTGGTTTCCCGCCTATCCCCAGCGGTTGATGGCAACCGATGGGAAGCTGCTGATCACGACCTCGGTCACCTGGCCGGGCGCGAGCCAGCGCCGCGATCAAGCGCTTGCCGTGGCGATCACGCGGCCGTACCTGCATACGCCGCACGGCAAGGCCGCCATCGCCGTCGCCGAGGGCTACCCGTAGGTTGGCCAGCCGGCCCGAACGGGATGAGAAGTCGGCCTGCTCGGGGGCGTCGAGGCGGGCCAGCGCCGGTCGGCTCTCGCTTCCCTGAGATCAGGCGATGGCCGTAACGTGCAGAGCGCGAATTCCCTTCGGGCTGCGCACCTGCACGATGTCGCCGACCTTGGCGTGCAGGAGCGCCTCTCCGATCGGGGAGGCGATCGACAGTCTGCCCTCGGCAGGGGCCGCCTCATATGAAGAGACGAGTCTGAACGTCTTGGAATCTCCGCGATCCTGGTCGGTGAATGTGACCACGCAGCCGAGAGACACTTCGTCTGTCGATCTGGATGAGTCGACGACTACGGAGCTCGCTGACCGTTCGCGGAGCTTGGCGATCCGGGCCTCGAGCATCGCCTGCTCGTTCTTCGCGGCGTCGTATTCGGAGTTCTCGGAGATGTCGCCCCATTCGCGCGCGACCTTGATCCGCTCGGCGACCTCGCGGCGTCCGCGGCCTTCGAGGTCGGCTAATTCCTGACGCAGGCGTACCAGTTCATCGGCGGTGATCTGCGAGCTGCTCATCTTCGGGCTCCTGGAGTCGTGGAGGTGCCCGCGTCCTGTGTGAAGCCCGCGGTCAGCTCTCGTTCTGAGGCCCAGCCTAGCGTTCCTCGACACGACGCGAGCCCAGTTCGAGACCCAAGCTGCGGCGGAGGCCTTCCTCAACGAGGTGATCAGCGACGCCACCACCAGGACCAGCGCGTCGTTTCGGTTGCGCACAGTCGCGTGTGTACGTAGGCGAGCTCGTCGGCCGTGGTCTCGAGCGCCTTGCGGAGGTCTTCGTCCAGTTCCCCGGCGGCTCGCGAACACAGCTCGAGCACGGCAATCGTCTCGCTGTCGCGGCGGACGGGCAGGATGACGACCGACGCCATGCCGTGCGACGCCAGCGCCGCGAGATGGCCATCGCCCTCGTTGCCGAGGTCGCCGTACCACGTCAGGGCGCCGTCGGCGGCCGCGCGTCCAATCGCTGAGGTGTAGGCGTCGAGGCGGACCTGAAGGGTCGACGCTTCGAACTGCGCCATTGCGTGCGGCTCGCTGGACCAGATCGCCGAGCAGACGTAGCGCTTCGATCGCGAGGTGCGCGACCAGGTGATCACCGCATCCCATCCCCCACGGGACCCAATCACTCGCTCACCTTCGCTCAACACCGTCCGTGAAGAGCGGCAATCGACGAGCGCCGACGCCAGGGCGAGTTGTGCCGAGTGGGTCCAGCTCGGGCCGGTTCGTACCTTGATCCCCGGAGGTTGAACGGGGCCGTCGACGGCGTGCTGGTCCGCGCCGACGCCCGCCGCGTATCCTGGGGCGCGATCTGGCAGGGACGCATCGGCATCATCCGTAGCGCCGTCGTCCGGTGCCGGCGCGCCATCCATCCCGGTGCGGCTCTCGGCATCGCCTGACCCAACCGCGTCGCCGTCGGCAGGCGGCATGGCCTCCGCGGCTTCGACATCGGCCTGCGCGATATTGTGCTCCGCGTCCCACTGCGCCTGCAGCGCCCGCATCTGCTCGATCGCCGACTCCGCGACGCGCTGGGACCGCATCGCCGCCCGCTGCGCAATCGCGACATCTTCTTGAGACGCCTCCGCTTCGAGCCGGGCCGCATCGGCGTCAAGCCGGGCCGCCTCGGCTCTCAGCCGAGCCGCCTTTGAATCCTGCGCGGCTGTCGCCGTGCTGACCTGCGCGTCCGCAAGCGCAGCCTCGAGCTCCGCTGCGCGCGCCTGCTCCGCCGCCAGCGACGCGTCGAGCTCCTCGGCGCGGGCTCGCTGGCGCCCGTGCGACTCCTCGAGCTCGGCGCTCCGGGCCCGTTCTTGGGCGAGCAGAACGTCGAGGTGATCGCTATGACGGTTAGCCTCGTCGGCTCGGGCCTCCCACTCCGTACGGGCCTGCGCCTCTGCCGCAAGCGCCGCCGAGTCACGCTCGTGCGTCTGGCGCATCGCTTCGAGTTCGGCTCCTCGCTGGTCGAGCTCGGTCTCCAGCACGTTGACGCGCACTGCGGTCTCGGCCGCGGCCCGGTGCGCGTCGCGTGCCCCGGTGAGCAGCCGCCCCAGCTCGTCGAGCTCATCAACCGCGTCGGCGAGCACGAGGGCCAGCTCGCCAGCGCGCGCACCTGCTGCCTCGAGCGAGCTCCCGAGCTCCTCCACGGGGTCACTCGACCCGCCGCTCGATCGATTTGTAGAGGCGTCAGCCATCGGCGGGGCGGACCATTCCGCGAGCCCGTCGAGCAGTGTCAGCTGGGGCGCTGGTCGGAGCGCAATCGGTGAATCATGCAATGGTTCAACGGACAAGGGACAGCCTCCGCGTCAGCGTCTTGGCCCATGGCGCCGTCGATCTCGACACGGGACGAGGGTCGCTGTCGTTGCGGCCGGCGGCGGGCTCGGGCTTGCTGGGGGAAGAGACACGACGCATCTCCCGTAGATTCGGCTCGAGCGCGGCCGCTCGTTAACAAGTCGATGGCCCGCCGACGAATCGCCACCCACGCTCCACGACAGAGCGGTCGGACGCGACCCGGGAAGCGCTGGCGCAAATCCACGATACCGGTGTGGAACGTGACCGATGAGCATTGCTCACGTTTTGAGCCTCAGAGACCATCCACCGGAGAGCCGACATGATGATTCTTGCCCTTGATCTTCTTGGCCTGTGTGCCCTTCTGTCCGTGTTCGTCGTCGCTGCGTGCGTCTCCGCCATGAATGGAGATCAGCGCGAAGGCGCGATCGCCGCCGGCCGGTTAGCTGCCGAGCTGGGCGAAGAACGTGTAGATGACCATCGCGCTGACGGCAAGCACGAACACGCGTAGCGCCCACAGCGCGAGCCTGGTCCGGGGGCTGAGCCGGGCGCGCGGGGCTGGGCGGGATTTGTCTATGACGAGCTGATCTGGTTCGAGGAACATGACGAGTTGCTCGTCGTCCGGTTGGTCGTGCTGCGGCATCGGGAGGTGCGTTGGATGGTGGGCACTACGGGTCATCTAGCCGTGGATCAGGTGCACTGTCTGCAGAAACGAGTCGATCCCGTATCCAGCGCCGCAGACCGATACGAACATGACGATCGCGATTGCGACCCTGTTAAGGGATGCTGTGTTGACCCATTTGCCCATCAGCTCTCGGTCGTTGGCGAGCATGAGCATGAACACGAGCGTGACCGGCAGCAGGACGGTGGCAAGCACGTTGGCGTTGAGCGTGATCGAGAGCAGCGGAGCGCCCGGGATCAGGATGATCAGGGCGGCAATCAGCGCAACCGTGATGTTCGCGGCATAGAACGGCACGGCCTTGTGCGGCGCGTTGTTGAAGCTGCTCGCCTTGCCGATGCACTCGCCGGCAGCGTAGCCGGTGCTGGCGGAGATCGTCAGCACGGCAACCGCGCCGGCTTCGATCAGCCCGAGCGCGAACACGGTGCCGACCGCGCTCCCCGACACCGAGCGCAGCGCCCCCGGGAAACCGGCGCCCGCGAGCACCTGAATGCTCCCGCCGCCGCGGGTCGCGAGCGCGGCGCCGGCGATCAGCGCGCCACATCCGAACACGGCCGCGAGCGCGCCGCCCGCGATCGTGTCGAGCCGCCCGTGCATGAGATCCCGAGGGGTCAGGCCTTTGTCGGCCGAGGCGCTCTGCTGGAAGAAGATCATCCACGGCGTGACGGTCGCACCGATCGTGGAGGCCACAAGCAGCAGCAACGTGTTGAAGCTGCCGCCCGGAAGCGGCGAGAACGTACCCAGCGCATGAGCGACCGCGCTCCAGTGCGGCCTGACCATGACCGCGGCAACCAGGAACAGGCCGTTGAAGATCGCGAGGCCGAGCGCGATCCGCTCCCACCGCCAGTAGCGTCCGCCGCTCAGGGTGAACACCACCAACACCAGACCGAGCGCTGAGGCGACGCCCGGGCCGAGGTGGAAGTAGGCAAGCCCGACGCGGATCGAAACGAACTCGGCGATCATCGTGACGAGGTTCGTGAACAGCAAATCGCCCGCCGCGAACCAGCCCCAGAGTGGACCGTACCGCTGCAGCACGAGCTGGCCATAGCCGCGATGCGTGACCGCTCCGACGCGCATGCACATCTCCTGACAGACGATCGCCATCCCGAACGTCACCACTATGAACGGCAGAAAGAGCCCCAGTCCGTACGTCGCGCCGGTGGTCGCGTAGGAGATCATGCTCGGCCCGTCGTTCTCGCCGAGCATCGCCAGGATCCCAGGACCGACGAGCAGCCACAGAAGCTGCCACCTGTGGCCACCGCGCCGCGCGCGGTGCACGCGCGAGCGATCAAGCGATCTGGCGATGTCCTCAGCGTTCAGTGAAGGGAGCGGCAGGGCGACGGTACCGCCCGCCGCCGTCTGCGGCTCGGCCGGCGGTGGCGTCACGCTCGCCCCGTCTCCAGCTCGATTCGCATCGCGCGCGCCAGCTGACCGCCGAGCGGTAGCTCACGCGCGCCGCTGCGCACGAACACGGGTCCCCCGAACGGCTGACGACTTGTCACTTCGAGGCGATCGCCGAGCGCGATTCCGTGATCGGCGAGGTACCGCAGCATTTCAGGATCGGAGTCCGAAACGCGCACGAACCGCCCGACTGCGCCTGGCTGAAGCTCATCCAGGCTCCGCGTCTCGCGCTCCTGGATCTCGAGCCTGGCCGTGGGGATCGGGTCACCATGCGGGTCGACCGTCGGATCGCCGAGCCTTGCGGAGATGAGCTGTTCGAGCTCCTCGGAGAGCACGTGCTCGAGCACCTCCGCCTCGTCGTGCACGCGATCCCACGGCATCCCCAACTCCTTAGCCAGGAAGAGCTCGAGTAGTCGGTGGTGGCGCAGCACCTCGAGCGCCACGCGGCGCCCCTGCTCGGTGAGTCGCACGCCGTGGTAGGGCTCGTGCTCGACCAGACCAAGCTCGGAGAGCTTGCGCACCATCCCCGACACCGAGGCGGGGGTGACACCCAGGCGCTCGGCCAATTCGTTCGTCGATACCGCCGCGCCTTTCCGAGCCTCGAGCGCGTAGACGGCCTTGGCGTAGTCCTGAACGTGAGGAGATATCGACTCGGACTCGGCCACAGTTGATATTTAGGCAGGCCAAACTCTTTTTGTCAAGACTCCACAAGAGCGAGGCAATGAATTCCGACCGGCACCCCACCGACAGAAGACCTCGAAGATCTCCCGCCCGACGCGGTCAGCGTGTCGATCTGATGCAGGTGTGGATGCCGCTGAGCTGCGACCGGAGGTTCCGGTCTGACGCAGGCAGGCCACAAGAAACTGGTAAGACGAATCGCCGTCGTCGCACGGGTAATTGGTGAAAGACCCCTGCTGGCATTCCGTACATTGACCGGATACTCTGGCCCGGTTCTGCACGCTCGTCGTCATAGCCGCGTTCTCGCCACCGGCGATGTGCTCGCCGATGTGCGCTCTGCTCGCTCAGAGCCTTGGGCCGGTGATTCTTCCGCGGCCGCCGAGCTCGAGCGACGAGGACGCATGGTCGCGTGGTTGGTGTTGGCCTGCGTCGTGTTGCCATCGACCGTCGCATGCGTGACGCGCATCGGATCAAATGGTCCGCCTGCCGTGAGGACGTCGAAGGCAGCCGGCGTGAGGACCGCAAGCAACGAGGGCCTGAGGATCTCCTCCCAGCAACGCTCGGATGCACAGCTGGCAGCGGCACTCAGTCACGATCTCGCGCCCGTGAGCGCCTCCAGAGCGGGCCTTTACGGCCTCCGAGCGGGATCGTTGCAAGCACGCGCGGCGAGCGCGAGGAACATCGCTCGTCTGGAGCGCAACGCTGCGTCGAGCCTTGCCGGGCTGGCGACGCCGGCACGCGACCGCCAGGCGATGGCGGCCCTCCGCAGCTCGCTCGCAGCCGAGGCAGCGGCCTTCGCCGCCCTCGGTGCGGCGGCCGCGGGCGACAACCGTTCTGCGTATGCCGGCGCGCGCTCGATGGTGTTGGCTGCGAGCAACCAGCTCAGCGTGGCGGCAGCGCTCTTCACCAGGCAAGGCTTTGCGCTTCCACCCCTGCAAACGTTGTATCTCGTCTCGCTGCCCTCCTCGCCTGCCCGGCCGGGAGCGCCTTCGCAGAGACAAGCGGTCACGCCGGTCACGCAGCAGCCGGTCGCACCGGTCACGCAGCAGCCGGTCGCAGCGAAGCCGGTCGCACCGGTCACGCAGCCGGCGGTCGCACCGGTCACCCCGCAGCAGGCTGCGCCACCCAGTTCGTCGCCCGCAACCGGTTCCAGTGCAACACCCGGATCGACCGATGGCAAGCCACTATCCCCAGTCGTCGTCGTCGTTCCGGCCGGATCGACGACATCGTCGCATGCGACATCGCCGTCCACAGTGGTCGTGGTGCCAGGCGGGTGAATCGCGCCGTGGCCTTTCTCCAAGTCACCTGCGCCAGGAGACTGCGAGCGGTGGGGTTGTTGCTGGTCCTCACGCTGGCCTTCCTGCCTGTGTTCGTCCAGGTCGGCCGAGCGTTCGCCGCGCCGTCGGTGTCTCCGAAAGTGAGTCGCATCGCGCCGGCGGCCGGGCCGCTCGGCGGTGGCACGAAAGTGACGATCACCGGATCGGGATTCACCGGCGCAACTGCGGTCCACTTCGGAGCGGCCGTGGCATCATTTACGGGCGACTCAGCCACGCAGATCACGGCGACGGCGCCGGTTGGGTCGCCCGGCGCCGTGAACGTGACGGTAAAGACCGCAGGTGGCACGTCTGCGACCAGCAAGGCTGATCTGTTCACATACGATCCGGTGCCGACGGTCACGGGCATCGCGCCGTCGGCCGGACCTGTGAACGGGGGAACGCAGGCGACGATCACCGGTACCGGGTTCACCGGTGCAACCGCGGTCCACTTCGGGGCGACCGTGGCATCACTTAAGTCCGACTCGGCCACGCAGATCGTGGCGACCGCGCCGGTTGGGCCGCCCGGCGCCGCGGACGTGACGGTAACGACCGCAGGTGGCACGTCTGCGACCAGCAAGGCTGACCTGTTCACCTACGATCCGGTGCCGACGGTCACGGGCATCGCGCCCTCGGCCGGGCCTGTCGGCGGGGGGACGCAGGTGACGATCACGGGTACCGGGTTCACCGGCGCGACAGGTATCGACTTCGGGGGGACCGCGGCGCCATCATTCACGGTGGACTCAGACACGCAAATCACGGCCAACTCGCCGGCCGGGTCGGCGGGCGTCGTGGATGTGACCGTCGTGAGTCCGGGTGGGACCTCAGCGACACACAGCGCCGACGCGTTCACCTACGATGCCGTCGTCAACCCTGACCACGTGGGGACGGTGACCGGCGTCAGCCCGGATGCGGGGCCACCGGTCGGGGGCGTCGCCGTGACAATCACCGGCACGGGCTTCGATGGCGCGACGGCAGTCGCTTTTGGGGCCGTCGCGGCACTGTTCAAGGTCGACTCAGCCACGCAGATCACGGCGATCGCGCCGGCCGAGTCGCCGGGCACTGTGGACGTGACGGTAACGAACGCGGGTGGAGCATCGGCGACCAGCACGGCTGATCTGTTCACCTACGATCTGGTGCCGACGGTCATGGGGATCAGCCCGGCGTCTGGCGAGACGTCAGGTGGGGCTTTGGTGACCATCTCGGGGACGGGCTTCGACGGCGCGACAGCGGTCGACTTCGGGGCCACGGCAGCACGATCGTTCACTGTCGATTCAGCCACGCAGATCACGGCGACAGCGCCGCAGGAGCCTGCGGGAACGATCAGCGTGACGGTGGAGGCCCCGGGTGGCACGTCGGACGTCGACAACGCTGATCAGTTCACGTACACCAACGTGCCGGTGACGCCCGCCGTCTTCGGACTCAGTCCGTCGGCAGGTCCGGTCGGTGGCGCGACGAAGGTCACGATCACGGGCTCGAACCTGACCGGTGCGACTGCAGTGCAGTTTGGGTCAGAGAACGCGGTCTCGTTTGAGGTGGTTTCGGCAAACGAGATCATCGCCGTCTCACCACCGGGTGGCGCCGGCACTGTTGAGGTGCTGGTCGCGCAGGCGGGCGCCGACTCGATCTCGTCCTTGCCCGCCGGTGCGTTCACATACGCGTACGCACCCACGGTGAGGCCTGGTGCTGTGAGCGGCGCGATGCCCACGACGGCGACGCTCAACGCCGCGATCAACCCGAACGGACTTCCCCTCACCAGCTGTCAGTTCCAATACGGCATCACATCCAGCTACGGACAGACAGCCGCGTGCGCACAGCCGGTCTCCAAGACGACGGTCCCGGTGGCTGTCAGCGCCGTGCTCAATGGCCTCGCGCCCGCGACGAGCTACCGCTACCGAATCACCGCGACAACCGCGGCCGGTACGACCGACGGGCCCGCCGCGACCTTCACCACACCACAATTGCAGCCCGTCGGCGTGCCGCTCGTTGGTCTTCTGCTGCAGCGAGTCACGCGTCGCGCAGGGGTCATCGGCAAGCTGCTGGGAATCCAGGGAATCACCAGGGCGGCCCGCGGCGAGTCGCTCGTCCTGCGCTGCGTCAAGGCCTGCTCTGACCTGCTCGCGTTGGACATCCCGCTCGACGCCCGTGTCCTGCCACGCAGGATCACGCTCGCGCGTGCCCTCCTCATCTCATCAGCAACACGGATTGAGATCGACGTATCAGCGCGCGGCAAGCTGAGCCGTTATGCCAGGTACGCGTTCACCACCTCAGGCCCGAACCTCGATGTGCGCATCACCAGAAGCGGCTGTCTGACCCCTGCGGGAAGGGTCGTGAAGTGTCCCGGTGCCGTCCGCGCACCGTAGAGCCGAAGTCGTTGCGGGTTCCGATCCTGCCGCCCGCCGTAGCCTCATGCACTCGATCGAGACGGCGCGAGCACGACGGCCAGTGGCTGCGTGTTGAGGACGTCGGCAGCGGTCGCCCACCCTCGGCGCGCGGTCGCGACCGCGTAGCGCATGTTGTCCAGGCCGCGGACGGAGTGCGCGTCGGTGGAGCAGACGACCCGCACGCCGGCGGCGAGTGCGTCGCGGACGTGCTCGCCGCTGAGGTCGAGGCGGAGCGGGAGGCCGTTGACCTCCAGGTAAACACCCTCGTCGAGCGCGACCTCGTAGATGCGCTCGAGGTCGAGGGCGTTCTCGGGCCGGCGGTTGATGTAGCGGCCCGTGGGATGGCTGAGGCAGCGGACGTGCGGGTTACGCAGTGCCGCCTCGACGCGCCGGGTCATTTCGCGGCGGGGGGCGCGCTGGCCGCCGTGGACGCTCGCCTGCACCCAGTCGAGCTCGGCAAGCACGTCGTCGGGTAGATCGAGTCGGCCGTCGGGCAGGATGTCGCACTCGATGCCGCGCAGGACGCGGAAGGGGGCAACGAGCTCGTTGACGCGCGCAATCTCGTCGGCCTGGCGCCGGACGTCGTCGGGCTTCAGGCCCGGAACGGCGCCGACGGCGGGCGTGTGATCGCAGATCGCGAGGTACTCGTAGCCGCGCGCCGCCGCGGCGCGGGCCATCTCCGCGACGCTGGCGGTGCCGTCCGAGCGGGTCGTGTGGCAATGCAGGTCGCCACGGATGCCGCCGAGCTCCACCAGCGCGGGCGGTTCGCCCCGGAACGGCTGCTCTCGTAGCTCGGGCGGACACCACGGCACGCGCAGCCGGCCGAACACGTCCATCTCCGAAGCGCCGTCCTCGGGAAGCGGCTCGAGCCCGGCGAGATAGGCCGGCGAGCCGGTGGCGCGCACCAGTGCGGTTCCGAACGCCTGGGGTGCGGTCGCGACGACCTCGATCGGCACCCCCTCGACGGTCACCCCGACCGCTCGGCGCTCGCTCTGCTCGATCACCGCCACGATCTGGGGCAGCTCGGCGAACCGCGCCAGCACGGTGCGCGGGTCCTCGGCTGCGCACACGACCGCGAGGCGGGAGCACGAGTCCCGCCATCGGCGCACGTCGCCGGCCGCCTGGCCGTCGAGCGCGTCCGCGATCCTGCCGACCAGCTCGCGCGCGCGGCTCAGCAGCAGTCCCTCGCGCGGCCACGCCACGTCCTCCCGGGCCAGGATCTCGAGGAGCTGCGCCTCGGTCGCCGGTCCGATGCCCGGCACGCTGCGCAGACGACCCGCGGCCGCCGCCTCGCGGAGCTCGCGCGCGGTGCGGATACCGAGCGACCGCGCCAGCTCCACAGAGCGCTTGGCGCTGAGCCCGAGATAGCGGCCGATGCCGATGAGATCCGGCGCGAGCTCACGCTCGAGCTCGACCAGCTCCGCGATCTGCCCGGTGTCGACCAGCTCGCGCAGGCGGGAGTCAATCCCTGCACCGATCCCGCGCAGCTCACGCGCTCGCCCGGTCCGGACGAGCTCGACGACAGGCAAGGCGGCGCCGCGGATCGTCTCGGCCGCGCGGCGGTACGCCCGAGCGGAATACGGATTCGCCTGCTGGAGCTCGAGCAACGACGCGAACGCATCCAACCGGTCGGCGAGCTCGCGATTCTCCACAGCCATAGTGTGCTGCGCACACCCGCTGGCGGCGCTGACCTCACGCGATCGCTTGATCCACGAAACGGCGACACTCCCGCACGGTGGGTCCTCCTTGTCACATCTCTTCGCTTACAGGGGTCCTGGTGGTAGAACCGAGGCACGGGCGGGAGCTGCCGTTCGGCGTGCGCATTCCCGATCCGATCGTCGATCCCGCCGACGGCACCGATCCGGAGCACGAGGCGCTCCTTGCGGACTCGGTCGGGCTCGCGTTGCTGATTGTCCGCGCTCGTCGCGGTGCTCGACCCCGACGTGGTGCTGCGTGGCCGACTTCGGTGGCGGCGTGAGGCAGGAAGTGCGCGGCGCCGGGGCCGTGGCGAGCCGGGCCCAGGCCTATTCGCGGCTGGGTCTCGTCATCCATCCGGCGCTCGTCAACGGCGCCGTCGGCACGGTCACGACACGTGATGGCCGTCCGTTCTCGATCGGCGCCGTCACGGTGCGCGACGGCAAGATCGTCGAGCTGGACTTCCTGTCTGACCCGGAGCGCCTCGCCCAGCTCGACCTGACGGCGCTGGGCGGCTGACGATGCCGTTCGCGCGGCAGCGCCCGGTCACTTTGGCCGCGCCCCCAGGCAGCCTGATCATCGGGTCCGCCCCGAGAATCAGTCAGAGCCCCGACACTCGCGCGGCAACGAGCGGCGAGACCGGCGCCGCTGCCGCGGCCGGCAGCGGTCTGTGCGCCGCTGCCCGGTGAAACCGCTGTGAAACACTCCTGCGGCTAGCTTCATCGGGAGAGGAGTGGCCGATGCGGGTGCTGGTGATCGAGGACGACGAGGAGCTGGCTGAGACGGTCGCCGCCGGCCTGCGCCAGGCGCGGATGGCGGTCGACATCGCTCTGGACGGCGAGGCCGGCCTGGCGCGAGCGCTCGTCCACGATTACGAGGTGATCGTGCTTGATCGCGACCTGCCGGCCGTCCATGGCGATGAGGTGTGTGCGAGGCTCGTCGCCGCCGGCGGCCGCAGCCGGGTGCTGATGCTGACCGGCGCGGCGGAGAATGAGGACCTCATCGACGGGCTTGGGCTCGGCGCCGACGACTACATGACCAAGCCGTTTGACTTTCCGGTGCTGATCGCACGGATCGGCGCGCTCGCCCGCCGAGCGCAGCCGAGCATCCCTCCGGTGCTCGCGCACGGCGACGTCGTGCTCGACACCGCCGGGCGCTGCGCCCACCGGGCCGGTATGCCGCTTGCGTTGAGGCCCAAGGAGTTCGGGGTGCTGGAGCTGCTGCTCGCCGCCCAAGGCCGAGTCGTCTCGGCCGAGGAGCTGCTCGCACGCGTCTGGGACGAGGCGGCCGACCCGTTCACCGGCGCGGTCAAGATCACGATCAGCCGGCTGCGAGCCAAGCTCGGCGACCCGCCCGTGATCCAAACCGTAACCAGGGCCGGCTATCGCATCGGAGGACAGTAATGCGCCGCGCAGCCCACGTCGTCACGCCCCGCTCGTGGTTGCGTCTGCCGCGCCGTAGCGCCCGGCTCCGGCTCACCGCCCTCTACGGCGGGTTGTTCCTTCTCTCCGGCGCCGCGCTGGTCGCCATCACCTACGTCCTCTTTCAACAGGCGACCGAGTACACGAAGCCGCACTTACCGGACATCCCTCGCACGCCCGCCCCTCAGCGACTCCAGCTGCCTCAGCTGGCCCGGTTCCTACCTCAGCTGGCATATGACCAGCAACAGCTGGCCAAGGCCCAGCATCAGCTGATACAGATCCGCATGCCGGCCGGGCAGACTAGGCCGCCCCTGGCACCGCACCTACCTCAGCTGGCACCGTACCTACCTCAGCTCGCACAGGACCGGCGCCGGCTCGCCCAGAACCAGCATCAGCTGACACACGCAGTGAATCAGCTGGCACAGGCCGTGCATCGAGTGGCACAGGCCGGGTCGGTCGAAGCCGCACAACGCGATGCCGACTCGCACCAGCTTCTGGTCAACTCCGGAATCGCTCTGGCCATCGTGGCCGTTATTGCCGTTCTCCTGGGGTGGCTCGTAGCGGGTCGAGTGCTGGGACCGGTTCGGGCGATCACCGCCACCGCCCGCAGGATCTCAGCCACCAATCTGCATGAGCGTCTCGCCCTCGACGGCGCCGACGAAGAATTCAAGCAGCTGGGCGACACCCTCGATGATCTGTTCGCGCGCCTCGAAGCGTCCTTCGAGGCGCAGCGCCAGTTCGTCGCCAACGCCTCACACGAGCTGCGCGCGCCCTTGACCCGCCAGCGAGCGCAGATCCAGGTCGCGCTTGCCAACCCCGAAGCGGACCTCGCCTCCCTGCGCACCGCTCACGAGCGCGTGCTTGCATCCGAGCAGCACCTGGAGCAGATGATCGACGCCCTGCTCGCTCTCACCCGCAGCCAGGCAGGATTGGAGCGCCGTGAGCACCTCGACCTCGCGGCCCTCGCCTCCGAGGCCATGCTTGCGCGCGAGTCACAGCTGGCAGGCCTCGATCTCGACGTTCGCGCGACGCTGGCCACAGCGCCGACCACGGGCGATCCACGACTGCTCGAGCGCCTGATCGCCAACCTGATCGACAACGCGATACGCCACAACATCCCGGGCGGACATGTCGAGATCACCACCGGGACGCGTGACCGGCACGCCTTCGTGTCGATCGCGAACACCGGCCCGACCGTCCCGCCCGAGGAGATTCAGCGTCTCTTCCAACCCTTCGAGCGACTGGACGGCGCCCGTACCCGCCACAACAGCGGCCACGGGCTGGGGCTCTCCATCGTCCAGGCGATCGCCAACGCGCACAGGACCGAGCTCAGCGCTCGCGCGCGACCGGGGGGCGGACTCACCATCGAAGTCTCGTTCCCGCCCGCGATCGGCGCCGGCTCCGAGCTGAGGTTCGCCACCGCTTGGACAAAACGCGGCAGCCCGAGCGTCCGGCGATAGTCTTCTGGCGTGAGCGACGACGGGCTCCCAGCCGAGACCGACCCGCCGATCTCTGAGGACCTGCAGCAACGCGGGATCGACTTTCTGCAGGGGCTCTTAGCCAGCGGCAAGGTGGATCTGGACCGCTTTCAAGAGGCCCTCGATGCGCTGCTCGTGGCCCATAACCACGCTGACTTCGCGTCGGTGGTTCGCAGCCTGCCGCCACCTGTCGAGTTCACTTCGCCCGCGCGGCGGCGTCAAGAGCCGCTCGAGATCACCACCTCGATGGGAGAGGTTCGCCTCGAAGGCCGCTGGCAGGTGAGCCGTCTCACCAAGATCCAGACGGGCATGGGCACCGTGATCATCGATCTGAGTGAAGCCGAGTTCGATGACTGGGACGTCGAGATTGTCGTCCACGCCCACATGGGCGCAATCACGGTCATCGTTCCCCGCGGCGTCGAGGTCCGACAAGTGGGCAGGAGCGGCCCGGTCGATATCGCCCTCGAGCCTCCAATTCCGGGCTTTCCCGTCGTGCGGCTCAGCGCCACCTGTGACATGGGCACAATCCGCGTGATGCATCCGACCGAGAAAAGGCGCCGCCGCCGGAGATGGCGTTGGCAAGGGGGCAAGACCAGACCACGTCCATGAACGGGACACGTCTCCCAAGTTCAGGTGTTCGCCCGATCAACTCCTTCCGGGTGTAGCCGGTCAGTGTGCAGAACGTGTGGTCAATAATCGCCTGTTTCGCCACGGCTCAAGGAAGCGCGGCGTACGCCGATATCTCCGGTAGTTCCGTCGCGCCAGCCTGCGCGGCGTTCGGTGATCCTCGTGCGCCTTCTTGACTCCCGACGTGTCGCCTACCTTGTCCCTTATGGGGTGTGTTTCGCGGCGAGTTGGGGGTTGGTCGGGCTGCATTCCCACCTGCATGGCGGTGAGGTCGCGGTGGCGTTCGCATTGCAGGTCATCGTCGGCGGCCTGCTTGTCTGCCTGCCGTGCTGGGAGTCTCGGCGGTGGGTGGTCGGCTGCGGAATGGTTGCATTCCTCGCTTCGGTTGCGCTGTTGCGAGACGGCGTCCGGCCGACGCCAGGGTATGGCTCACTCGTGCTGCTCCCGATCCTCTGGGCGTCACTGAGAAGCCGTCGAGGCGAGCTTGCAGGCGCAATCATCGGCGCTGCGGTCGTGTTGTTCGCCCCGATCGTCCTGCTCGGCGGCGCGCAATACCCGGACGGCGGGTGGCGCTCAGGCGCGCTGCTGATCCTGATTGCGACCGTGCTTGGCGTGACGGTGCTGGTCCTGGTCGACCGGCTGCGCTCGAGCGAAGAGCGCCAGCGCCAGTTGGCCGAGCACTCGCACGAGATGTTCACCACCCAGGACACGCTGCGGCAGATCGCGACCCAAGTGGCGAAGGGCGCCGAGCCGGCGGAGGTGTTCCAGGCCGTCGCTGCGCAGATCGCCAACCTCCTCGGAGGGACACAGAGTTGCGTCGTCCGCTTCCGCGGTCCAGCTGGGGTCGGAGAGATCGTCGGGGGCTGGAGCGCCGACGGCACAGACATCACCGGCGAGACGATCGATCTGGCAGGGCCGAGCGCCGCAGCGCAGGTCTACCAGACTGGTGCTCCGGTGCAGATCGCCGACATGGATCGAGCGGACGGACCAATCCGCGAACGGCGCGGTGGCGCCGCCGTCTACGCACCGATCCTCCTCGACGGCAAGCTGTGGGGATCGGCCGGGGCGGCCGTGGAAGCAATCACGAGGATCCCTCCGGGCGCCGCGGAGCGCCTCGCGCGATTCGCCGAACTCGTCGCGGTGGCGATCGCAAACGCCCAAGCGCAGCAGACACTCGTTCACCTCGCCGCGACCGACCCGGTGACCGGCCTCGCGAACCACCGAGCCTTCCACCAACGCCTCCGCTCCGAGGTCCAGCGCGCATCCCGACACGGCCGGGCGCTCAGCCTCGCGATCCTCGACCTTGACCACTTCAAACAGGTGAACGACGAGCACGGCCACCAAACCGGCGACGCGATCCTCGCCGCCGTTGCGCTACGTCTGGCAGCGGTCGCACGATCCGGCGAGCTCGTCGCTCGCGTCGGCGGTGAGGAATTCGCGTGGCTGATGCCCGAAACCACCCAGCAAGGGGCCTACCTCGCCGCCGAGCGCGCCCGTCGAGCGATCGAGGTCTCGCCGTTCGAGGGCGCAGGAGCGGTCACGATCTCCGCGGGCGTGTGCTCGAACCAACACGCCCATACCGCGCAGGAACTCCTCAGCGCCGCCGACCAAGCGCTCTACCGCGCAAAGCGCAACGGTCGCAACATCACCTTCATATACAGCCGAGACGCAGAACGGATTCTGACAAGCCCGGCGAGCGATCATCAGCATCGTGAGCCATACACCACCCCATAACCAGCGCGACGCGCCGGTGCTTTGTCCGGCGGTGGTCCGGTGCCGGCGCTTGTCGGCGGCCGCCGCCATGTCGTAATCGACCGTCGCCAAGGCTGGGGCGTCCTCGGTCGGCTCACGAATTGCACCTGGTTGGGGCTCGCGAGGTGTGCGGTGGCCGCCCCGAAACCGATGCCGTCGTCTGCTCGGTGGCCACGAACTGGGGGCACGACCAACGGCTTGGACGCCGGATATATCGCGCGATGTGCTCGACAAGAGCTTGCCGGGGCGGGTATGGTTTCGGCGCCATGGGCTTGCGCGTTGGCGGTGGTGGTCGACTTCGGGTTCTCGGGCCGGTGGTGTTGATGCCGGCTGCGGCGTTTGGCGTGCACCAGTTGCGCTACTACCTGGCGTACGGGTCGGCTGCGGGCGCGATGCTGGCGCGCACTGGCCACTCGTATCTGCATTCGGTGGTGCCGTGGATCGTGTTGCTGGTCGCGGTTGCGCTGGGCGGGTTCTTGGGAGCGCTTGGTCGCGCAGTCGCTGGGCAGCGCTCACCGCGGCGCTATACGCTCTCGCTGCTGGGGTTGTGGTTGGCTTGCTCAGCGTGCCTGGTCGCGGTGTTCGCTGCTCAGGAGTTTCTGGAGGGCTTGTTCGCGACCGGGCATCCCGCGGGGCTTGCTGGGATCTTCGGGTATGGCGGCTGGTGGTCGATCCCCGCCGCGGTGTGTATCGGCCTGGTCCTCGCGGCGCTGTTTCACGGCGCGCTGTGGGTGCTGGAGGAGGTCGCCCGACGCCACACGCGACCACGGCCACACAAGAAGACCCGCGCTGACCCGACGCTCGCTCCCGTCGATGTCCTGCTTCCTCGGCTGGCGCCGCTGGCCGAAGGATGCTGCCGTCGCGGTCCGCCTGGCTTGCGTTAGCTGAGCGCGGCGCTGTGCGGCGCCCCTTGTCTGGGTGCTCGTGCGTCGCATGCCGGGACGCGGTCCAAGCTCCGGGCGCCTTGTGCGCGACGGCTGTCGTTGGACCCGAACCTGGCTGGGATCAGCATGCTCGTGCAGGCGGTCGCCGCAGCGCGGCCACGCCGACGGGCTGCTGGTCTGGCCGCGAGCGCCGGCTCGGCGTCTCGCGGGGCATCAGCTAATTCGCTCGGGGTCCTGCGTTTGTGGGCTTCCCCGGCTGACGACCGTTAGGAGTCGCAGATGAGCAGTATCGCTGGGTCAAGGAAAGCTCCCGCCGCCGCGGTTCGCAGCGAGGCGGGCAGCGCGCACGTCAAGGCGTATTTCTTCTCCGACAGCCGCCGTTCAGTTCAGACCGTGCTCGGTCTGATCTGGGTGCTGGTCGGGGCACTGCAGTTCCAGTCGTTCATGTACGGCAAGGGGTTCATCCAGATGCTGACCGGCCTGACCGCCGGGCAGCCCGGATGGGTCGCCGACAGCGTCAATCAGGGCGCGGCCACAATGCAATCCCATCAGGCGATCTTTAACACTGGGGCCGCGCTGATCCAGGTAGCGATCGGGTTCGGGATCCTCTACAAGCGCACGACCAAGCCCGCGATCGCGGTGTCGTTCGCGTGGGCGCTGGCCGTGTGGTGGTTCGGAGAAGCGTTCGGGATGCTGTTCATGAACATGGCGATGCCGCTCACCGGCGCGCCGGGCGCGGTCAGCCTGTACGCGCTGATCGGCGCGATCGTATGGCCCAACGACCGTCCCGGCGGGCTGCTCGGAGTACGCGGCGCGCGGATCGCATGGGCGGCGCTATGGCTCGTGATGGCCTGGCTGTGGCTGCTGGCGCCGAGCAGCAGCGCGAACGCGATCCACAACGCGATCAACGCCGCACCGTCCGGAATGAGCTGGCTCAGCAGCGTCCAAGACGGCTTTGCGAGCATCACCAAGGGCAACGGCCTCGTGTTCGCGCTTCTCCTCTCAGCGCTCTCGGCAGCGATCGGGATCGCGGTCGCGGTGAACTGGCGCGCGAAAGAGTTCCTGATCCTGGCGGCCGTGCTGAACCTGATCTTCTGGGTCGTCGGCCAGGGCTTCGGCGGCATCTTCGCCGGCGGCGCGACCGACCCCAACGCCGGCCTGCTGTTCATCGTGCTCTCCTACACGCTCTACACGCTCGTGCCCTACGAGCAGCGACTCGCGCCAGCGACACGGCGAGATTCGAAGGGACAGGAGGTCGCGGTGACCGCCTGACCGCGGACGCCGCCTACCCCGGTGGAGGCATGCCGCCGCAATACGCAAGGGAGATGGCCACCCGCTCGCGTCCCATCCGGGACGCGAGCGGGGCCGAGCCGGCCCCATCGCTTCCCGTCAGGCCCGCCACTCGCGCCCTGACATGCCGGGCCCGGCCAGCGCAATGAACAGCGCGGCCGCCGCGAGAGGCTCAGGGCTTCGTTCGCGGCCGTGGTCGAGTGAGGTTTGCGCTGCCAGGTTCGTAGTCGCCTGATCGCCTGAGATCAAGCGGTCTCACCAGCCGCGGTCTCAGTCAAGGCTGTCGTCGCGTCGCCGAGCACGCGGAGGGCGGCGGCGGGCCGCGGTCACAGGGGGTTCGTGGCGCGCGCGCCCCTCCGGGGAAACCGTCACGATGTGCCATGTCGGCGGCAGAGAGGAGCACGTATGCGAGAGTTGAGCTTGGGTGTGGTGGGGACGGCGCGCAAGCCGGACGAGCGCCGGCTGCCGATCCACCCCGCGCACATCGAACGGATCCAATCCAGCCTGCGGCAGCGCATGTACTTCGAGCTCGGCTACGCTCGGCGCTTCGGGATCGCAGATGACCGCGTGTCCGCGCGGGTCGCCGGGTTGCGCTCCCGCGAGCAGCTGATGGCCGAGTGCGACATCGTGCTGCTACCCAAGCCGATCGCCGCGGACCTCGCGATGCTGGCCCCAGAGACCGTCCTGTGGGGATGGCCTCACTGCGTCCAGGACGAGGAAGTGACCCAGGTCGCGATCGACCGCCGCCTGACGCTGATCGCATGGGAGGCCATGAACCACTGGACTAGCGACGGCCATTTCAGCCTTCACGTCTTCCACAAGAACAACGAGATCGCAGGCTACAGCTCGGTGATGCACGCGCTCGCGCTGACCGGCGCCACCGGCGCGTACGGCCGGCGGCTGCGGGCGATCGTGATCAGCTTCGGCGCCACCGCTCGCGGCGCGGTCACCGCACTGTTCGCACTCGGCGTGCACGACGTCGACGTCCTCACGCACCGCCGGGTCGCTGCCGTGGGAGCACCGATCGCGCCGACCCGTTTGATCCATTTCGAGAACGATCCACAGCAGCCCCATCGCGCGGTCGCGATCAGCAGCTTCGGAACGCGTCCGATCGCCGAGCTCCTCGCCGAACACGACATCGTCGTGAACTGCATCCTGCAGGACACCGACAACCCACTCGTCTTCGTCACGCACGACGATCTCCCCCTTTTCGCGCCCGGAACTCTGATCATCGACGTCTCCTGCGACGAGGGCATGGGATTCGAATGGGCGCGTCCAACCTCGTTCGCCGCTCCAATGTTCACCGTCGGGAATGACATCCATTACTACGCCGTCGACCACAGCCCGTCGCACCTGTGGAACGCCGCGACCTGGGAGATCAGCGAAGCGCTGATCCCGTTCCTCGGGCCGGTCATGTCCGGAGAGGATGGATGGGATGCCCAAGAGACGATCCGCCGCGCAATCGAGATCCGCAACGGGATCGTCCAGAACCCGAAGATCCTCTCATTTCAATCCCGCTCTCCAACGTATCCCCACCCCAGGCTGAGCGTCCCGCCGCCAACCGTGCACGCGGAGTCCAGCGCACGCGCGCGATGAGATCCCACATCCAAGCGGGGGCACCACGTCGCGGCGACGCGACCCGCGACCGTCGGATCATCACACACTCGGACGCCCCGACGCGCGGCATCGACACGGCGCCAGTTCCACCTGAGGAACGAGCCGACCCGGGGCGCAAGGCGCGACAGCAGACGCGCCGCACAGGATTGCGAGGCTCGGGACAACCTCTCCGCCATTGGCAGCGCTTGCTCGTTCGCCGCTATCCAGCTGAACGCGGCGTGCGGGGATCAATGGACAGCTTGGGCGGACGGCGGTTGAGCGCTATCTCGCCAAGCCTCAGTGGCCGTGGTGAATGAACGCGCCGTGGGCGGTCCAGGCGGCAAAGTCGGGGATCAGAGCGATTGCTAGCACGAGCCCGCCAACGAGGGCGCCTACGACTGCGATCGAGCGCCCAGCGGAGCCTTGCGCTACCTCCGGCAGCTCGGCGGCCGCGCGGCGAGCGGCCCGCAGCGAGGCGGGCATCGCCGGCAGGTGTCCCAATACGTGAACCGACAGGCACACGATCCAGACGATGAAACTTGCCTTGTGGATCATCGTGAGCTGACCGCGACCGCTCGGCCCCACGAATAGCAGCGCGAGCCCGCTGACGAACACGCTCACCGTGCTCAGCACCACGATCGGCGCGATCAGCCGTAGCACCATTTCAGGCGGACCCTTGCGGCGGTAGGCCGGGTCACGCGTGTAATAACGCGCAAACCGATAGCCGGTGCTTCCCAGCTTCAGAGCGACCGGTCCGATCAGCAGCAGACCAACGAACAGATGGACCGAGATCAGCTGATGGATCCGCAGGATCGTAAGCCCGATCACGGCCAGCAACAGGATCAAAATCGCGCCGGTGATCGCCGTGAGCTGTTCGTTGCCGTCAGTGCCGCCACCGATAAGGCGCCCACGCGTCCGCGCGCCACCAATCCGCCGTCGGTGAGCTATCGCAGGCTTTGGGGGCCGAGAGCCCTTCAAAAATGGGGACGATTCCATTGAGCGAGTGTGTTGCCGCGCTCTAAAGGCTCGTTCACCGCTCAATTAGAAAGCTCTTTGAGCTCACTGGCGACTGTGGACGAAAAGCTCGGCGAACCCGTTCTTGGACGAGCCAGGCCTGGCACCGGCCGACTACCACCCGCAGGGCAAGGCTTCATCGGCGACTTCACGACCGTATATGGGCACGCTCCGCAATCGCCAGCGTTCTTCGGCTAAGCCGCAGCACAAGCAGTCCTCGACGCGATCCACCAAGCTGGCCGCAACGCGCGAGACCGAGCGCTGCTCGCGAGGATTTTCTTCGACCTGCACGCTGTCCCGTCCGTGCTTGGCAGCTACTCGATCGACGCTGCCGGCACCGCAACAATCACGCCATCGTTCATCTTCAGCGCCGTGAAGAACGGAGCGCGCGTTCCTGACCCTACGCTGGTTGGCGCGCCTTGACCACCATGCAGACGGACGCCGCTCGTCGAACCTCGTGTCGCCAACCACAGACGTGCGAGCTGGGCGATTCGCTCGCGCGTGCGGATCTGCTACCGATCCTTCTCGAGTGCGATCAGAACGGCGACGCCCAGACTACGGTCGCACTGCCACTGTCGCGCGCGGCGCGTACTGGCCCGACTGGACGGGTTTCCTCCCGTCGCCACCTGGAACCGTGCGGCGGTTCTCTCGCGACGTTCTTAACGGCCGGCATTGGTCACGCTCGCCAGGCTCGACGGGCCCGGCCGCAGCGACGCTTCCAGAGAGGCTGATCAACCCACGCGGTTCCGCGATTCCTGCGCCCCAAGTGGCGCTCGGGTCGGGGGTACGGGCTCTGGGGCGCTTGACGGGCTCGGGTGCGACGGGCGGGTCCTCGGCGGTGAGCTCCCGCCAGCGCAACGGCGCGTCGGTCTCGCCCCGATCGTCAGGCGCGCAGCGCTTCGGTCGGGCTTAGCCGCGCGGCCTTCGCGGCCGGGTACACGCCGGCGAGCGCGCCGATCAGCAAGCCGGCGGCCGATGCCGCCACGAGCGCAGAAATGGGCACTACGAACGGCTCGTTTTGGGCGAGTGAGTAGATCTCGGTGGCGCCTGCGCCGAGGAGCAGACCGGCGATCCCGCCGACGGGATCAGGTCGTGTGGCGCGGCAGCCTCCTGGACGGCGTAGTTGCCGCCCGAGGTCGCCAGCAGCGCGGTGACCGGCACCGACAGGACGCCGAATGCCTTCGCCTCAGCGAAGCTCACGCTCACCGACGCCTCGTCCAGGACCGCCCCCGTGTGGTGGCCGCTGAGCGCGATCGTCACCGGCACGGTCGCCGAAGCGCTCGAGCTGGAGCCGCTGGAACCGCTACCAGCACCCGAGCCGCTGCCGGAGCCGCTCGAGCTCGAGCTCTGGGCGACCGGACTCACAGCGCTGATCGTGCCGTTGACGACGTCGCCGTCGGGCAGTTCCACCGTCACCTTCTCGCCCACGACCGCCTCGCTCTGCGAGCTGGCGGCAAGCTCGACGGTCACGACCAGCTGAGTCGAGGTCGTCTGCAGGATCGCCGAGGCGGGCTCCCGCACTACCCGAGGAGCCCGAGGAGCCTAAGGAGCCCGAGGTGCCCGACGAGCCGCTGCTCGACGCCGCGCTCGAGCTTGCGCTCGCCGCGGAACCGTCGCCGAGGCTGCTGCCGCCCCCTGACGAGCTCGAACGCCCACCGGTACTCACAACGGTGCCGCTGGACGAGGTCTTTGACTGCGCCTCGGTCTTCTGCAGGGCGGAGATCAGCGCCTGCAAGGTCGCCTGTTCGGCGGAGATGCTCGAGCTCGACGCCTTGCCACCCTTGCCGCTGGGCGTGGTCGTAGTGGAGATCCGCGTCGTGGTAGATGATGGTCGGAATGGTCGGCGTCGTCGTGGTTGGCGTGGTGGTCGTCGTGGTCGTCGCCGTGGTGGGGGTCGTTGTGGTCGTCGTGCTTGCGCCGAGTTTCAGGTTGACGAACTCCGAACTCGCTGCGACGACGGGCGTGCTCGCCGCAGCGGCGCCTGAGCCTCCGCCCGTCGAGCCGAGCGTCGCGTCGACCGCCGAGATCAGCTGGTCGCCCGGCAGAAAGACGATCTGGCCGAGCGTCAGCTCACCGGTCTCGGTCTCGCCGAGCGAGTCCTGGAAGGCTTCGACGCCGTCGGTCGTGGCGGTTCTCGTCGTTGACGACGATGCCGTCCGGATTGAACCCCAGCGCGACGAGATCGGCGTTGAGCTGGAGCACGTCCTGGCCATCCGTGATGCCGGCCGTCAGATCCCGGTACGCAGGGGTCGTGCCGTCCATCAGGATCACCGGCGAGCGTCGATTTTGTAGAGGGCCTGACCCTGCTTGATCACCTGACCGACGGCCGGCAGCCACGTAATCGTCCCGCTGAGGCGGTTGTAGACCGTCTGCTGGTCGGCGTAGCTCAGCGTCCCGGCTTCGGTGTCGGTTTCGACGAGGTTGCGCCGCTGTACCGTCGCCGCGCCCGCAACCTGGCTGGGAATGCTAGCGACGGCACAACGCTGACCACCACGGCGAGCGACGGCGAGCGCCGCGCCCGGCAGCAAGCGCCTAACGCCGTCCGCCGACGCGCATCCTGCGTAGTGCTGTCAGCCGGTCATGCACCCGAGGTTCCCGTCGCGCCGGTAGCACCGGCCCTGCCAAAGCTGGGCCGCAGGCTCGCGCACGCTGCGTTCGCTGTCTTGAACGCCGGCGTGTTGAGCTGGCTGCGGAAGTTCGTGCCGCCACTGCCACCGCCAGCGCCGAACCCGAAACCACCGCCGCCCGGGCCACCGCCGCTGGTCGTCGGATCAGGAATGTTGACGCCGTGGGAGCGCATGCACTCGGCATACTTCACGAGCTCCTGGGTCCGCTGTGCGCGCTGCGCGGCCGTGAGATTCGCGGCGGGGAACGCCGCGGCGAGGTACTGCTTGCAAGCCGTCTCCGCCGCCTGCACCTTAGCGCGCGGATAGTTGCGAAGCGCCGAGAAGATGCTGCCGGCGCCACCGCCACCGCCACCCGTCGTGGAGCCTGAATCTGAGACGTTGATCCCGTGCGCGCGGAAGCACTTGGCGAGGTTCAACCGCGCCGTCGTCGAGCCGGCGGTCGTGCCGCTCCCGGCGCCCGCGGCGGCGCTGGAGCTGCTCGACACCGATGATCCACACGCGCCCACCGCGACGGCGACCGTGAGAACAGAAAGCGCGACCAGCAAACGTCTCGGCATGAATGTGACTGTGGTGAACATTTTCAGATAGCTCCTTAGATAACGTTCCGGCCACGGGCTGATGCCACGCCTGCCGGGATCAGAGCGATCCCAGCCGCCAGCACAGCGACAGTGAAACCAACCGTGCGATGTCCAGCAGGACCACGAGCAGCCCTTTGAGCGCGCATGTTCAACTCCATTTCGAAAACGACACTTCTCACGTTATCGACAGAACACCGATAGCTCGCGCTCCGTCGACCCGATTCTTACGACCTTCCTACACCCCTCATCGCGCTCGAACCAATAAGCGTCATTAAGCGACGCAGGCGTCGTTGTTGCCTTGATCGTGGTCAGGCGGGCCGTTCGCGCCCGCCTGAAAGGGTCGCTCCAAGCACACGCAACACACGCGACGGTTTGCCACCGTTCTGCCACACGAGATCGCCAACGTGCTCGCACGGTTGGTATCGACTACGCGCTATGGATCAGCGAGATGGACGACATCTTGAAGGCCTCGTTGCGTGTCACACGTGTGTGCGGGTCGCATGAAGACGTGACCGGAGCGATCTGCCAGATCGCGAATAGGCGGGCCGCCGCCCGCTACCAGAGGCGGGCTCGGGCCGCCGGTTGCGGTCGCGGTGACCGCCGCCGATGTGCTGGTGAACGGTCGTACCGGCGTGACGCGAGGCATCCAAAGCCCGTCGGCGCGGCTACGGCGGTGCATTGCCGCCAGTGCGCCGACGGCGCCCCAGCCGACCGGGACGAGGATCCAGAAGCTGATGACCCGGTACAGCATCACGCCGGCGATTGCCGTGGCGGCTGGCATGTGGTAGGCGATCAGCAAAACTGACAGAGTTCCTTCGACCACTCCGATCCCGCCCGGCGTGATTGGCAGGGCGGCGGCGATCTGCGTCAGTCCATAGGCGGCGAGCACTCCCTGCCAGGGCACGTGACCGCCGACGGCGAGGAGCGAGAACACGAGGCAGGCACAGTCAAAGACCCAGTTCAAGACCGCGGCGGCGATGCAGCGAAGCACCACCCGCGCCCGCGGTTGCGCTCCGTGGAGCTCGTGCGCGCCCGCATGCACGAGCTGGCCGGCGCGGCTCCAGCGCGCGCTCGCGCACAGACGCTGCACCCCACGGGAAGCGGCTGCGCGGAAGCGCGGCTGCCGCACCAGCAGCCCGCCCGCGAGGGCCGCGAGTCCGACAGCAGTGGTGAGCGCGGTCGCGATCACGCGGAACGGCGCTGCCGGGCCGGAGCTGCCGGCAAGATCGATACCGACCAGCGCGATGAGCAGCAGCGCGACGGCCGACATCACCCAGCTGACGGTGAGCGCGCTGGCCGTGAGCGATTTGCGTACGCCGCGGCGGCGCAGCTGATCGAATGAGAACGTGACCGCCCAGGCGGGCCCGCCCGGCAGCGTGATCGCCACGGCGTTGCTCGCGAGCGTCAGTACGATCATCGAGCCGAGCCGCAGGTTGACGCCGCCGGCGCGCAGCAACAGGCGCGTGAGCTGCGCAAACGCGACCAGAGCGAGCGCCTCGGCGTAGATCGCCCAGCGAAGCGTCCGCCAATGCAGGTGCTTGAGCTGCGCGAACGCGGTCTCGACCGTCCCGAACTGCGAGGCGATGATGACCGCAGCGAGCGCGAGTACCGCGAGCATCACGCTCCACCGCGCGCACCGCAGCCACCAGGCGCATCGCTTGGATAAGTGCGTTGCTTCGGTGTCTTTGCTCGCGCGTTCCCGGGGGTGGTTCGCTGTGGGCCTGGCCGCGTCCTGCGCCCACTGCACCCGCACGCGCGCGAGCGCCCAGGCCGACAGCAGAAAACTGATCGCCAGATCAACAACGAGCCGCGACGCGCTGTGACGATCGTCGGCATCCACGACTCGCAAGCCACCGCCAACGGCGTTGGCGACCGCCACGAAGGCAAGCAAGCACAGGACCGAGGTGAGACGCTCACCACCCCACGGACGCTCGGCCCTTTGTGAACGTCGAGCCTCAGCGAGTCGCATTGCTTTCAAAGCCTTAGCTCGACGCTGCCCGACGAAGCTTGTGCTCAGGGCCGGCCGGCGAGCGTGCGATCGCCCGCGCACAGCGTCGGTCGCGCACACAGCGATGAGAGCTATTGGAGAGCAAATTGAAACAGTGCGGGCCTGAAGGCTTGAGCTGAGTGGAGCACCCGGTAGCTGTTATCGGCAATCCCACCACGTGAACCAACCAGCCAGCGAAGAATCGCCGAATAAGAGCCGAAGAGCGATAAGCGGACGGTGCGCAGTCCGGGTCGTGTGATGTGGTTACGAGTAAAACTCGTCGCCGGGGCATTGCGTTGTCACTACCGGGAGGGCCGGAAGGCCAAGATGTCCAAGGCGCGCATGCAACTCGCCGACGAGGAGCGCGAGCAGCGCTGGAAGTGTCCTATGAATTGTGTGCGACGGCTTTGGCTGCGGACGCCAGAGGTGATGAGGCGGGCGCGCGGGGCGCGGTTGTGGCTCGTCGACGCTACTTGCTGTGTGAGCCCCAGTACGCCTCGGCCTCCGCCTCCATGACGGCCAGGCGGGAGTAGTAGTCCGGAAACTCGTTTAGGTGTGCCCGAGCGATCTTCGCGGTTACGTCCGTATCGTCGTCAGTGACGTTCGTCTCCAGGTCATGAGTGCCGTGCTCGAGCTCGACGTTCATCCCCATCCGGAACTGCTCGACATCGAAATGAGATGTCGCCCAGTCGATCCCGATCCGCTCGCCGGCGGCACTGGCCGCGTCCGTCGTGAACTTCTGCTTCTCGTTCATGGCCGACAGCGTAGGGCCTCCGATTCGGCATCGATACGGAAAGCGCGCCGCAACGTCCCGCGCGGCCTGGTTGATCGTGTCGCAGCGGATCAGCCCAGCACGGCGAGCACACCCAGGTCGTAAGCCCGCCGAAGACATTGGCGTCGGCTCGCTGGTCCGATACCTCCGAAGACGACCGCTCCGTCGCTCGTGATCAGCGACCAGCCGCGCTCAGTGGCCCGGAGCCAAAGGCGATCAACCGCGGCCGGGCAGTGGCGCACGGCGCCTTGGGCTCGAGTCTCGAATGCTGGAGACGTTTGAGCTACTGGGGCTCCCCGCCGCAGTTTGCGGGTGATTGCGCCATCCGGTGCATCGCGAGTTGTGCCGTTGATCGGGCTCGGGGTGAGCGATCGCTGTGCGGGCGGCCATTCCGAGATCGAGTAGCCGTAGAACCCGATCCAGCCGAGGATCTGCCGGCCTGTGATCGAGAACGCCGCCCGCTCGAGTTGCGCGAGCTCGCGGGCGGCGATCTTGTCAGCGACCCACGGTGGCGCGTTGCGTCCGGTGAGGTCGCGCAGCAGAGCGTGTGCCAGGCGTCGGGCCCCGCCTGTGCTGGGCCAGCCCCAGCCGAACGTGCCGCGCTCGGGGGCGGGCATGTATTCGGCGCCGGTGTCGCGAACCACCAGGACGGTCGGGACGCCGGCTTCCCGCTTTCCGACGTAGATCTGGTCGAGGCCGCGTCGCGACAGTCCGCCGGCGCCCGTGGTCGCTCGTGCGCTCAGGCCGTCGCGCTCGGACGCGGGCGGTTGCGCGTTGCGGCTGATCTGCTCTGTTGTGAACATCGGGGCACTTCCCTTCCACGGGGAGGTTTTGGCTGTGTTCACAGCTTGCCAATCGGTGCTGTCAGTGGCCTGTGTGCCACCTGTGATTCAGCTGTGGGTTTGGCGAGCGGCAGCGTGACCTCGAACCTCGTGCCTGCACCAGGCTCTGAGCTCATTGAGGCGGTGCCGTGGTGGGCGTTCATGATCGCCGCGACGATCGCCAGACCCAGGCCGCTTCCGGAGATCGGTCCCGAGGCGCTCTGTGCGGTTGATCTGCCGCGGTAGAAGCGCTCAAAGACATGCTCTGCCTCCTCGGGGTCGATGCCCTCGCCCTCATCGGCGACCGCGAGCGTCGCCTGCCCCTCGTGGATCGCTGTGCTCACGTGCACGGGTGTGCCGGGATCCGTGTGGATCTGAGCATTCGCGACGAGATTGGCCGCGACCTGCCGCAGGCGCTGCTCGTCGCCCAACACGATCACGGGACCTGGGGCGCGGATGTCGATCGGCCGGGCGGGATCTCGGGCGCGGGCGTCCTGAAGTGCGTCGAGCGCGATCTGTGCCAGATCGACATGCCGGCGCTCGAGCGGCCGCTCTTCATCGAGGCGCGCGAGCAGCAGCATGTCGTCGATCAGCATGCCCATGCGAGTGGCTTCGGATTCGATTCTCGCCATCGACTTCGCGAGGTCCTGCGGGTTGTCCTGCGCTCCGCGGCGAAACAGCGCCGCGTACCCCCGGATCGAGGTCAGCGGAGTTCGCAGCTCGTGCGACGCACCCGCGACGAATCGCCGCAATTGCGCCTCGGAGCGGTCCCGCCGCGCGAACGCGTCCTCGAGACGTTCGAGCATCCCGTTGAGCGCAAGCCCGAGTCTGCCGATCTCGGTGTGCGCGTCGGCTGGGGCGACGCGCACGTCCAGGTCACCGTCCGCGATCCCCGCGGCCGTTTCGGCGATCCGCTCGAGCGGGCGAAGACCGGCGCGTAACAGCACGAACGCGCCGACCGCCAGCAGCGCCAGCACGATCCCGGCGACGATCAGCTCGACGTGCACGAGCCGGTTGAGCGTGTCGCTCACGATATCCAGCGGAACGGCAACCACAAGGATCCCCCGCGCGCCTGGCAGCAAGCTCACCTGCGCGCGGTAGCGCGCCGTCCCACGCACGGCGCCGACGTCGAACCGCGAGGCGGCCGAGCGCGTCGAGCTCGAATGCGGCGGCGGCTGCAGCACCGTCGGCAAACGTGGCGGTGGGCTGGGCTCATCGTAGGGCCCCACCTGAACCGACGCCAGGACCTGGTTGCCGGTCGTACGCAGCTGCACGAACGTCTCCGGCGACGCGATGTTCCGCAGGACCTTTGTGCTCACCACCAGGCCGGTGCTATGCCTGGGCGCGCTCACGACCCCGTCCACCAGGCGCCGGGCGGCCACGAGCTGCTGATCGACGCGATCGAGCAGGAAGGAGCGCAGCGCGAGATAGGTGCCGCCACCGGCCGCGAGCAGCCCCGCCAGGCACAGCCCGAGCAGCCCGCTCAGCAGGCGAGTCCGCAGCGACATCAACGGGACGCCGCTCGCAGGCTGTAGCCGAACCCGCGCACGGTGTGGATGAGCGGGTCTCCCGTGGCATCGACCTTCTTACGTAGATAGCTGATGAACGTCTCGACCACGTTCGCGTCACCCCCGAAGTCGTACTGCCAGACGTGGTCGAGGATCTGAGCCTTCGACAGCACCCGGCCAGCGTTCAGCAGCAGGAATCTCAGCAGCCGGAACTCCGTCGGGGTCAGCGTGATCGCACGATCCGCGCGGTACACCTCGAGCGTGTCCTCGTCGAGCACGAGATCCGCGTACGCCAAGCGGCCGGAAACCTCATCCCGATCGCCGCTGGTTCGCCTGACGATCGCGCGGACCCGAGCGATGAGCTCGTCGAGGCTGAACGGCTTGGTCAGGTAGTCATCGCCGCCGATCGTCAGCCCGGCGATCTTGTCCTCGGTGCCGTCGCGCGCGGTCAGGAAGATCACCGGGACCCTGATACCGTCCGCCCGCAGACGACGGCACACCTCGAACCCGTCGGTATCCGGCAGCCGAACATCGAGAATCACCACTGCCGGCCTCGATTCCATCACCGCCCGCAGCGCACCGCGCCCATCGCCGACAGTGACGGCCTCGAACCCCTCGTAGCGCAGACCGAGCGCCACCAGCTCGGTGATGTTCGGCTCATCATCGACGACCACTACCCGCACACCCTCATCGGATCCGCGCGAGCTCATGCCAAGAGCTTGACATCGCATCCTGTGAGTTTTCTGTGACCGGCACCGACATGTCGGTGCCATCACGTGTTGACCCACACGCTGAGCCCGGTCCCGATCTTCTGTGGCTGCACAGCTCGGTGGTGGTGATGGAGGAGCCCCGCGACCCCGGCCGTCACGATGAACACGCCGATCAGCACCGCGAACGAGGCCAGCACCGCCGGCCAGTGCGCGTAGAGCTTGTCGCGTGTGCGGGCGATGCTGGCGAGGGCGCTATCGCCGGCGAGCGCGAGCACCAGGACGATCCCGATCAGCGGCGCCACGAAGCAGACGTTGAACAGCACCAGCAGCGTGATCTGTCGCGTCGTGTCGACGCCCGACCCCACGATCGCTGCGATCGCGGCGAAGTACGGGAACGCCGTCGGCAGCTCGACCGCCGTGATCGTGGCACCGAGAATCGCGCTCGAGCGTCCCTCGGGCTTGGTACCTGGCGGCTCGCGCTGAGCGAGCCAGCTGCGGCGCCACCAGAGGAAGCACGCAACCCCGAGCATCGCCGCACCCACTACGATCTCGAGGACGTGTGCAGCCTCGCGAAGCGGGTGCGCGAACGCTGAGAGCAGAAGCTGACCCGGGCCAAGCGCGATCGCAACGCCGCCGGCGAGGTAGACGGCGAACACGGCGAGCGTGAACTCGGCGACGCGCCGGCGACCGCCGTGTCCTCCCGCCAGATAGAGCCCCGGCCCGATCGTCGTCGGGTTGAGCGCGTCGGCGAGCCCGATCGAGACCACGAGACCGACTAGCCGCAGCATGAACGCTCCCGAAATTCCACCAGGCGCGCTTCGGCGCCTGCTGCGATGTTCGTACAGATGGCGGCGGCGGCGACGAGGGGCGCGTTGTCCGCTCGTGCACACCCTCGAGAGTGCGGCCGCAGACAGGTCACCACACCGCCCGCGGCGGGCATGAGAACGTCGGTGACAAGCGCGATGCGCATCAAACGAGAGGCAAGTGGAAGGCGGCCCGTAGGACGCTAGACGAAGCTCCTCAATCGGATCTGAGGCGCTCGTGAGATGACTCTCAGAAACGGAGCACAGGTCCTTGCCGCGCGGGCCAGTGGTGACGCGACGCGGGCCGCTCAGCGCAGGTACACGGCGAAGAAGTCGCGGTCGTCTGGCGTGAGGTAACGCTGTGGTGAGCGATCCATGGTTGGCAGCAGGTTCGCGGGATCGCCAGCACCCGGGTAGCGGTAGGTGATGAAGCTCGGCCAGTAGGTGTTGATGTCGAGCTCCATCGCGCGCACTGCGCCCGCGTGGATCATGATCGCCGCCAGCGAGGCGACGGTCTGGTAGTCCGCCGCGGCGTAGATCAGGTTGCCGTAGCGGTCGACGCCGACCGCCGAGCGCCAGACGCGAATCGCGTTACCCAGCGTCGCCCCCCACTGCGCTCCGTCGGACAGGTTCGGGTTGGGCCGTCCCCCGTTGACGATGAGCGGCAGGTTCTGTCGGGCGTAGACGACGTCGGAACCGGCGTTGGGTCCGCCTGTCCACGCGGCGACGTCGATCCGGCCGTCGCGATATCGCAGGATCGTGGCGAGGCCTGATGTGAGTGGCGCGTAGGTGTGTCCGTCGATCACGACCCCGCCTCCGGAGTCGCTCAGCTTGAAGGCGCTGTTGAACGTCGCCACGAGACCGGGGCGCAGCGATGGCGGAACCTCCATCGGCCCCCGAGATGGCAGCGGCACGCTCGGCTCGAGCCGGCCGGGGTACAGCCAGGTTGAGGTTTGGGTGTGGTCGATCCAGGCGACGCCGGCGACCATCTGTGGATAGGCGGGATCGCTGCGGAAGTCCGTCACGAGCACCGGCGGTCGCGCGCCTCCGTCCGCGAACGTCGCGCGCCACACGCCCTCGCCGGGCAGCGCGGGGGAGATCACCGGCCGAATCTGGGGTGGACGGTAGTAGAGGAGAGGGTGGTGCGGCGCGGCGGTGGCGTCGGCGACGCTTCCCGGCTGCTTCGGTAGAGCGCGCAGTGCCGGGCCGCCGGTCGACGGCGCCGTCAGCGCGTAGTACGTCGACTCGACCTGGTTGACGATCCCGCGCGCGCCGTTGTCCCGCATCCATTCGACGGAACGGATGCTGAGGCTCGAGTTCGACGGCTGGGAGAGCATCTGGAGGTACGAGACGACGGCGGGAATCAGGCACAGCCCGGCAGCAGCGAGCAACACGCGTCGCGCGCGACGCCAACCGCCCCGCGGCGTGCCCGAGGGTGACTGCCCGACGAATGCTCCGCGTCGCCCACGAGCGGGCGCGTATGGCTCTCTGGCGGGAGCGAGCATGCGGTGCGTAGCTTTGCAGTGAACCCGGCGGCGAGCTTAAAGGGGGTTCTGAGAGTGTTCTCATGGCTCAGCTCGTGAGAGTCTCCTCACCGTTTGTACAGGTGCGGTTCATGTGGGGGCTTAGCGTCTCACCCATGCTGAGTGGTGCTGGAGGCTCGTTGCTGCCTGAGCTCAACCGTCGCGAACCGTTGCCGGCGGCGAGCTACGCCGACGCTGACCGTCGTGACATCTCCGGGGTCGAGGTGGCCGCCCCGGACGTTGTTGGTGGCGAGTCGCGCAGACGTCGCCTGCGGGCGACGCTGGTGACGGCTCGTCCGCGCCAGTGGATCAAGAACGCTTTGGTGGTCGCGGCCGCGGGGGCTGCCGGCGCGCTCGGACACGATGATGTCCCAGGCCGGGTCGCGCTCGCGTGCGCGGCCTTCTGCCTGCTCGCATCCGGGATCTACGCGATCAACGACGTTCGCGACGCGCCAGAGGATCGCCGTCACCCCCGCAAGCGGTATCGCCCGGTCGCTGCCGGCGAGCTCGACCCTAGCGCCGCACTCGGTGCCGGTGCGGTGATGATGCTCGCCGGGCTGGCGCTCTGCGCGTTCCTTCGCCCCCTGCTGCTCCTCGTCGGCGTCGGCTACGTTGCGCTGACGCTGAGCTACACACTCTTCTGGCGCCGGATCCTCGTTCTCGACGTGGTGGCGATCGCAGGCGGGTTCGTGCTGCGCGCCATCGCTGGCGGCGTCGCGGCCCCCGTCACCCTCTCCAGCTGGTTCGTGCTGGTGGTCACGTTCGTCGCGGTGTTCGTCGCGGCCGGTAAGCGTCATGCCGAGCTGTGCCGCAGCGCCGAGACGAGGCCGCCACGCCGACGCGTGCTGGAGGCTTACACCACCGGGAGACTGCGGCTGATTCTGATCGTGAGCGGCGTCGCGGCATTGGGTGCCTACTGCATGTGGGCCTTCGAGCTCCCTGTGATAAACGGGATCCCGTGGCGCTTGCTGACAGGACTGCCGTTCGCAGCGTGCCTGGCGCGGTACGGGGCGCTTGTGGGCACCGGCGACACCGAGGCGCCCGAGGACGTGTTGCTCAGCGACCGGTGGCTGCAGGTTGCGGGGTTGGCCTGGCTGGTGCTGTTCGCACTGGGAATCCATGCTGCGAGTTGACACGGCGCTACCGGCAGCTGTTCCGCGCACGGTCCGGGGGTGGGGTGGCGGCGACGGAGTGTCCGCGGTCGTGTTGCGCCCCGGAGACGAGGACGCCGCGCGCGCCGCGATCGCCCTGCTGCGTTCCCCTGGGCGAGCGACCGGCGGTGCGATCGCGCGGGGGATGGGCCGCAGCTATGGCGATGCCGCCCAGCTGACGGATGGCGTCGTCGTCGAGATGCGCCGGCTCAGAGACATCCAGCTCGACGCTGATCAGGCGACCGTGATCGCGCACGCCGGGGCCACGATCGGCGATCTGCTGCGAGCGCTCGTGCCTGCTGGATGGATGCTCCCTGTCGTACCCGGCACGCAGCACGTGACCGTGGGCGGAGCGATCGCGAGCGACATCCACGGCAAGAACCACGTGACCGCAGGCACCTTCGGGAGCCACGTCCGCGCGATGGGCCTGCTGACCTCGACCGGCGAGGTGCTCGAGCTCGAGCCGGGCTCCGACGACGGCGCGTTCGAAGCCACGATCGGCGGGATCGGGTTGACGGGAGTGATCCTGTGGGCGCGCATCGCGATCAGACCCGTGACGGGCTCGACGCTGGCCGTTGACACCGATCGCGTCGAGCGCCTCGAGGACGCGCTCGCTCTGCTGAGCGGGCCCGGCGGCCCCTATCGCGTGGCCTGGCTCGACCTGCTCGGCCCGAACCCAGGCCGCGGCATCGTCACGCGCGCCGAGCACGTCGCGGACACTTCGGTCCTCGACGCGCGGCGTGAGGCGGCCACCGTGCGGGCGCGGGCGACCGTTCCCGAGCGATGGCCCAGCGGATTGCTGCGAGCGAGCACTGTCCGCGCCTTCAACGAGCTCCACTTCCGCCGCGCGCCGCGGCGCGCGCGGAACGTCGCGCAGCAGTTCGGCGCGCACATGTTCCCGCTTGACGCGCTCGCTGCCTGGCCGCGCCTCTACGGCCGAGCCGGCCTGCTGCAATACCAGCTCGCCGTGCCGACCGGACAGGAGCACCTGTTGCAGGCCGTGATCGAGCACCTCCGGCGCGCCCGGATTCCGTGCTTTCTCGCGGTGCTCAAGGACTTCGGTGCCGCCAACGACGCGCCGCTGTCGTTCCCCATCGAGGGCTGGACGGTTGCGATGGACATCCCGCGCGCCGCGCCAGGGCTGGACGCCGTGCTCGAGCGCTGCGACGCGCTCGTCGCAGCGGCCGGCGGGCGCGTATACCTGACCAAGGACTCGCGCTTGCGGCCCGATGCGCTGCGAGCGATGTATCCGCGCCTGCGCGAATGGCAGGCGATCCGCGCCCGGGTCGACCCCGAGGGCATCTGGCGTTCAGACCTCGCACTGCGGACCGGGCTGGTGAGCGATGAGCGCTAACGGCGCGCGCCGTGTCCTGCTCGTCGGCGGAAGCTCGGAGATCGCAGTTGCGATCACGGCCAGGCTCGCGTCCGAAGACCCCGTGCGTCCCTATCTGCTCGGACGCGATCACGACCGTCTCACAGAAGCCGGCGCGACCCTCGAGCGCGCGGGATGCGCACAGGCCGACATCGACCTGCTTGACGCATACGACCTGCCCGCGCACGAGTCGGTGATCTCAAACGCGTTCGATCGAGCGGGCGGGTTCGACGTCGCTGTGATCGCCGTCGGCTTGCTCGGCGCCCAAGAGGGACTCGACGCGGACCCTGAAAGGGCCGCCGAGGTGATGCGCGTGAACTTCGTCGGCAGCGGCTCGCTGCTGCTGCAGTGCCTTCGCCAGATGCGGGCTCAGCATGCCGGCACGGTGGTCGTGCTCTCGAGCGTAGCCGCGGAGCGACCCCGAGCCGGCAACGCGATCTACGGAGCAGCGAAGGCCGGGCTCGACGCACTCGCTCAGGCGCTTGCCGACGCCACCGCCGGGACCGGGGTCCGCGTGCTCGTGGTGCGCCCTGGGTTCGTCAAGACCCGCATGACCGCCGGCCTCCCGCCGGCGCCCCTTGCCACGACACCGGAGGCCGTCGCTGACGCTACCGTGCGCGCGCTCGGCGGGAGCGCAGGCACGATCTGGGTGCCAGCCCGGCTGCGATGGATCTTCGCGGTGCTACGACATCTCCCACGCCCGATCTACCGAAGGCTGCCCCTATGAAACGACGGATGCTCACGATCGACGTCGCCGGCGCGCTGCTTCTTGCCGTAATCGTGCTGATCATCGTCCCCGGCCTCGCGGTCGTCGCCGTGATCGCGATCATCGTCCTCCTCGCCTGCGCAATCAGCTTCGCGCTCGAAGCGCGACCGCGCCAGCGCCAGCGACGTTCGCTATCGAGGCGGCGACCTCCACCGTCGAGGCGGCGACCTGCACCGTCGAGAAGAACCCCGGTGCGATGACTCACCCGCAACGGCAGGTCCAGCACGCACAATTCCCATGCGTGGCGCCTCTCTGGAGCCACGATGGGGACAGTCTCCCCCACCCTCCACTAGAGGGCACACGCTGGCGTTCCGGCCCCGGCGTGGCTAGTCCGTGTGTTCGACATCCAGATCCCGACGATCGCCGCGATCATGGGCCCTGGACCCTTCGCGGTTCACCGGACCAAAAGACGGCTGCTCTCGCCGCTCGCGCGCTCCCATAGAAGCGCGCGATTTCCAGGGTCACAACTGATCAGCTGATGCCAAGTGCGGTCCACATTCGGCATGTCGGATAATGTACGTTATTAGAGGATTAGTGGCCTTAGTCCGACAAACGTTGTGCCGACTTCCGACTAGTAGAGCCAGCGGGAGACGGGGTTTGGCCCGCGCTGGCTGTGTGGCGGATGCGGCGTTGCGGGCGAGCCAGTCGACTTCGATGGTGTGAGTACGTGCAGGTGCGTGGGGCGCAGATCATCCCGCACCTCGTCTGGCCGAAGCTGTACCTAGGCGGCTCCTCTGCCGCCGCGATCGACGTCGCTGCCCGTTACGCCGATGTCTATCTCACCTGGGGCGAGCCGCCGGCTCCGGTCGCCGCGAAGATCGACAGCGTTCGCGAGCGCGCTGAGCAACTTGGCCGTGCGCTCACCTACGGCATCCGCTTGCACGTGATCACGCGGCACAGTTCAGAGGCCGCCTGGGCAGAGGCGCAGCGACTCCTGGACGGCCTCAGCTCCGAGCAGATCGCACGCGCCCAGGCAACCAGCGCGCCTCGCAGTCCGAGGGTCAGCGACGGATGACGGCCCTGCACGGGGGCCGTCGAGATGGACTGGAGGTTTCTCCGAACCTGTGGGCCGGCGTCGGCCTCGTGCGAGGAGGCGCCGGCACCGCGCTCGTGGGGAGCCATGAGGAGGTCGCCGCCCGGATCGCGGACTACCACTCGCTCGGTATCGATGAGTTCATCCTCTCCGGCTACCCGCACCTCGAGGAGCTCTACAGCGTTGCCGAGGGAGTGATGCCGCTATTGCGCCGCGAGGGTCTGCTCGCCACGGCCGCGCCGCCGATGGCTGCCCGCCTGAGCGACTCGACCGCCGTCGTACAAGCTGCGTCGTGATCATCGTGTCAGAGTCGCCAAATACCGTTTCGGTGCCCGTGATCGAATCCGACGACGAGGCGCTTGCCGTGGCGGGCGAATAGGCTGCGAGCATCGCGGACGGCGTGATCGGTCGCGATCGTGCTGGAGCTGTTCCCCGCGAGGAGCTCGCCCTGCTTGGCCGCAGTGGCCTGCTCGGCATCACGATTCCCCGCTCACACGGAGGCGCCGACGTGTCGCCGCGGACACTCGCCGAGGTGATCCGGACGATCGCGGCGGTTGATCCATCGATAGCGCAGGTGCCGCAGGGGCACTATCTGTTCGTCGATGTGCTGCGACTGTGGGGAAACGAGCGGCAGCAACGGCAGTTGTTCGCCGACATCCTCGACGGCGGGCGCCTCGGCAACGCTCTGGCCGAGCGAGGAGCGCAACATGCGCAGGATCTCCGCACGCGGCTGCGCGCAGGCAGCGACGGCGGCCTTCGGCTCCAGGGCCGCAAGTACTACTGCACGGGCGCGGCGAGCTCGAGCTGGATCGAGGTGACCGCCCTGAACGCCGACGAACGGCTGGTCGTCGCGTTAGTCGGCTGCGAGGACGACGGCGTGACGGTGGACGAGGACTGGACTGCAATGGGACAGCGCGCGACGGTCAGCGGCACCACCGACCTCAGCGACGTGAGCGTCGACCCCACCCTCGTACTCGAGTATTGGCGGGTGTTCAATGAGCCGCAGCTGATCGGTGGGCGGGCGCAACTCGTCCACGCCGCGATCGAGGTCGGGATCGCCGGCGGCGCGCTGCGGGACGCCGGCGAGTTCGTCAGCTCGAAGGCGCGCCCATTCTTCGAGGCCGTCCGCAGCGGCTGGGCGGAGCGCGCCGGGGACGACCCGCATACGATCCAACGCTTTGGCCGTCTGGCCACGCAGCTGACGGCCGCCGAGCGGGTCCTTGCGTGGGCCGCCGAAACCCTGGCGGACATCGGGCCGCGCCCCAGGGACGCCCACGAAGCCGCGCGAGGCTCGATCGCGGTCGCTCAGGCCACGGCATTTGGCAGCGAGACCGCGGTGTCGATCGCGTCGGAGTTGTTCGCCCTGACCGGAACCAGCGGAACCGACGACCGCCACGACCTGCACCGGCACTGGCGTAACGCCCGTACCCACAGGTTTCACGACCCGGTCGACTGGAAATACCACCATGTCGGCGCCTTCCTTTGAACGGAAGGCTGCCGCCAAACCACGGGCAGCTCTAGCTGAGACATCCGAAGCGCCACGTCGGGGCGCTCATGCTCTTGCAAAAGCTACGGCCTCGTCGCTGTCGGCAGCGAGCAAGGTGAGAGCGAAACCCCGGGGCTGACGGAGCAGTAGGACGCCCAGACCTATTCGGGTGAGCGGATCTGAGTCAGTAACCAATGCCTGGACGAAGCGTCCGGCAGGTCTACGGGGAGAGAGAAGTTGGGTTCGCTCGTGACGAGACAAACCATACTGAATTGATCGACTTACACCAAATTACAGGAGACCGACTTGAGCACAACCGTTCCCACAAGTATTCTTTCGACCGGAACCTGGAAGATCGACAGCGTGCACTCGTCGGCGACCTTCAAGGTCAACACCCTGAGCTTCAGCTCGACAGACTTGCATGCACACGGGCTCTTCGGCGGCTGGCGCTGGTTCGGCTTTCAGCGTGCGTCGTTGATGGCCCCGAGGACCACTGTTGACCGCATTGCGAGGTATACCCCCACCATGATTACACGACTCGACTTCATCGGCATCCCCTCGCAGGACGCGGACCGCGCCCGCAGCTTCTACCGCGACACGCTTGGCCTTCGCCCCGACGAGCACGGTCAATATGAGCAGTGGGCTGGCGATACGTGCTTCGGCATCTGGGAGCCCGAGAAGATGGGGATGCCGTTCGTTGCCCAGAAGGGCAACCCATGGGCGCAAGGGTGCGACGATGTAGCCGCCGCCCGCGCCGAACTCGAGGCCAAGGGCGTCGAGTTCGTCGGCGACACCTTCGACACCGGTGTCTGCCACATGGCCTTCTTCTCGGATCCGGACGGCAACGACCTCATGCTGCACCACCGCTATGCGCCCTACGTCTGACCGTCACGGGTTGCTTTGTTGCACGCACACCCGTGTAGATTGCATTCCGATTCGAGACTCGAGGCTCGTTTTCCAGTCGTTGCTCTTGACCCCTGCGACCTCGGGGGTTCCGGTCGGGTAAGGACCGTTTGGGCCGCGACGCCGCGGACCGCACAAGCCGATCAGGCTACGGAACGGTTGGGGGCGCACACATGCTCCCGCGCTTCGAGGAGCATCTCGGCGCCGCTAACGACGGTCTTGGATTGCGCGCGAAGCGAGGACGCCACCGCGGGGGCGGAGGGCCCCGCGAAGTTCGAGAGCTGGGTTCAGACAGACGGCGCCCGAGAATGTTGGAAGATGATCGAGGCGATAGCGCAGATGCCTGCACCCACGCTCGGTCGAGGAGCACGGTCAAAGCGACCTCGGTGATTTCGAGCTTGTCGTAGATTTCTCGTGATGGGTCGGGCTGGCAAGCGACGCAGGGCGAAGCGCGGTGGGTCGCTTCGGCGGTCTACACCGATTGCCCAGCCGCGTGATCTGCTCGATGATGTCTTCGAGTCGGGCGGCGATCTGTTCCTCGCAGTCGGCTGCACCCCGGGCGGCGCGCCGTTCGGTCCACGCGTGGAGATCGTGGACGGCGAGCTCGTGTTTCCCGACGAGTTGGCGGTCGACGTCGATGCGGTCTTCGAACGGGAAGATGAGGGTCCCGACGTCTGGGATCGACGACCGCTGGACAAGGACAGTCCGTTCTGAGCCGAGGGTCGACGGCTGGCGGGTTGGACCGCCGTTCGATGATCGAGCGAGCACTCTTGCGCTCCCGATTGCGCGGAGCTGGGTATCCACTTCGCCCTCCGACGAACTCTGGCGCGCGTGGCGGGCCGCTTGGCCCCGAAGACTCGGGGCCCGCGATAGCCCTGAAAACGAGTCGCTGGCCTCTCCGCGGCCTGTGGCGCGCGATAGGACTGCTTCGGACGGACCGGCAGGATCGTCGGCCCTGAAGTGGGACGGAAGGGGATAGCCAGCTGCGCGGAAGCAGGCTCAGTTCGATCGTCACGAGCCGCTTTCAGCGCTGAGCAGGGAAGTCGGCGTCGCGACCGAGATGCTCCTGACGAAGGCAGAGCAGGTGTCGGACCCCACCAGCCCGAGAATCAGTCCAGTTCGCAGGGACCGCTACTGGACCGCGGCGTGCCGCATCGGTGTGGCAGCACTCTTGAATGAGCTTGGTGACGGCGCGGCCCGCTCCGGGCGGCGTCGCGCCATGGAGGCTGCGTGAGGTCAGACGATGCTCTCGTGGGGTGGAGACGTCCGTGGCCACCCCGGCTTATGCTGTCGAAACCGGTTCATTAGACGAATCACGATTTGAGGGGACAGCCATGACGACAAGCATAAAGCGCAGGACAGCAGTCCTCAGCGCAGTCACGGCGTTTGTGCTCGTGCTTTCCCTGTGGCCGGCTGGTTCGAGCCGGGCCGCGCGCGGGGCGACGCCGCGTGTCGCAGCCGCCGTGACGCTTCCCGCCACGGCGCCGATCACCGAGGTCGGCCCCTTGAACGCGGCGAGCTACGGGAATCCGCTCGCCGTCGATGACCGCGGCGATGTCCTCTACCTTGGCACGGTCACGTACAACTCGGCTTCGGGGCCGACCGGGCAGCCCGGCGGGATCTGGCACGACGGCGCATTCGTCCCCGCGCCGACCCCGAGCGGCGCCGTCGACGCCCTACCGGTCGACATGAACAGCGACGGGCTCGTCGTCGGCGGTGCCACGCTCCCCGTCAGCGGTGTCACCGCCTCCTCCCCGGGCTTCGTCGGAGTGGACGGTTACTACTGGGACACGGTCACCGGGGACGCGTCGCTCTCTCCGGTCGTAGCACCGACGGCGGGGTGCGCCGAGGAGGCCGGCTCATTGGTCACGGTCGACGACACAGGCGAGGCAGCTGGCTCCGAGGGAAGCATTGGCGACGACCCCGACTGTGGCTCCAACGTGGTCGCCGCGGGCCTCGGCGACCCGATGGAGCCGGTCTCCGGGACCCCGTACATCGAGGCGATCCAGCCCGATTGGGAGCTCGTCGACCCCGACGGCGGCGCCAACTACACGGACTGGAGCCGCGTCGACCGTTCGGACGGGTCGGTGACGCCGATACCCTTCGCTCCGACCGGAGGAGACGGGGCCGCGATCCAGAACGCGCTCGCGCCGGACGGGTCGGTCGTCGGGAGCGCCCCTGGCGGCGGCGTCCCGGAGATCATGCTCCCCGACGGGACGGTGCAGGCGCTCCCGGCGCCCGCCGGTGACAGCGGTGAGGCGGAGGCGATCAACGACTCTGGCGAGATCGTCGGCGAGATCAAGGGCCGCGGCGTCCTCTGGACGAGCTTCACCGCCCAGCCGATCAACCTCAACGCGATCCTGCCACTGAACAGCGGCTGGGTCCTGGGCAGCGGAATCGCGATCAGCGGTGAGGGCAACGTCCTCGGCTTTGGCACCCTCAACGGCAGCCCCGCGACCTACCTGCTGCGCACTGGGCAGACCAAGGTCGCCGGCAACGTCAACAACATCGAGTGCGGCGCCACCGGATGCCAGGCACCGACGCCGCTGCCCGGCGTGACGATAGTGCTGAGCGGCACCTCCAGCGACGGCCTGCCGGTCGGCTCGAGCACGATCAGCAAGGCCGACGGCACCTGGACGGCCTACGTCCCCCCGGGCACCTATTCGATCGGCCCCTCCCAGGACGGCACGACCATCGACGGGGCCGGCTTCGACCCCGAGCAGGCCGACAACGTGACGGTCGGCTCGACGGCGGTGACGGGCCCGAACTTCTCCGCCTGTGCCGACGAGACCGCGGGGGCCGGCTCAGCCGGCGACCGGCGCTCGCTCCGTTACGGTGCGGCCGCGGCGCCAGCAAGCACGCCGTTCGTCAGCCTGTGCAAGTCCGTCTACACGTTCACCGTCTCGGCGAAGATCCCCGAGCCGGTCCTCGCCGATCCGGCGCTCACCGCCCGCTACAACACCGCCGGGACTTCGACGCAGCCGGGATACAACAGCGGCGTCAGCTTCCACTTCCCGAGCACCTTCGCCCACAAGCTCGGGCATGAGTACCCGTCCTGCCTGAAGCCGGCCGAGGTGAAGGCATTCAACGCCGGCGGCAACAACCTCGCCATCTGGTACAGCGAGATCGAAGGCAACACCTCCCTCGGGTCGATCACCGTCCCGATCGTCTGGAACCAGAGCACCCAGGAAGCGAAGGTCGAGGCGGCGCCGACGATCACCCGGGTCCCGCTGACCCGCGTCTGGTACTACAAGCTCTCCTTCCGCAACCAGAAGAAGCAGGTCACCCGCGTGGTCAAGGACCACTGCGACACGACCGTCGACTCGATCGTGCAGACCGATGCCGTCGGCGGCGGCGACGAACCGACGTCCCAGCCACTCAACCAGGCGACGATCCTCGCCGCCTGGGGGTTCCCGTTCGAGGCGAGCGGGGCACTCGTCTCGCCGCGCACAAGCCTCGTCGAACGGAGCTTGCGGGTGCTCGCCGCCGAGGGCCACGACCTGTACGCCGGGTTCAAAGGGCTTCCTGAGCTCGTGCAATTCGGCGCCGAGTTCCTGATCAAGTACGCGCTCGGCGACGGGCTCGTCGCCGTCGCTGCGAAGGGCGCAGCGCAAGCCGAGAAGTTCGCCACGATCGCCAAGTACCTACCCGGCGTCGCGGCGCGACTCCCATTCGTCGGCGCCGCCGGCAAGCAGCTCCACGGGCTACATTCGATCTACGAGATCCTCGAGTACCTCGCCGGCGCGCTCGGCGAGCCGGAGCTTGGCGAGGGCGACCTCGGCTCCTACCCGATCATGGGTGCCGTCATCCGCGTCAGCTTCCACGTCAACAAGTACCTGCCGGTGACCACGCCGAAAGGGCCGATGCTTACCCAGCAGACCCAGGTCGCGGTGTCCGTCGCCTCCACACGCTTCCCCACGATCGCTCTGCACATCACGCGCGACGCCCTGCCCGACACCCCGAGCTCCGGAGCGTCGACCGGCACGGTCTTCACCGGTAAGGAGCTGCCGTGGGCCACAGCGGTCTTCGGCGATCCGGCGGTGTGGAACAACGCGTTCACCGCGGGAGCCAACGTGATCGCCGACGCGAGCACAACCGGCCATTACTACGCGAGCGGCGAGGCGGCGGTAAGGCAGATCCACACCGACACCGACCAACTCCCCGCGATCACCGAGGGCGTCCGCGACGGCTGGATCGGCGACAAGTTCGCCACGGCGATCACGGAGGGCCCGGACCCGAGCTGCAACGCCAACAACACCCCCGCCTCGAACAAGACAATCTGCTGGTTGTTCGACGACGAGCGGCCCTGAGCTCTGCCGCCTCTACTGCGGCCACAGGAGTTCTGAAGTCAGATAGCCGGTCCCGAGCGAATGCGGCCACAGATCCGCGCCGAGCGGACGCCTCCTAACAATTCAAGTCGCCGCCGCGTGCATGGCCACGCACCCGAGCGTCAGAGTCGACGGCCGACGCTCGGTTTCATCAGCTCGGGAGACCGCACCGGACGCCCGGAAGCAAACGGCAAGCAGGCGTCCGTCATCTCAGCCGGCGTAGGCGGCAGCCGCCGGGTGTGGCGCACGTCTGCTCTCTGCGGATGCGCTCACCAGCAGGACTGTCCCGGTTGGCCCATGGCGGCTCTCGCCTTTGCCCATAAGTCGACATGGCGGGGCTTCGCTACCCGCGGCGGATGAAATATGGCTCTCCGGGCATAATCGTAGGTGACGTCACGCGAACGCTTGTTCGTGCGGGAGTGTGAGTGTCACGGGTCCGCAGGTGAGGTGAACGAGCGCGAGCGCTAGCGGTGCTGGCGGCACCCGTCCAGAGCAGCAGTCGTGCGCGTTCGTCCGACGATCGGATCCGCGGGCATGAAGAACGTGAGCGCCGCTTAGGCTTTCCCAGCATGTTCAGCTTCCGCGACGCCGTCGAGTTGCCGTTGGCGCTGGTCGTGTGCGCCGGCGTCGCGTTCGTCTTCGCGCTCCGTCTCGGGGTGAGCGTAGGGGTGCTCGCGACAGCGGCAGTGCTCGCAACGATGATCGTGAGCCTGTCATGGAACGCGGCACTGGCGCCGAGACGCCCCGGGGTCAGGGAGGTCACCTCCGGGCCCATACATGAGCACCTTCGCGCGCTGGCCGAGCACGCGCGCGTGCACACGCCGCGCCTCTATCTCAGCGCTCGCCTGTCGGGCCCGTACGCGGTCACGGGCGCCGGGCCGAACGACACGGTCATCCTCGTGCACGAGTGCGCGACCGGATCGCAGGTGCGAGCGGTGCTCGCCGTCGGCGTGATTCTCAGCGCCGGACGCTCGCTGATGTTGATGACGTTGCGTGACGGGACGTTCGGGATCGCGTGCGGGTGCGCTCTGGCGCTCGCGGTCGAGAATCGCCCGTGGTTCGCCGCCGCCGCGCCCGTGCTCGCGCTCACCGGCGGGGCGCTCGCCGGCGCCCACCGGCGCACGCTGGCCGAGCGCGCGCGGGTGCTCGATGAGCGCGTCGCGTCCCCCCATATGGGGCCGCTGCTCAGCGATCCTACCGCCTGACGGGCACGCGCGACGCACGGCTCTTGCGCCGGCAGAGAGGGCGCTCAGGCACTCGCCGTGCTTCATGTCTTGCGGCTTCGACAGCACACACGGCTCGACACGCGGTGATCGATCTCCGTTTGCCCTCGCGGTGCGCGCGCCTCCATCAGCCAGTAGAACGAGAGGCCGCGGCGTGGCGTGGTTCGTCGGCTACGGCACACGCGAACGCGACCCGCAGAAGGTCGGTAGGACGTCTTGTCCTGCGCGTCCACGTCGTTCGCCTTTCGGTTCCTGTGCTCGGAAGCACTCCCGATGCCGGCTACCGGCCAACTTCCGAGGGAGTGCCCGTCCTCGTCCAGAGGGACAGTCCGACGACCCAGCACCCGCTCGACAGGCCGGGGACGCGCCGAAGCGCGCTCCCCCGCGGCCTCTTGCATCCGAACCTTCTGGAGTTTACAGCTGTACTCGTTGCACCGCGACTCGAGTGACGTCGCTCCTGGTCCGGCGCACCTCCCTTCCAGCGCTTCCGCTCTCCATGCGTCCGGGCAGCGAAGTAGGATGCTCTCCGGCGCGGTACGGTGGGGGCGGGTGGCTTGGTCGGGGTGGACTGGTAGCTATCGAAGCCCGTCGCTGGCTGGCAGAACTGGTGCAGGGCGTTGATGGACGGTGTTGATGATCTCGCTGCTGTCGATCCCCTCGGGGTAGATGCTGGTGATGCCGAGGTTGGCGTGCCCCAGCTGGCGCTGGATGACGACCAGGGCGACGCCCTCGCGGGCCATCTCGACGGCGTGGGCGTGCCTGAGCTGGTGAGGCGCGAACCGGCGCCGGACGCCGGCGCGCACGGCCAGGGTGCGCAACGTGGCGCGTGCCGCGGTGGCTGACCACGGGCGGCCTGCTGTCGGTCCGTCGATGACGCACACTAGCGCTCCCACGGGCATGCCCACCCGCAGCTGCAGCCAGGTGGTCAGGTGCTCCCAGGCCCAGATGTCCATGCCGACCTCGCGGCGCCGGCCGCCCTTCCCACGCCGGACGACGATCCGGCCGCGGCCCGGATCAAGATCCGTCTCCGCGAGCACAAGCGCCTCGCTGATCCCGAAGCCCCGCGCGCCACAGGAGGACGATCAACGCCCGCGCACGGAGGCCGCCGGCCTGCTCGCCGGCGCATCGCATCACCGCCACGATCTCTTCCACCGTCGGTGGGTCGGCCGGGTAGCTTCGACCCTTGTTACGGGGCGGGCGCCCGCGCCGGAAGCCGGGCATCGTCGCCGGCGAACGGCGACGACCAGCAGCATCGAGAAGAACAGAACCAGTCATCGCCCCAGGATCCCGCGCCTGAACCCCGCCAGCCACTCCGCATGGGAAGGAGCAGCCGGGTCGCCGCCTCTGCGCGTGGCTCCGGCTGTCCGACAGCAGTAGCGCTCAACCGGTCCGGAGGGTCGTTGCCGTGTCCGCATTGCCCGGCGAGCGGCAACGGGGCGGGCAGCCGGCTTGTCATCCTGAAACGGCGCGTAAGGGACTGGCAAGATGTTGTCGTCATGATTTGAACGTGCTGGTGGTCTTCGTAGCTGTTCTGGCTGATGCGTATGTGGCGGCTGGCGTCCCGCACTCCGACGCGCTGTCCCATTGCGCCTATGACCGAGCGACGGCCGTTGTCTTTTGATGAGTCAGCCAGCGGGGGTTCCGGTGGCCCGCCCAGCGGCGCGCCGGGTGGCAACGCCCCGCAGGAGCCCTGGAGCAAACCGATCGGGCGACGCGCCGTGCTGTCTCTGCTCGGGCTTGGCGCCCTCGGCACGGTGTTCGGGTCGCATGTGCAGGCCGGGATCTCCAGCCTGCTTAACTCGGTGGACGCGGGTGGGATTGCGAGTCTTCTTCCCGGTGGCGGCCAGTTCACGATCTACACCATCACGGACGGGTATCCGGCTGCACCCGCGGACTACAGGCTGCGGGTCGACGGACTCGTCCGACGCCCGCTTTCAATGACGGTTGCGGACCTTCAGTCACTCCCGGCGACACGACTCACACGAGACTTCCAATGCGTCACCGGATGGGAGGTGACGAACGTTCATTGGGTCGGGGTACGCCTCCTCGACCTTGCCGAGCGCGCTGGCATGAATCCTGCGGCGTCAGCATTCCGATTCACTTCGTTCGACGGGCTCTACACCGAGAGCCTCACGGTCGACCAAGCGCGCGAGACCGGAGCGATCGTCGCGTACTCGATGCTGGGGGCGCCAGTAACGCGTGAGCACGGTGGCCCGGTGCGCCTCTACGTTCCCGACATGTTTGGCTACAAGTCGATCAAGTGGCTCTCTCGGATCGAGCTCGTGACGCACGCAGAGCCTGGCTACTGGGAGCAGAACGGCTATCCGGTGAACGCGTGGATCAGCGGGCATGCACCGGCGCAGGCCGCTTGAGCGCTGAGACCATGAGCGCGAAGCACGCAACCGCAGAGCAGTCCAGACAAAGGGTTCTCCGCTTCGACCGCGTCGAGCGCGCGGTGCATTGGGTCAACGCTTCGTTGTTCCTGATCCTCATCCTCACGGGCGCGGCGTTGTACTTCACGCCGCTGATCGCGCTCGTCGGGCGGCGCAGGCTCATCGAGCAGGTGCACCTGTACGTGGGGCTTTCGCTGCCGCTGCCGCTGCTGCTCGCAGTCGCCGGCAACTGGGGGCGGGGCCTGCGTCGCGACGTCAGTCGCATCAACGGCTGGACTGAGGCGGACCTGCAGTGGCTACGCGGTCTCGTCGACACCGCCTCGGGCCGAGGGCGGGCGGCGCCGCGGCCACGACTCGGCAAGTTCAACGCGGGGCAGAAGCTAAACGCGGCGTTCGTCGCCGGCGGCGGTCTCGTCATGCTCGGAACCGGCGCGCTCCTACGCTGGTATGTGCCTTTCCCGCTCTCGTGGCGTGCCGGCGCGACATTCGTCCACAACTGGCTCGCTGTGACCTTCCTGATCGTGATCGTGGGTCACATCACACTCGCGATCGCGGATCGCGAAGCGCTGCGTGCCATGCTCGGCGGACGCGTCAGCCGAGCATGGGCCGCTCGGCACGCGCCGGCATGGCTCGACGAGTTCGCCGACCAGCAACACTAGGGGCGACGAGCAGCGCCGACGCGCTCGGCGAAGCAGCTCCTGACTTTGTCTGTGTAACGCCATCGCCTGGCGGCGCGCAGTGGCTCCTGTTGTCCGCGAGCACCAGCCGATGAGGGCGTCGCGTGGGTCCAAGCGTTGCTCCTTCCGCGGGGGGGCGAGGGTTTGTCCGGGCTCGAGGTTCACTTCGCGAGAAGCCGCCGCCAGAGGGCGGCGAGCGCGGCGATTGCGTCCTGACGGTTTTCCGGCGTGTCGTTGCCGCTGCCGAATTTGTCGAGCAGGTATGCCCGGTGGGTTGCCATCAGTAGGAGCGCGAACTCGCGTGGGTTGGGCGGCGGGTCCGGAGCGCCGGCGACGAGCGTCTCCAATAGCTGGCGTGGACCGACGAGGGCGCGATCGAGCGCGGCAGCGACGTCTGGGTCCGCTGCGGCGGCGTGGATTGCGCGGGTAACCGTTCAGGGGGTCTGATCTTCGATCAGGCCAGAAGTGGTGCGCGGACTGGCTGCCCGTGTTGATAAGCGGTGATCGCCTCGGCGAGATAGGTGTGCAGGCGGCGCCCTTGGAGGCGGCTGGTCTCGCGGATCGTGAGGAGCCGCTCGACGGCTCGGTCGCCGTGCTCAGTCTGGGTGCCGTAGCTCGTTTTGCGCCACATCACGGCGTGTCTGAGTGCGCGCTCCGCGGTGTTGTTCGTCGCGGGTACGCCCGCCACGCGAGTGAACGTCCAGAGCGCGTCGTAGCGCTCCAACAGCCCAGTAGCGAACCTTGCGGTCTGCGGGTCGCGGCCACGAACGCCTTGCTCCAGCAGTCCCTGCAGAAGCAGGCGGCAGGGCGCGAGGTCGGCCCGCAACGCAGCGAGGTCCTGTAGGTCGCGTTCGGGCTGGTTGACGATCTTGAAGGCGTCAGCGACGCGACACCCGCGCGGCGGTCAACGTCGCCGCGGCAGCGGCGACAGCGCACCGAACGCGCCCTCCGGCACCCCCGGCGGGCAGCGGCGCGAGCGTCTGGTGCCCGCACCCGCAACGCGTCCGCATCCTGCGATGCTCACACACCTCAACCACAACCCTGATGTCGCTCACCTGATGCACGACCGGATCACCGTCAGGCACCCGATCCGCCTGCGCGATGGGCGCGCCGCAAGCGTCACACGCCGACGGCCAATACGTCTCGACACGATTCGGATCGGCGACCATTGGCCGGTGCTGGCCGGGATGGCCGGGCTGACCGCCCTGAGAACGCCCCGACCCCTTCTTCCGCGGCCGCGTCTTGCGCGCATCCGGCGAATCGCGCGAGGGCGGCAACGAGCTGTTTCGCGAGTTGCGACCGATCTGCCGCTCCAACTCCTCCACGCGGGCGATCAACTCATCGATCCTCGCCGCCACCGCGTCAGGACCAGCGCGGTACACCAAATCGACCTCATCACGCCGCACACACGCAAGATTCGCTGCAACTACGAGGAATCCTTCAGAAGAGCCCGACGACCCCCTGAACGGTTACTAGTTGGGAGCCGATAAAGGCCGCTAGGGAGTCGGGTTTGGCTGTGCCGCTGCTAGTGTAAAGCCCGAAGTCGCCGTCGGTCGTGTTATCAATCCACGAGCATATGAACAGCGGACCGAGCAGCCCGTACTCGTTGCCGGGATTGGCTCGCGCCTGCGTGTACGCGTCGGTGATCTGCGTCGCCAGCGTCGCGTCAGTGCAGCTATCGGGTTGGCCGGCGTCCGTCCCCGTTGGGCAACCAAATTCCGTCAGCCAGATGGCTTTGCCGTTATCGCCGTTACTGTTCATGACCGTTCGTACCGCCTGGATCTCGTTTTGCTGTCCGTTCGTGTCGTTCGTCGGACAGTTGGTCC
>JBKQIR010000014.1:0-4568 GCA_052148275.1 Solirubrobacteraceae bacterium
GCCTGTTCGCCCAATGGAAGTGGGTCCGCTCGCCCTGAGACGCCGGTGAGAAGAGCCGGGTGACGGGAGACTGTCATGCCCGGATCCGTGGGAGCCGGGGGCTGCGATGCCCCCGGCGACCCGACCAAAAGATGTTTGAAGCGGAAGCGGAAGGAACGCTCGCATTGGCGGGATTCATCTACGAGCTGAGCGCTGCCAGCGAGGAGGAGCAGGGTTACATGGCCCTCGTCCTGAACGCGTTCAATGTGCGAGAGCGCGGCCTCGGCGACACGCCACCGCAATAGTCAGCTACCACCGCGAGCCCCCAACTCCAGCGCGCTGGTTTCTGCTTGAGTTCGCCGCCGATAACGGACCGTTCGGGATCGATGGCGGCGGGCTGACATGGCGCTACGGCAAGGCGCTCGAGCTGAGCAAGCTCGCCCGCGAGATCGGCGGTCAGACCATGCATCTGCGCGTGTACGAGGTTTCCTACTGCCAGCAGGGCCTCGACTGCGGTCCCGGGTACCAAGGGCTCGCCCCCGCCCATCACGGAGCCGACGGGATCCAACCCTACCTGTATTTCGAATTCACCGCTGACGCCGGTGGGTACCTGCCCTTTGCGGACTCGTTCATCACTCCGTACAACGCGGAAGCTTGGCTGTTTTCGCAGTTCGGATGATCGTGCCGACCGAGACCTTGCGACCGCCAACCAATAACGCCTCAAACCTTCTGTCCCACGCATCGGGAGCCCTTAGTCTGCGAGTCCTGACAGCGCGAACATGAGGGTGCGCGAGTTCTGTCCCAGGATCGGCAGTCGGCATTTCCTACAACCACGACTGCCCGGTCGGCGAAGGTGATGGGCGCGGCGCGTCACGATATGTCGGCGGTAGGTTCGCGGCGGATTGACAGACGATGGCCAGATCGGCGAGCGCGTTGCTGCGCATCGAGCCCTCGTGGGCGCAGTTGCGGGCGGCGGCGTCGATCTCTTTCGGGGTGGGATGTCACGTTTGGGTGTGCTCGCGCAAAGTTAGGGGTGAGATGTCTTCTGGTCGGGATCGGACGGATGGTGAGCTGCTTGGAGCGGTAGCGGCACGGGATGCTGAGGCGTTTTCGGTGTTCTATCGTCGACATCTGCCTGGGGTGGTCGGCTTTTTGGTTCGGGAGACTGGCGATCGGGAAGCAGCGGCGGAGCTTGCTGCGGAGGTGTTCGCTGCGGTCTTCTTGAACGCGGGGCGTTTCCGGGCGCGGGGTGCGGGTTCGGCGGTTGCCTGGGTGCGTGGGATTGCCTTGAACAAGCTTCGTGAGAGTTGGCGCCGTGGGCGGGTGGAGGATCAGGCGCGTCGGCGTCTGGCGTTCGAACCGGAGACGTTGGACGACGAGGATCTCGCGCGTGTGGACGAGCTTGCGGGCGAGTCCGAGGGGGTGAGTAGTCTGGTGGATGCGCTTCCGGAGGTTCAGCGCGCTGCTGTGCGCTGGCGCGTGCTCGAGGGGCGCGGCTATCGCGAGATCGCGAAGGAGCTGGACTGCTCGGAGCTGGTTGTCCGCCAGCACGTCAGCCGTGGACTCAAGCGGCTGCGAGACCAATTGACGGAGCGTGACCAATGAGCGACTACTTTGATCGCGTCGAGCGTCAGATCATGCGCAGCGTCAGCGCGGCGTCCGCACGGCGCGCGCGACCCCGGGCTCGGCTGGGGTTTGTGGTGCCTGCGTTGAGCGTGTTGGTCACGCTCGCGGTGGCGGCCGTGTTCCTCAGCGTCGGCGGCCCCGGGCGGTCCGGCACAGCGGCTGCTGGCGGCGTGACGATCGTCTACGTGGCACGGCCCGCACCGCAGACCCCGGTGCTCACATATGCAGCGCTGGCGCGCACGGTGGTGGCGCTGCGTAGCCGCGCGGCGCGGCTCGGCGTGTCGGGCGTGTCGATCACGATCGTCGGTGGCGGTCAGATCGTCGTGCAGCTACCGGCAGGGACGAACGTGGCGCGCGTGGTGCCGCTGCTTGGCAGCAGCGCAGAACTGGCGTTCTATGATTGGGAGGGCAACGCGCTCCTGCCGCCTCCCCCGGCGAGCGCGACGGTAGCCAGCCAGCTCCTGACCGGCAACGCCACCGCCTCGCTGATCAGTCAGGGCGGAGGCAGCTCCCCGCCGGGCGGCGCCAACGCCGGCGGGCTCACGCTCTACCAGGCGGTCGAGTTGGCCGCCAAGCAACCCCTCAACATCAGCAAGCACAACGCCCGCGACGGCGATGAGTATTACCTGTTCGGAGCGCCGGGCAGCGCCGCCTGCGCGACCGCCGCCAAGGACGGCAACACGGCGCCGGTCCCCGGCGAGCACTGCCTGCTGGCGGGTCCCGCCGACGTCGCCGCCAGCGCGTCCTACAGCTACGGCGTCTCGCAGCTGCAGCCGTTGCCGCTCGGTGTGAGCCTGTCCGAGGGCCAGGTGCTGGTCGTCAAGCAGGGCACCGTCGTCCTGCAGGCCGTCCCGGCGAGCTTCGCCCACTGGCCCGCGTTCGGCTCGCCGGCGACGAGGTACTTCGTCCTCAAGGACGAAGTTGCGCTCCTCGGCAGCGAGATCGACCCCGAGCCGAGCACCGATTCGACAGGCCTGCCCGACGTCTCCTTCGGCTTCACCTCGAAGGGCGCGAGCGCGTTTCAGCGCGTGACCGCGCAGCTCGCGCAGCGCGGTTCGACCGATAGCATCGCCGGGCAGTCGCGCGACCAGCACTTCGCGGTTGCGCTCGACAACCAGCTGCTCACTGTGCCGTCGATCGACTACCGGGTCTATCCGGACGGGGTCAGCGGCGGGTCGGGCGCCGAGATCACCGGCAGCTTCACCGCGAGCACGGCGCGCGAGATCGCAAACGAACTTCGGCTCGGCGCGCTGCCCGTCGACCTCAACCTCATCTCCGAAACGCGCGGTTGACGTTCCCGCTCTGCGACGCCGGGGGCCGGCGACGGACGTCCTCGGTCATGCGGCGGAGGCGTCCGCTGATCCTTGGATGGTTGGATGCGCCAGTGACTCGTGCGATCTCGCATCGATAGTCCCGTGTAGCGTTCGTGTTGTGCAAGAGCGAGTTGATCGGGGCGGATGCAAGCTGCTGCACCATGACGGAGACGCGGGCCGCTGCGCGGTCCTGCTGCCCGGCCGTTTCTACCCAACGCGGGCGCCTGCACTGTGGTTCGCGCGCGAGGCGGTGATGGCACAGGGCTGGAGCGCGATCGAAGTCCTCGGGGAACCCGGGGAGCATCCGGATCCGTTGGGTTGGGAGCGCGCACGTTTCGAACGTGCGCTCGAGGCCGCTGGCGCAGCGCTCGTGCTCGTGATCGGCAAGTCGCTGGCGAGCATGTTCGCCGCCGAGGTCAGCGAGCGTGGTCTTCCGGCCGTCTGGCTGACGCCGCTGTTGTCGGAAGCTTCGGTCATCGCTGGGCTAGAGCGCGCGAGTCGGGCTACTTTGCTCGTGGGCGGGACGGCCGACGCTGCCTGGCGAGTCGATGCGATCCCCGACAACCCTTTGCTCGAGGCTCTGGAGCTACCCGGAGTCGATCACGGCGTTCAGGTGGGCGGCGATCCGCTCGCGTCGCTCAGCGCGCTACGACAGGTCACCGAGTCGGTGATCCAGCTCGCAGCCCGGATATAAGTGCGTTTCGACCTGGTCTGGCTCCGACAGCGTTGCTCGCTCAATGTTCGTGGCAGTGAGATTGTCGGGGCTTGGCCACTGTGCGGGCTGGGACCGTCGGTGTTGATGCGGTCAACCGGGCATGCGCGGTTTGATGAACCGTCCATGTCTGGGCATGTCGGCCAACCGGTCGGCGTCGGGATGGCCGCTTGAGCGCAGCGCGCGGACTTCGGTCTCGATGTCGTATTCGACGCGCACCACTTGGACGGCTTGATCGTCGATAAGGAGGTACGTGGCTCGGGGGTCGCCGTCCCACGGCAGGCCGACGCTCCCGGCGTTGGCGATCATCGTGGCGTGGAGCACGCGCACGAACGGGCGGTGTATGTGCCCGTAGGCGACCCGGCGGGCGCCCAGCGGTGCGTAGGCGGTCAAGAGCTCTCGGTCGGTGGCGTCGGGCATCGGGGCCCGCCAGAGATCCCCGCGCTGGGCGTGGACGACCGTCAATCGCGCGCTCTGGTGCTCTGCGGGCAGGCCGCCGAGCCAGGCCAGACGTTCGTCGCCCAATCGCTCGCGCGTGTCAGGTGCATAAGCGTCGAGCAGCAGCTCAAGCAGAGGCGCCAACGCGTGGGCCCGCGCGAGCTGACGCGCGTGCTCGGCGGTTGCCAGAGCAGCGCGTCGGTGTTGCCGACCACGCCCGGCCACCCGAGCTCGCGGATCCGGTCGACGACCTCAGCCGGCCGCGGCCTCATTAGAGCCAGATCGCCTCCATGCACCACACGATCTGCGCCGCGGTGTCGCAGATGAGCCGTGCTGAGCGCGCTCCGGATCCCAAATGCACAAGTCCGCATGTCCCGGGTTCCGCAGCTAATTTGACGTGATAGGTACCAAAAAGCGGCTGTGAGCAGGGCTTTGGTGTGCCCGAACAGGTGTTCGGCGTGTATCTAGGCGGCCGGTGTGCGCCCGGGCGGGGTCAGGCG
>JBKQIR010000015.1:0-60331 GCA_052148275.1 Solirubrobacteraceae bacterium
TGCGCATCGACCCAGCGGTCCACGACGCCCTGGCGCGGTGGGCCGCTGCCGACTTCCGCAGCCTCAACGCCCAGATCGAGATGCTCCTGCGACGCGCTCTCGATGACGCCGGCCGGATGCCCCGACAAGCCGGGCCCATGCCCAAGCGCGGTCGGCCGCCAAAGCCGTAAACGGCCGACAGACGACGCCGCACAGGCAGCGCCGACGAGCCGGCGCTCATCAATCCGTGCCTCTCGTGCTTCCGCGATGGACGGCAGCGAGCAGCTCGGCGGCGCGCTGGGCGGCTTCGGTGCGGTTGCGAACCTCGAGCTTGCGGTAGAGCGTGCTCGCGCTCTTCTTGACGCTGTCGGGCCCGAGGTGGAGCCGTGAGGCGATCTCCCTGTTCGTCGCGCCCGTGCTGATCAGTTCCAGCAGCAGGCGTTCGCGTTCGGTCAGCTGCGCCGCGGGCGCTGTCGGGCGTGAGCGCGTCCGGCGCGCCTGCGGGGGGCGCTCGAGCGACATCACGGCGCCGTGAACCGCGGCGACGATCGTCTCCGCGGGTGCGTCGGAGGGCAGGAAGTCGGCGACGTCGAGCTTGTCAGGCTGCGGCGCGCTGGGGTTTCTCGAGCAACGCGACATGAGCACGATCTGCATGGGCGGGTGAGCCTCGTGCAGCGCTGCGATCGCTGAGGCCACGAACGGTCCGGCGTTCGAGACGTCCAGCAGGGCGACCTGCGGACGGTGGCGTTGGGCGAGCTCGGCGCCTTCGCGAACATCGCGGGCGAGCAGGCATCGTCCGACCCAGGGCTCGCCCTTGAGGAGCACGCCGAGACCAAGGCGGCTCCCGATGTGCTCGTCGACGATCAGCGGCTGGATGGCGCCGTCGGGAATAGTGGAGGGAACGGGCCTCATATTAAAACATCATAAAGTTGATCGACTTTCAAGTTTAGCGCATCGAGGCGTCGCGACGACGACCTGGGATTGTGCGTGAAGCTCGTTTCTGTCGCGGTTCCCCCCAATACCCGGTTGGGTAATCGTGCCGGCCTTTCTCTTGTTTCTCGATCAGCTTTGTGATTATGCATCCTCCCAGCGCGCCACCGGGCGCCGTCGTTGCCCCTACGGCCTTGAGAGTTACGTGTGACATGAGCTACGAAGATTCGGATAACAAGAGACAACGGATTGGACGCCGGACACGTGTCGGTGTTGCCACAATGCTGGCGGCGGCCGCGCTGGCCGGGTGCGGTGGCAGCGCGTCCGGCTCGGGCGGCGCGAGCGCGAGCTCCGCCTCGGGCACGCCGACGCAGGGAGGCACGATCTACTACGCGCACGACCTCGAGACGCCCTGCCTGCAGGGCGGCTGGGTGGAGGAGGCGTACATCGAGCGCCAGTTCGCCGATTCGCTCGTCTCGCAGGAGAGCAGCGGCCACATTGTGCCCTGGCTGGCCACGTCCTGGTCGGCTTCGCCCGATCAGCTGACGTACACATTCCATCTGAAGCCGGGGGTGAAGTTCAGCGACGGGACGCCGCTCAATGCCCAGGCTGTCGTGGCCAACTTCTACTACTGGACCAATCCGAAGACCGCAAATGGCGACGTCGACGCCTACATCGGCCCGTACTTCAAGTCGGCGACGGCACTCAACGACCTCACTGTTCAGGTCAATCTGAAGGCGCCGTACTCGGCCTTGTTGTCATCGCTGTCGCAGGGCTATGACGGCATCCTGTCGCCCAAGGGACTTGCACGCGGAGTCAATGCCAACTGCGATGACCCGATCGGCAGCGGCCCGTTCATCCTCCAGAAGTGGAACCACGGACAGAACCTCGTGTTCGTGCGCAACCCGAACTACAACTCATGGCCGGCCAACGCGCTCCACAAGGGGCCGCCGTACGTGAGCAAGCTCGTCTGGAGCTTCATCGCCGACCCGACAACGAGGTGGGGTTCGCTGACGAGCGGCGAGTCCGACGTGATCGAGGATGTGCCGACGGTCGACTGGTCTCAGGCGAAGTCTCAGTACGACGTCCAGGAGTACATCACTCCGGGGCGGCCGCAGACCCTGAGCCTCAACGCCGACTACGGAGTGTTCACGGACGTGAGGCTGCGCCAGGCCTTCGCATACGCGGTCGACCGCCCGCAGGCAGTGCAGAGCGCCTTCAACGGCGAGATCCCGTTCGACGGCAACGGCGCGCTCAGCCCGTCGACTCCCGATTACGACGCGGCGCTCGACGACGCGTTCCCCTATGACCCGGCGAAGGCGAATGCGCTTCTCAACGAGGCGGGATACACGGGCCGCGATGCCGCCGGCTACCGCACGAAAGACGGCAAGGAGCTCGATGTCAAGCTCGTCTACGGTCTCGGCTCGATCGTCAACGACGAGGGTGCCACCCTGCTGCAGGACCTCCAGCAGGAGTGGAAGTCAGTCGGCTTCAACGTCCAGCTGATTCCGGCAACGCTGCCGCAGCTGTTCGCCGGGACCTACTCGGCGCCCACGGCGGCCAACGCGACGATCGGCTACTGGACGAGTCCGACGCCGGCGGTTCTCTACATCACCTATCAGTACTGGAACAAGCCCGGCGATCCCAACTACAGCAACAGCACCTTCTACGACAATGCAAAGCTCGTCGGCCTGATCGCCGCGGCGAATTCGTCGCTCAACGCAGATGTCCAGCGGCAGGACTACGACGAAGCACAGCAGATCATCGTCAACCAGGCCGTTGCGGTCGGGCTGTACACCAAGACGACCTCGCTCGCGTGGGCCAAGAACCTGCACGATGTGTGGATCGAGGACTCGCAGGGTGAGCCCGTGTTCTCGGACGCGTACTTCACGAAATGAGCACGGTCTCGCATGAGTTGCCCGAGGGCGCCGCTCCGGCGGCGACCCCGGGCCCCTCGGCGGCGCGTAGCGCGGACGCGCGCCGCCGTCGGTGGCGCCTCGCTCGCCTTGTCGGCGGCCGGCTCATCGGCGCGATCGGCGTGCTGTGGGCCGCGGCGACGTTCACGTTCTTCGTGCAGGCGATCCTGCCCGGCAGCCGCGCGACTTTGCTGCTCAACGAGCAGACCGGCCAGCAGAAGCTGTACACGGCCGCACAGCTCGCCCCGGTCAACCACGAATACGGATTCGACAAGCCGCTGCTCGTGCAATACGTGGACTACATCGGCGGGCTCCTCCACGGTGACCTCGGCACGTCGTACGCACAGCACCAGCCGGTGCTGACGATCATCTCCCGTCAGGTCGGGCCGACGTTCGTGCTGACGCTCACGGCGCTGCTGCTCGCGTGGCTGATCGCGCTCGTGATCACGATCACGACCGCCAAGCGGGGGCGCGGACTGTCGGGGTTTGCGTCCGGCTTTGAGATCGTCACGGCCGGCCTTCCGTACTACTGGCTGGGGGTGATCCTGCTCGTCGTGTTCGCGATCGACCTCAACGTCTTCCCGGTGCAGGGGGGAACGAGCATCGACGGGCTCGTCCTGCCGGCTCTGACGCTGGCGATCCCGCTCTCGGGATTCATCGGGCAGGTCACCCGCGACGAATTCGAGAAGGTCCTCGACCAGCCGTTCATCACCTCCGCGAGGGCGCGCGGCATGGGTGATCTGCAGGTGCGGCTGCGGCACGCGCTGCGCCATGCGGTCCTGCCGGCGATCACCCTGTCGGGATGGGCGCTCGGGGCGCTCATCTCCGGCGCGGTGATCGTCGAGACGGTGTTCGCGCGACCCGGCATCGGCAACGTCCTCGTCACCGCGGCGCAGGCGCGCGACATCCCGCTCGTCTCCGGTGTCGTGATGCTCGTGGCCGCCGTTTACGTGGTGGCGAACCTGCTCGTCGACATCGCCTACATCGTCATCGACCCGAGGCTGCGTGCGGCATGAGCACGGTATCCGCGGCCCAGCCCAGCGGCCCCGGCCTGGCGCGCTCGCTGGCGAGGCCGAGGTGGGTGCGGGAGCTGCGCCCCGGCGTCGTTCTCGCCGGCGTGCTCGTCACGTTCTTCGTGGCCGCCGTGATCGCGCCGTCGCTGCTGGCCGGCGGGCAGAGCCCGCTGGCGATCAACCTCGCCGAGACGCTCAAGGCACCGTCGCTGCAGCACATCTTCGGTACGGACGCCTCGGGGCGCGACCTGTACGCACGGGTGATCTACGGTGCGCGCGAGTCACTGCTGATCGGCCTCGGCGCCACCGCGCTCAGCATGACGATCGCGATCACGCTCGGCTTCGCCTCGGGTCTGAGTGGTGGCTTCGTAGATGGCGCGATCAACCGCGGGATCGAGGTGCTGTTCGCCTTCCCCGTTCTCCTGCTGGCGCTTCTGTTCGTGTCGGTTCTCGGCCAGAGCGCGACGACGGAGCTCGTCGCCGTGGGTCTCGGCACGGCGCCCGGATACACCCGCATGATCCGCGGCCAGGTGCTTGCCGTGCGCAACTCTGGATACGTCGAGGCGGCCCGCGCACTCGGGCATCCATACCACCAGGTCGTTCGTCGCCACATCTTCCCCAACGCGATGCGCCCGCTCGTCGTGATCATGACGCTCGGCGTCGGCCAAGCGATCGTGTGGGCGTCGGGTCTCGCTTTCGTCGGTCTCGGCGTGCCACCGCCGTCCCCCGAATGGGGAGCTCTGCTCGACGCCGGGCGCGATTTCGTTACGCAGGCGTGGTGGCTGGAGGTCATGCCCGGCCTCGCGATCGTCCTGTTCTCGCTGTCGCTCACCACGATCGGCCGCTTTGTCCAGCAGCAGCTCGAAGGAGGCGTTGCCCGATGAGTCACAGTCACCTGTCCGACAGCACGCCTGATCTGTTGCGCGTTGAGAACCTGAAGGTCGGCTTCGGCGACGCCCGCGCTCCGCGTGCTGTGGTGAGAGGCGTGTCGTTCTCGCTCGCACCAGGCAAGTGCCTCGCGATCGTGGGCGAGTCCGGTTCGGGCAAGAGCGTCACCGCACGCACCCTCGTCGGGCTCACGGGCGGGCACTCGCACGTCCAGGCCGACGAGATCTCGTTCGATGGGCGCAATCTGCTCGGCCTCGGCGACCGTCAATGGCAGGCGATCCGCGGCAAGGACGTAGGCTTCATCCTCCAGGACGCGCTCGTCTCACTGGACCCGTTGCGCACGGTCACCAAGGAGATCGAGGAGGCGCTCCGGCTACACGGTTGGGGCACGGCGCGGACGCGGCGCAGGCGCGCGATCGAGCTGCTGGCGCTCGTCGGCGTCCCCGAGCCGGAAGTCCGGGCGCGGCAGCGGCCGGATGAGCTTTCAGGCGGTTTGCGTCAGCGTGCGCTGATCGCGTCGGCGCTGGCTCTGGACCCCAAGCTCGTGATCGCCGATGAGCCGACGACGGCGCTCGACGTCACGGTTCAGGCGCAGGTGCTCGACGAGCTCGAGGCGACCAAGCGCCGCGGCAAGGCGCTAATTCTGATCAGCCACGACCTTGCTGTCGTCTCACGCCTGGCCGACACCGTCGCGGTGATGAGCAATGGTGAGATCCTGGAGTACGCACCGGCGGACGAGCTGTTCAGGACGCCGAAGCACGAGTACACGAAGGCGCTCATCGCCGCCATCCCGTCGGCCGAGTCCCGCGGCTCGCGCCTGTCGCCGACCACGCGCCAGGCGGAGCTCGGCTCGATCACGCCGCATCTGCGCAGCGGGACGCCGGTGCTGCAAGCCGTCGGCCTCGTCAAGCGCTATCGCGGGCCCGACGGCGTTGACCGCACGGTCGTCGACGACGTCTCGTTCACGCTCGCGCAGGGCGAGACGCTCGGGATCGTCGGCGAGTCGGGGTCCGGCAAGACGACGACCGCCCGGCTGGCGCTGGCTCTCTCGGAGCCCAACGCGGGCGAGGTGCGCCTCGCCGGCGAGCGCTGGACCGGTCTTCCCGAGAAGCAGCGTCGCGATCGCCGGCGGCAGATGACCGTCGTCTACCAGGACCCGCTCAGCTCGTTCGACCCGCGCTGGAGCGTCGAGCAGATCCTGCTCGACGCGCTGTCGGGCTCGGTCTACTCCTCGTCCGCCCGGCGGCGCGCTCGCGTGAGCGAGCTGCTCGCGCTCGTCGGACTCGAGGACGAGCACCGCCTGCGCCGCCCGCTGCAGCTGTCGGGCGGACAGCGCCAGCGCGTCGCGATCGCGCGCGCGCTCGGCCCCGAGCCGCGCGTGATCGTCTGCGACGAGCCGGTCTCAGCCCTCGACGTCTCGATCCAGGCCCAGGTGCTCGACCTGCTGAGCGATCTGCAGTCGGAGCTCGGCGTCAGCTACCTGTTCATCTCCCACGATCTCGGCGTGATCCATCACATCAGCGATCGCGTGCTCGTGATGAGCGAGGGCAAGGTCGTCGAAGCCGGCTCCGCCGACGACGTGCTGCTCCGTCCCACCCACCCCTACACCCAGCGCCTGGTCGCCTCGCTCCCCGCCATCGAGCGGCCCACGGAATGGGCGCCCGCGCGCGAGCCGCGGGCCACGATCGCCGCCGCGGGCTGAACCGCCACCTTCCCCCGAACAAAGAGAGAGCCCCGTATGTCCCAGCGTCGCCTCCGCTTCAACGCGTTCAGCATGAACTGCGTATCGCACATCCACCACGGGCAGTGGGTCCGTCCGGACACTCGCCAGCTCGACTATGCACGGCTCGACGCCTGGGTCGAGCTCGCTCAGATCCTGGAGCGCGGAAAGTTCGATGCGCTGTTCCTGGCCGACGTCGTCGGCACGTACGACAGCTACGGCGGCAATCGCGACGCGGCGGTCGAGGAGGGGTTGCAGATTCCGGTGAACGATCCGTCGTTGCTGATCCCCGCGATGGCCTACGCGACCGAGAACCTGGGCTTCGCGTTCACGCAGTCGGTGCTCCAGGAGCATCCGTTCAACTTCGCCCGGCGGATCTCGACGCTCGACCATCTCACCGACGGGCGCGTCGCATGGAACATCGTCACCTCCTATCTCCAGAACGCCGCGCGCAATCTCGGCTACGGGAGCCTGCCGAGCCACGATGACCGCTACCGGCGCGCCGAGGAGTACGTCCAGGTCCTCTACAAGCTCCTCGAGGGCAGCTGGGAGGACGACGCCGTCCTGGGCGACACCGTGCGCGGGATCTACGCCGACCCGCAGAAGGTGCACGACATCAATCATGTGGGCGAGCTCTACGACGTCGTCGGTCCGCACCTGTCGGAGCCCTCGCCGCAGCGCACGCCGGTGCTCTTCCAGGCCGGCTCCTCAGAGCAGGGGCGCGAGTTCGCCGCCCGCAATGCGGAGGCGATCTTCATTCCGGCGCGGTCGGCCGCAGGCGCGCGGGTGAACATCGAGGACGTGCGCGGACGCGCGGCGCGCGCCGGGCGCGATCCGGCGGATCTGCTCTTCTACACGGGCTTCACGTTCGTCGTCGGAGGCACCGAGGAGGAAGCCCGGCGCAAGGCCCGGGATTTCGACGAGCAGGCCAGCGCGCGCGGCTATGCAGCGCACATGGGTGGCAGTATGGGCGTGGACCTCGCGGAGATCGGGCTTGACACGCCGATCGGCGAGCTCGAGCGCTACAACAGCCGCGGTGGCGTCAAAGCGCTGCTTGAGCTCGCGCCCGACAAGACGTGGACGTTCCGGGATGTGCTCGCCCAGCGGGCGTCGAACCGTGTCGTTGGCACCCCCGAGCAGATCGCCGACCGCCTGCAGGAATTGGCCGACGCGGGCGTCGATGGGATCAACATCACGTACTACACGACGCCCGGCTCGTTTGTCGACTTCATCGAAGGTGTCACGCCGGTGCTCCAGGATCGCGGCCTCCAACAGCGCGACTACCAGCCGGGCACGTTGCGGGAGAAGCTCTCCGACGGGGAGTCGGGCCCGCGCCTCAATGACCGGCATCCCGGCGCGGCGATCCGCCGCGAGCGCCTGGCAGGAGCGCCGGCATGAGCCCGCGTCTGCGCTTCAACGCGTTCAGCATGAACTGCGTCTCGCACATCCATCACGGGCAGTGGGTGCGGCTAGACACCAGGCAGCTGGACTACGCACGGCTCGACGCATGGGTCGAGCTCGCCAAGCTCCTGGAACGCGGGAAGTTCGACGCATTGTTCCTCGCCGACGTCGTCGGCACGTACGACAGCTACCGCGGAAACCGCGACGTCGCGGTTGCCGAGGGGCTCCAGATCCCGGTCAACGACCCGTCGTTGCTGATCCCGGCGATGGCGTATGCGACCGAGGACCTCGGCTTCGCTTTCACCCACTCGGTTCTGCAGGAGCACCCTTTCAACTTCGCGCGCAGGGTCTCGACGCTGGACCATCTCACCGACGGGCGGGTCGCGTGGAACATCGTCACCTCGTATCTGGAGAACGCGGCGCGCAACCTCGGTTACGGGACGTTACCGCCCCACGAGCAACGCTATGCGCGCGCGCAGGAATACGTCGAGGTGCTCTACAAGCTGCTCGAGGGCAGCTGGGAGGAGGACGCCGTGGTGCGCGACACCGAGCGCGGGATCTACGCGGACCCGGCGAAGATCCACGACATCGATCATGTCGGAGAGCACTACGACGTCATCGGGCCGCATCTGTCGGAGCCCTCGCCGCAGCGCGTGCCCGTCCTCTTTCAGGCCGGCGCCTCCGAGTTCGGGCGTGAGTTCGCTGCGCGTAACGCGGAGGCGATCTTCATCGCCGGGCGCACGCCCCTCGGTGCGCGTGCACACGTCGAGGACGTTCGCCGAAGGGCGGCGGCGTACGGGCGCGAACCCTCGGACATCCTCTTCTACCAGGGGCTCAGCTTCATCGTCGGCGGCACGGAGGAGGAAGCCCGGCGCAAGGAGCGCGAGATCGATCAGCACGCGAGCGACGAGGGCTACGCCGCGCACATGGGCGGTGGCCTGGGGATCGACCTCAGCGAGTACGACCTCGATGCGCCGATCTCCGACTTCTCCCGCTACAACGTGCGCGGCCTGGTCGCCAGCCTGATCGAGTCGGCGCCGGACAAGACCTGGACCTTCGGCGATCTCCTGCGCTACACGGCCGACCTGCGGATCGTCGGCGCACCGGAGCAGATCGTCGACGAGCTCGAGAGCTGGGCGGACGCCGGCGTCGACGGCATCAACGTCATGTACCACACGACCCCGGGTTCCTTCGAGGACTTCATCGAGGGCGTCACCCCGGTGTTGCAGGCGCGCGGCCTGCAGCAGCGCGAGTACACACCCGGGACGCTGCGTGAGAAGCTCAGCGACGGCCACTCCGGACCCCGGCTCAACGAGCGTCATCCCGCCGCGCGCTTCCGGCGCCCACGGACAGCGAGCGGCGTCGCATGAGCGTCACTCCGTCGACGACTGGCGGCTCGAGGGAGAGCACGCGTGTCGCGCAGACGCTGGCGGCGATGAGAGAGGGACGCATGGTCGTCGTGCTCGACGACGAACGGCGAGAGAACGAGGGGGATCTCGTGATCGCCGCCGAGAAGGCGACGCCACGGGCGCTCGCGTTCATGGTCCGTCACGGCTCGGGGATCGTCTGCGTGGCAATGGAGCAGCGACGCCTGGAGCACCTGCGGCTCCCGATGATGACCCAGCGCGGAACGGACGCGATGGGCACCGCGTTCACCGTCTCGGTAGATGCTCGTGAGGGCACGACCACAGGCGTCTCGGCGGCCGACCGCGCCCGCACGATCGCGGCGCTGATCGACTCCGAGACGCGACCCGAGGATCTGCTCACACCCGGTCACGTCTTTCCCCTGCGCGGCAGGCCAGGCGGGGTCCTCGAGCGCGCCGGCCACACCGAAGCGGCGCTCGACCTCGCACGGCTCGCAGGCCTCTATCCGGCGGGTGTGATCTGCGAGATCGTCGCGCGGGACGGCGCGATGGCCCGCGGAGGCGAGCTGCACCGCTTTGCGGCCGAGCACGAGCTGCCGGTGCTGGCGATCGCGGAGCTGATCGCCCACCGGGCGGCGCGCGAGCGCCCCGTGCGCCGCGTCTCGGCGGCTCGCATCCCGACGGATCACGGCACCTTCGAATCGATCGCCTACGAGGCCCGCGATGGGCGGACCCACATCGCGCTGACCTGCGGAGCCATCGCCGGCGGCGAGGACGTGCTCGTGCGCGTGCATTCGGAGTGCTTCACCGGCGACACGCTCGGGAGCCGGCGCTGTGACTGTGGACTGCAGTTGGATCGCTCGCTCGCGCTGATCGCAGCGCAAGGGGCGGGCGCGCTCGTCTATCTCCGCGGACACGAGGGTCGCGGCATCGGGCTGCGCCACAAGCTCGCCGCCTATGAGCTGCAGGATCGGGGTTACGACACGCTCGAGGCTAACCTGGCGCTCGGCTTCGCGGCCGACTCGCGCGACTACGCCGTCGGCGCCGAGATCCTGCGCGACTTGGGCGTGCGCGCGATCCGTCTGCTGACGAACAACCCCGCCAAGCGTGCGGGGCTGGAGGAGCACGGGCTGCGGATCGTCGAGCGCGTCCCGCTCGAGATCTCGCCCACCGCCGAGAACCTCTTCTACCTGCAGACCAAGCAGCAGCGATTCGGCCATCTGCTCGACCTGCCGCAGGCGCGCTGCACATGAGCCCGCAAGCGGATCAGACGCTTGCCGTGCTCGCGGTGGACGCCTCCCCGAGTGCCGGCGGGCGCACGCGCTCGGCGCTCGACGCCGTCGCCGGCGCCGGCGCCGCGGCCGGAGCAACCGTCGAGACGATCACGCTCGGCGCCGACGGCGCGGGGATCGGCTCGGCGATCGATGCGCTTGCATCCGCTGACGCGGTCGTGCTCGCGTCGCCGGTCTACCGCGCGTCGAGCGCTGCACCGCTCAAGCAACTGCTCGACGCGATCCCGCGCGAGGGCTCCGTGGCGCCCCACTCGCCGCTGACGGGCAAGGCCGTCGCCATCGTCCACACCGGAGCGAGCCTGCACCACTTCCTCGCGCCGGACTCGTTGCGCAGCGTACTCGCCGGATTCTTCGCCGCGTACGTCCTCCCGCCTGGGCTGTATGTGCCGCGCGAGGGCTTCGACGACGCCCTGGCGTTGCGCGAGCCCTATGCAGGCCACGCACGCCTCCAGGGGGAAGGCCTCGTGGCGCTCGCGCATGCGCTTGCGCACAGCCCCGTCCTGCGCTCGCTGCGCCCGCAGGCATGACGAGCAGCTCGACGGTGGGACGCGTCGACGGGACCACGCTGCAGCGCGTGATGGCGCGCTTCGCGTCGGGAGTGGCCGTGGTGACGACGCTGGACCCCAACCAGCAGCCTCGCGGCCTCACGACGACTGCCCTGACGAGCGTGTCGCTCACCCCGCCGCTCCTGCTCGTGTGCGTTGACCAGAGCAGTCGCACGCTGCCGGCGCTGCAGCATGCGCAAGCGTTCGCCGTCAACGTGCTCGCTGCCGGCCACGCGCGGCTCGCGCGACACTTCGCTTCCAAGGAGGAGGAGAAGTTCGCCGGGCTTGCATGGAGCCCCGGGCGGGATGGGGCTCCGATCCTCCGAGATCATTGCGTCGCCTGGGTGGAATGCCGTACTCGGCGCGAGATCGAGGCCGGCGACCACCTGATCCTGATCGGCGATGTCGTCCACGGCGGCACCGCGAACGACCGGGAATCTCTGATCTACCTTCGGCGCGACTTTGGCAGCTTCACCGCGCTCGCGTCCGATGCTCTCACCACAGCTGAGCGGAGATGAATCGGCATGACTGTCACATTGCACTGGTTCCTACCCACCAACGGCGACTCGCGGGCGGACCTCAGCCTCGGCAACGCCGTGGGAGCGAGCGGCAGCCGCATCGTCAACGGCGGCCTCGAGCGCGCGCCGGACATCGCCTACATCGGGCAAATCGCTCGCTCGGCGGAGCAACTCGGATTCGAGGCCGCGCTCACGCCGACGAGCAGCTGGTGTGAGGACGCCTGGGTCATGACCGCAGGGCTGACCCAGCTCACCGAGCGCTTTCGGTTCCTCGTCGCGTTCAGGCCCGGGATCCAGTCCGTCACCTTGCTGGCGCAGATGGCCGCGACCTTCCAGCGGATCTCGCGCGGTCGTCTGCTGCTCAACGTCGTCGTCGGCGGCGACGACGTGGAACAGCTCCGCTTCGGCGACGAGCTCGGCAAGGAGGCCCGCTACGCGCGCGCCGGCGAGTACCTGGAGGTGTTCCGGCGATTGTGGTCAGGCGAGCCGGTCGACTTCGCCGGCGAGCACGTGCATGTGCGAGGCGCGCAGATCATCCCGTACCCGGTAGCGCCGAAGATCTACCTGGGCGGTTCCTCGACCGCCGCCATCGACGTCGCTGCAGCGCACGCCGACGTGTATCTCACCTGGGGCGAGCCGCCGGATCAGGTCGCGGAGAAGCTCGCCCGGGTGCGCGAACGCGCGGCGCAGCGTGAGCGCGTGCTGAGCTACGGCATCCGCCTGCACGTGATCGCGCGGGACACCGCGCGAGAGGCGTGGGCGGAGGCGCAGCGGCTGCTCGACGGGCTCAGTGCCGAGCAGATCGCGCGAGCGCAGGCGATCCAGCGGGCCTCGCAGTCCGAAGGGCAGAAGCGCATGGTCGCGCTGCACAACGGGCGCACCGACGCGCTCGAGGTCGCTCCCAACCTGTGGGCGGGCGTCGGCCTCGTCCGGGGCGGTGCGGGTACCGCATTGGTCGGAAGCCATGAGGAGGTCGCCGCCCGGATCGCCGAGTATCACGCGCTCGGCATCACCGAGTTCGTCCTCTCGGGCTACCCGCACCTCGAGGAGCTCTACCGCGTCGGCGAGGGCGTGATGCCGGTGCTGCGCGACGCCGGTCTGCTCGCCGCCGGCGCGCCGGCGCATGACTCGCGCGCGACGATCGAGGTCACCGCGACGAGGTCGCTTTCATGAGCGCTCTGTCGGCTTCGCATCACCCCGCGTCGGCCCTCGTGGTCGGATCCGACGCGGAGGCGATCAGCGTCGCCCAGGATTACGCGGCGACGCTCGCCGATGGCGTGATCGAGCGCGATCACGCCGGCGCTGTCCCCCGCACGGAGCTCGCAGTTCTAGATCAGAGCGGGCTGCTCGGGATCACGATCCCGCGGTCCCATGGCGGCGCGGAGGTCTCCCCACGGACGCTCGCCGAGGTGATCCGCACGATCGCCGCGGTCGATCCGTCGATCGCGCAGGTACCTCAGTCGCACTACATGTTCGTGGACGTGCTCCGGTTGTGGGGCAGCGACGAGCAACAGCGCCGGCTGTTCGCCGACATCCTCGGCGGCGGGCGGATCGGTAACGCGCTCGCCGAGCGCGGCTCGCACCACGCCCAGGATCTGCGGACCCGCCTGCGCCGTGACGCGACAGGGGTGCGACTGAACGGCCTCAAGTACTACTGCACGGGCGCCGTCAGCTCCCGGTGGATCGCGGTCACAGCGCTCGATGACGACGAACGGCTCGTTGTCGCGTTCGTCGGTCGCGACGACGATGGCGTCAGCGTCGGTGAGGACTGGACGGCGATGGGGCAACGCGCAACCGTCAGCGGGACGACGGAGCTGAGCAACGTCCGCGTCGAGCCGGAGCTCGTGCTCGGCTACTGGCGCGCGTTCGAAGAGCCGCAGCTGATCGGAGCGCGCGCGCAACTCGTGCACGCTGCGATCGAGGTCGGCATCGCCGGCGGGGCGCTGCGCGACGCCGGCGAGTTCGTCAACTCGAAGGCGCGACCGTTCTTCGAAGCCGTGCGTGGCGGCTGGGCGCAGCAGGCCGGCGACGACCCGCACACGATCCTCCGCTTCGGTCGCCTCGTCACCCAGCTCACCGCAGCGGAGCAGCTGCTCGGCTGGGCCGCCGAAACGCTCGCCGAGATCGGTCTGCGCCCGCACGACGCGCACGAGGCTGCGCGAGGGTCGCTGGCGGTTGCGCAGGCAAAGGCATTTGGCAGCGAGACGGCGGTGCGGATCGCCTCCGAGCTGTTCGCCCTGACCGGGACCGGTGGCACCGACGAGCGATACGACCTCCACCGGCACTGGCGCAACTCGCGCACCCACAGCGTCCACGACCCAGTGGATTGGAAGTACCACCACATCGGTGCATATACGCTCAACGGCACGCTGCCCCCGAACCACGGGCAGCTCTGATCGCGCGCCTGCGCGAAGGAGGAACGGATCCGATGACCCGCCCGCTGCACTACAGCGCATTCGTGATGAACACCCCGTCGCACATCATCCACGGTCTGTGGCGTGATCCGCACGGGGAGCAACTGCGCTTCAACGATCTCGAGCTCTGGGTGTCGCTCGCTCGCCGGCTAGAAGCGGGCGGCTTCGACGCGATCTTCTTCGCCGACGTCGTCGGTCTCTACGGCGACTACAACGGCGGCTGGGAGCACCACGCGCGTTTGGGGCTGCAGATTCCAAGCAACGATCCGTTGGTGATCCTGTCGGCGCTGGCATCGCAGACCGAGCATCTGGGTCTCGCGTTCACGGCCGGCCCGATCCAGGAACCACCGTTCAACTTCGCGCGCCGGGTCTCGACGCTCGATCATGCGAGCAACGGTCGGATCGCGTGGAACATCGTCACAGGGGCGCTGGAGAACGGCTGGCGGAACTTCGGCCATGACGGTTTGCTCGCCCACGACGAGCGCTACCGCTGGGCCGACGAGTACCTCGACGTCCTCTACAAGCTTTGGGAGGGCTCCTGGGAGGATGGCGCACTGCGCGCGGACCGCGGTTCGGGGGTGTACGCCGACCCGACCAAGATCCACAAGATCCACCACGTCAGCGATCGCTACAGAGTCGAAGGACCGCACCTCGTCTCTCCGTCGCCGCAGCGCACGCCGCTGCTCTTTCAGGCAGGCTCGTCAAAGGCGGGCCGCGACTTCGCAGCACGCAATGCCGAGGCGCAGTTCATCGTGAGCCCTGACCCCCAGAACGCGCGCGCACTGATCGAAGACACCCGTCGCCTGGTCGAGCAGCACGGCCGCCGGCGTAGCGATCTGAAGTTCTTCCAGGGACTCTCTTTCGTCGTCGGGTCGACCGAAGCGGAGGCGCGCCGCAAGGAAGCTCGGCTCGAGGAGCAGCTCGACCTTCACGGGATGATCGCGCACTTCGGCGGCAGCCTTGGCATCGACCTGGGCAGCTATGACGCCGAGACTCCGATCGACCTGATCCACACCGAGGGCGGGCAGAGCGGCCTTGCCTGGCTGCGCGAGAGCACACCAGGGCGCACCCCGACGCTCGGTGATCTGACGCGCTTGCGGGCACGCGGCACCCGGGTCGTCGGCACGCCGGAGCAGATCGCCGACCGCCTGGCGACGTGGCGCGACGCGGGCGTCGACGGCATCAACGTCATCAACGCAACGATCCCCGGCTCCTATGACGAGTTCATCGATTATGTGTTGCCAGTACTCCGAGAGCGCGGGCTGGCCCGCTCGGAATACGAGCCAGGCACCTTACGGCGCAAGCTCTTCGGCCACGATCGGCTCGACGAACGCCATCCAGCCGCTCGCTACCGTGGCGCGTTCGTCCCGAGCGCAGTCACCGCGGACCGTTGACAGCACGACCGTGCCCCAGTCGAACAGAACCTTCGCCGCTCGGTTGTGGAGCCGCGAAATTCTCGAGAGCGTCGGGGCACTCAAGAATGTGAAATCGCGTCCGAATTGATAGCTTAAGACCCCAGGTCACGAGCACCAGCGCAAAGCCCCGGCTCGCTGGTCGGCAACCCTCTGTTCGCGGTGGGGTGCTCCGGGTGACGACCAGGCCGCTCGCACAAGCGAGAGGCAAGCGCGGACTCTCGGCGACGTCGGAGTCCCTGACCAAATGAGGTGCAGATATGACTCCCCAGGTTGCAGTCCTCCAGGCCGATGAGCTCCCCGCGACGCCGCTCGAGCTGGTCGGCGCTGAGCTCGAGGTGCCGCTCGTCACCGGCGAGAAGATTCGCTACGCGAACCTCGACAACGCCGCCAGCACGTCGTCGCTCGTGGCTGTCGAGCGCGCCGTCAGCGAACTGTTGCCCTGGTACAGCAGCGTCCACCGCGGCGCCGGCTTCGCATCGCTCGTGAGCACCGACGCGTATTCGGCCTGCCGCGAGGTCGTTCGCTCGTTCATCGGAGCCCGCGAGGATGACAGCGTGCTGTTCACCCGCAATACAACTGACGCGCTGAACCTGCTCGCCCAGGCGTTGCCCGAGCAGACCGCGGTGATCACCTTCGTGTCCGAGCACCACGCGAACCTGTTGCCCTGGAGGCGCGGCACCGCGCGGCATCTGCCGACTCCGGCGAGTTCCGAGGCCGCGATCCAGGCCGTCGAGACGGCGCTGCGCGAGGCGCCCACCGGGCCGCGGCTGGTGGCTGTGACCGGCGCCAGCAACGTCACCGGCGAGCTGTGGCCGGTGAAGGAGATCACGTCGGTCGCCCATCGGCATGGCGCCCGCGTCGCCCTGGACGCCGCGCAGCTGGCTGCACACCGGCCAATCGACATCTCCGGCTGGGAGGTCGATTACGTCGCCTTCTCGGGCCACAAGCTGTACGCACCATTCGGTGCCGGCGTCCTCGCGGGACGCGCGGACTGGCTCGATCAGGGGCGTCCCTACCTTGCGGGCGGCGGCGCCGTGCAGCACGTGAGCGCGGACGACGTGCGCTGGGCGACCGGGCCAGCACGCCACGAGGCCGGAACCCCGGCGGTGATCGGCGCGGTCGCGGTGGCGGCCGCGTGCCGCGCGCTGCAGCACGTCGGCTGGCCGGCGATCGAGGCGCACGAGGCGGGGTTGCTGGAGCGGCTACGCGTCGGCCTGGAGGCGATCGATGGCGTGCGCACCTACGCGTTGTGGCAGCCCGTAGGCGCGCGAATCGGAGTGCTCACCTTCAACCTCGCCGGGTGGAACCACGCTCTGCTCGCGGCCGTGCTCAGCGCCGAGTACGGGATCGGCGTGCGCGACGGCGCGTTCTGCGCGCATCCACTCCTGCGCGAGCTGACCGACGGCGAAGCAGCGGGCGGCGCGGTTCGGGCAAGCATCGGCATCGGCACGCGCGCCGCGGACATCGACCGCTTGCTTGAAGCGATCGCACACATCTCACGCAGCGGCGCCAAATGGAGCTATCGCGCACGCGATGGCTACATCGTCCCCGAGCCAGACCCACGGCCGCGGCCGGCTCTCGGAGGGCTGCTCGGCGGACGGGCGCAACTGTCGTTGCTCGCGCCGTGCTCGCCAGCCTGACGCGTCGTCGCGTGGACGCAACAAGCCTGAGCTTGCGTCGCGTCATAATCTAGATAAAATCGATCCAGAAACACTGGTTTACACGTCAGCTAGGAGCCTCAATGCCCAATTTCGACGGTGTCCAAGGCAGCGTGCACTACCGGGCGTGGCGCTCGCCGCGACCGCGGGCCGCGGTGGTCTTTCTGCACGGCTTCGGCGAGCACTCAGGTCTGTATCACCGCCTCGCGCAAGCCCTCAACGCGCGCGGGACCGATCTCTGGGCGCTCGACGAGATCGGCCACGGGCTCTCCGACGGCGAGCGCGGCATCGTCGGCTCGGTCGACGCCCTGGAGGCCAATGCTCGTGCGTTCACCGAGATCGTGCGCCGCGCCCGACCGGGCTTGCCGATCGTGCTTGCCGGGCACTCACTCGGTGGCGTGACCACCGCCCTCGCCGGCGCGCGCGACGCTGCGCCATGGTCGGGCTTCGTGCTCTCGGGCACGCCGATCGAGCCGCCGACCTGGGCGCAGGAGCAGCTCGCCGAGGGTGGTGAAGGCCTTGCGCTACTCCCGGAGGACCTGTCGTCGGACCCGTGGTATCTGGACGCGCTGACGAACGACGAGCTCGCCTTCACGGAGACCGAAGGGAGTCCGCTCGATGCGCTGCCCGCGGCCTGGGAGGAGCTCGCGCGCACATTCGCGGCGGTCCGCGCGCCGGTGCTGTTCATCCATGGGGTCGATGACCCGGTGGCGCCAATCGAGGTCTCGCGCCGCTGGGCGAGGGAGCTTGCCGACGCGCGGTTGATCGAGTTCCCCGGGGCGCGCCACGACGTGCTCAACGAGACAGTGCACGCTTCGGTCGCGGCCGCGATCGCCGACTGGGTGCTCGCGCGAGCGGCGGCGGCGGGGACCACGGCTGCGTCGATAAGCTGACCTGGCGCTCCCTGCTCAGGTGCTGCGCGCGGCAGCGGTGAGCGCCGCAATCACGTCACCTGTGCCAACGACGTCGGCGATCCCGGCGGCCAGCACGGTCGCGATCGCGCGGCGCGCATCGGCGTGCGGGACCGGACCGAAGCCCAGGTCGGGCAGGTCCGGCCCGGCGTTGGCGTCGAGAACGAACACCATCCGGTAATCGAGGTCGTGGCCGTGGCGCGTCGTCGTGACGGAGCAGTACTGCGTCATCAGCCCGGCCACGATCAGCGTGTCGACGCCCGAGGTCTTGAGGATCGACTCAAGCCGGGTGTTGACGAACGCGCTGTAACGGGTCTTGTCGACGACGGGCTCCGTCGCGAGCGGAGCAAGCTCGGGGATGATCTCCACGCCCTTGGTCCCGGCGACGAACGAGGCCTCGTCGTCGAAGTCCCCCATCCGCCCGGTGTCGCTGCCGTCCGCGGCGACCACGTGACGAATGAAGATCACTTGCGTAGCGCTCTTTCGCGCGGCGGCGAGCAGGGAGAGGAGGTTGTCGCGGATCTCGGCGGCGTGCGGCGTGAACAGGGCCCCGTCCTCGTCGAAGTACTCGCGCTGCGCATCGACGACGAGCAGCGCGGTGCGCGGCGGGGCGAGCTCGTAGACCATCGCGATCAGATGAACAGGCTGATCGCCGAGCGCTTCATCCGCTCGAGCGCGGTCGCCGCGCCGGCCGGTTCACCGAGGCCGTCGATCAGGTCCTCGCGCTGGAGACCCATGAGGTCCATTGTCATCTGGCACGGCCACAGCTTGACGTCGAGCTCCTTGGCCATCTGGAGCAGGTCCTCCGGCGGCGCGACGCCGTTATTCTCGGCGAGCTTGCGCATCATCATCGGACCCATCCCGTTGAGGTTCATCTTCGACAGGCCGGCGTGCGAGGCGCTCGGCCGGTTCATGACCGACATGCCCTTGGTCATCCAGTTGGTGCCGGTCACGCGCTTGTCCTCGCGCACCAACGAGAACAGGCCCCAGAACGTGAAGAACACCGCGACGTCCATGCCTCCGGCGGCGGCCGTCGTCGCGAGGATCGTCGTCGGCCAGATCCGATCGAGGTCGCCCCCCCACGCGATCAGGGTCACCATCTTCGGGTCGCGCGTTTCGGCCTCGCGTTGGAGGATGAGCTCCCGGATGAACGCCTCGAGCTCGGATCGATCCATGTCGACGAGCCCACCCGGCGGCACTACGGTCGTAGCCTGCTCCATGAAGCCTCCTAGTACGATCGGTCCGATTGAGATTGTTCTATTTTATCGGGTGAGACCCAGAAGGTTCCCAGCGACGGTCGTTTGGGGACCATGCCGGGCAAAGCGCTCGTACGGATCGATCGAGAAGGAGACTCGCGAAGTTGTCAGCCGATTCAGCGACACCAGCGCAAACGCTCGACGTCAAGGGCAAGGCTTGCCCGATTCCGGTCATCAACACCGCCAAGGCGATGAAGGAACTGCGGGCCGGCGAGATCCTAGAGGTGCTCGCCACCGATCCCGGCGTCGAGGCCGACATGGAGGCCTGGTCCAAGCAGACGGGCAACGAGCTGCTCTCGATCGTGCAGGACAGCGGCACCTTCCGCGTGCTACTGCGAAAAGCGTAAGCGGCGAGCGATGAGCGCCAGCGGCCAGACATCGGTGCTCTACGTGATGACGCACGGCACCGACGAGCCCAAGCGCTGCGCCACCCCGTTCTTCCTCGCAGCGACCGCCGCCGCGATGGACGCGGACGTATCGATCTACTTCACGATGAACGGACCCACGCTGCTGGAGAAGGGCGTGGCCGAACGGATCGGGCCCAAGGGCGAGGACGGAGAGAAGCTCCGGCACTTCATCGATCAGGCGCTCGACTGCGGCGTCCAGCTGCTCGTCTGCCAGCCGTCGCTGGACCTCAACGATCTGCGCCTCGAGGACCTGATCGATGGCGTGCGGATGATCGGCGGGGCCGCCTTCAACGACATGGCGATCGACGCCGACGCGGTGATCTCGTTCTGATGAGCCTCGCCGCCGCCACCACGCCGGCCCACGCCGACTCACCCGCGCTCAAGCTCGGGACGACCTACCCTGACGTTCCGCTCGAGGAGAAGCAGCGGCTGTTTGACGCCGTCAAGGCCGACGAGCGCTATGCCGGCTACCTGTACGGCTGTTACGAGTGCGGGATCTGCGTGGCCGCGTGCCCGTCGGCCCGCTACTACGACTTCTCGCCGCGACGGATCGCACAAGCCGCTGCGCGCGAAGACGTCGAGCTGTTCTACCAGCAGATGGTGCAGGACATCTGGGACTGCTCGCAGTGCTTCTCCTGCCTGCGCTGCCCGCGCGGCAACAACCCCGGGGGCATCATCACGCTGATGCGCGAAGTGGCCGTCAACAACGGCCTCGACAGCGCCAAGCAGGCGCTCCGCGGCTACACGCGGATCATCTACAAGATCATGTCGACTGGCACCCAGGTCTCACCCGACATGCTGCGCGCCGACGCGTTCCCCGACTGGGGCCCAAGTGTCGTGGAGGTGTCCGACAACCTCGACCTCTGGCGTCGCGCGCTGCCACCGGAGACGCTGCACACGACCACGACCGGCTGGGACATCTCGCCCAAGACGCTGATCGAGCTGTACATCATCTGGCACAAGACGGGGGCGCTCGACGTGATCGCCGAGCTCGACCCGAGCCTGCACGGCCTCCTCGAAGAGGTCATGGAGGACCTGCTCGACGAGGCGGGATACGAGGTGGATTAGATGAGCATTCCAATCGAACGCGTCGCCGGCCCTCGGCGAGCCAACAAGGCCGCATTCCACTGGGACGAGCAACGCATCCCGGAGGATTTCCACGAGCGGCTGTTCGAGCTCGAGGCCGCCGGTGAGCTGATCGTTCAGCGGATCGACGGCCCGTATATCGAGGTTCCGGTCAAGTACGGACGCACGAAGAAGATCCCGATCGGCGATACCTGGCACCACAAGAGCTGTGGCCAATGCGGTCACATTCCGGGCTACTCGACCTCGATCTTCTGGGTCAACCGCAAGCTCGGGATCAAGTATGAGGACCCGCGCGACCAGACCTCCTGCACGGCCTGGAACTACTACGCATCAGCCACCTCCAACGCGGCCGCGCAGGCTGCGGTGGCGGTGCGCAACTTCGCGGCCGCGCACGAGAGCGGGCGCTTCCCGATCATCCACTGCGGCACCTCGTTCGGCCATTACAAGGACGTGCGCAAGGAACTGCTCGAGCACGCAGATGTGCGCGCGCAGGTGCGCGAGGTGATGGCGGCGCTCGGCAAGCCGCTCGTGCTGCCCGAGGAGATCGTGCACTACTCGGAGTGGTTCTACGCGATGCGCCACGAGATCGCCAAGCACCAGGTGCGCGACTTGTCCGGCATCTCGGCGTGCGTGCATCCCGCCTGTCACTACTACAAGATCGTCGAGGCCGACGCGATCTACGACCCGGAGGTCTACGGCGGCCAGCGGACCGCGATCGTGACCGACGTGGTCCAGGCGCTCGGCGCCGAGGTGCGCGACTACTCGACCTGGTTTGACTGCTGCGGCTTCGGCTTTCGCCACATCCTCGTCAACCGCGACTTCTCGCGCTCGTTCGCGACCCAGCGCAAGATCGCGCGGATGAAGGAGGAGGCCGATCCCGACGTGACACTGACGCACGACACCGGCTGCGTGACCACGCTTGACAAGAGCCAGTTCGCGGCCAGGGCGCTGAACCCGAGCTTCGCGACGATCCCGGTGATGTCCGAGGCACAGTTCGCAGCGCTGGCGATGGGCGCCCACCCCTACCTCGTCTGCCAGCTGCACTGGCACTCCGCCGACTACAAGCCGCTGCTCGAGAAGATGGGGATCGACTGCGAGCTCGCCTGGGCCCAGTTCGAGGAAGCGACCGCGAGGCTCCAGCGCAATGAGCAGCAATACCTGACCTGGGAGGACACCGATGTCTGATCTGGTGCTCGTGATCGGCGGCGGCCCGGCGGGCATCGAGGCCGCGCGCAGCGTCGCCGACCTCGGCCTGGCCAGCGTGCTTGTCGAGCAGTCAGAGCGCCTCGGGGGTAAGCCGATCTCCGCCAACTACGCGGCCCTGACACCGCACTTCGCCGACGCGGAGGCGGGAATCGACGGGATGATCGCCGAGCTGTCGGCGCGCCCGCTTGCGCAGGTGCGGACGTCCACAACAGTCACCGCGCTGGAGGGCGAGGCGGGCGCGTTCAGCGTCACGCTTTCGACCGGCGAGGTGCTCGACGCCGGCGCCGTGATCCTCGCCACCGGCTTCGATCACTTCGACCCAGGGCGCGAGCGTCAGGTCTACAACTACTACCAGTACCCCGACGTGCTGACGCTGCAGGACCTCGAGGCGCAACTGAAGCGCGGTGAGGTGCTGGTGCCGTCGAGTGGCAAGCCGCCGGAGCGGATCTGCTGGGTGCAGTGCGTCGGCTCGCGGGACCGCAACATCGGCAACGAATGGTGCTCGAAAGTCTGCTGCGGAGTCGCCTCCAAGCAGGCGATCGAGGTCCGCAAGCTCGTCCCGAGCTCGCGCGCATACATCTTCTACATCGACATGCGGATGTACGGCTTCTGGGAGACGCAGCTCTACTGGCCCGCGCAGGAGCGCCACCACGTCCAGTACATCAAGGGGATCATCACCGAGGTGCTCGAGCGCGGCGAGCGGCTGCTCGTGCGCGGCGAGGACACGACGATGGGACGCCCGCTAGAGGTGTCGATGGACATGGTCGTGCTGTCGGTTGGGATGGAGCCCTCGGCGGGCACGAGGCGGATGGCGCAGCTGCTCGGCGTCACCCAGAACACGTACGGCTTCGTCGAGATCGAGGACGTGCCGCTCGACACGGTGAGCACCTCGCGTCCAGGTGTGTTCGCGTGCGGCGCGGCGCTCGGTCCGGCCGACCTCGAGGACACGATCTCCTCTGCCGGGGCGGCGGCCGGGAAGGCCGTCGCGCTGCTGCGCCGCGCCGGCGCGACGGTCGCCTGATCATGCCGGGCGCGCCCGCACCGAGCGTCGTCGTCGGAGCCCCGCCGCAGGTTGACGTGCCGACTGCCAAGGAGCTGATCGAGCAGATCCACCAGCACCTCAGCGTGCAGCAGTTGGCCGCGCTCGTGGCTGAGCTCGAGCAGAAGGTCGCGGCGATGCGCGCACTGCTGGCGCTCGACGCGCTCGATCGCGACCACCACCACGACCACAAACTCGAGCGCGAGCCCGACATCTGCGTGCGCGACGCGCTCGAGCTGACGTTCGTCGCTCGCCGCCGCGCGAGCGAGGTGATGGGTGCACGCAGCGACGCCGAGCTGAGCGCTTGGGTCGCCGACCTGCTCGCCGGCGGCGAGCCGCTCGCGGCCCGGTTTGACCGCTTTTGCGCGGCCGGCCCCCTTGCGGGGGGGCCGGCAGCGGAGCTCGCCTCCGAGCTGCTGCACTTCGGCGATCCGGAGCGCTACTGGCTGTGGTCGCGCTGGATCTGGAGCCCGGCGAGCCGCACCGGCGCGCTGCCGCTGCTGATCGGCGAGGGCTTCGCGTTGAGCGCTGATGGTCCCGGCGCGACCTATGAGCGAGTCGGCGAGGCCATGCGGGTGCTCGACGGCTCCCCCGAGGCGGGCGCGTTCCGGTCTGCGGGTGGAGGACGCCTCGCCACGGACGTGCTGCTCGCCTGCAGCTACGCGATCTACATGCGCACCGTGCTCGGGATGAAGCTGACGCAGGAGTTCAACGCGCTCGTGCCGCCGATGGCGCAGCTCGTCCGCCGCCTGCTCGGGACGCTCCCCAGGGGCAGCGCGCAGGGGAGCTGACCGATGCCCGAATCAGGCCACAAGCAGCCGCCGGTCGTGCACGAGGTCGCCTCCGCGCTCGTCGACGGGTTCGAGCTGACCGCGCAATGGAACCGGCAGTGGGAGTCGCGCGTGATCGAGGACTACGACTTCTCGCCGCTGCTGGCGATCGCCGCCCTCGATGGTGGCGAGTCGATCGAGTGGTGCTACGGCTGCGGCCGCTGCACGCCGGTCTGCCCGGTCGATCTGGTCGGCGAGTACGGCCCGCGCAAGCTGCACCGCAAGCTGCAGATGGGTGTCGACCTGCTCGACGACCCGGACCTGTGGCTCTGCACGACCTGCGGGAACTGCGTGCGCGTCTGCCCCAAGCAGGTCGACCTGATCAAGGTCATGCCCGCGGCCCGCGAGGCCGCGATGACGCAGGGCAGAGAGGTTCCGGCGGAGCTCCAGGGAGCGCTCGAATCGACGTTCAAGTACGGCAACGCGCTCGGCCTCTCACCGCGCAAGCGCAGCGCCTGGACCAAGCAGGCCGGCGTCGAGGTGAGGGACCTGAGCAAGCAGCCGGGCCCCGTGCAGTACCTGCTGCTCGTCGAGGACTACTGGGCGTATCACCCGCGCGGCAACGACGCGGCGCGTGCGTGCGCGCGGGTCCTGCACCGGCTCGGAGTCGACTACGGGATCCTCGGCCACGAAGAGCGAACGCTCGCGGACTCGCAGCGGCTGGCAGGCGAGAAGGGGCTGTTCGAGCTGCTGATGGAACAGGTGACGGCAAGCCTCGACAAGCACGAGTTCTCGGCGATCGTCACCGCCGACCCCCACGCGCTCAACGCGCTCGCGAAGATCTACCCCCAGTACGGTCACCGCTACGACGTGCTCCACTACACCCAGCTGCTGGCGCCGCTCGTGGCGCAGCTGGAGCTGACCATGCCGCTGGCGCTCAAGGTCACCTTGCACGACCCCTGCTATCTCGGCCGCCACAACGGCGAGTACGAGGCGCCGCGGCGGATCCTGGAGGCGATCCCCGGCGTGCAGCTGGTGGAGATGATGCGCTGCCGCGAGAACGGCTACTGCTGCGGCGGCGGTGGCGGCGGGATGTGGCTCGACGGCCACACCGCAAACCACACGCGTGAGCAGCTGGCGCAGCGGCGCGTGCGCGAGGCGGCGCTGACCGGCGCGGACGTGCTCGCCGTGTGCTGCCCGTATGAGGTCTCGCGCTTTGAGGATGCCGTCAAGTCGACCGGCCTCGAGGGCGCCTTGGTGGTGCGCGACATCGCCGAGCTGCTCGACGAGGCGCTTGCGCTCGCATGACTGAGCAGCTGCGCGTGATCGACGCCGGGAGCGTGAGCGCCGTACGCTCGCAGGCGCTGTGGCACGGGATCACGGAGGCGATGGCGCCCGGGCATCGGCCGGTGCTGTCGTTCTGCCGTCCCGCGGAGGCGTACGTGTGCGTCGGCTACCACCGTCACCTGCAGGAGCTCGATCTCGAGACCTGCGCGGCGCTCGGGCTGCCGGTGCTGCGCCGCCAGATCGGCGGCGGCCCAGTGTACCTCGACAGCGACCAGCTGTTCTTCACGCTCTCGCTGCCGGTCGCCGGCGCACCCGCGGGCGTCGCGCGGCTCTACGAGCAGCTGCTCGGGCCCGCTGTGAGCGCGCTGCGCGAGCTCGGCGTGCAAGCCGAGCTGCCCGGGATCAACGACATCCTCGCCGGTGGCCGCAAGGTATCCGGCACCGGCGCTGGTCAGATCGGTGAGGGCGTCGTCGTCGTCGGCAACGTGATGTTCGCGTTCCCGCACGAGCGGATGGCGACCGTGCTCGCGCTGCCGGACGAGCGCATGCGCGACGAATGCCTGGCGCTGATGCGCGAGCACGTCGGCGCGCTACCGGCGCTCAGCGAGGAATCGGTCAAGACGAGCTTGCGCGAGCGCTATGCCGCGGCGCTGCAGCGAACGGCGGTCGACGCCGAGCTGCGCGCAGACGAGCTGGCTGCGATCGCCGCGTGGGAGCAGCGTTTGCAGGACCCCGCCTGGACCGCTGGTCCCGAGTTGCCGGCGCTGCGCGAGCGAGCGGTGAAGATCCGCGACGGCGTGTGGTGCTACGAGCGCGGCGCTGTCCGGCCCGAGATCGGACTGGTCCTCAGCTGATGTTCACAGTGGCGGGCTATGAGCTTGACCCGATGCGCCGCTACGACGCCGAGCGCAACCTGTGGGTGGTCGAGCTCGGCGCCGGCACGGTGCGCATCGGCCTGGACCCGCTCGGCGCGCAGACCGCGGGCGACATCGTCGCGATCGCGTTCGCGCCGCTCGGCGCCGAGCTGCTCGTCGGCGAGACGTTCGCAACGATCGAAGCGGCCAAGTTCGTGGGACCGCTGCATGCGCCCGTGAGTGGCATCGTCGGTGCGGTCAGCGATCGAGCGCTCAGTGCGCCCGGCGACGTCAGCGCCGATCCGCTCGGCGTCTGGCTCGTCGAGCTCGCCGGCGTCCAGACCGCAGAGCTCGATCGGCTGCTGCTCGGCGAGGCGGCGGTGAGGCCGTGGTTCGAGCGAGCGGTGGAGCGCTTGCGTCGCGAGGGGGTGATCGCCGAATGAGCGTCTCCACAGAGCTCACCAGCGGGATGGCGCTCCGCCTGCGGCGGTTCGGGACCGAGATCGAGTTCTACGCGCCCGCCCTGAAGCGCTGGCGCTCGAGCGAGTGGACGCCCGAGAGCGCCAGGCGCTTCGTGGCGGTCTCGCTTACGGGGACTGCCTGCGCGCTGCAGTGCGATCACTGCGCGGCGCGAATGCTGCAAGGAATGGTCACTCTCGGCGTGGACCGCGATCTGTTCGCCACCGCCCAAGAGCTTCACGCGCGCGGGACCGCCGGCCTGCTCGTCACCGGCGGCTCCAGGCGCACGGGCAGCGTGCCGCTGGCGCCACACCTGGACGCGATCCGCCGGATTCGCGAGGAGCTGAGGATGCGGGTCCTCGTGCACTGCGGCGTCGCGACGCCGCAGCTGGCCGCGGGTCTCGCAGGTGCCGGCGTCGACGGCGTGATGCTCGACGTCATCGGTGCCCGGGAGACGATTCGCGAGGTCTACCACCTCGATCTGGCGCCGGCGGACTTCGAGCGCTCGCTGGCGCTGCTGACCGACCGCGGGCTGAGGACGATCCCCCACATCGTGCTCGGACTGCACTGGGGACGCCTGCACGGCGAGTGGGAGGCGCTGGAGATGATCGCGCGCCATTCGGTCGCGGCGCTCGTCCTCGTCGTGCTGGCGCCGCTGTCGGGCACGCCGATGGCGCGTGTGGCGCCACCGCCGCTGGAGGATCTCAGCGACTTCTTCGCGCTGACCCGCGCGCGGATGCCCGGCACGCCGGTCAACCTCGGTTGCGGCAGGCCGATGGGCGCGATCAAAGTCGAGCTCGACCGCGCGGCGATCGACCACGGGCTCAACGGCATCGCCTACCCGGCCGATGGGATCGTGAGCTACGCGCGTGAGTGTGGCCTGGAGCCGGCGTTTCACGAGCAGTGCTGTGCGCTCATCGAGGCGGGACTATGAGGCGTGCGGACGGGACTGGGAGGCCGGCGTGGCTCGCAGCTTGAGGCTCTGGCGGCTCATCACCGACGACGGCGCCGGAGCCGCGGACGGCCTGGCCGGCGACGAGGCGCTGATGCTCCACTACGGCGACGGCATGCAGTCGCCGTTCGAGGCGACGCTGCGGCTGTACACCTACCGCCCGCATTGCGCCCTCGTGGGCCGCTACCAGGCGCTGGAAGCGGAGCTCGATACCGATGCCTGCGCGCGGCTCGGGATCGAGGTCGGCCGCCGGCCGACCGGCGGCGGCGCGATCATCATGGGACCCCAGCAGCTCGGCGTCGCGATCACGACGCGCGCTCCGGCGGGCACCGGGCCGCGCGATCTGATGCGCCAGTACGGAGACGGGATCGTGGCGGGGCTCTCGAGCCTCGGTGTCCACGCCCGGTTCCGCGGCAAGAACGATCTCGAGGTGGACGGGCGCAAGATCGCCGGCCTCGGCCTGTACGCCGATGACCACGGGGCGCTGCTGTTCCACGGCAGCGTCCTGGCGGACCTCGACGTCAAGCTGATGCTTAGAGTGCTGCGGATCCCGGGTGCGAAGCTCGTCGACAAAGGCGTCGCGCGCGTGCACGAACGGCTAACGACGGTCTCGCGCGAGACAGGCTCCGCGCTCACCGGCGCGGAGCTCCGTGAGGCGATCGCCGCGGGTTTCCGCGCGACGCTCGGCGCGGCGCTGGCTCGCTCGTGCCCGGACGAGCAGGAGCGCGTGCGCGCTTCCGAGCTGGCCGAGCGCTACGCGTCGGCGCAGTGGCTAGCCGACCGCACGGTCGACGGCGATGCCCGCGGCAGCGCGCTGCTCGGCACGCCGTCGGGACTCGTGCGCGTCTACGCCGGCGTGCAGGGGACGGCGCTCTCGTCGGTGCTGCTCGCCGGCGACTTCTCGGTGATGCCGCCGGCATTGCTGGCGCTCGAGGCGGCACTGCGCTGGTGCCGCGCGGATCCCGATCGGATCGTCGAGGTGACCCGCCGCGAGCTCGACGGCGATGTGCTAGGCGTCGGCGCCGAGCAGGTGGCGGAGGCTGTCTGGAACGCGGCGCACAGCGCCCTGCAGCACGCGGCCGGCGAGGTGTCGGCGTGAGCACGACCACCATCGAGCGCTCCCGGGACGCCGGGACGCCCAGTCGCGAGAGCCCGCAGTGGGTGCGGATCTCATATGCCAGCGCGCTCGCGCTGCGCTTCGTCTCAGGTCGCTTCACCCGCGCGATGGAGTTTGGCGGCGTGAACCTGCTGCTGTCCTACGATCGGGGCTGCCTGTCTGACTGCGGCTACTGCGGGCTTGCGCGCAACCGTCCGGGCGACTGGGCGCAGCGGTCATTCATCCGCGTGCAATGGCCGCTGGTGGAGACCGGCGAGCTGGTCCGCAGGCTCGCGCGCCATCAGGACAGGGTCACGCGACTGTGCATCTCGATGGTCACCCATGGCAGGGCCTACGCCGACACGCTCGACATCGCCGCGCGGGTCACGGGCAGCGTGCGTGCGCCGCTGTCGGTGCTGGTGGCGCCCCCGACGCTCGATGCACACCGTCTGGCCGCGCTCAGGGAGGCAGGCGTCGAGATGATCGGGATCGGCCTCGACGCCGTCACCGAGGATCTGTTCCGGTCGCTTCGAACCGATGTCCCCAACGGCGCGCTCAGCTGGGCGCAGTACTGGCGGACAGTCGAGCAGGCGCGCGAGATCTTCGGACCCTGGAGGGTCAACTGCCACGTGTTGGTCGGCCTGGGCGAGAGCGACAGCGACCTGATCGCGATGTTCGCGGCGCTGCTCGATCGCCAGGTGTACTCATACCTGTTCTGCTTCAACCCCGAGCCGGATTCGCGCATGGCCGACTGCCAGCGCACGCCGCTGCGCCGCTGGCGGCGGATCCAGCTCGCCAAGCTGCTGCTCGAGGAAAGAGGGCTCGATCCGGCGGCGTTCCGGTTCGACGACGACGGTGCGCTGGCAGCGATCCATGTGCCGCGCGCGCTCGTCGATGCGGTGATCTCCGACGGCCACGCGTTCATGACCAACGGCTGTGCGTCAGCCGGCGGCGAGCCCGGCTGCACGCGCCCGATGGGCAGCTGGCGGGCGAGCGAGACGCCGCGTGACTTCCCGTGGCGCCCGACACGCGCGGAGCTGCTCGAGATCGCGGCTGCGCTCGAGCTCGATGCGCTGATCAGGCCAGGGCCCGGCCCGAGCAGGCCAGCGGAGCTGTGCGCGCCGCCCGCGGCGGGACGTGCCCTCGACACAGGAGACAGTGCGTGAAGATCGTGGTTGCGCTCAGGCAGACGGTCGACCTCGTCGAGGAGCTCGAGGTCAGCGACGACGGCACCGACCTCGAACGCGAGTACCTGGCGTTCCAATGCAACGAGTGGGACGAGCAGGCGCTCGAGGAGGCGCTGCTGCTGGCTGACGAGGCCGGCGCCGAGGTGAGCGTGATCGCGCTCGACGAACCCGACGTCGATCAGAGTCTGTACGCGGCGCTCGCCAAGGGGGCCGCGCGGGCCACCAAGCTGGTGGGCGCCCCGCAGGGCGCCCTCTCAAATCTTGCGCGCGCGGCGATCCTCGCCGAGCATCTGCGCGGCATCGAGTTCGACCTGCTACTGACGGGCGTGCAATCGCCCGAGGATCTCGACGGCCAGGTTGGTGGCCTGCTCGCCGGGTTGCTCGGACTGCCGCATGTGGCGGTCGCCGTGGGAGTCCAGCCGCACGACGGCGCCTTCACGATCAGCCAGGAGATCGGGGCGGGCGTGATCCACGAGCTGCGCGTCAGCGCGCCCGCGGTGATCGGCGTGCAGAACGCGCGCCGGCCACCACGCTACGTGCCGATCTCACGGATTCGCGCGACCATGCAGGAGGGCGCCATCGAGCAGCTTCCGGCGCCCGGCGCGAGCGCCCAGGTGAGTGCTCAGGCCAGCGTGAGGGTCCGCCGTCTGTACGCGCCACAGTCCAGCTCACGCGCCGAGATGCTGAGCGGTGGCAGCGACGAGATCGCCGCGCGGATCGTCGAGATCATCACCGAGCGCGGCGCCGTGAAGCTCCGCCCGCACGGAGGAGCACCGTGAGCAACGATATCTTCGTGCTCGTCGAGCATCACGACGGGAAGATCGTCGACTCCACCCACGAGCTGCTCGCCAAGGCTCGGATGTTCGCCGACACGAGCGGCGGGCGGTCGGTCGCGTGCCTGCTCGGACACGGCGCGGGCGAGCTCGCCGGCGCGCTGGCGGCCGACGTCGTTCTGTCGGTCGACGATCCGGCGCTCGCGCAGTTCGTGCCGGAGGCGTACGCTGCGGCGCTGGCGGCGCTGATCCAGGAGCGCGACCCGCGGCTCGTGCTGATCGCGAACACGACGGTTGGCATCGACGTCGCCGCCCCGCTGTCGGCGCGCACCGGGCGTTCGCTGGCGGCCTACTGCGTCGAGCTCGAGCTCGAAGGCGACGCGACAATCGCCACCAGCCTCGTTTACGGCGGCAAGCTGCGCGCCGAGCTCGAGCTTCCCCGAGCGGCGATCGCCTCGGTTGTGGCCGGCTCGTTGCACCGGTCGGCCGCTGTCGCCGGCGGTGGCGCGCCGGCCGTGGAGGACGTCCAGGCACCCGACCTCAGCGCTGTGCGCACCACCTTCCTCGCCCGCCGTGAGCCCGAGCCAGGCGATGTCGAGATCGCCACTGAGGAGATCCTCGTTTCGGTCGGACGTGGAATCGGCGGCGCGGAGAACATCGAGCTCGCCCAAGAGCTGGCCGACGCGCTCGGTGGCACCGTGAGCGCTTCGCGTCCGGTGACCGATGCCGGCTGGCTGCCGAAGTCGCGCCAGGTCGGCAAGTCCGGCAGCAGGGTCAAGCCGAAGCTGTACCTCGCATGTGGCATCTCGGGCGCGCCCGAGCACCTCGAGGGGATCGGCGAGGCCGAGCTGATCATCGCGATCAACACCGACGAGCGCGCGCCGATCTTCGACGTGGCCGATTACGGCAGCACCGAGGACGTGCTCGATCTGCTGCCCGCCCTCGTGGAGCAGCTGGAAGCGGCGCGCGAGTGAATCAACCGCTGTTCGTCGTCGCGTTCGTGGTCGCGCTGGCGGCGTTCGCGCGCGCGCTCGCGCCGCGCGCGCGCCTGCTTGCCCGTGCCCAGCCCGTCGCGCGCTTCGACAGGCTCGGCGCGCGGGCCAGACGGATGGCGCTCGATGGTCTCGGCCAGCGCAAGTTCCTCGCCGGCGAGCAGCCGTCGGGGATCATTCACGCGCTGATCTTCTGGGGCTTCCTGGTGCTGCTGGCGCAGCTGATCACGCAGTTCGGGCGCGCCTTCGATGCGAACTGGCACATTCCAGGCTTCGGGCCCGACCAGCTGCTCGGCCCGCCGTTCTTCCTGGTGCGCGACCTGCTCGAGACGACGGTGATCGTCGCCGTGCTCTACATGCTCTACCGGCGTCTGATCGCCCACACGCCGCGGCTGTTCGGCCTGGGCAAAGCCGAGGCTCGCTACCGCGAGGCCCCGCACTGGGAGGGGATCCTGATCCTCGTCCTGATCCTGCTGATCATGGCCGGCGGGCTGCTCGCCGACGCGGGCAGGCTGGTCGCGTACAACATCCACGGCAACGAGCGCGCGTTCGCGCCGCTCACCGGGCTTGTCGCCGACGCGCTCGGCGGCCTCCGGCCCTCGCGCGCGTTGACGGTGAGCGAGGTCGGCTGGTGGCTGCACAACCTGACGGTCCTGCTGTTCCTGAACCTGCTGCCGCGCTCCAAGCACTTCCACATCATCACCGGGCTTCCGAACGTGTTCTTCGGCAAGCTCGCGCCGGCGAGCGTGCCGCTTGTGGGCGTCGACTCCGGAGCGGCCGCGTCTCGCGTGCTCGCGGCTCCCGCGGCCCAGCTCGAGCCACCTGCGAAGGGCCGGGTGGCCGTCGTCGCGGTGGGCGATCTGAGCTGGAAGCAGGTGCTCGACGCGTTCTCGTGCACCGAGTGCGGGCGCTGCAGCGCGGCCTGCCCGGCAACGGCCGCAGGCGCGCCGCTGGCGCCGCGTCAGTTGATCCTCGACATCCGCGAACGGCTGTACCGCCGTCCCGAGCGCCAACGCGGCGGTGACGACGGCACGGCCGTGGACGCTGCGGATCGAGCGGGGTTGATCTCCGACGAGGTGCTGTGGTCGTGCACGACGTGCATGGCATGCAGCGAGGCCTGTCCCGTCGGGATCGAGCACGTGCCGACGATCGTCGACATGCGCCGCGGCCTGGTCGATCAGGGACGGATCGAGCCGCTGCTCCAGGAGGCGCTCGAGAACCTTGCCAAGCATGGCAACTCGTACGGCAAGTCCGTGCGGATGCGTGCGCGCTGGACGAAGGGGCTGGAGTTCACGATCCCGGATGCGCGCAAGGAGAAGGTCTCCTATCTCTGGTTCGTCGGCGATTTCGCCTCCTTCGACGAGCGTGCGCAGGCGGCTTCTCGGCGGCTTGCTGCGATCCTGCACGACGCCGGCGTGTCGTTCGGGCTGCTCTACGATGGCGAGCGCAACGCCGGCAACGACGTACGCCGGATCGGCGAGGAGGGCCTGTTCGAGATGTTGGTGGAGCACAACATGGCGGCGTTCGCGGGCGCCCAGTTCGACGCGATCTTCACCGCCGACCCGCACTCGCTCAACACGCTGCGCAACGAGTACCCGCTCTACGGTCTCAGGCAGCCCGTGTACCACTACACCGAGCTCCTATCGAAGCTCGTCAGCGACGGGTCGATCGTCCTGGGAGCACCGCTGCAAGACGCCCGCGTCACCTACCACGACCCGTGCTATCTCGCGCGCTACAACCGCATCACGGCGGCGCCGCGCGCCCTGATCGAGGCGACCGGTGCGCAACTGGTGGAGATGCCGAGATGCGGCACCGACACGTTCTGCTGCGGCGCCGGCGGCGGGCGCATCTGGATGGACGACTCGGCGCTTAGCGAGCGGCCCAGCGAGCAGCGGATCCGGGAGGCCCAGGCGCTCGGCGGCGTACAGCGCTTCGTCGTCAGCTGTCCGAAGGACCTGGCGATGTACACGGACGCCGCCAACACACTCGGCGCCGAGTTCGAGGTCACCGAGCTGACGGCCCTGCTCGCCGCGGGGATGGGTGCACGATGAGCACGGTGCGCGGGTGCAACATTCCCGACGACCTGTACTACCTCGTCGACAAGCACGTCTGGGCGCGCCTGGAAGGAGACCTGGTCGTCGTCGGCATGACCGACGTAGCCCAGAACCTTGCCAAGGGGATCATCTCGGTGACCACCAAGCGCGTCGGCAGATCGCTTGCGAGGGGCAAGAGCATCGGCACGGTCGAGAGCTCGAAGTGGGTCGGCCCGGTGCCGGCGCCCGTCAGCGGCGAGATCACGGAGGTCAACGAGGCGCTGCGCAGCGACCCGGGCCTGCTCAACCGCGACCCCTACGGCACCGGTTGGGTGGCAAAGCTGAGACCCGGCAATTGGGAGTCCGAGTCGGTGGACCTCGTCACCGGGCCGCAGGGAATCGCCGCCTACGAGGCGTTCCTCGAGCAGCAGGGGATCTCGTGCGAGTGAGCGGTCCGTGGAAACTACTGAGACAGTAAGTCGATCAACCTCACTGTTATAGTGCTGATTCGCCGTCTGGTCTCGAACCCGACGGCGGATCGTCGCCGTGATGCAACTCTTCGGCGCCTTCCGACGATCTCACCGAACTGAACATCTGACAGCGCGACCGGGTCGGTGGCCTCGCCGTCTCGGACGAGGGAGCAGCACAATGACTAAGTACAACAACGTTCTCGAGACGATCGGGAACACGCCCCATATCCGGATCAACCGCCTATTCGACCCGCGCGTCGAGGTATGGATGAAGGCCGAGCGCTCCAACCCGGGCGGGAGCATCAAGGACCGCATCGGGCTCTCGATGATCGAGGACGCAGAGCGCCGCGGGATCCTCACCCCCGACAGCGTGATCATCGAGCCGACCTCCGGGAACACCGGTGTCGGACTCGCGATCGTCGCGGCCGTCAAGGGCTACAAGCTGATCCTCGTGATGCCGGAGTCGATGTCGATCGAGCGCCGCCGGCTTTTCGCCGTGTACGGCGCCGACCTCGAGCTGACGCCGCGTGAGAAGGGGATGAAGGGCGCGATCGACCGCGCCGAAGAGCTCGCCGCCAGCACGCCGGGGGGGTGGATCCCGCAGCAGTTCGAGAACCCGGCCAACATCGAGGTGCACCGCGACAAGACCGCGCAGGAGATCCTCGCCGACTTCCCCGACGGGATCGACTACCTCATCACAGGCGTCGGGACGGGCGGGCACATCACCGGCGTCAGCGAGGTCCTCAAGCAGCACTTCCCCGATCTCAAGACGTTCGCGGTCGAGCCGGAGAAGTCGCCGGTCATCAGCGGCGGCTCGCCCTCGCCCCACAAGCTCCAGGGGATCGGCGCCGGATTCGTGCCCGCCAACCTCCACGTCGAGACGCTCGACGGGACCATTCAGGTCAGCGAGGAGGACGCGTTCGCCTACGCGGTCCGCGTCGCACGTGACGAGGGCATCTTCGTCGGCGCGTCCTCCGGCGCCGCACTCGCCGCCGTTGCCAAGAAGCTCCCCGAGATCCCCGACGGAAGCGTCGTTCTCACCTTCTCCTACGACACCGGCGAGCGCTACTTCTCAGTGCCGGGCCTGTTCGACGCCGACGGAAAAGACGTCCGCGCGGTCACGGGCGCGCGGGCATAAGGCAAGAGACGCGACCGACGCAGTCTCGATCTGAAAGGAAGGCCATGGCCAACACCGAACCGCGCCTGGCGCTTGGCGACGTCGCCGCGCGTCAGCTCGCCAACGCGCAGAAGACCGCCCCGACGATGCAGTCGATCACGCCCCGGTGGCTTGTTCAGCTGCTGCCGTGGGTCGGAGTGGAAGCCGGTATCTACCGCTTGAACAAGGTGAGAGACGAGTCGAGGGTGCTCACGGCGACCTCCCAGCGCGAGGACCGCGCCGAGCTGCCGGAGACCTTCGTCGACTACGAGGAGAACCCGCGCGAGTACTTCGTGGGCTCGGTGACGACCGTCGTCGATGTTCACACCCGCGTAGCGGATCTCTACAGCCATCCGTACGATCAGACCAAGGAGCAGCTGCGACTCGCGGTCGAGACGGTCAAGGAGCGCCAGGAGTACGAGCTGCTGCACAACATCGACTACGGCCTGCTGAACAACGTCACCTCGTCTCAGGCGATCACGACCCTGGCCGGGGCGCCGACCCCCGATGATCTCGACGAGCTGATCACGCTCGTGTGGAAAGAGCCGGCGTTCTTCCTCGCGCACCCGCGGGCGATCGCGGCATTCCTGCGAGAGGCGACCCGCCGCGGCGTCCCGCCCACCACTACGAGCCTGTTCGGCTCCCCGGTAGTCACCTGGCGCGGGATCCCGCTCGTGCCGAGCAACAAGCTCGAGATCAGGGACAACCGGACCCAGATCCTGCTGCTGCGCACCGGCGAGAGTCGCCAGGGTGTCGTCGGGCTCTACCAGCCGGACCCCGGCGGCGATCAGGGTCTTGGTCTATCGGTGAAGTTCATGGGCATCAGCCGCCGGGCGATCGCCTCCTACCTGGTCTCGCTGTACAGCTCGCTGGCGGTCCTGGCCGACGATGCCGTCGCGCTGCTGGAGGGCGTCGAGGTGAACAAGTACCACAAGTACGATCATGCCTACCGGGACTGAGCGCAGCGGCACCGGGTTCTCTTCCGATGATGCGCTGAGGCCGAGCGCGCCATACGACACCGGCGAGCTCGAGCGCATCCCAAACGAGCTTTTCAGGCAGGTGCCCAGCGCACACGTCACCGATCCGTGGGGCAGCGCCCCCTACTTCGTTGCGGAAGGCGCCCGCTCGGCGTCCGACGCCGCGCTTGATGACGGCGCCGCGTGGCAAGTAGCCGCGACGAGCGAGCGGCGACTCACCGCGCCGGCGTTCGATCCGCGCGCGGTGCGCGCGGACTTCCCTGCGCTGGCGGAGCATGTGCACGGCCGGCCGCTGGTGTGGCTCGACAACGGCGCGACCACCCAGAAGCCCGAGGCCGTGATCGAGCGGCTGTCATCCTTCTACCGCCACGAGAACTCGAACGTGCATCGCGCCGCGCACGAGATGGCCGCGCGTGCAACCGACGCCTATGAGCAGGCGCGGCACACGGCGGCGCACTTCCTGCACGCCTCATCCAGCGATGAGATCGTGTTCGTCAGGGGCACGACCGAGGCGATCAACCTCGTCGCACAGGCCTGGGGCCGCGCACACGTCGGCCCTGGGGACGAGGTCCTGATCTCGTGGCTCGAGCATCACTCGAACATCGTCCCCTGGCAGCAGCTCTGCCGCGAGACCGGTGCTCGCCTGCGGGTCGCGCCCGTCGACGACTCCGGCCAGGTGCTGCTCGAGGAGTACGAGCGACTGCTGTCTGACCGCTCGCGAATCGTGGCTTTCTCGCATGTCTCAAACGCGCTCGGCACGATCACCCCGGCACGCGAGATGACCGAGCTGGCACATCGATACGGGGCGCGCGTGCTGATCGACGGAGCGCAGGCCGTGCCGCACATGCCGGTCGATGTGCAACGGCTCGACGCCGACTGGTACGCGCTCTCGGGACACAAGGTGTTCGGCCCGACCGGCATCGGCGTGCTGTACGGAAAGCTCGACGTCCTCAACGCGATGGCCCCGTGGCAGGGCGGCGGCAGCATGATCCGCGACGTGACCTTCGAACGGACGCTGTATCAGCCTGCGCCCGTACGTTTCGAGGCAGGCACCCCCAGCATTGCCGACGCGGTGGCACTCGGCGCAGCGCTCGACTACGTGCAGCGCATCGGGCTGGAGAGCATCGCCGGCCACGAGCACGAGCTGCTCGCCTACGCGACAGCCGGGCTGCTGCGCATCCCGGGCCTGCAACTGATCGGCACAGCTGCCGAGAAGGCCGCTGTGCTGTCCTTCGTGATCGACGGTTTGACGCCCGAGCAGATCGCCAGCGCGCTCGACCGCGAGGGAATCGCGGTGCGCGCGGGGCACCACTGCGCGCAGCCGGTCGTGCGCCGCTTCGGTCACGAAGGGACGGTGCGCGCCTCGCTGGCGCTCTACAACACCCGTGAGGACGTCGAGGCGCTGCTCGCGGCGCTGCTCGGCATCGCGACGCGTAGCGCGGCGCTGTGAGAATCGTGCTCCCCGATCTCCGCCGGCGCCGCCTGTTCCGGGTGCCGGCGGAGCTCGCCGGTCTCCCGCACGAGGAACTCGAGTAGCCCATCCATACCCCAGGCGCCGAAGGCCCGGCGCTGGCGCTGCGCGCCGCCTTCGGTTGCCACGAGCCACTGCACCTCGTCAAGCGCCGCCTCGGCGTGGAGCTCGCGCGCGTGCGGGCGCACCTGCGCAACGACCTCCTCCGCGATCTGAGCGATCGGTCGCAGCGCGCCGTCGCGCAGCAGCTTGGCGCGGACTCCGTCGCGCGCGGCGCGGAACATCGACTCCATCAGCGCTTCGCGAGGTGTCCAATGGCGCGGCGGCTGCTGTGCCTCGTATGCCGCGAGCGACTGCACGAGCCCGGCGAGCGCGAGCGTGGCTCGTGGACTCGATTGAGCGTCCATCGAGCGCACCTCGACCGTGCCGAGCCGGGGGTGCGGGCGCACGTCCCACCACAGGAACGTGTAGTCGGCCAGGCCGCCGGCGGTGAGTACCGCCTCTACCGCCGCCACGTAGTCGTCCCAATCAGCGAACGCACGCGGGATCTCGGAGCGCGGGGCGGAGCGGAACAGCGCCGTTCGCGCGCTCGCCAGGCCACTGTCGACGCCGTGCCAGAACGGCGAATTGGCGCTCAGTGCCTGCAGCAGCGGCAGGTGATCGCGCAGCGCGTTGGTGACGCGAATCGCCGTCTGGGCATCCGGCATCCCGACGTGTACGTGCAGCGCGCAGGTGGGAGCGCGGGCCACAAGGCCGCGCATGTCGTCGGCGATCTGCCGGTAGCGCTCCTCGTCGACGTGCTGCACGTGGCCGAACGGCTGCGCGGGGTGGATGCCGGCGCCCAGCAGGTTGGCGCCGTGGGCGATCGCGCGGGCGCGCAGCCGGCGCAAGTCATCGACGGCCTCCGAAGGGTTGCTTCGCACCGGGCTTGCGAACTCGAGCAGCGCCGCGTACAGGTCGGTATGCGTTAGGGCTTGGGACTCGCCAAGCTCGCGCACGAACCTTCCGGCGCTGCCGTCGAGCGCGTGATCGCCGTCGCGGACGAGCAGCAGCTCCTCCTCGATGCCGATCGTGAACGGCGCGCTGCTGCCGAAGGCCGGGTCGTCCAGGCCCGACGTTGCTCCTGCGGCTGCGTCCCTCGACGGCGCCTCTGAGGCGCCATCCTCCACCGGCGCCACGACGGGTGCGCGCTCTGCGCAGCCGTCAGCGGGTGGCTCAATAGGTCTGCGCATCGAAGTACCAGCGGGCGATGTCGAGCTGGGGAAGCGCGCGGCCTCCCATCCAGATGCTGAGGATCTTGGAGTCGCGCCAGTGCTTCTCGAGGTCGCCCTCGCGCGCGTAGCCAAAGGAGCCCATCAGGTCGAGCGCCTTGTTTGCCACGCTGGTGAGCTGATCGGAGACGTACAGCTTCGTCACCCTCGTTCTGGCGAGCATCTCCTGCGTGTGACGCGGACCGTAGAGATCGGGACGGTCGAGCATTCTCGCTTTCAGGTAGGTGTCGGCGCGGCTGGTCTCGATCGCAACCACGATGTCGGCGAGAACCGCGGCCGTGATCGTGTGCTCCTTGAGCGCTTTGCCGGCGACCACGCGCGTGTCGCACCAGTCCTTGAGCAGCTCGTAGATGTTGCGCATCACGCCGATGCATTGGGCTGCAGTGCCGACGTTGCCAGAGGCGATGAAGGCCCGTGCGGCGAGCGCGTCGGTGCCGGGACCGTGCGCACGGTATTCCCGCGGCACACGCACGTGGTCAAACCACACGTCGCCGTTCCAGTCCCCGGACATGCCGGCTTTGCGGTAGGGCTTGCCCTGCGTCACGCCGGGCGTGTCGGCGGGCACATAGATGATCGCAAAACCCTCGTCGCCGGCCGCCCGATCGGTCGTGCAGAAGACCGAGAACAGATCCGCGGCGCCGCCGGAATTGGTCGGCCAGAGCTTGTGGCCGTTGACCACCCAATCGTCGCCGTCGAGCGTCGCCGTGGTGGCGATATGACGCCCCTGGGTCCCGTCGATGTTCTCGACATCGGACCCGCTGCGACCGTCGCTGATCGCCGCCGAGCCAACGTACCAGCGATCTGTCTGCAGGAACCGGGGCGCGAAGCGCTCCATCAGCTGGCGATTCTCGAACGGCCCAGCGATTGGCGCGACCGCCCAGACCGAGCAGCTCGCCGCGGTCGCCAGTCCTGAGTCCGCCCGCGACATCTCCTCCAGGCACATCGCGGAGGCGATGGCGTTCATCCCGCCTCCGCCGTAGGCGGAGGGCCAGGCGGCCCACTGGTAGCCATGCTCGACGCAGAGCTTCTCGAGCAGCGGCCGGCACAGCTCGTGGCGGTCCCAATCCTCGTCGATCTGGCGGCGAACCGGGATCACGTCCTCGTTGGCCCAGGTTCTGATCGCGTCGACCAGCAGTCGATTCTCCTCCGGGATCCACTCCAGAGGCAGCGAGAACGGGTCAGCCAACGTCGTCGACCTCCTTGTAGATGCTCATCCGATCACGTTTATGCAACTATATCAATCGACTTTAAGGAGAAGGGCTCGGCCGCATGCCCTTGCGGGGAATTACGGACGTTTTTGCGGGGGAACTACGTATCTTTCGGCTAATTACAAGAAAGTTGATCGAATTTGATATTAATGCTCCGAGTTTGGCATCCGATGCCCTGAACCCCGCACCCTGATGCCCTGAACCCGAACGTTGATCGGAGGACGAGAATGAGCACTGCTGTCAGCGAAGACGTTGAGGTCGTAAGTCCCGAAGGGAGGTCGAGCACGATCCTCAAGCGCAACCAGCTCGGGCTGGTGGCCCTCTTCTTCTGCATTGCCACCGCGGCGGCGCCGATGACGGCGCTGCTCTTCAACACCCCCGTGATCGTCTTGGGCTCCGGCTGGGCCGGGCCGTCGGCGTTCATCCTCGCCACCGTGATGCTCCTCATCTTCACTGTGGGGTACATGGAGATGAGCCGCCGCGTGACGACCGCGGGCGGGTTCTACTCGTTCGTATCGCACGGCTTTGGCCAGACGATCGGCCTCGGCACCGCCGCGCTCGTCACGATGTCGTACTCGGTCCTCGTCGCAGCGCTGCTCGGCGTGTTCGCGTACTTCGCGAACACGACGATCGATAGCTGGCTGCACGTCAGCATCACAGTCTGGCTGCTGATGGGCGGCGCGCTGCTCGTTGACGTCCTGTTCGCGTGGTTCGACATCAGGATCACGGCGCGCATCCTCGGCGCGTTCTTCATCGCCGAGGTGCTCGGCGCACTGATCCTCGGCTTTGCGATCGTGTTCGCCGGCGGCGCCCACGGGCTCACCGCAGCGCCGCTCAACCCGGTAAAGCTGTTCAACAACCCGTCGGCAGTAAAAGTGTTCGGCGCCGCCGCCCCGGGCGTCGCCCTGTTCGGCGCCTTCTGGTCGTGGGTCGGCTTCGAGATGGCGCCCAACTACGGCGAGGAGTCACGCCAGCCGAAGAGGATCGCCGGCGTGGCGACATTTGTCACGCTGTTCGTGCTCGGCGTCGTCTACGTGTTCGTCACCTGGGCGTTCGTCGTCGGCTGGGGCACCAACCATGTCAGTCAGGCCGTGAACGCGCAGTTCAAGGGCACGTTCATCTCCGCCTACTACCCGCTCACCGGCCGCTACTTCGGCGCCAGCCTCACGGACGCGTTCAAGGTCCTCATCATCACGAGCTCGTTCGCATGCCAGCTCGCGTTCTTCAACACGTCCTCGCGGTACGTGTTCGCGCTTGGGCGCGAGCGGCTGCTCCCGTCCGCCCTCGGTCGCACGCACAAGAAGCACGGGACGCCATACATCGCCGCCATCACGCTGGCGATCGTGGTCGCCATCTACGTCACCATATTCACGGTCCAGGACTCCTCGCCCCTCGGGGCGCTCACGAAGCTCGGCACGTATTCGCCGCTGCTCGGCGTGCTCGGCATCCTGGCCGCGCAGGCGCTCACCTCGTTTGCGATCGTGCGGTACTTCTGGACCGTCGAGCGTGCGCACTTCGATCCGTGGAAGACGCTCGTCGCCCCGCTCCTCGGCGGCGGGCTGATGGTGTTCTCCTGCTTCCTGCTGCTCAAGAACCGCGCGACGCTCGCGGGCGTGAACAACGTCCCGTTCGTCGTCGCAATTCCGTGGATCGCGCTGGCCGTCTTCGTGCTCGGCGTCGGTGCGGCCCTGTGGTTCCGCTTCCGCGACACGGCGCGCTACGAAGCCGTCGGGCGGTTCGTCCACGAGGAAGCGTGAACAGCGTATGAAGCCGCGGCGCTTCGTCCACGAGGAGGCCTAACCAACGTATGAAGTCGCGAGCGCTTGTGCTCCAGCATCAGCGCAACGCGCCCCCGGCGCTGCTGTCCGACTGGGCCAGGCAGCGCCGGGTCGAGCTCGTCGTCGTGCGCGCCGATCGGACGCACGAGCTCCCGGCGCCAGACGGCTTCGACTTCGCGTTCACGCTCGGCAGCGACCACAGCGCCGGTCAGCGCAAGCCGCCGTGGGTCGATCGCGAGCTGGAGTGGCTGCGTCTCGCGAACCTTGCCGCAGTGCCGATCCTCGGGATCTGCTTTGGGGCGCAAGCGCTCGCGATCGCGCTCGGCGGGTCGATCGAGCGTGCCCGGCACCCAGAGATCGGCTGGGTCTGGGTGCAATCCCAGATGCCGGACCTCGTCGGGGATGGACCCTGGTTTGCGTGGCATGAGGACGTTTTCGTGCTGCCGAGCGCCGCGACCGAGATCGCACGCAACGCTTTTGGGCCACAGGCTTTCGTGGCTGGCCCGCATCTCGGCGTGCAGTTCCATCCAGAGGTCACGCCGGAGGTGGCCGCGATGTGGAGCGCGAGGCCGAGCGGCGTCCGCTGGCTGGCGCTGGCGGGCCTCGATCTCGGGCGGCTGCACAGCGAGGGGCTCCGCTACGCCGACCAGGCGGGAACCGGCGGCCTGCGCCTGTTCGACGCGTTCGTCTCGCGCGCCACATCGCATCTACATCTGCCATCTGTAGGAGAACGAACGTGAGTCTCACCGAAACCGACCCATTCGCGAACAACTCCAGCACCACCGTGCGTCGCGGCGGCGCCGGGGGACGCGCGGCGCTCGAGCTCGCGCTCGCCCGCGGCGAGCTGCGCGAGGTGGAGATCCTGTGGAACGATCATCAGGGGCACCCGCGCGGAAAGCGGATCACCGCTGAGGGCTTCCTCGAGCGCGCGCATGGTCAGGGCTTCGCGTTTTGCGACGCGGTGCTCTGCTGGGACGTGGCCGGCGATGTCAAGGACGGGCTGCGCTGGTCGAGCTGGGACACCGGGTTTCCCGATCTGTTCGCGATCCCCGACCTCGACACCTACCGCCTGGTTCCTTGGCGCAAGGGCGTCGGCCAGGTCATCTGCGACCTGTACGGCCATGATCGGCAGCTCGCGCGGACCGCCCCTCGCACCGTCCTGCGGCGCGTTCTGGAGCGCCTTGCCCAGCTGGGCTACGAGGCCGAAGTGGGGGTCGAGATCGAGTTCCACCTGCTCACGACCGACGGCGCGCCGCTGTCCGACGGGGTCCAGGCGTACTCGCTGCAGAAAGCCTCCGAGCTCGAGCCGGTGCTCGACACGATCGTCAGCGGCCTGACGGGATACGTCGATCTGGAGGGTTCCGAGACCGAGTACGGGCCCGGGCAGGTCGAGGTCAACCTCCGCCACGCCCGAGCACTGGAGGCCGCCGGCCAGGCAGCGCGACTGAAGTACGGGGTCCGTGAGCTCGCCCGCCAGGCGGGTGGCCTGGCGACCTTCATGGCCAAGCCGTTCGGCGACCAGGCCGGCAACTCGATGCATCTTCATGTATCGCTGTGGCGCAAGAGCGAGCCGGCGTTCGCGCCCGCCGGCCACCGCGAGAACGATCTGCACCGCCGTGCGATCGCAGGCCTGTTCGAGCACCTGCCGGGGATCATCCTGTATGGAGCTCCGACGGTGAACTCCTACAAGCGCTTCACGCCGCTGTCGTTCGCGCCTTCCACCCGCACCTGGGGCCACGACAACCGCACGGTCGCGATCCGGTCGCTGATCGAGACCCCGTCGGCGACCCGGATCGAGCTGCGCACCGGCGCCGCCGACGCCGAGCCGCATTGGGTGATCGCGGCCACGCTGGCCGCGATCATCGCCGGGCTCGAGCGCGAGCCTGCTGACCCCGGCGAGCCAGGACAGGGGAACCTGTACGGCAGCGGCGAGCCGCTGCCCGGCAACCTCGGGGAGGGGATCGCGGCAGCGCGCGCAGACGCGGTCATCACCGAGATCCTCGGCGAGGACGCCGTGCATGACTACACGAAGCTCGCGCAGTACGAATGGGAGTCGTTCCTGAGCGCGGTCACCGATTGGGACCGCGATCGCTACCTCACCTCGATCTGATGCCCGCCCCGACGACGAGCACCCGGCGGCCATCGACCAACGAAGCCGCGCTGCGGCGCGCGGCCGCGTTCCCGGCGCTGCGTGCAATCTTCACGCGGCGCTCTCGCCGGTTCGCGCTCGGCGCGCAGCTGACAGGACCGCTCGCTTACCGCTCCGACGCCGAGCCGGTGCCGCTCGCGCATCCCGAAGAGGCGATCCTCGTCGCCGCCGGCACCGGCATCACCGGCGTGGCTCGCGACGACTGGCCGTTCACCGACGAGCACGGCGCACGGACCGGCGCTGACAAGCTTGGGAGCTTCACCGGGCGCAGCTATCCGAGCCCGCTGGCGACACACGGCACCGAGCTGTTCTGGACCAACGACGATGGCGTGTTCGTGCTGCCCCAGCGCGACGTCGCGCCGGAGCGCTACATCCAGCTGGGGCGCCAGTCCCAGCGCCACGAGCTCTTCCGGCGCGCGGTCAAGCTGCAGGACGGGAGGCTCGACGTGCCCCGGCGCACGCCGAACCTTTCGGCATCAACCACTGGATCGCCAACGCCCCCGGCACGACGCTGTTCCTCCCGATCTCCGACGTGACCCGCCAGTGCATCGTCGCGATGCTGCTGTACTTCGACGAGCCGCACCGCTATTACATCCACGATCCCCGGCTCGGCGGCGACCCGCTGGCGCCGCTCGTGCGTGACGGATGGTTCGAGGACTCGCACCCGGTCGATCTGTGGGACTTCGAGCGCTGGCAGATGGTCGACATGAACGGCGTCGAGCAGGGACTGGTGATCGGCAACCTGCTGATCGCCACCCAGGCGCTCGGCCTAGGCGGGCATCCGTTCTCCGGCGGCAAGGGACGCGTGACGATGGGCGGCGAGGAGCTCTGGCGCGCCGCCGGCGGCGAGGGCCCGGCCGGTGGCCTGGGCTTCCAGTTCTCGCGCGTCCCTGATGACGCGCCGTTCGCGGCCGGGCAGCTCGTACCGGTCGGGCTTCCCGGCCTGTTCGAGGGCGCGCTGCCGCCCTTTCACGCTTCGATGGCCGACGCGGTCGACGACGTGCTTGACCGTCGTTTCGGACCGGACGGCTGCTTCTCCGCACCGGAGCGCCACCGTCTGCCGTGGCGCGACGCCTCACCGCTGGCCGGGGTTCCCCGTCCCTCGGCCGAGGCGGTCGAGGCGACCAAGCTGCTGTGCACCTACATCTGGGAGACCTACGGCCGCTTCCCGGCGACGATCGATCCGTTCTTGATGACGGTCTGGTATCAGGCCCAGCATCTCGACGTGGGCTTCTACGACACCTTCTACCCGCATGAGGCGCTGCCCGATCACGTGCGCAACCACATGCGCGACTGGCATGGAGAGCAAGCATGAGCACAATCGACGAGACCCTCAGCAACACTTCGGAGGACGCGCCCGACAGCCCCGACGAACTGCGCCGCGGTGATCGCGGCTCGCGCCAGAGCCGCCGCTGGCTCTCATCGGAGATTTCGCTCGACCGGCTCTGGCAGACACCTTACGGGGAGGTGCCGGACGAGGCTCCGGCCACCGGTCTGCGGGTGCGCACGCACGAGCGCCCGCCCGGCTCGGGCGAGCTGCCGCCGATGCCATGGACCGTCAACCGCCGCGAGCAGGTCTGGACGCCGAGGCTCGCGCGCCTCGTCGAACAGGCCAACGCGAGCCAGTGGAACGCGAGCCTCGACATACCGTGGAATGCGGCGCTGCACCTGCGCGACGACCTCGAGGATGCGACCTGCGAGATCTTCACCTGGTTGCTGCAGCAGGAGCTCGTCGCCCACCACGTCCCCTCCGTGTGGCTGCCGCAAATCAACCCGGCGTTCCTGGAGGTCAAGCTGTTCCTCTCGGGCAAGGTGATGGACGAGGCCCGCCACGCGGAGGTGTGCGTCAAGCGCCTGTGGCTCAACGGTCACGGGCCGTCGGCCACCGGCCCGCAGACCGACGGCTTCCTCGCGCCGCTCGCTCTCCTCGACGATTACGAGCAGGCGTCGCTGCTGGTCGACATCCTCGGCGAGGGCCAGATCCTCGACATCTTCAAGATCGTCTACGACCTCGCTCCCGACGAGGCGACACGGCGGATCGTGCTGCTCTCGCGACGCGACGAGGCGCGCCATGTCTCCTACGGCGTCGCCCGGCTGCGCCACCGCTTCGAGACCGCCTCGGACCCCGAGGCCGTCGGCCGCCAGGTCGTCGAATGGATCGCCGAGCGCATCCAGCTCTCCGACGAGTTCTTCGTGCTCCCCGACAATCTCCAGGGTGCCCTCGGCGTGCTCGGTGAGCGCGCCGGCATCGACGGGCGCGCGCGTGCGCGGGCGTTTCCGCACGAGTCCAACCAGTTCCGCGCCGCACGGCTCAACGCCGCCGGCCTGCCACCACGGGCACAGCGCGACGTCAGGCAGCTACTGAGCCGCGCCGGCCGTGCCTATTGACCGGATGGAACCGTCGTGGCCAGGTCGGCACAGCCCAGCCAGGCCGCGACAGTGATAGGAGAGCCGCAGTCCACCGCGTCGGCGATCATGTCGGAACCTCGCGCCCAGTGGGTCTCCGCGCGGCTGCACCCGCCTCGGCACCAGGGCAGGCCTCTCTCCAGAAGCCGCGTGAGTGCGGGTCAGATGGGGGCGCGCAGGACGAGAGTGCGCTTACGGGCACCCGGATCCTGGGTCTCGTACGCGCCGACATCACACATCGACTTACCCTGCCCGGGACGGGGATAGCCGCGCTGATCGACGCCCCCATCCGCGCTTGGGCAGTCTGCCTTTGGAATTACGCTGACCGCTGAGCTGTTCGGCGGGAGCGCCTGCGTCCACGTCGTGCCGCCGTAGTTCTGCAGCGCTTCGAGCAGCGGATCGGCTGACCGCAGGGCAAACCCGCAACTGCGATTCCCTGCCGGACCTTCCAAGCTAAACGACGACGCCCCAACGTCTCCGTCGCAGTTCGACGCGCCTGTGTTTCCGGACACGATCGACCCTAGCGCCGTCACATGTTGCGCGCCGGCGATCCCGGCACCCGCGCTGCCGCCCGCTGGACCGACCGTGTTCGACGCGATGGTGTCGCTCGACAGCGTCGCCACAAGGTGTCCGTCCAGATCGCGCCGCCGAACCCTGCCCGCTGCCGGCGCCGACGCCGCTCTCCGCGCCGGCGCCATTCGCGCTCAGCGTACTATCTACCACCGACAACGAGCCAAGCGAGGCGAAGATCGCGCCGCCCTCGCCCTGCCCGCTGCGTGAGCCGGAGCCACCAGCGCCGGCGCTGTCGTCCGTGAAAGTGCTCCCGGAGACCCGACAGGGAACCGAAATGCGCGTGGATCGCTCCGCCCTGGCCCAATCCGCTCAAGTTCCCGCTGCCGGAGCTCCCGCCGGCGCTGTCACGCAAGAACATCGACCCAGCCACGGACACTGACGTACTGCTGGAGTAGATCGCGCCTCCAGCGCCCGACCCGCCCAACGGCCCGAGGCCGCCGTTCCCGCCGGCGCTATCTCCCGAGAACATGCTCGCGCACACCGACAGCGAACCAAAGAACGAGTAGATCGCCCCGCCGGCACCGACCCCGCCGGAGCCCGCGCCGCCCGGTCGCCTGCGAACGTGACCCCGGACACCGACAACGCGCCGTTGGATTTGTCCTCGATCGCGCCGCCTTCGGCGCTCGGATTGAACGGCGTGCTCGCGATCGAGCCGTGGCCGAGCGTCAAACCCGAGATCGACACGTTCCCGGCGACGATCGCGAATATCCGGCTCTGAAACCCGGCGTCGATTCTCGGATGGCTGGCACCCGGCCCGTCAATCGTCAAATCCTGGTTGATGAAGTACTCGCTGCCGATCGAGATCGTGCCGCTCAACCCAGGTCGAAACTTGATCGTGTCCCCAGGAGCGGCAGCATCGATCGCGTGCCGCAACGAGCCCGGATCGATTGCCGAATCGTCCAGCTGGGTGACCGTCCACGTCCGCGCCCTGGTGACGAACCCGTACGGCCCAGTGCACGTGTGTTGGAAATATCCCGTGACCGCGCCATGCGAGCTCGACCACCCGCCACTGAACGCGTGGGGAATACCGATCACCGACCAATCGCCGTTTGCTGAGATCACCGACTGCGCTCGCGCCGAGCGCCGCGAACACCTTCGACCAGCCACGGCCAATATTGCCCGGCACGGTTGGTCCGGCAGCGATCACCACGACGTCAGATGCCGGGCGGTGCTCGACGTCGTTCAGAGCATTCGCAGCGGCGTGCGGCCCGTCCCAGAGATACTTCGCCACCAGGCTGAGGTCAGACCGCCGGAGCACCACCTCAGCCGCCACATAGTCGGTGTCGAAATAGCTCGAGCCGATCTGGATCGCACGCAGCCCGTCGGATTCAGCTGCACCAGCGTGTTCACTGCTACCCGGCCCGGCAAAGCGGACGCCACCCCGGAGACGGACGCGGACCGCGCACCACCAGAACTGACAGTACGCCTGACGAGCGCCGCGGCCGCGGTCAGACGTCGAGCAGCTTCTGCTTCGCCGCGTCGAACTCCTCCTGCGAAAGGGCGCCTGAACTCTTCAGCGCGGCGAGCTTCGCGAGCTCGTCGACCGTGTCGGACGCCGTCACAGCGGCGCTCGTCGATCCGGCGCTCCGGGCGAGCTGCGCGTCGGCCTCTGCGACTCGAGCCGCGGTCTGCTGCTCGACCGCATCCACCCTGCTCTGGTGGTCTGCCAGGTGTTGGGCCTCGAGCGCGTTGACGTCGATCACGACCTTCGAGTGGTCCGAGGCGTCGTAGCGGACCGGGACAATCGTCCCCTCGTACAAGCTGCCGACATTCAGCGAGTTGAGCATGTTGGCCGAGAACTGGCTTTCGGTACCGTCAGGGAACTTGATGTGCCCCTTGATCTCGAACAGCTCTCCCCAGCCCTTGCTGTTCGACTCCGTTCCCTGGCCATGCCGCTCCGTGATCACGCCCTGGCCTCGCTCCCCCTCCTTCAACAGATGATGGTGTAGTAATCCCTCGAGCATGCGATGAAGTCTCCCACAGCGCGGCGACTCGCAGGGCGCTTCACACCGCACCACGATCAGACGGTCGTCAGGGCTACACCGCACCACGATCCGGCGGCGCGATAGGCGAGCTGGTCGGCTTGGTCTTAGCGATCTGTCGGTACACCGTGACCCAGTCCGTCACGATCAGATGCTGTGCGCGGGACAGGGGCATATTCCCATCACACACCTCGGTGTTGAGGTAGTCCTCGGCCTTGTCCTTGGGGTTCGGTGACGCGCCTGGCTCGGGCCATAGATTGCGCGAGTAGTTTGTCGCACCTCCGAGTTCGAGCGGCACGAAATGGTCGTATTCGTAGCCCGACGCAGACCCTGTGTCGCCGTATGCAGCCATGCTGGCGTACTTTTCGGGCTCGGTGATCGATTCGGGCGGTCTCACGCGCTCCGACCATCCGGAACGGCAAATCGTCTGCCGAACCGTCGTCTGCTTCACGGCGGGGTTGAGCGCCCCCGGGGTGCATCGCGGATCCGGAAACGAGTACAGACCCCGGCCTCGGGCGTGACAACTGTTTGCGGCCGGCTGTGACTGGATCACGGCGTTGCTCGCCGTCGAATACGCCAAGCCGTTCGACGCAACACCGCCCGGCCCGCCCGACGACTCCGCAACGAGGACAAGCACGGCAAGCGCGATGCCGCCTACAGCAAATGCTCGAAGCCGTCCCGGGATCACGAGCGATTCTCCCGTGTGTTCGCGGATCACGTCAACTCGACCCGTTCAACCAGCAGCTCCGGTGCTCGAGGCCGCCGTGGGAACGCGAGCGCTCGCGAAAAGCCGAACGGTCGACCATCGACACTGCCGTCGCTGCGGATCAGGTAGCGATGCTGGAACTCTGCCGGTCCGAAGTCCGAGACGGGTCGCAGTTTCGTCTCGCTCGAGCAGCACCGGCAGCTCGCCCTCCTCGATTCCGAGTATGCACGGCTCGCCGAGCTCGTCGACGCGTCGGCGGCCCTCGCAGGCGCCGTATCGATAGTAGTCGCCGGTGCCGTCCGTGAAGCCCTGGTAGTGGTAGTCGAACACGATCGAGCTGCAGCTCACGTGGTCGGGCAGGCGCCCGAACACCCTTCGCACACGCGCCTGTTTGAGCGCCGCGGTCACCGGGTGGTCCAGCTCGTACACCCGCACCGACGAGAGTTGCTCCGCAAACCGGTATGCGCGGGTATCGAAACCGGCGCCGAGGATCACGAGCTGCTCGATCCCCAACTCGAGCTCTTCGCTGAGCACACAATCGATGTGCTTGACGCGCGCGAGTTCGTAGTAATACGCGCCAGGGCTCACGGGCTCAGCCGCGCGCCGCGCGAGTGGGCGCAGAGCCGGCACCTTGACCAAGGTGGTCAAGCGCGGCCCGAGCGCGATGAACCGGCTCGCCAGGTAATCCGGATTGCGGACCTGGTCATCGCGCACCGATGAGCCCGCGGCCCGCAGGCTTGCGAACGCCTCGGCCGTGTTCCGAGCCGTACGCGCTCGCGTTCCCCCCTCAAGACCCATCACATTGGCCCCTAGCGACTTCTGATGGCGACGAAAGCCCCATCCCGCGGATGATCGGTCTTTGGGTGCCTCCGCTGCAATCGCCTCGGTGACGGACGCTGTCGAGATAACCGGGTTCTCCGTCTGGTCAACGCGTTCACAGCGGCGCGCGCGGGCGTTATGATCAGGCGGCGGCAGCAGCACCTGCCTGGCTCCGAGCGGCTTGCTTCCCACGTGAGTGGCTGCGCTGAGGACAAGGGTCTCCGACTCGTGCGGAGTTCGAACACGGTCATGTCATTTGCGACCGGGTACGTGGGGCCTGGTCAGAACGGAGAAGGATATGACTAGGAATCGTGCCGGAAAGCGTGCCGCACACGAGCGCGCATCGTCGACCGGCGAGCGTTATGTGGTTGCTCGTCGGAACCTCCAAGAGCCGGGAGTGATCGACAATCCCGACGAGTCCGAACGACCCTACCCCTGGATCGTGAGACTCCTCCACCACCTCACGCACCGCGTACCGGGTGTGCCGAAGCACGTGGACGCGGCCGTCATTCGCGCCGAGCACGAAGCTCGTCACAAGGCCCGCGCCGCCACCGTCAAGGCGCGGCATGCGGCGTATGCCACGGCTGCAAGAGAACGAGCCAGAGCCAACGGAAACAGATCCTCGGTCCACTGACTCTCACTCGACGAGCGTCCGAAAGGCCGTGTAGGTCGCCCCTATGGGCGACCTACACGTGCCCGTCCGGCTGGTCGTGGACCCGTGGCTGAGAGAGGAGCGCGTGCCGATCTGACCGAAGCCCGAGCCGGGCGCTTCTGCTCCGGCGAACAAACCTCCTCGGTGACTGGCGTGAGCTTTCATTGGGACCCGTTATCGCCGAGGAAGGTCAGGATCTCTTGGGCGATCTGCTCGCCACGGTCCTCTTGCAGGAAATGCGCGGCGCCGGCGATCGTGACCTGGGGGCGAGCTCCGGGGATCTGGTCGCAGAACACCTGCCCGGACTTGGGGTGTGGGAACACCGGGTCGGAGTCGGAGAACGCCACCAGAGCAGGCTTCTCCCAGCGAGACAGCGCGTCTGCCACTGCGCGCATCTGAGCAGCCCCAGGCGCAGCATCGTCGGTCGGTACAAGCAGCGGGAACTGCGCCGCTCCTGCCTTCGATTCGGCGGTCGGGAACGGTGCCTCGTAGCCGTTGATCACCGCGGTCGGCAGGTCGCTCTTGGTTGCGCCCTGGATCACCATCCCGATCGGCAGATCGGGGTTGCGCTCGGCGAACGCACGCCACGCCAAGAACCCCTTTGACACCCGCCCAGTGAAGATGCCCGTGTTGAGGATCACGAGTCGCTCGACGCGATCGGGGTGCTCGACAGCCCACCGCAAACCTATAGGTCCGCCCCAGTCCTGAACGACGACCGTCGCGCCGCGCAGGTCGAGCCGTCCCAAAGCCCCGGAGACCAGCTCGACGTGGCGGTCGTAGGTGTACCAGCGACGGTCGGTCGGCTTGTCCGAGCGGCCGAACCCCGCGTAGTCGGGGCAGATCACGCGATGGCCGGCCGCGACGAGTGGGGTGAGCATCTTGCGATACAGAAACGCCCACGTCGGCTCGCCGTGGAAGCACACGATCGGCGCGCCCTCCGCGGGTCCTTCGTCGACGTAGTGCAGCCGTAGGCCGTCGAGCTCGACGTAGTGCGGGACGAACTGGTAACCCGGCATCTCGACGAAACGCTCATCGGGCGTGCGGAACACGTCTGTCGCGGCGTTGCTCATCTCGCTCCTCTCGAATCTGGATCGGGTACCGAATTTCGTTGGATCATGGCGAGCGGGACACCTTCGTGGCGCCATCTCACTCGCCCTGGTGGTAGGCGTACTGGATGTCCGGCGCGCGCTCCTCGTTGTCGGTGCCGTCGGTCCGCCCGATCTCGACGAAGCCGTGGCGTTCGTAGAACCGCTGTGCGCCTCGGTTGGACACAAAGGTCCACAGCTGCAGCCGCCCGGTCGCTCGCGCTTCGCGACACCGAGAAGTGCACCGCCGACCCCACGACCAGTGTTGGTCGGGTCTACGTAGAGCTGATCAATCCAGTCGCCGTCGAGTACGAGGATCCCAAGCAGCTCACCGTGCTCCGACTCGGCAATCCATAGCTCGAGCTCGCGCACAACATGCGTGATGAACCATAACCGGACCTCCTCATCGGTATGCGCGGGTGGCGGAACCGCACCGATCGCAGCCTTACGCGCCCGCAGCCACAGGTCTGCCGCCGGGCTCGCGTCAATAGGCTCACCGCACCTGACGTTCACGATTGCGTGATCCTCGCAGGCGCGCTGACGCTGCGCGCAGCACCCCGATGCGCTCGCGTCCCGGGGACGGCCCGAGCGATCCGGACGATGACGTCGCGACGAGTATCGATCCTGACGAGGTCCCAACCGCCGAGACTTCCTTCCGCTGCCTTACGCAGGCAGCCGTGATGCGCCAGGCGGGCCGAATCGCGCGGCAAGCGAGTCCCTGCAGCGCTGGCGTCGCGACCTCAAGTCGCACCAAGACAGGCGCCGTCGCCACCGCGGCCTCTGGCACGCGCCTCGCCGCAAGCAGGGCCCGCGGGGACGGTGCCAAGCGCCACGTCTGCGTAGGTACGGCGAGGAAACCGCCGCGCGAGATCGGGGGGTGGCTACTCCCCCTCCGAAGCAGACGCGATTTGTGAGCCCGGTGTCAGCGGCGACCGTGATGCTACGCGGGCCCCACGCGAGCGCCAGCAGTGGCACACCCAGCTCGAGCTGCGAGATCGTGACCAGATCATGGGCGTCCCAGATGCGCACCGCGCCGTGCTCGCCGGCGCTGGCGAGCTGGCGGTCGTCGGGGGAGAACGCCACCGCGCGCACCGGGCGAAGGAGAGAGGCGTACTTCACCGCTGGCGTGTGCTCACGATTGCGCTGAGATCCGGTCGGCGCGCAACAACTGTGCACGCTCATCCGAGCAGCCGAGTGGGCTGCGGAGCCAGTCGGCCATAAGGGCCCGTTATCGTGCGACGTCGCCCGCGTCCGGGTCTTCCAGCGCCGCCGCGTCCGCGTCACAGCCGATGGAGCGGTAGGCGTTGGCGAGGTTGTGGCGGGTGGTGAGCGTGTCGGGGTGATCGGCGCCGAGGATCCGCTCCTGGTCGGCGAGCAACTCCTGGAAGATCGCGATCGCCTCCGGCACACGCCCGGCCGCCTTGTAGGGGACGGCGAGCGCGTAGCGGGTGGCGAGTGTGTTGGGGTGCGTTGGGCCGAGGATCCGCTCGCGGTCGGTGAGCAGCGGCTCGAAGATCGCGAGCGCCTGCTGAACGCGCCCGGCGGCCAGGTAGGCGTTGGCGAGGTTGTGGCGGGTCGTGAGCGTGTAGGGGTGCTCGACGCCGAAGATCCGCTGCTGGGCGGTCAGCAGCGCCTCGTAGATCGTGATCGCCTCCGCCACCCGTCCGGCGGCTTGGTAGGCGTAGGCGACGTTGTGGCGAGTGACGAGCGTCTGCGGGTGCGCTGGGCCGAGGATCCGCTCGCAATCGGTGAGCAGCGGCTCGAAGATCGCGAGCGCCTGCTGAACGCGCCCGGCGGCCTGGTAGGCGTTGGCGAGGTTGTGCCGGCTAATGAGCGTGTCGAGGTGCTCGGCACCGAGGATCCGCTCGCAATCAGCGACCAGCGGCTCGTGATTCGCGATCGCCTCCGCCACGCGCCCGGCTTCCCAGAAGGCGAGGGCAAGGTCCTGACGTGTGCTGAGAGTTTCGGGGTGCTCGGCGCCGAGGATCCGCTCGCAGTCAGCCTGCAGCGGCTCAAGGAGCGCGATTGCCTGCAACACGCCTCCCGTCTGTCGATACGCGACTGCCTCGTAGCTGCGGGCCATCAGCGTGCTGGGATGCTCGGCGCCGAGCATGCTCGTTGCCTTTGTGACGGTGCGCTGCGCGAGCGCGAGCGCGCGAGCACCGGCTTCGGCCCAGATCAGGTAGTGAGATGCGCGGTCGAGCGCCGCGATCACCTGCGGGGCCGTGTCGGGCACGTCCGCGGCTGCGTCGGCGAGCGCGATCACGTGTGCGAGCAGCTGCTCAGACAGGGCCCATTGCGCCGGGTCCGACGGGTCGGTCGGAAACGCGTGCTCAAGCGCGGCGACGGCGCGCTTGACCGCGCTCGTGTCGTCGCGGGCGCGAGCGTCGTCGCGCACGACCTTCTGTAGCAGGCGGTGCACGCTGACCGTCTCGTCGTCCACGCTCGCGAGGCTGAAGCGCGCGAGCGCGTTCAAGGCATCCCGCAGCCGCTTGCGCTCGATCGGCACACCCGGGTCGATCACGACGTTGAACAGTGACCTGGGGATCGCGTCCGGGGCGAGATGCGCGGCGAGCGCCAGCAACTCGCCGGCGAGCGGGGCGCTCGCGCTCGTGACCGTGATCGACGCCTGCCACGTCGTGGCGACGGTTTGGGTGTAGGAAGCCTCCGGACTGCTGTCGAACAGCTCCACCGCAGGCAGCGCGTCCAAGAGCTCGAAATAGTCGTCAAAGCTCGTTCCCGTCGCGCAGTACGCGGCGGCGTGCGAGAGCGCCAGCGGCAGGCACCCCAGCGCCCGAGCGAGCCGCTCGGCGCCGGGGCGATCATCGGGGCGCTCGGCACGCTCGATCAGATACTTCACCGCGGTCTGCTCGTCGAAGACGTCGAGCGACAGGGCCGGGGCAAACTGGCGCACCTCGCGGTGCCGCGAAGTCACAAGCACCCTCCCGCTCCCGGCGCGCGGCAGGCAGTCGGCGAGCTGCGCGGCCGATTCGACGTTGTCGAGCACCAGCAGCCAGCGCTCCTCACCCCGGCCTAGCCGGGCCAGCGCGAGGTCGCGACACTCGCTCGGCGAGAGCCCGTCGACCGGCTCGCCGAGCGCGGCCGCCAGGCCGGCGAGATCGGCGACGCCGCCGTCCTCAGCCCGAATCCAAGCGACGATGTCGTACTCGCGAGGTGCGCGGAGAGGTAGTGCTCGGCCAGGCGGCTCTTGCCCACGCCACCCAGCCCGGTGATCGCTTGGGCGACCACCGCGCGCTCGGCGACCGCCAACGCCTCCTCGAGCGCCGCGAGCTCGCGGGCGCGGCCCACAAAGAGTCGGGGCACGAGCGGGAGGTTGAAGCGGACCGCCGCCCGCGGTCGCTCTCGTGCGGTCGGCACGGGCGGGGCCTGGCCGGCGCGGCGCAGGATCACGTCCTGAAGGTGCGCGCGCACGAGGCGTTCGAACTCCACCGGGGTGGTGTAGGGCCACCACAGCTGCTCCTCAGGCAGCTCCTCGCGGAACTTCAACACCCGCTGCCACTGCTCGGCCTCGGCAGAGTTCGCCGGCGTCGCCGAGCGCTCGCAGAAATAGACCATCACGTCGGGCCGGTTGCTCTCCCGCCACGCGTCCCACGCTCGGCGTAGCTCGTGCTCGGTTCCCGACTGCGCGTCGCCGGTCGGGGTCCCGAAGCGCTTCCAGAAGATCCCGATCGCGATGTCGGAGTCGCCGATCTCCATGCGCTCATCGATCAGGCCTTGGGGTCCTGCGATGTGCATGCCCGAACGCGCATCGGTCTCCCAGCGCCACAGCGACAACTGACAGCCGTGCGAGCGCGCCACCTGGCCGTTGAGCTCATCGACCACGAGCGCGACCGTGTCGCGCTCGGCCATGACGTCGCCTGGCGAGACGACCACAACCCGCACGATCTGAACGCCTTGATCGGTCACGTGCGCAGCGTAACCGCAGCCCACCCCAACATCCGCAACCGCGACGTCTCAATCACGCCGATCGTCGGTGCTGCCGGGACGCGTGATCTCATTCGCGCACCCGAGACCGTCTGGCCTGGCGCCGCCCGCCCGCTCGCCATACCTATGCAAATCGGCGCGACTGAACGCCCGCGGCTGTGCCCTGGACCCGGCGATCAGCATCGATGCTTGCGCCGGCTTGTACGGCTCTTGCCACTGGACATGATCCGCGCGCGTCGCTCTAGCTTCGATATCCGTAGGACTTGCGAACCCGTTAACTACCCCCAGTCGTAAATGAGATCGAGCTCCTGCGCCGACCAAGTTTCGCTGCGTCGGTATCCAGGCGCCGTTCGACGGACGAATGTGAACTTCAGTCGGGTCGCACGCCTGCGCTCTGAACACGACCCGCGTGCCGGTCGAGCGGTCAAGCAGATCGAGCGCTGGCCAGCCGGTCTGTGAGGTTCCGTAGATTACGCAGCGACCATTTGGTGAGCGCAGCAACGAGTCGCAGGCACGGTGTGAGTCATAGCCGATGAGGCGATAGGGTCGGGCATCCGCCGCGAGCCGAAACGTGCTGCCCAGCACGTAGGGGAGCGCCGGTTCAGCCCCACCGGCAACGATGTTCAGATAGCGCGAGAGATCGCGGGCCGGAACCGGGCATCCAAGGCCGCCCTCGCACCTCTCAGAGATCGAGCTCGTGCTGCCGCACGCACTTAGCACAAGCGCCGCCGCCAACGCGCTCAATGACACCGCAACGCATCGACTCAGTTCCATGCTGTGAGCGTAGCCGAGCGCCCAGTGGTGCCGCGAGCACTCACGACCGCGGACGACGAAGCGCAGCGTGGTGATAGCGTCGGCGCGGTGGCGATCTGGGCGGTGTTCTTGGACCGCACGATGCACGAAGACACGGGACGGCTGTTCGCTGTCGGCGAGAGGGTGTCGTGGGACGTCGTCCTGGTCGACGGCGTGGCGCAGGACTGGCCGCGTGACGTTTTGGTCGACATCGATGTGAGGATCGATGCGCGCCCCACGTTCGCGCTCCATGGCTCCTTGGCCACCACGCCGCAACTCGCCGCTTGTTGGAGGGGCATCGAGCCGATCGGCAGCGAGTTCCGGATCCGCGCGGGTCTATGCGTGGACCTGTTCAACCCGCCATTTCGAAGCACCGCCACCGGTTCGGTCACCCGCATCGAGACCGTGCAGCGCGGGATGGACCAAGACGCCCGTGGCGTCTGGAACCCGGTCGGGCCGTGGCATCTGACTGACGTACGGCGCTCTCCGCGCTGGCTGGCCCGCCGCGAGCTGGACCCTGCCTCAGAGCAGGACATTGGATTCCTCATCGAACTCGAAGTGGAATCCTGTCCGATCCGACCGTTCCCGACCCGGACGGCCGGCGCGGCACGCCGCGACCAGCCAGGGTGAGCCCGAGCCGGTCAGCAGCCGGTTCGCCGCTACAACGGCCGTGCTGCCCGCCCGCCGGCCATGACACTGCAAGGGCGACCTCTCAGTCGCTGGGGATCAGTGCCATCCAGCGCTCGGCTTCGTCGCAAAGCAGGCGTCCGATCCGCGCTCAGTCGATGAGCGAAGCAGAAGCTGGCGGACACGAGCACGGCCCGATCCACCCGAGAGGATCCATGCGGGCGCCAAACGAGGCCGGCTCGTGCGCCCGTTCCGAGCCGTCGCCCACACCGGCATCGTCGGTTCGGTCGGGACCACGGAAAGTGCTGCATTGAGACCAAATCGGAAGTGGGGTGCGTCGCGCCATCGGCGAGGAGTGCTGGCGCTCCGCAGTCGTGGCGCGAGACCCACTCCCTGTGCGGCGTACTCAACGGATGTCAGTGGGGACTTGGCTGTCCGCAGTGGCTTGGGCGATGATGTGGAAGTGAAGGTCCACGAGGTTCAGTTCGGCACGGGAGACGTCCGTCTAAGCGGGACGGTGTGGGTGCCGGATCAGGAGGTCCCGACACCCGGCGTGGTGTTGCTCGGCGGGTCCGGACCCGCCGACCGCAGCAACGGCGGGTACTTTGGCGCGCTTCGAGACCGCTTGGTCGCCGCTGGCGTGACGGTGCTCGCCTTCGATAAGCGCGGCGTGGGGGGCTCGACTGGAGACTGGGCGTCGGCGGGTGTAGGCGACCTTGCGGCCGATGTCGCGGGCGCGGTGGAAACCCTGCGGGTGCACCCAGCGGTAGATCGACGTGCTGTCGGGTTGTTTGGTCACAGCGAGGGGGGCTGGGTCGCGCTGCGCGCGTCGACTCGCGGCGCTGCGCCCCGCTACCTGGTCCTGAACTCATGCCCCGCGGTGTCGTTCCTGGAGGCCGAGCTCCACGCGCTCACAGTCGCCGGTGCCGGTGGCGATCCGGCCCGTGCGCTGTTTCGGCGTCTGCGGGAAGCGATCCGGGTCGACGCCGACCTTGCCACGGCGGGTCGGGTGATCACCGAGGAGCCGGACTCGGGGCTGCGGGAGGTCATCGACCGGACTGGCTTCCGTCTCACCGACGAGAGCTACTCGCAACTGCGAGCATGGATCGACTATGCCCCCGCGCTGACCTCCGCCGCCTGCGAACCCCAACTCTTGCTATCTACGGCTCGCAGGACAAGTTGACGCCTGTGCAGGCGAGCGTTGACCGGCTCGCACAGCTTGCGCCGACCGTGCGCAGTCAGGTCTTCTTCGGCGCCGGCCACCGGCTCTTCATCGATACGACGCTCGCCCCGGGTTACCTGGACGCCGTCGCCGCGTGGTGCACTTCACTGGCTCCGGCTGCAGGCGTACCGGTTCGCTGAGGGCAGCCGCGTCAACAGCAGCGCAGTTCGGGACCCGGTCCTGCTCTTGTGCCGCGACGACCACGTCTACATCAAAGGTATTGAGTTAGCGGGGGTCTGACGCTCTGAGAAGGGGTGCGTAAATCTGCAACGAATGTTGCAGACGTATGGATCGGCGTGCTTGTTGCAGAGAGTCGCGGGCTGGCTGGCGGATTGGTCGTGTGCGGCAGGATCGTCGCGACGCGGCTGGTGGGGTGTGGTATGGGGGGTTGAGGGTGGAGGTCGCGCGGTTGCGGGAGGAGAACGCGCGGCTGCGTGGTGAGCTTGAGGAGTCGCGTCGTGCGGGTAAGCGGCAGGCGGCGCCATTCTCCAAGGGTGACCCGAAGGCGGATCCTGGCCGGCCGGGGCGCCGTAGCGGGGCTGAGCATGGTCGGCATGCGCACCGACCGGTGCCCGATCATGTTGATGAGCAGATCGAGGTGCCGCTGCCTGACGCGTGTCCAGAGTGCGGCGGATCGGTTGCGTTTGAGGGGTGGGGTGATCAGTATCAGGAGGATCTGGTGGTGCCGGTCCGTGCGCATGTGCGTCGCTTCCGGGTCGGGAAGGGCCGCTGTCGCTGTTGCGGGCGCCGTGTGCAGGGTCGCCACCGGTTGCAGACCTCCGACGCGTTGGGGGCCGCGGGCGCGCAGGTCGGCCCCAACGCGCTGGCGTTGGCAGCCGAGTTGAACAAGGAGTTGGGGATCCCGGCCTCGAAGGTCGCGGGGATCCTGGGGCAGATGTGTGGGGTTCAGATCACCGCCGGCGGGGTGCAGTTGGCGCGGCTCGCGCGTCGCGCTGCGCCGAGCTATGAGGCGCTCGTGCTCGCCGTCCGCGACAGCGCGGTGGTCGCGCCGGATGAGACCGGCTGGCGGGTCGCTGGACGCAAGGGATGGTTGTGGGTGTTCGTCGGCGATCAGGTCACCGTGTACCTGATCGCGCAGGGCCGTGGATATGAGCATGCCGCGTCGGTCCTGGGTGAGGGGTTCGCGGGGGTGCTTGAGCGGGATGGGTGGGCGCCATACCGCCGCTTCACGCACGCTCGGAGGGTGTCAGTTCTTCCGTGTAAGCTGACTATTTGAGTGTAACTGTTGTCGAGATAATGTCAATAGATGAAGGGTAACTTGCGTGAGCTGATGTTGCCCGTCGTGCGCTTCCTCAAGGAACACGGCGTTGCAGCGAAGGCCCGAGTGCCAAGGCCGTGCGGGGTGTGTCGCGCGTTTGTGACCGCTTTCGCTCCCGCTCTTTGATCGCTCGCCACGCCCGGTGAGCGTTGTCCGCGAGACGTGCCGGCAGTAGCAGGGCTGGTGGGCGAGCGATGCGACCCACTCGCGCGTGCGCGCCGTGGCATGTCAACTCAGAGCCGGTGATCGCTGTGGCTGGTGTGTTGCACATCGTGCTGGTTGGTTCTGTTACTGTGAGAAATGCGTGTCGGGCCCCTGTTCAGCCGTTTGTGGCTGGCGGGGGTGGACGCGTGCCCGCAATCGGTTAGACGGCGTTGTCGGGGATGCGGTCTTGGAACTGGA
>JBKQIR010000016.1:0-14482 GCA_052148275.1 Solirubrobacteraceae bacterium
CCTCAAACTCCGAGCCGCCCACCTCTCCGGCGACCTCACCGACTACTGGGAACACCACATCAAGCTCGACCAACAACGGCTATACCGCAAGGACTCCTGGCAACCCGTCCTGAAGTAGCCACGCCCATCCGGTTTCAACACCGAATACGGCGGGATGGCGTTCGCGGGGTTCTTGCTGGCCGAGTATCCGAACATGATCGTGCTCGCCGGCATCGTCACGACGGTGTTCTGGGGCGGGTGGCTGGTGCCGTTTGGCCTTCATCCGCCTGGATGGGTGGACCCGATCGTCGTGATCGTGAAGATGCTTGTCTTCATCACGATCATCATGTGGATCAGGTTTACGCTGCCGCGTCTGCGCTATGACCAGGTCATATCCTTCGGTTGGAAGGTGCTGCTACCGCTCGCGACCCTCAACTTTCTCGTGACGGCGATCGTCGTCGCCTGAGCCGAGAGAACTGAGAGAACGCCGCTGTCCATGCGTCCGAGAATCGTCCAACCGGGAGGCGATGTCAGATTGCGAAGAGCATTTGCCGGTGGCCCTGTCAGGGAGTGGCGCCGCTCGATTACCCCATCAACCCATTCTGATGTAACGGTGAACGGGTGCACATCCCAATATCGGCGATCCTGCTCTCTGAGTAGTCGTAAGCCTCCTCAGGCGTGACCGGGTCTGAGTCGCGCCATATGCCGGCCGCTACGGCGGCTTTCCAATGACCGTCGATGTCGCCGGCGACGGACGTGCGGATCAATGCCTCGATTAGGTTGATCATCTCTGCGGGCATCGAGGCGACGCAGCCGAAGTCGAGGAAGCTCACGCTGCCGTCGTCGTGGAACAGGTAGTTGCCGGGGTGGGGGTCGGCGTTGTAGATCCCGAACTGGTTGAGCGAGCCACACGCGAACCGATAGATGGCCTCGCCCCACATGTCTCTCAATCCCTGATCGGCAGAGAGGGCATCCTCCCAGCCGATGCCGTGTGCCAATTCCTGCGTGAGGACGCGGCCGGTGGACAAGCTCGGAATGACATCGGGAACGTGGATGAACGGGTGACCGCGATGTAGGTCAGCGGTATTGAGTTAGCGGGTGTGACTGATGGGGGTGTTAGCGGCTGGCGCCGCTGAGCGCGAGTTCGTAGTCGATGTTCTCGGTGGGGACCGCGGTGGGGTCGAATTCGCTGGCGTCGGTGAGGCCGAGCCAGTCGAGCATGTCTTGGTGTTCGTCGTGGCCGGGGTCGGCGAGGATCGCTTTGAGGTTCGCGTATCCCCAGGTGCCGCCGCAGTCCTCCGGCGGGCAGGCTCCTTTCGAGGCCACGAGGGTCGGGTAGTGGGTCTCGGGGTCGGGGTCGAGCAGGTCTTCGACGAGGATCTCGTGCTCCCAGTCGTCGCCGAAGTCGTATGTGTAGCGGAAGCGAGCGCCGATGTCGGTGAGCTCGCCGAGCGTGACTTTGCGTTCGTCAGCGTGCCCGAGTTCGGGATCACGGACGCCGAACTCCTCGTCGGCGAAGGTGAACACGTGCATGTGGTAGTTCTCCCAGCCGAGCGCGGCTTGGAGGATCTCGTGGAGCTGGTCGAGACGGGTGTCGGCGCGTAACCGTAGTTGTCGCCAGACCGGCGGCTTGGAGACGCCGAGCAGCTTGACCTTGATCTGCACGATGACGTTGTGGGCAGGGCTGTGGTGGCTCATCGGGCTGCTCCTGTGCTCGCTGGTCGTCTGGTGCGAACGGTAGGGAGAGCGGCGGATGGAGCCGACGAGCACGGTTGTGCGCGGCCGTGCCGCAGGCGGTCTTTCAGCTGGCGAGTTGTTCGTCGTCGACGATCAGCCTGGCGATCCGCTTCAGTAGAGAGAGCGGGCCGGCGTTGGTCCCTTGGCCGCGCATCGTGCCGTTCTCGTCCAGCGTGCCGGTGACGGCGATGAGGGCGTCAGCGGTGGCGTCGAGGATCACCGTTTCGGTGTCGCCCTCGAGCTCGTAGCAGACGATCCGGTAGCGGACCTCGGGCACCATGGTCGGCTCGGGCATCGCCGTCAGGCCGCGATCGGGGTCGGCGAGGCGCGGGCCGGGAGGCCGATCAGGTTGCTCGCCGCGGACTGTCGGGAGCGCTGGGCGTGCGCCATCAGCTCGACGGGGTCGATGTTCTGTTGGCGGGCGGTACGGATCACGCTCATCGTGATCTGCTGGGTGCGCGCGCCCCGCTGGGTGCGGTTCCCGCCCCAGCTCTTGCGGTTGACGATCGCGGGGCGCAGCGCCTGCTCGGCCCGCCAGTTTGTCGCCTCGACGCCGGGCTCGGTCAGGAACGTGAACATGTGCTCGCGCTCGTTGCGAAGATGCCCAAGCAGCCGGCGGTTCGGCTCGTGAGTGGGGCGCATCGCCAACAGCTTGTCCCTCCGCGCCTCAAGGTCTGTGACCTTCAGGTCGAACTCGTCGGCATCGATCACATCCTCGTCGCGCTGGTCGCGCAGCGCGAGCGCGTCCTTGAGGATCCGCCGGGCGGCGTGCGGGACGCGCGCCTGCCCTGCGATCGAGTCCGCGATCAGCTCGCTGGTGCGGCGCAGCAGGTGCGCATGACAGGTCTGATGGCGGGCGTCGGTGAACTGCCGGTAGGGCGCCCACCCATCCCGTTCCAGCACCCCCGAGAAGTCCGCGCCGAGGATCTCAGCGGCGTGCTCGTAACCGCGACCCTGGGCGATCAGGTACACGGTGACGTTTTCGCCGGCGAACGCCCACAGCCATGCCTTCTGCCCGTTGATTCGCCAGCCGGTTTCATCCGGCGCGACCGCCCGGCTTGCGCGGACTCCATCGATCAGGGCCTGATAAGTCGGCTCGAGCCTCCTCGCCTGGCGGGCGATCGCCCCCACCACCCCGCCCGCGGTGACCTGGATCCCGAACCTGCCCAGCGCCCGAGCGGTCTTCTGCGGAGAGAGACCCAACTCCTTGTTGAGCTCGGTCGCGAGCGCGACCGCTCGCGGACCGAGCATGCAGGCGGCTGCGCCCAGAGCGTCTGAGGTCTGAAACGGGTGGCGGCCCTGATGCCGACGTCCACAGCAACGACACTTCCCGACATGAACCGCGAACCGGCGGCGCACCCGCCGCGGCTCGGGCAGCTCGTCCTGATACTGATACTCGGTGCGCACATGATCGATCTCCCCGCCGCACTCACACCGCGGCTCACACGGAGCATCGAGCTCCTCATCAACCACCTCGGGCGGCTCGCGATGAGCATGCCGGCCGTGCTCGCCACCAGACCGACGACCCGGACGACGCGGATTCCCCGAAGGCTCGCCGCGCGAGAACGGCGCCGCCTGACGCTTGCCAGCACGTCGTGCCTCCTCTAGCTGACCCTCGAGCTTCGCGACCTCCCCCCGCAACCGCTCGTTTTCCGCGAGCAGACGCGACACCTCACCCCACAACCCCTCGTTCTCAGCCGCCAGCGACGCGCACCGCGCCTCCAATTGCGCCGGCTCATCGACCAGCTCGACCGGAAACACCTCAACTTCTGACGCGGTGACGGCACCCACCCCACCCAACTTCGCCGCAGGCTACATAACCCCTGCTCAACCCGCTAAATCAATACGGTCAGCGAACAGGGTTTGGTGCTCGGCTTCGAGGCGGTAGTCGAGTTCAGCATGGATATGGCGCTGGACTTCATCTGCGATCGCGCGCGGGTCCATGCGGATTCGCTTGGGTGAGAGGCAAATAATGAGTTGCAGGAACGTCGCAAGCAACTCGCCGTTTCTCAGATCGGCACGGATCGCGGCGTCGACACCCGGATACTGGATCTTGACCGCCACCTCACGCCCGTCACGTAATTGCCCGGCATGAACCGGTCCGATCGAGGCCGCCGCCAGCGAGACCGCGGACAGCTCCGTAAACACCGCTTCGGGGGGTATGCCTAGCTCGCGCTCGAGGACGTCCGACGCAAGCTGGAAGTCCATCGGCGGCACGTCGGTCCGGAGCCGTCCAAGTGCGGCCTGGTACGTCATCGTGAACTCGAGGGGAATAGCCGGACCGAGCGACATGAACGAGACCATCTGGCCTGCCTTCATCAGCGCTCCTCTAGATCGGCCAAGCAGCTCTGCGTAGCGCTCGGCCGACCGAGCGTGCAAACTCAGAGGCTCCTGCTTTGCCGACCCCAGCTTGCCGAGTGTGCGCGACTGCATCGCCGATGCTGCGAGCGGTCAATCCCAAAGGGGGCGCACCACGACGTACCCGCCCTCGAGGGATCCCTGCATACCGACCTCGTCTGCCGTCGCCCGCCGAGCTCATCACCTTTCCCGTATCAATGATCGATGGCCTGGGCTAAGTGTATGCTGAGGCACGAGATGGCGAGCACGACCCGCGACCGGATCGTTGAGGAGGCGATGCGCCTGTTCGGTGACCAGGGCTACAAGGCCACCACGATCGCGCAGATCGAGGCAGCCGCCGGCCTCACCCCCGGCGCCGGCGGGCTCTATCACCACTTCAAGACCAAGGAGGAGGTGCTCACCGCCGGAATCGAGCGCCACCTCGCCCGCCTCGACTCACTACGCGACATCCGCCGCGTCCTCGGCGGCCTCGGAGACCTCACCGCGGAGCTGACCGTGACCGCGCGGTTCATCCTCGCCGAACTCGACAACGAGGCCGAGCTGCTGCGCATCCTCGCCTCCGAGGGCCGCAACCGTCCCGAGCTGCTCACCACCGCCGTCGACCAGCTCATCGGCTCGACGTTCGCGGGCTTCGCCGGCTGGATCGCCGAACGCTCCACCGGCGGCATGTCCGAGGACGAAGCCAACGCCACAGCCGGCGTCGGCCTCGGCGGCCTGATGTCGTCGCGACTCCTGCGTGATGTGCTCGGGGCACCCCTGACTATCGACGACGAGGCGCTCGTGAGCTCCTGGGTGCAGATGATGGTCGCCGTCCTCGGCACCGACCCTACGGCGCCGGCTCAAGGGTCCGGGAACGCGTAGCCGAAAGTTGGGCTCCTCAGAGATCAGCTTTCCGATCGCGGGAGAGACGATCGCCGCGACCTGGTATCAGCCCGCGGCGCCAAATGGCCAGTTGTCGTGCGTGGTGATGGGACACAGATTCACCCTCACGCGGCGCGATGGCATCCCTGAGTACGCGGAGCGCCTAGCCGACGCCGGCTTCGCGGTCTTGGCGTTTGACTATCGCCACTGGGGCGACAGCACCGGCCGGCCGCGGCGATGGATCTCCCTACGCGAGCAGCTCGGCGACTGGCAGGCCGCCGTCGAACACGCTCGTAGCCTGGAGAGCGTCGATGCAGATCGGGTCGCGGTCTGGGGCATGTCGATGGGCGGCGGCCACGCGCTACTAACCGCCGCGCGAGACAGCCAGATCGCCGCGGTGGTAGCGGTCGTACCCAGCACCGACCCGCTTGCCGCGCGGCCACCGCTCACGGTTGGGATGCGGATGATCAGCCGCGCGCTAACGGAAACGCTTACACGACGGCCGGTGCGGATGCCCGCCGCAGGACCTGCGGGATCGTTCGCGATCCTGGGCGCGCCAGAGGCGCTGCCAGGCTTCGAGCGTCTGACCGAGGGTAGAGACTGGCAGAACGACTCCAACACCGGCTGGCTACTCAGCGTCCCGCGTTGGCGTCCCGTCCGCGAAGCCGCCAAGATCCGACCGCCCGTCCTGCTCCAGCTCGGCGAGCGCGACGGCGCCGTTCCCCTCTCGGCAATCGAGAAGACAGCCGCTCGCGCCCCGCATGCCGAGCTCAAGCGATACGACTTCGATCACTTCGCCTGCTTCTGGCCCGAGAACATCGACCAGCTTGCCACCGACCAGATCGAGTTCCTGCAACGCCGTTTACGCCGATCGGCAGGCGGCCTCGACGAAGTCTGAGGACGCCAACTGGACCCGCTTGGACCCCGTCGCCCTCCTCACGAATAGCAGCAAGCTTCAGAGATCGCGGAGACAGGATTCGAATCTGCGACCGCCCGGTCAACAGCCGCAGTCGTCCCCGATGCGGCATGCGGGTGGCCCCCGGAGACGCTAGCCACGAGCGGCTCCGTCACAAGCCGTAGCGGACATCGGCCGCATCGGGCCCAGCGACGGACTGCTCTTGGGGTCGAAGCGGTCACGCCGGCGACGTCGACGCGGCCGCTGCGAGCGCCGGCGTGCGGACAAGCGGACCTACCAGGCCTCGCTTCCCGTTTTCAGGCGATCCGGCAGCGCATGCAAGCTCGAGCCAGAATGTGGGCGACGCGTAGGGCCGCGCGAGCCTATTTGGAGGAGGCCAACGGTCGAGCGCTTTGCATAGGTAAGGGCCGGATTCTGCACGGACCCTTGCGGGCCTGCGATCGGCGAGACGCGAGCCTCGTGACGCGCCCGCCACGAGGCCTGCCTCAATCCGACCCAAGGTTGCGCCACGGCGTTGACGGGGACTCGCTTGCCGGGCATGGGGGGCCTGACGCGGCCAATGACGAGATGCACCTCCGCGCGGGGAAGAGCGGGTGCCGCATGCCCTAGGCGCGCGCCTCAGCGTCCGATGCATTCGCGTTCGCGACAATAGCGTCGCGAACGTAGGCAGCCAGCCCAGGCTCGACCTTGTCGTGGCTCGCCGCGAACCGCGGGTCGTCGATGTACATTTTTGCGAGGGCGCGGTGCATTTCGCGCGAGCAGGGGTAAAACCAGCGGTCGATGTGCAGGCGAGCCTGCTCCGCCGCGGCTCGCGCGGGCTCGCCGTCCGCCGGCTGGCCTGACCGCTTCAGCTGGGCGAACAGCCGCTCAATCTTCTGCCCCTGCGCCTTGATATGGCGCCATTGCTCCTCGCCATACGTCGTCGCCCGGCGTGCCGACTCCTGATAGGTGTCAGTGTGCCCCCAGCGCTTGTGGGCCTCGTCCTCGTAGTCGCTCGGATCGAATCCGATGAACATCGATTCCTCCTGTTGCTCGTCGCCATGTTCGACGGTGGCGATCGCCCGGTCGAGCGCTTGCGCTAGCCCGGCAAGCCGCTCTAGCTCGGTCTCGACCAGGTCACGCTGCGTCCGCAGCGCCGATAGCCGGTCATGGCCGATCTCGTCGAGCAGCACGCCGATCTTCTCGAGCGAGAAGCCGAGCGCCCGCCAGCCCAGGATCTCCTGCAGCCGCTCGAGGTCGCGCTCGGAGTAAAGCCGGTAGCCCGAGTCGGTCCGGCCAGTGGGCGACAGCAATCCCCGCTCGTCGTAGTGGTGCAGCGTCCGCACGGTGACATTTGCCAGCGTGCTGACCTCGCCAACGGTCTTCATGGAGCTCAAGCTAGGGCCTCACGTAAGGTGAGGGTCAAGGCCCGCCAGCGGATTCTGTACTAGGGGTGCCGGAGCCGGCGGGCGGTGTCAGGCTCCTGCAACGCGCTGAAGACCCGTTCTGACGAGCTTCGAGCTCCTCTGGTCCCGCGCTTGGTGTGATGGTCGGCTTGGTGGAACGTGGTCGCCGCTTGGCCGTTAGATCGATGCCGTCGGGTGCCGGGTTGGCGGACGTGTCGGGTCTGCGCTCCCGCCGGAGGTGCTTCGTGCGACCAGCGTGCAGAGGACCGCGAGGATTACGGCGAGCGGTCCGAAGATGAGCTGCTCGTAGTGGCTGTGCGAGGCGAAGTTCGTCAGCGCAGCGATCATGCTCACGGCGACTAGTAGCCACGTTCCCCTGCGGAACAGAAGCGCTCGCTTGCCGGCTGACCACAAATCGGCGCGGCCGAGCACGACCAGCGAGGCGGACGCCCAGATGCACACGGCAAATGCGCTGGCGATTCGCTCTCCGGTGGAGAGATGCGCGTGGGCGCCGCCCCACGCAGCGCGTCCCAAGGGCGCACCGGCGGCGAGCACAAGCTCGAAGATCGCAATGCCGAGGAACCCGAGGGCGGCGGCGATCGCGGCGAGGCGAACGGTCCGGGTGGGTTGGATGGTGGTTGTCATTGGAAGCTCAACATCTTGTCGCTGGTAAGATACTGTGCTCGATCAAACTTGTCGATGGCTAAATCGGGATATCACCACGGCAACTTGCGACGCGCGCTGTTCGACGCGCTTGCGGACGCGGTCATCGAGGTGGGGCCGGCCGGCGTCAGCCTCCGCGATCTCGCACGCCGCGCAGGGGTCTCGCACGCTGCCCCGGCTCACCATTTCGGCGACAAGCGCGGGCTGCTGACCGCATTTGCCGCCGAGGGCCACCGGCTCTTAGCCGCCGCTCTCAACCAGGCAGGAGCGTCGAGCGGCGGGGACTTCACCGAGATCGGACTGGCGTACATCGAATTTGCGATCGAGCACCGCGCCCACTTCGGAGTGATGTTCAGGCCCGAGCTCCTGCGCCGCGACGACCCAGAGCTACTCGATGCCGCACGCGCAAGCTCGGCCAGCCTCCAAGCCGGAGCCACGGGCGAAGCGTCGGCGATCGGCACGCCCGACGCACAAGCCGTGATGATCGCCGCGTGGTCACTCGTCCACGGATTCGCGACGCTCTGGCTCGACGGAAACCTCCCGACCGAGCTCGGACCCCCGCAACAACTAGCGCGGCGGATCGCACACGCACTCGAACCACCAACACCCAAACCACGATCGACGACCTGACCTCTCGCGCGTCACGCGACCGGCCGGCGACCACGGCTCCCATGGCGCAGCTCAGCCGATGCAACGTCGACGCTCGACCACAGCAACACGCTTCTCCGCCGGAGGCGGAGTCCCCAAGTTCGCCACGTAGAAGATCCGATCCCACCGCTACCCGCTGCCCTTCGATGAGACGCAGAAGCCCTGCGGCATTCCCCAACCCGGCGCTTTGCATCAGCACCAACCGCGGCCGGCTCTGCTCGCACGCCGAAGAAGCGGTCGCGCCTGAGCACAGATCGCCCGTCGAGGCTGCTGCCAGCGGACAACCGCAGCCACGAAGTGAAACCAAAACCGGGCGCGCTTTCCATGCGATCGGGCGGTCAGACGCACTCGCCGCGCGCCGTGACCCCGGGTGCGGAAAGGGACGACGTGGGCGCTGGTCGACGACATCGATGCTTCCGGCGCCGAGCAGCGGCGTCGCGTGCTTCCGGCGTAGGCGTGATCGGGGTCGTCGGTCCGCGCCACATCCGACGATGTCGGTTTCGGCCTGCAGGTCGTCGCTACCCGTCGCAGCGCCGCTAGCCCTCGATTCGGACCAGCCTGGCGGCGGTAATACGGTGCGGTCCGAGAGCAAACCGGCGCGCGATGATCAGGTCTGGCCGCGGCCTCAAGCGCCTTGTCCCCGCTAGGGGACGGCTGGGGTCGCCTTGGCTACGCCGAGGCTTCGCCTAGGCTTGCGTGGGTGAGCGAGGAGTTTTCTAGCCGCGCACGCGCACTTGTGCCGCGGATCACCGCCGACCCGTTTGATCCGGGGGTCACGTCGGAGCTGGCGTCGCTTCGCGATGCGTGGCGCTCGCTCTCGAACAGCGAGCGTGCGGCGGCGTCCGGTGCGGCGCGGGCGCTGGCGGCGGCGCGGCTGCAGGGGTCGCTGTTCGAAGATGAGCGGGTCGCGCGGCGGGCGCTGAGCGGCCTGGACCGGATCGCGGTCGGGGGTGTGACGGAGCGACGCTACGATGGTCCGCGGGACCCAGACGCGCTGCTCGCGTTCTTTGGCCTGAAGCAGTTCCGGCCGGGGCAACGTGACGCGGTAGCGGCCGCATTGACCGGCCGCGACAGCCTCGTGGTGATGCCGACCGGCGGCGGCAAGAGCCTTTGCTACCAGCTGCCTGGGGTGGCATCGGAGGCGCTGACGATCGTCGTCTCGCCGCTGATCGCCCTGATGGCCGACCAGTACCGCCGGCTTCGGCTCGGGGGACACCCGGTCGCGATGGTCGCGTCGGGGATGGACGCGAGTGCGTCGGCCGCGGCGCTTGCGGACATCCGTTCGGGGCGCGCGCGGATCGTGTTGTGCTCGCCGGAGCGCTTTGCCTCGGCGGGGTTCCTGGCGGCGCTCGCGCAGCGGCCTGTCGATCTGTTCGCGGTCGACGAAGCGCACTGCGTGTCGGAGTGGGGGCATGACTTTCGCCCCGACTACCTGCGGCTGCGCAGCGTGATCGACCGGCTCGGCTCGCCGGCCGTGATGGCGTGCACGGCGACCGCGACCCATGCGGTGGCGCGTGAGATCAGCCTGCGGCTCGGCCTGCGGGATCCGTTCGTCCTGCGCGCCGGCTTTGACCGTCCGAACCTGTCCTTCGACGTGATCGCGCTCGAGGGGACGGGTTCGAAGGCGCGCAAGAAGATGCTGCTGACGCTCGCGCTGTCGGACCCGGGCATGCGGCCCGCGATCGTCTACTGTGGCACGCGGCGCGAGGTCGAGGAGGTGAGCGAGCTGTTGCGGGCCGGGGGTCTGGGCGCCGTCGGCTATCACGCCGGCATGGCCGCCGACGAGCGCGCGTCCGCCCAGCACCGTTTCATGGAGGGTGACGCGGAGATCGTCGTGGCTACCAACGCCTTCGGGATGGGTGTCGACAAGGCCGAAGTGCGCGCGGTCGTGCACTGGGCGATCCCGACGAGCGTGGAGGCCTATTACCAGGAGGCGGGTCGCGCGGGGCGTGACGGGCGCCCCGCTCGCGCGATCCTGCTCTCCAGCCGCGCCGATCTCGGGCGGCTGATCAACTTCATCAAGAGCGACGCCGTCGAGGCGGGCGACGTCATGGCGTACGTCCGCCGCCTCGCGGCGCAGATTGGCGCCGCCGAAGGGGGCGACACGCGCGGCAGCGGCGATGCGATCGTGATCGACGCACCGGCATCGGATCGGGATCGTGTGTGTCTCGGGATCGCCGAGCGCGCGGGGCTGTGCGCGCTCGAGGTGGCGCCGGGCGGGCGGCTCGCGGTGGCGCTACGTGAGCGGGGTGGCGCGGGCCGCGTTGCGTCGATCTGCGGCGAGGCGCGCGACCGGGCGTGGCGCGCGTACGCCGCGGTCGCGTCCTTCTCCTCCGATTCCGGCACCTGCCGGCGAAGGACGCTGCTGGACCACTTCGGCGACACGAGCCCGGCCGCGCCCGACGGACGCTGCTGTGACGTGTGCGACCCGGGGACCATCGGGCTTCCCGACCCGGCGTCGCTCTCCGTCTCGCGGGCGCGCACGCCGGCGAGCACCCGCCGCGCCCCGGCGGAGGAGCCCGCGCTGGCGCCGGCCGACGAGGCGCTGCTGGAGGAGCTGCGACGGTGGCGCAAGCACGCCAGCGACGGCAAGCCCGCGTACACGATCGCGCATAACAGGACGCTCGAGGCGATCGCGACGCTGCGGCCAAGCACGCTCGCTGAGCTGGTGCGCGTGCGGGGCGTCGGTCCCGCGTTCGTCGAGCGTCACGGCGCGGCGGTCCTGGCGCTCGTCGCGGCCCGCGCCGCAGCCTGAGGCCGGTCGCGCCGCGTTTTCAAACGGCGGTCTGATCTGAGGTGTCAGATCAGACCGCGCGATGAGCGATATCAGAGCGTGGATCACGGCGTTTCGCAACGGGTGCGCAGCGGTGGCGACTCAGGACACGCTTCCAGCGCACGAGCGCGCATTTGCGGCGGCTGCCGCGGCCGCGCTCAGCAGCCGAACCGACGGGCATCAAGCCAGGAGTACATGAAGCTGCTCCGCAAACGGACCTTTTCTGAGGCAGAAGCGGGAACTCGAGGCGCCGCCGACGTCGCCCGGCCCCGCTGCAGACGGCCGCTGCGCCGTCCTTGAGTTCTCTGGTCGGATTCGGGATCCCTGATCACTGTTCTGGGCGCGCGGGAACCGGGATCGCGGCAGCCCGGATGTACCGCTTCAATCCGTCAGCACCTACGAACGGGTTTCACGCAGACGCGCGCCAACGAGCTTGCGCACGTCGGCAGGGAGTGCACCTGCGCCGAGGGAGGAGTCTGCAGTGATCGCGAGTAGCTGGTGCTCCGTCCCGAGGTAGTTATGTCCGAGCTCGCGCGCCATCTTATCGGCGGCGTGCAGCAGCTCGTCGACGGCCATTCCGAGTTCGAACTCCGATGCGCCGTTCAGCCATCGACGCACGACGTCTTCGCTGCCTTTTGCGAGGCCGACTTCGGAGAGAGCGCGAGCTGCGACACCCCCGGCCTCCCACATCAGAACAAGAAGCACATGACCCGATGTGCAAGGCTGGCCGAGGGTTTCGGCCTCGTGGCGCGCGAGCGCGACAACGGCTGTCGCACGCGGTGTCAACCTCAGCATCGCGGCCAACGCTACAACGCCGCAGGTCCGACTGAACGCTGGGCGGCCGCCTTGCCGCCCGGGAACCGACTCCCTGCGCGTTCGGCCTGATCGAAAGGGGGACCAGACGCGTTCCGCGCGTGACCGTTAGCCCGTATCGTCTGCTCGGTGCCCGGCACGGCCCGAGCTCGGCACCGCGACATCTCGGCCTGGCATCGCAGCACTGGCACACGGAGCTTGGCTCTCGATGACGCTGGCGCAGTGCGCCGCGAACTCGCCGCCGCTTCCAGTTCGAGCAGCTGATTCGATCGACGAAGCGCCCACCATGATGCTCCGCGCCACCGACCGCTGGGTCGCCGTCGTCGCCCACGCCCATTTCACAGTCATCGTCGCAGCGCACGACATCGAGCCGGGATCGCTGTCGCCTCGAACGGATTGGTGACCCCGCAGCACGATTACTCTCGAGCGCCGTCTGGCGCCTGCTTCTGCGCTTCATCGGTCGTGGCTGGGGCGGATCGTCCGGAGCCTGGCTGCTGCCAGTTCAGGGTGATCTCGTTCCTGACCTGACCCCAGTCGGGCGTGCCGAAGGCAACGACCAAGAAGAGGAGCGCTCCGTGACCGCCCGTGCCGGTCGGCAGCTTGACCTTCCAGACGCTGTTTGGGAAAACCTCGAGCAGGTTCTTCTGGACGGGGTAGCTTGATGGGAGTCGGGTCACACGGGCGGCGTGTGTGCATGGCCCGGTCGGTCCGTTCGGCTGCATCGCGGCGGTTGCGTTGTCCGGTGGGTGGAAGCAGACGAGGACCTTGGCCACGTTGTTTACCTGGAGGAGGAGGGTGCCGTCGAAGGGCTTGGCGAGCGGTACGCCGATCAGCGGCGGGCCGGGAACGCCCGCGGAACCGTTCGACCCGGCCTGCAGTGCCACGCAGCCACTGCCTGGAGCCCCGCCGCAGGAGGCCGGACTGCTCGTGGCGAGAGACGGTAGGGCAACCTCGTGCACGCCGCTGCTTGTCGTCACGGTGGCGTCTGTGGCGTGCGCGCGGGCGGGCCACCAGGCGAGATACCAGCCATGCTCGATGCTCGCGATGACGTCGACATGGTTGCTGCGATGGATCACGATCGACCGAACGGCGGAGCCGACACGCCCGGCGAGCAGAACAAACGCGTGACCTTCGCCATCCGAACCGCTGGCCACCGCGGTCTGGATCTGCTTGGGCGCGATCGGGTTATCGGGCGCCTGCACCCCTCCGATCGAGCCGACGAAGGACATCGACGGTCCTTCGACACAGGCGCTGCCGCCGGACCGCGACGCGAACACCGCCGCGGTATACGGCCCTCGCGCTTCGACCAGAGCCGGGGAGGCCAGACCACAACGGGCCGTGACATCGGTGATCTGTCCCGCGAGCGCCGGCGTCGGTCTTGCGTTCCAACCCGCGAACGCCGGCCCGGCCGCCGATCCTGAGATCACCGCGACAATGATCGCCGCGACCAATGCGGTGATCCCGGCGCCGCAGACAGCAAGCCGCGCTCGCGTCCCCCGGCGATCCGCGGCGCCGCCGGCGGCCTGGCGCCAGCGTAACCGTCCTTGCGGGCTGCGCGGTTCCGTGACGATCTGCTCGAAGGCGGCCGCAGCCTGCGGAGAGTGAACGGCCGTTGGATCGACGCTCGCGGGGTTGGCGTTGCGCAGCAGCGCGAGTGAACGTGGCTCGTGCTTCATGTCCTCCGGGATCGCGGGGATGCTCGGCGAGTCCGTCTGCTGGAGGTGACGCTCGAGCCGGCGGCGGGCGCGATGCAGTCGGACCGAGAAGACCGATGCGGGCACGCCAAGCACCCTCGCCGCATCGCGAGCCGACAGCTCCTCCCACGCCGTGAGCGAGAGGACCTCACGGTCCGTGTCGCTGAGCTGCTCCCATGCCCGCCACAACCGATCATGCTCCCCGTCGTCCTCCCCCATGGGTCCAGGAGGTTCTCTGGCGACCAGCTCGCGCGTCTGCGCCTCCCGCGCTGACGCATGGCGCTGGCGCAGAACCACGTTGCGGGCTACCCCATAGAGCCACGGCAATGGCTCGGCCGGCACCACCTCCAGCCGCCGCCACGCGACCAGAAACGTCTCTGCCGTGACCTCATCCGCCAGATCCCGCCCGACCCGTCGCTCCGCAAACGCGTGCACCGGCGCATAGTGCGCCTCAAACAACCCCGAGAACCGCTCCCGGTCTTCTGTCGCGGACGGTCCCATACCCCCTAATCATCGCTAAGCCCTCGAATCTCGAGTTTCGTGATTTTCGCTTGGTGTGAGGTGGCGTAGCGGCGACGGGGTTGCGGTGGGTCATCCGGCGCGGAGGCAGCACTTCTTGTACTTGCGTTCGCTGCCGCACCAGCACGACTTGTTG
>JBKQIR010000017.1:0-9552 GCA_052148275.1 Solirubrobacteraceae bacterium
GCCGCCGCCATCCTGCCCCCTCAGGGCCTCTCGCTGACCGCCAAAGGCAACGTCCTCGCGCAGCTGCGCAAGCCGCGGACGCTCGTGCTGCTGGTGTACTCACAGCCCAAGCCGTCTGGGCACCTGAAGCTGCTCGGCAGTGTGGCGCTCGGCCAGCACCCCGCGGGTCTGTCCCAGATCACGTGGGGTTTGCGCGTGCACGGCCACCGCTTGGGCATAGGCGCTTACCGCGCCGAGCTCGAGGCGCTGATCGACAGCGAGCTGACCACCGGCGGCCCCACCGTCGACTTCGACATCGGGCACAGTGGCAAGCTGACGATCCTCGCCCAGAGTTGCCAGGCGCGCGCGGGCGCGACCGTCTGCTGAACAACCGCTGAGCGGAGCAGGCGATCCCTGTCGGTGAGCCCTGCGGTCGGATTGACCCCCGGGCTCACCGACGATCGACGGGTATCGGCTCCGGTTCTCCACCGCCTGTCGAGTCGCATGACCCCGAGATCGCCGGCCCACCAGGCAGCGCGATTACGAGCGCGGGCCGCGCTTGCGCGATTCCTCTCGCCCGCGGGCACTCGCGCGCCGACGGGTCCCGCGGCGCGACTCGTCTGCCTACGAAAGCAGGCACCACCGAGCGGAACGGCTCACTGCTGGTCCCGGCCAAACTCGCGCGTCCGCGTACCTCGGGTCGGCGTGACTGCATTCCACGGATGGAGCAGTCCGACGATCAACGCAAGGCCGTCGGAGCGTGGCTACTCCGGACAAAACCAGCCACGCTCGGCCGTGTCGAGCGCCTGACTGCTCCCGGCGCATTCGAGCAGCCAGGCCGTGACGCCCCGCCACGACCAGCATGGCGCCATGGCCGGCACTTGTCATGTCTCGCCGTCGCAGAAAGCAGAACAGATCCTCGCGTCGTCGATCTGTTCCCCAACGGGCTTACTGGAGATCATGTGTTGGTCGGCGGATGTCGGGAGAGCGCCTCTTTGGGCTTGCCCGAGCAGAGGGACCCTTTTAGTTTAGACCAGCGCCTCCCGACGTTCCGTCGAGGTGCCCGGGGAGCGGCAACAGGAGGTCGCGCCCTGAGCGCCATCAGTAAGCATCCGCCAGGGTACCTCGCGCCGACCTCCGAGCGAGCCAGGTCGGATGAAGGAGTGAGGGCGATGAGCGATGGACGGTTCGCTGGCGTTGACTGGGCCAGCGAGGAGCACGCGGTGTGCGTGGTCGACGAGAACGGCCGAATCGCGGAAGGCCGCCGGTTCAGGCACACGAGGCGGGCCTGCGGGCGCTGTGCGCGAGGCTGGTGCGTCTCCAGGTCAGGTTGGTGGCGCTGGAGCGGCCGGATGGTCTGTTGATCGAGCGTCTGCTCGACGCGGGTTTGCCGGTCGTCGCGGTGCACCCGAGCCAGGTCAAAGCGAGCCGGCCGCGTTACAGCGTCGCCTGCGGCAAGAGCGATGTCTTTGACAGCTTCGTGCTGGCCGAGCTCGCTCGCACGGACAGTCATCGCTTCCGGGTGCTGGTGCCCGACAGCGACCGCACGAAGGCGCTGCGAGCAGCGACACGGGCGCGTGAGAGCCTCGTGCGCACGCGGATCGGGCTCGCGAACCAGCTACGCGATCAGCTCGGCTGCTTCTGGCCCGGTGCGACGAAGGTGTTCTGGTCGGTCGACAGCGCGATCGCGCTGGCGTTCCTGCGCCGCTATCCCTCATCGATCGATGCACGCGGTCTGGGTGAGCAACGCCTCGTGGCGTTCCTAACCCGGCACGGGTACACCGGCCGCAAGCCCGCCCGCGAGCTGCTCGGGCGGCTCCGCAGCGGCGCCGAAGGGCGCGCCGACGTGCTCGAGATGGCAGCCCGCCGTCAGATCGTCCTCGCGCTCGTGTCCGCGCTCGAGCCGATCGTCGCCCGGATCAGCGAACTCACGATAGAGATCCGCCACGCCATCGAGGCGCACCCCGACGGGCTCACGTTCCGCTCGCTGTTCGTCGACCAGAACTCGTGGCTCTGCGCGGCCACGATGCTCGCCGAGATCGGCGACTGCCGCGAGCGCTACCCCAACTACCGCGCGCTCGCCGCCGACGCCGGCCAAGCACCCGTAGCCGTCGAGTCCGGAAAATCGAAGCAGGCCGAGTTCCGATGGGCCTGCGACCATCGCCTGCGCGACGCGTTCGACACGCTCTCGGACGCAAGCCGCCGCCATAACCCGTGAGCGGCCGATATCTACGACCGCGCCCGCGCGAGAGGAGCCAGCAACCCACACGCCGCCCGCATCCTAGGCCGTGCGTGGTGCAAGATCATCTGGCGCCTCTGGCACGACCACGACACCTACGACCCCGCCAGGCACACCGCGCGACAACGCCTGATCTCCTCAAGGGCCGCCTGACCACTCATCGGTCCTCCGGACCGACTCACCGCCCACCCAGCGACGGCTCGGCGCCGCCGTCACCGCAGGCTGCCCGCAGGGCAGAGCGCGCAGCGCTTGACGGCAAGCCGACCGACGCTACCCCAACCCGGGGGTTGACACAGGAGGTCTAATCGGGGGAGCTCCAGACTTGAGTACAGGATGAGCGTTCAGTTGCGGTGGCGAGACATGGACATCCTCGGCCATCTCAACCAGTCCGTGTACCACGAGTTACTGGAGGAGGGTCGCGCTGCGCTGATCACCGAGAACGTACGTCGAGTCGGCGGCGATCCGTTGCACTGGGCTTTCGTTCTCGCTCACGGCGATCTCGACTATCACGGCGAGGTGCGCAAAGACCATGGGGAAGTGACCGTTGTCGTGTGCGTGGCGGAGGTCGGAAGGACGAGTGTGCGGCTGGAGCACGAGATCAGGCTGCCGGATGGCTTCCTCGCGGCGTCCGGGACGACGATCCTGGTGGCGTGGGATCCGGGCACACGAGGTAAACGACCGCTCACGGAGGCTGAGCGCGCGGCGCTTTCGTGAAAGCTCGCCTTGCTGAGCTCGATTGAACTCTTCGTGTGCCGTTCCGGAAAGTAGCATTCCGGGCGGGGCGTCATGGCTGAGCGTAAGGACATCGATTCCAGCTATTCGTTGACCGATCGCGTCGTTCGGCTGAGCTTGGGCGAGCTCGCGGACTTCAGCGGAGCCAAGTACGACGGCGATTTCAGGCTGAGCCTTGAGCAGGCTCAGCGGCGCAAGCATGAGTACGTAGCGGCGCAGGTCGGTATCGAAATCGGGGCGACGCGTGCTCGACCTCGGCTGCGGTTGGGGCGGGCTGCTCAACTACCTCCGGAGCGTCGGCGCGACCGGGCTCGGGGTGACCTTGTCGTCCGCGCAGGTGGCGGCGTGCCGACGCCACGGCCTCGACGTTCAGCTTTACGATGCGCGGGAAGTGACCCGCGAGAGTTTCGGTCTGTTCGACGCGGTGGCGAGCCTCGGCGCGTTCGAGCATTTCTGCTCTCCAGACGATTACCGCGCGGGGCGACAGGAGGACATATACCGTGGACTTTTCAAGCGGATCGCGACTGTGCTGCCTGATAAGGGCAGGTTCTATCTGCAGACGATGGTGTTCGGACGGAACATGATTCCGGTGGGGCAGGTCGACCGCCACGCCCCGCGAGACTCCGACGCGTGGTATCTCGCGATGATGGGTGCGGCGTTCCCCGGCTCGTTTCTTCCCTTTGGTCAGGAGCAGATCGTCAGCTGCGCCGCGCCGCACTTCCGGTTGGTCTCTAGCGTGAGCGGCCGGCTGGATTACATCGAAACGATCCGCCAATGGGATATGCGGACCGAGTCCTGGAACCCGAGAATGGCATTGCTCAAGCTTCGACTTCTCCCCAGGTGGCTTACGAGCCCTGACGTCCGGTTCGCGTATACCTCAGGCGTTAGCTCCAACAGCGTCTGCTTCGAGCGGGAGCTGATGGACCACTACCGGCTGGTCTTCGAGAAGGCGTGAGGAGCGAACTGCAGCCGGCTTCTCCATCAGCACATAGGGCGGGCACTGATGCCGGCGTTCTGGGTAGCGCTGAACCGTTCTCCTGCACCGTCGAGGTGCGTAGACACCGCGACCGGCGGCGGCGAGCCAGGAGCGAGCATACGCGTAATCGCAGCTTGCGCAATGCGCAAGGAGCAGGCGTCCGACCGACCGGCTCTGGAACTGTCCATAACGGGGTCTTCTCGGGCGTTGCCCAAGAAGCTCAGTAGTGCGACGAGATCGCCGCGCCGGCGAGAAGAACCCAGTCGAACTCGCACAGCTGCTTGTTCGGCGTCGGCCGGTCCACGGTCTACCGGGCGATCGAACGCGCGGGCGACCGCACGACCGCCTGATCCCGATTCCAGGCTACTTGTCGGTCGGTGCCACGTTCCTTAAGCGGCACACTTATCCTTATTAGGCCGAAGCTCGGAGTTGCACGTCACCACGCAGCGTGTCGTTGAACCCGCCCGTCGTCACCAGCGAATGTGTCGCTCAACACCCGCCGCCCATCCGTCTGGACTCTCGGCGCGTTATTGCGGTGAAGGTGGCGGATGCGAGGTCTCGCGCCGACGCGCCTCGAGCGCGTCCGTCTCGGCTTGCTCGTGCTCGCGCTCTGCTCCGTGAGCCTGCTCAGCGGCCGCGTCGGCATGCTCGCGTGCCTCCTCGGCCTCCTCCTTGCGTCGCCCCGCCTCGAGTCCGAGCGCGAGCGCGTGCTGGCGCGCTTCTCCGGCCTCGGCATGCCGGCGCTTGATCAGGCTCGCTGAATAGAGCGGGCCGCTCGAGGGCAGAGCGACACCGAATAGCGCGGCGACCGCCGCGATCTCCTCGCCGCTGAGCTCGTCCTCGACCCCGCCACGCTGTGCTCGCTCGATCTGCTCGGCGCTGTAGGGCACCCGCACGTAATCACGGCTCACCACCGCCTCAGCGGCGGGGATCAACGCGACCTGACGCCCCAGCAGCCCGTGCTTGACCGACAGCAGCACCGGCTCGCTCGTGGCCGGGTCGTAATAGACCTCATCCAAGCGCCCCACCTTCTCGCCGCCACTGTCCAAGACATCCTGCCCAGACCAACTCTCGATCCGTTCAACGATCGGCATGACTCGATGCTACCCGCCGGGCCCCAGATGAGCAATCATCGGCCTGCCACGACCTACCCCCGCCTTTCGCACCTTGCTTTGCCCTCGCCGCCAGAGGTCGCTTATGACGCGTCATGAACCGGCTGTCGCGGTGGCGAACTGACCGCGGCCACATCCTGTGTTTGCGCGCGCGGCTGGACTCCGCGCGTTTCCCGGGCGGTGACGGGGCCCGACGTCATCGATGTCAATCTCTCGCGCGATGACCTCGTGGCCGTGGGCGACCACGATTGGGGCGACGAGCGCGAGTCGGTCTTGCGCTCGTTGGCGATCAGGACTCGTAGATGGTCTGTTGCGCGGTCGTTGGTGCCCGAATCCAGGTTTAGACTTTTCGACCTGGGGGTTCGCGAGGGCGAACCGTCGGCCGTTTGCGTGGGGAAGGAGTAACGTAGGTCGAAGCTTCGCCTCAACTCTCGGCCGGCTATGTTTTCCGGCTCCGGAACTCGGTCGGCGTGGGCGTGTTGACCTCAAGGTGATCAGCGTCATAACCAACGCGTCAGGAGCCGAGCCATCCGTACTTTCTTCAAAACACACTTTGATTCACGCAGGTGGTCTGGTGCCGCGAACGGCCTCGCTTGCGGGTCCGGGCTTGAGACGGCGCCTCAGGATAAGCTCGTGGACCTCAAGGGATCCAATGCGCTTGTCCACCTGCTTGCTGCCTCTGGCTCCCCACGCAGTTCCCGGCTGTTTTGCTCAGTGGGAGCTACGGATGGCACTGCCGCGATCCGGCGTACGGTGGTAGCTATGGACCCGATCGTTGTCTTGCTTGTCGTTCTGATCGTGTTGGCGTTGGTCGGAAGCGTTGCCGTGAGTCCGTTGCTGTTGGCGCTCGTTGGCGTCCCCGTGCTGTTCGCGGTGTTGGATCGAGGCCGCTACTTCGCACGGCGGGGGTGATGGTTCGCTGTAGAGCAGTCTGTGGTCGCGGCGTAACGCACCCTTGCGCGCCATTCGCTGTGATGATCTAACTTTTTCTTGGTCCGGCTCGTCGTCGCTAGGGCGACGTGTCGGGGCCATAACCCACTAGTACGCAGGAGGTCCGCGATGGGCGAGATGACCGACAAGATCGAGGGCCGCGCGAAGCAGGCTGTTGGTGCTGTGACCGGCGATGAGGGGACCAAGCGCGAAGGGCAGCGTCAGGAGGACAAGGGCAAGCTCAAGGGCGACCTCGACTCAGCCATCGACAAGACGCAGGGCGCGCTTGAGGACGTGAAGGACAAGACCGAGAACGCGCTTGATGACCTGAAGGACAAGATCGACAAGAAATGACGCGACCGTGCGCGCTCGCGAGATGCCGCTACCTGGCCCGTGATCGTGGGCCGGGTGCGGCGATCGCTGAGGCCGCCTTGCGTCGGTGCGTCGCGGTGCGGTGCGGCGCGGCGATTTCGCGCTCAGCGGCCTTGCGTCTCGGGCGCGCGACTTGGCTCCAGACCCTTTTGGGAGGCTTAGATGGCTGATCAGACAGAGAGCGTTTCTGGCGGCGAGCAGAGCGCGCCGCAGCCGCAGGGCCCGCCTCAGGCGCAGAGCGCCCGCGGCCAGGGCCGCCGCAGCGGCCAGCTCGCGCACCCGATCGCGGTGCTTGAGTCTGAGCGCGGGTCGACAACGATCGCCGACGTCGTGGTGACCAAGGTTGCGAGCTTCGCCGCGCTTGAGGTGCCAGGGGTGTACGGGCTCGGTGGCGGCGTCGCGCGCGCGGTGGGAGACGTACGCACGCTCGTGGGGATGAGCGACTCGCGCACGCAGGGGGTGTCCGTCGAGGTCGGTCAGCGCGAGGCTGCGGTAGACCTGACGTTGGTGATCGAGTACGGCGAGTCGATCCCGCAGGTCTGCGAGGCGGTGCGCAACAGCGTGATCAAGCGGGTGGAGGGGACCACAGGCCTGTCGGTCGTCGAGGTCAACATTGTCGTTAACGATCTCTCGTTCCCCGGTGTCGAGGAGGCCGGGTAAGCCGGCGGTGAGCGCGGCAGAGCATTCGACTAGCGCTCGGTTGAGCAGTTCGCCGCGTTCGCGGTTGGCGCGGGTCGCGCTGCAGGCCGCGACCGCGATGCCTGCGGTCGTCGTGGGTGTGCGTGGCCCCCGAGGGGTGTGGGTGAGCGTCGACGCCGGCGAGATCCTCGAGGGGGTGGTGGTGACCGCGCGTCGCGACGGACGCTTTGACATCGAGCTGCACGTGGTCGTGCGGTGGCCGTCCGGGTCGCTGTTGACGCTCGCCGACCAGGTTCGCGCGGCGGTAAAGCGCGCCGCTGGCCGCGCCCAGCTTGATGGCGTTCTCGGGCAGGTCACAGTCGCGTTCGAGGACGTACGCGAAGCGAGCGGCGAGGAGGTAGCGGGTTAGATGATCTTGCTGCTGCGCGCGGTCGCGCGGCTCCTCACGATCACGTTGTTCGTCGCGTTGGCGGTGTGTGGGCTGGCGATCGCGATCTTCTCGATCGGCGGGTCGCGGACCGGTGATTTCAATCTGTCCGGCTTGGCGCGGCTGGTGGGTCTCGGTGAGCTGCGCGATCAGGTAGGCGAACTGCTTGCCGACCTCGCCCGGCCAGGCCCAGTCGCGGGCATCGCCGTACTGTGCGGACTGGCAGCGATCGCTGTCGGTGTCTTGCTGCTAGTAGGGATGCTCTGGCCGCGCCGTGAGCGACTGGTCGTGCTGGAAAGAACCGCGGAGGGAACGCTGGCCGCACGACGGCGCGTGCTCGGCCGTGCGGCAGGCGCACTGGCCGAGCAGGCCCGCGGAATTACCGCGACCAAGGTGAAGGTCAAACCCGGACGCTGGCGAGGTCCTCGCCTTTCGGTCCTCGCCTCCTACTCGCCCGCGCAAGAGTCCCAGGACGTTCGCCAACGCACCCTGCGCGCGTTGGCGCCGTTGAGCGAAGCATTCGGGCTACGCACACGCGTGCGACCCCGACCTGCACGCCGCGGCCGAAAGGTCAAGTAGGCGATGCGCCGCCAGCGTCTGCGGATCGGTACCTCGCCGTTCGTTGTGCTCGGTCGGATCGTGCTCGTTCTCGCGGCGCTGGCGCTGGTGTGGTACGGGGCGATGCTGGTGCTGCTCGCGTTCAAGGTCTCCCCGCACACAGTCAACCAGCTCAGTGGTTACCGCAGCACCTATCGCTACTTGGCCGCGCTTAGACCTCGGGATATCACGCCCGACACGCGACTGATCGCCGGACTGGCAGGACTCGCGGGCTTCCTCGTGTTCGGCTATCTGGCGTTCAAAGAACTGCCGCGCCCACACCTCACGCGCATCCAGTTGCGGATCGTGGAGGACGAACGCGGCGTCGTGGACGTCGCGCCGCGCGCGATCGAGCGCGTCGTTCAGGGCGCCGCGCTACAGAACGACGCCGTGCAGAACGCCGCCGCGCGCTACGCCACCGACGAGCTGACGGTCAACATCAGCGTCACCCGCGCCCACGCGCTGTCTGACATCCTGTGCGCGGTACGCGCCACGGCGCACGAGCAGCTTGCCATCCACGGCCTGCCCGAGCTCCCCGTGAACGTGACCGTCACCGACTTTCAGCGAACCCGACGAAGGGAGCTAGCGTGACCACCCGAAAGTACTTCGCCGCCGTTCTGGGATTCGCCTTCGTCGCTGCCTGGATCGGCTTTGGCTTCGGCGACGCCATCCTCTGCCTCCTCGGCGCAGCGATCTCCTACACCGTCGTCAGTTTCCTCGAGGGCGACCTCGACCTGACAGACCTCCAAGGCCGCCTCGACAGCGCCCGCGCCACCACCCCGACCACGACACCACCCCGACCCCGAGCACGACCCCGCGTGCAGTAGAGGCACAGCCAAAATAAGCCGAAAACTGGTAACAGGCGCGGTCCGAGCCCCTGCCGGCGTCGACCTCGCGCGGCGCCGGCTGGCCGCCGCCGTCCGAGGCACAACAGAAGGGTCGTTGCGCCCGTCCTGGCTCCCGCTGCGGACCAAGACAAGCGACGCACAGTCGCGCCGGCGCAGACGCTCGCCAAGAAGAAGCTAGAGCGCGGAGCGTGACCGTCGCGACGGACGTTGCCCCGCCCTGGTGCGCAAGCACCGAATCAGGGATGGGTAAGGCGCCAGGCGAGGGAGGGTGCAGCCAGAGCACGCGAGGCCAGCAGCGGCACCGTGACGCGCTGGGTGCCTGCCGCTAAGACCACGCGCGCGACGTTCTGGCCCGCGGCGATCGGCGCGGTTGGCTGGCGGGGGACGACGATGCTGGTCCGGATGCGCAATCCGCGCCATCCGGCGAGCGACACGGATCCGGCAGCGCGAAGCGCGACTGGATTTGTCCACGGGACGTTCGCCCACGCGAGCGTTTCGCCGCTTCGGAGCACGCGGCGACTGACGAGCACACGCTCAGTGGCCGCCAGGATCGTCCTCGTGGCATCAAAGGCAGCGAGGGTGTCAGTTCTTCCGTGTAAGCTGACTATTTGAGTGTAACTGTTGTCGAGATAATGTCAATAGATGACGGATAACTTGCGTGAGCTGATGTTGCCCGTCGTGCGCTTCCTCAAGGAACACGG
>JBKQIR010000018.1:0-13826 GCA_052148275.1 Solirubrobacteraceae bacterium
GTGGCGTTGGTCTAACACTGCGCTTCCTTTCGGATGTCGTTCTCGAACAGTCCAGCTTGGTTGGGTTTGACCTGGATTCGTAGGCCTTTTCGCTTGCCGTGGTGGACGTAGACGGCGTTGATCTCGCCGCGTTGGACCTTGTGCAACACGGTCTGGCGGGCCATGCCGAGGGCGTTGGCGGCCTGGGTGAGCGCCAGCCACCCGTCGGGGGCGTGCTCGCAGACGCGGGCGCGGAGCTCGGGCGTGAGCCTGATCTGCCAGGGCGCGCCGGGTGTGATCTGCTCGCCGCTCACGAATCCTTCGCGTAGCCAGCGGTGCACGGTCGCGGTCGAGACACCGAGTTCGTTGGCGGCTTCAGCGATTGTGAGCACGTCGCCATGGTGATCGTTGGTGCGGACGGGAGCGGCTGGGATCTTGTGGTAGGTGCGTAGGCCGTGCACGTCGTGGGCGGTGAACGGGTTGCCGGCGCCGGTGAGGCGTCCTTGGCGGGCGAGGATCGCGGCGATCTGCTTGTCGGGGTAGCGCGCGGCGAGACGGCGCACGAGCGCGATCGTGTCCTGGTCGGTGCAGCGCGTGTGGCTCCCGGTCCGCGAGAGCGGCACGCTGTGCTCGGTGACCTGACCGCCTTCCCACACGACCCGCAGCTCGGCCGTGTGCTGCTCGCTCTCACGGTCGACGGTCACGATGACCTCGCGCAGGACCGCGCGCAGCAGTTGCTTGCGTTCCCGGTCGGTCGTGGTGGGCGCGTCGAACACCTTGCGCAGGTCAGCGCCGGCATGCCGGCACCACGCGATCTCCTGCTCGGTGAGTGGGTCAAGGCGCTTGGCGGCGACCTCTGCTGCGGCGCGCTCGGCGCGCCGGACCTCGGTGAGGCGCTGTTCCCATTCACGCTCGAGGGTGCGCGCCACGAGCCGGTTCTCCGGCTCGCAGCCGTCGAACTGGCGCCGTGCACGCTCGGCATGGATCCGCGCGCGCTCGAGTTCAAGCTCGGCGGAGTGCACGAGCGCTTGATGATCGCTCTTGGCGTCCTGGAGCGCGCGCAGCGTCGCTTCGATCCCAGCCGGCCGGAGCGCTTCGAAGACCTCATCGAGCACGACCCGCTCGATCCGCCGCCCGCCGACTGACTGGCAGCGCTTGGTGCCATACAGCTGGTTGCCGCGCACGCAGCTGTAGTTCGGGACGAGCGTCTTGCCGCTGTAGCCGACCTGCATCACCCGCCCGCAACGCCCGCAGCGGATCAATCCCTGCAGCAGCGCCCGGCCCTCGCGCGCGGCGCCGCCGCCCTCCCCGCGCGGCGCCCGCCAGTTGGAGCGCAGTCGCTGCTGGTTTGAGAGGTAACGCTCGAAGGTGATGTACCCGGGGTGGTGGCCCTCGATGCACACGTGCCATTCCTCGCGCGGCGTGCGGCGCTGACGCTCGCGCACCGCGCCGTTCTCGATGCGCCGTTCAGTGCGCTTGCGCCCGTACGCGTACGCGCCCGCGAACACCGGGTTGGTGAGGATGTCGTGGATCGCCTTGTAGCTCGCGGTGACCCACCGCACCTGGCGGTCCGTGCTGGCCTTGCGCGGCAGCTTGCGGTCCTCGGCCAGCAGCCGCAGCATCACCTGCCTGGCGCTCTGGAGCCTCATCGAAGTACCGGAACACGGTCCTGATCGCGTCCGCGACCGCCTCGTCCGGCGTGAGCCTGACGAGTCCCGTCTCGTCGTACTGAAAGCCCGCGGGCAGCGGCAGGCGTAGCTCACCCTTGCCCGCCTTGTGCAGACTTCCGCCACGCAACCGCGCCTTGAGGACGTGCAACTCGGCCTCGCTCATCGTGCCCTTGAGCCCGAGGACGAGCCTGTCGTTATACAGCGCGGGGTGGTAGATGCCGTCGCAGTCAGCGATCAGCGTGTCAGTCAACGCGCACAGATCAAGCAGCTGATACCACGCTGCGTTGCTGCGAGCCAGGCGCGAGACCTCGATCCCGAGCACGATCCCGACCCTCCCGAGCCCGACGTCGGCGACGAGCCCGTGGAACCCGTCGCGTCCGTCGGTGCTCTTGCCCGAGCGGCCCTGGTCCTCATCGACCACGACCACCTCCGTCGCGCTCCACCCGAGCTCGACCGCCCGCTCCGCGAGCTCGTATTGGCGCTCGCGACTCTCGACGTTGTGCTCGACCTGCGCCATCGTCGACTGGCGCACATACACGTACGCCTTGCGCTGCAAATGCTGAGATTCGATGTTGCTCATCGCTGCTTCTCCTGCTGCTCCAGGATGCGCGCGATCGCCCGCGCCAACAGCCGCAGGATCCGCTCCTGCGCCTCCGGCGAGAACGACTCCCACATCCGATCGATCCGTTCGCTGCCCTCCACAGAAAGGGCAAGCTGACGCGGCGTAGACTCAAGTCCGCGCACGGGGTTCACCTCCACGAGTAGTTGGCGCTTCTCGGGAGGCGAGCCTACGTGCCGCTGCCCTCGCCACCCGAGGCGCCCGGTGCCAGCAGCCTCCGCAGGTGACGAACCCCCTTCGACCGACAGCAACACCCCGTCCGCCGGGGTCTCGCTGCCCGCCGCCGCGGCGCTCGTCGCTGACACCTCGACGGTGCCCGGCGTGCCATCCGGCAACCGCACGATCAGACACCGCACCCCGTGCACCCTCCGGCGCCCCTCGACCGCGAGCCGCGCCCCGACAAGCGGGTGATGCGCAGCGGTCACGGTCACCTCCCCGGGCAGCGAGCGCAATTCATGCAGTCTGTGATGCTGGCTGTCCCCGGGCGCAAGACCGATATCAAGGACGCCCAATGGCTCTGCCAACTGTTGGAGGCCGGACTGTTGAGGGCGAGCTTCGTGCCGCCCAAGCCGATCCGGACGCTCAGAAACCTGACGCGCTATCGCAAGACGCAGATCCAGGATCGCCAGCGCGAGACCGCGCGGCTGCACAAGGTCCTCGAGGACACCGGGATCAAGCTCGACTGCGTCGCGAGCGACATCCTCGGTGCCTCCGGCCGCGCGATGCTCGACGCGCTCGTGAGCGGCACCACCGACCCAGAGACGCTCGCTGAACTGGCCAAGGGCAAGCTGCGCAAGAAGATCCCCGCGCTCAGGGAGGTGCTGACCGGACGCTTTGACACCGAGCACGCGCTGGTCATCTCCCAGATCCTCGCGCACATCGACTTCCTCGAGGAGGCGATCGACCGGCTCTCCGTCGAGATCGAGCAGCGGATCGCGCCGTTCGCTGCCCAGCGTGAGCTGCTGATCACGATCCCCGGCGTGAACCTCCGCGTCGTCGAGGTCCTGATCGCCGAGATCGGCGTCGACATGAGCGTGTTCCCGACCGCCAAGCACCTCGCCTCGTGGGCAGGCGTGTGCCCCGGCAACGACCAGTCCGCCGGCAAACGCCGCTCCGGAAAAACGCGCAAGGGTCCAAGTGGCTGCGCGCGACGCTGACCGAGTCCGCCAACGCCGCCGCACGCACCAAGAACACCTACCTCCAAGCCCAATACAAACGCTTGTGCCCCCGCCGTGGGCACGGCAAAGCGATCACCGCGGTCAGCCACTCGATCCTGACTGCCGCCTGGCACATGCTCACCACCGGCGAGATCTACCGCGACCTCGGCAGCGACTACTACATCCGCCAGAACCCCGACCGACTCACCAAGCGCCTCATCCGACAACTCGAAGCGCTCGGACACCAAGTCACGCTCGCGCCCAAGCACGACCCCCAGGAGATCGCCACCTGACCCGAACACCACTCACACAAACGGCCCTCAAATAGCTCGCGACGCTCCCGCAGAGCCAACGTCTCAGGCACGGGGCCCAGCGCTGGCAGTTGACGGTATTTCGCTACAGGCTTCCCGGTGTCGAACTCGGGTGCCCCGCGGGCGACGGTTCGCGTAGGGTCGAAGGCAGAACCGAGGTCTGGCTCAACCAGGTCGAGATCTACCACTCGGTCATCCAACGCAAAGTCCTCGACCCCAACGACTTCGAAGACACCGCCGGCTCTCGCCCCACGCGCTCAGCGAGTTCGAGCGCCGCTACAACCAGATCGCCGAACCGTTCGTGTGGAACTTCACTCGCGCCGAGCTCGCCGCGCTGCCCGATCGCCTCAAGCACTCCCCGGACGAATCGCCAGTCCCGCTCGCCGCCTGACCGCAACGGTACTTACGGCGAGGAGCACTAAGTAACGGTGCGGGCCGGCCGTCATGTCGCCGCCGCCGGAGTGCTGCATCGCCGGGGCGAACGGGTAGCCGAAGGCGTGTCGGTCGGCGTGGCTTGTGGCGTTCCAGAGGAGCAGCGTCGTGAACGAACCGGTCGGTCGGGACTACTGCAAGCAGCCCTTCGCGGCAGTCTGCGGTACCCGGCGGGTTTGTAGAGCTTGTGGCGGCATAGGCATACGGTGGATCCGATAGTCCTCAACCCGTTCTTCGGGTCCGGGCGACCACGTGGTAGGTATCGAGTTGAGCTCGTTGTGGCGAGCTTAACGTGCGCTCAGTGATCACTGCGCTGGTGCCGCATGCGTAGTGCGCCGCTGGCGCTCACGCGAGCGCGGTGGCTTCGGCAGCCGCTGAGGGCTCGATGTCTGGAAGGCGCATCATGCGGAAGGAGTTGAACAGCCCAAGCAGGCCGGCCAGGATCGGGACGAGCAACGCCACCTGCAGCGCGAGGTTCGTCGCGTCGGTGTTGATCTTCAGGATTTCCGCCTGGACCGCCGGCGCTTCCTCTGCGACGATCTTCTCGAGTTCGGTGTTGCTCACGACCTCTGCGTCGTGCTCCATGGTCTGTGAGATCTGCTGTTTCTGGGAGGACGGGATCACGGTGCTCGCGTTCACCATGTTCGTGAACGCGAGCGAGAGAGTCGCGAGCAGGATCCCGCCTGCCATCGCCAGCCCGAACGACAGCCCGAACGAGCCGGCCGCGGAGTTGACTCCGGCTGCCTCGCTGACCCGCTCCTCGTCGATCGGGGCGAGCGTGTAGTTGTTCAGCTGGGAGACGAGGAGGCCGAGCCCTGCTCCGGCGACGATCAGCGGGCCGAGGAGATACCAGCCCGAGTCCGCTTTCGGGACGATCGGGAGCAGCAGCGCCATGCCGGCGGTGCTGAGCAGGAACCCGATGCGGATGACGCTCGCGGAGCGCCGACGTCCGGCGCGTCGTCCGGCGAGGATCGCGGTCGCGAACATCGTCAGTGAGAGCGGGGCCAGCGACAGGCCAGTCTGCATCGCGTTGTACTCGAGCTTGATCTGCAGGAAGATCGGCAGCGCGATCATCGCGCCGCCTAGCGTGATGTTTTGCAGGGCCTGCCCGGAGATCCCGAGCCGAAAATGAGGGAGTCCGAACAGCTCGGGATCGAGCACCGTGACCTTGCCCTCACGGTGTCGCCGAACGAGCCAACGAGCAAACATCCACAGCGCCACCGCGCCGAGCGCGATCAGCAAGACGACGTAGTCGCCTCCCTCCTGCCACACCAGGATGCCCAGCACCACGCCGCCCATCCCGACGACCGAGAGGATCGATCCGACGACATCGACGTGCCGGTCGCCGGTGTACGGGACGTCCTTGACGAGCTTGATCTGCGACAGGACGATCGCGATCACGATCAGCTCAAGCAGGAACCCGACGCGCCAGGACAGGTAGGTCGTCAGGAACCCCCCGAGCAGCGGCCCGACCGCCGCGGCGATCGCGGCCGCCGCCCCCACGAGCGCATAGGTCTTCTTCTGGGCGCTCCCCTCGAAGTTGCCGTGGATCAGTGACTGCATCGCAGGCAGCAGCAGCGAGGCGCCGAGGCCGCCGATGATCGCCCAGAAGATCACGATCGCCGTGATGCTCTGGGCCAGCGTCATCGCCAGCGCGCCGATGGCATAGCCCAACAGGCCCAGCACGTACGCCCGCTTGCGACCGATCAAATCCCCGACCTTGCTATTGATCAGGATGAACGACGCCGAGATGAGCGCCTCGAGCGCGATCGCGGACTGGACCGCGCTCACCGTCGTCCCGAGATCGTGAACGACCTTTGAGATCGACACGTTCATCAACGACGTGTCCACCACCAGCACGAACATCGCCATCGCCAGCAGCAACGACAAGCGCATGTTCCCCCCTCCCTCCCCGGAGGGGCATACGGTCGCGTCCTTCGTCATGGCACGCCCATCCATCGCCTGCACATCCTGGCTCTCGATACTCTCGCCATCGTCGCGATCCGGGCTCACAATCCGAACTCGACACAGTCTGCCCCCGCGCGCACCGGCGATGATCGGTGCTACGCCGAGCAAAGTGTCCGTAGGAAGCCACAAGCGACCGGACCAGCACCAGTCGCACCCGATTCAACCAACGTTCGCCACCAACACGGCTCAAAATGTCGCTCGGCCAACTGTTGCCAGCCAGCCAGTTCCCCCGCGTCTCAGCTCTTTGGGCCAGCCGCAAGCACCAGCGCTGGCGCTTTCGCCGCACGCGGCAGGCGGCACGCGGCACGCGGGGAATTCTCCGGACGCTGTCGATCAGATCGAGTTCCCGCAGTCTCGACGACGCTGCTGCTCAACAGCAGCAACGAGTTCCGTGGCGTCCACCTCTGCTCTACATGGGCGAGGTGCTTGCAGCTTTCATGCCACGAGGAACGGCCGTCCCGCGCCGGCGGCGGGGCGGACCGCCGCGACGTGCGTGCCTGTTCCCGTTCCGGAACAAGTGTGCAGTCGGCCGTATCGAGAGCGGGCTCCACAGCGGCGCGGATTGCAGCTGGGGCGGTTCGCCGGTTGATGACGAGGTCAGGCTCGAGCAAGCGTCGGGATCGACGCGGCGGAGCGAAACTCTGCTGGGGATCGTGGGTTTACCTGACTGGTGTACCGCTCTCCACCCGGGTGCAGTGGGCGGGCACGAGAAGCGACGGTGCGAACTCGGCGAGGGCATCGACGGTCGGCCCGATGATCGGCTCGAACGTAGGACGCTGCGGTGAAAATCTCCGACGAGCGCCGCGACCGCCTCCTGCCCGGTCAGGTTGCGTGCATGCCGAACGGTGTTCACGATGCCCGCGTGGCCGCCGCCGCTAAGGATCACCAATCCCCGGTCGCCGAGGCTGACGACGAGCGCCTGATCGTCGAGGATCAGTGGGTCTGCTCGCCACGTGCCATCGTGCAACGCCTCGTGTTCCCTCATCCCCGTCTCGAACGCCGTCGCGCGATCGGCGTCGCCGGTGATCAGCACAGAGCGAGCGAACAGGAACGAGGGCTGGCGCTCCTCAACGACCGCGAACCCCATCCCTTCAATCGCAGACCGGCTGGTCGAGGGCAACTCGGCCAGATCGAGCCCCGGAAAGCGCAGTCGGCGTCTGCTCCAGAAATCTGGATGAATCATCACCGGCAAGGGGGTACGCCGAAGAACCCGGACTAGGAGAGCGCTATAGACCGAGGGGATGCTCGACCTCGGGCAGCTGCTCAAGGCTGTGCCGAAGCGAGGCGAGTTGTTTGCGGCCCGTGCGGCTGGCGCGGAGGCACGCGTACGCCATCGGGGCCTCCCAGCCGGCGAAAATGGGGCATCCGACGCAGATCAAGACAACCAGCGGCACGGCCGCGGCCGGCGCCGGCGCAAGGATGGCGGCGACGCATACGGCCGCGCTGAGCAATGCCGTCACAGCGGCTGTGGCCAGAACGAGCCCCGCGCGAGACTGTGAGCTGGCCATGGCGTCGGAAACAACGAATCCTCGAATAGCGGGCTGTCCCTCGCGCTCAAACATCGTCATCTATTCCGGATGAGCGCACCAACGGACCGCGCTTGGCGCACTGATGTCCTGATTGCGGGACGGTTGCAACACTCCGAAAATGCTAGCAAGGTGGCTCCGCGACGCCGGAGCACCTCGACCGGGCCGGCCGCAGGAGGAGCTGTTTCTAGTCGACCGCCTCGACGGCTGCGACGAGCTCGGGCGCCTGGTAGCCGCGAGGTGTTGTGGTGAGGAACTGATCGGCGAGGTTGGCGGCCAGATGCTCGAGACCCCCGTCGTGGGCGGCAAACGCGCGCTGCCGGTCGGCTCCGGTCGCGGCCGCGAGCTGCGGGATCTGCTCGAGCGTGTGGGCGCATCCGAGCGCGAGCGCGTGTGGGCGGCACTCCGCCAGCAGGTCCTCGAGCAACTCGCGCGCAGGAACCAGGCAACCGACGGTTGGGTCGATCAGCCGCGCGTCCATCCCGTCGCGCGCGGCGAGGAAGCGGTTCTCGGCGAGAACCTCGGTGCTGGGCACGCCCGGCAGGAGGTCGCGCTCGAGTTCGAGGCGAGCCAGCGACTGGATCAGTGCGAGCAGCGGACCGGCCTCGACCAGCGTGGTCTGGACGTCCATTACGCGAACCTCGACCGTACCCAGCGACGGCTTCGGCCGCAAATCCCACCACAGGAAACTGGGGTCGGGAATCGCGCCAGAGGCGATCAGCGCATCGACCGTCTCGACGTAGTCGGCATAGCCCGCGAAGAACCTCGGCAGCCCGGTCCGCGGGAACGCCTGGAAGAGTAACGTCCGTGCCGACGCGAAGCCGCTGTCGCGCCCCTGCCAGAACGGAGAGTTGGCCGAGAGCGCGAGCAGGATCGGAGTGTGCCGGCGCAGCCCGTTGCAGAGCCGGATCGCGTCCTCAGAATCCGGGACGCCGACGTGCACGTGCAGGGCCATCGTCGGTTCTCGCCGAGCCAGGACGCGCATCGCCTGCTCGACGAGTCGGTAGCGCGCGGCGCCGGAGATCTCGGTCTCCTGCCATACCGCAAGCGGATGGGTGCCCGCAGCCGCCACAGCCAGCCCCATCTCGCCAAGCTCGCGTGCCAGCCGGCCGCGTAGCCAAGCGAGCTCGGTGAGGGCCCCAGCCACGTCCCCGTGGACGCCGGTGACGACCTCCACCACCGCCGCGTGCGTTTCCGGCGAGGTATGCGGCGCGAGGTCAGCTGAAAGCCGCTCGAGAACATGATCGCTTGACTGGGCAAGCGAACCCCGCACCGGGTCCAGCAGCATGAACTCTTCCTCGACCCCGAGCGTATAACGCTGATCGAGTTCTTCGTTCCACCGCGCCCATTCGGGAAGGTTCCCCCGGACAATCGGATTAACATAGGGCGCGAGGCTCGAGGCCGACACAGCCGCAAGGTACCACGATTTCGCATGCCGAAGCGGTCCGCCGAGCAAAACGTCACTTGCCGACGCGGACCAACTCTTACCGCTTGTCTTCGAGCTGAGTCTCGGTGTTTGTACGCAAGATTGCTGCTGACCGTTCTTTGCGAGGCTCCGGTGACGTGGTCGCGGTTCCTCAAGGCCACACAATCGGACTGCGCAAAGGAGCTGCTCCAGCTACACCATCCGTAATCATCCGAAGGCGTGATGGTCTAACTCTACGGATGTTTGTTTGGTCGACCCGTGGGAATCTAGCGCCAAACGTCGACGCTTGCTGACGATTCTCGGGCGAGCGTCGCGCCAAACAAACTGGAGGGCTGCAATGTCTGTTCAAACGGCTCCTACCACGACAGCTCCGGCGAGCTACGAAGGCTTCTACGATGACGAGCGCGGTCTAGGCTGGGTGATGTTCTCGGGTGTGCTGCTGCTGATCCTCGGCACTCTGAACTTCATCGACGGTATCGCCGCGATCAGCAAGGCGAACTTCTTCGTCGCCAACACGCACTACATCATCAGCGACCTCAAAACGTGGGGATGGATAGTCCTGTGCCTCGGCGCGCTCCAACTCGTCGTCGGGCTTGGCGTGTTTATCAAGAATCAGTTCGCACGCTGGACCGGCGTGGTCGTCCTCAGCCTGAACGCGATCGCGCAGCTCCTGATGATGCCCGCGTATCCGTTGTGGTCGCTTGCGATCTTCGCGATCGACATCCTCGCGATCTACGGGCTCATCGCCTACGGTAAGCGAATCGCGAGCAGCTGACTCGACGCAGATCGACAGAGGCTCTTGATCGCAGGCTCGGTGCGAGTCGCCATGTTCTTCGGCTCGAAGAAGCGCAGCGAGCCGGACCATGGCGGCTCGAATCCCAGCCGCCATGCCGGCGACACAGCTGGCACGCGGCAATCACGGGAGTGGGATGCCTGGCGACGATCTGCCCAGAAGGCGAAGCGCGCATGGAATGAATGGTTGGCGGCAGACCGCCGCGCGCGCGCCGAACTCTGGCGTTGCTACATATCCGCCGCCGACGAGGAGGAACGGGCAGCAGCGAAACTTGAGCGTATGCAGCGTTGAGCTCATCGTCGAAATCAGCCGCCCGGTCGAAGCGCACGCGGCCGACGGGTGCGATCGAGCGCTCCTCCGATTGGATGACACCGCGCGCCGTGTGAGGGCCGCTGCCGGATTGTGCGAGTCGTGCTCCGAACAGAGTCGCCTGCAGCCGCGGGACGGCCCGTGAATGACTCTCGATCGGCGGGCCGGTCGCAGCTGGAGCTGGTCGCCGGGTCGAGCGTGGCTGGGGCGCACGGACGCTGCTTGTGTCTACTTACGATTGAAAACGGATGCCGTCCGAGCAGCATTCACAACCTCCGCGCGCGACGGCCGGAGGGGACTCTCTGCATGCCGTCTACGCCGGCTGCTCACCGCACGGCTGTTCGCGGCCGCGGTGCGCGCGGCGAGGGACCTGGGATTCACCATCACCAGTGAGGATCCGGGATTCACCATCACCAGTGAGGATCCCGCGTGCGCGACCCTCTCGTTCGGTACGAGCGTGCCGAGCACCACCTGGCGGGGTCCGGTGATGACGGTTGCGATCACAGCCGAAAACGACGGGGCGCGCATCGTGGTCGGCGGCAGGCGCCACGACGGATACGGACTGGAGCTCGCCCGCTGGCATCAGGCGAAATCATCGCGCTGATGGATCTCGACCTCGTGACCGCGGTTATCCCCTCGGTCCCGGAACCCGCGGGGAGCGCGCGCGCCCCTCACTCGACCGAGAATGACCTTCAGGCGATCACCGATCTGCGCGATCGCGGTCTCTTCACCGAGCATGAGTTCGCGAAGGCCAAAAGGGAACTGCTGGGCTGAGCAGCGGTCCAGCGGGCCTCACGGTCACGCTGTCGGGTCGTTCGTTGACAGGTGTGGCAGCGGCCGGACAAGCAGTCGAAGATGGGCATGGAATAGGCGGACCGCTTGGGGTGTTGAGGGTGAGGGCCCGCCGCGGGGCTAATGGGTCTGTTCGCTCCAACGTCAGGAGAGGCGTGCGCGGTCGTGACGAGGGCGTGGTGCTGCCAGCCGATGCATGAGCGTCCTTCGTAGTGATCCAGACCGAGTTCGCGCTTGAGCTGGCGGTAATCGAGCTCGATCATCCCCGCAGCCGCCCGAGCCTGGCGAGGCGCTGGGGCTGGGCGCCGGTGGGCAGGTTGGAGATCGAGTAGTCGCTGGGGGCGGGCTGGCCTTCGGGCCACTCGATGATCAGCCATTCCTCGCGGGGGGCCTCGCGCTCGCGCGTAGGGGCGGTGACACGCTTGAATGCGAACCGCGAACGCACCCGCTTCTTGCCCGTGCCGCGGAAGGCGACCGTCTGGAAGTCTTCGGCCGCGAGCGTCTTCGCGTACTCAACGACGGAGACCTGATCGCGGTCGGTGCGGTGCACGGCTGGCGTGCGTGCCGGACTGCCGGGGCGCTGCTTGGGGACCGCGAACACGGTGCCCGGTTCGAAGATCGTTGTCTCCGGGTTGATCGAAAGGACATAGTGCGTACAAGTCCTCCAGCAGGTACAACGCTCGCCCTAACGGCAGCGTCGCGCGCTCGGACACCGCGTGCAGCGACACCCCGATCTAGCCCGAAGTTCCCTCTGGAGTCGGGTGGTTTAGAGGCCGGGATCCCTGTGTTGGTGGGGGATTCCGCCTTTTTTGTTATGGCTTGGTGTACCCACTACTATTTGTCCGGCTGATGCGGTAGATTTCAGGTATGGGCCGTCATGCCAGACCAAGCGGTGCGATGCATGTGTCCACTACTGAGCGGCGGGTCGGGGAGAACGTGTACAACGCCACGCTGCTGCGGCGCTCCTACCGCGAGAACGGGAAGGTCAAGAAGGAAACGTTGGCGAACCTCTCGCACCTGCCGCCCGAGGCGATCGACGCAATCCGGCGGGTGCTGCGCGGCGAGACGCTGATGTCGGTCGAGGACGCGTTTGAGATCGAGCGGTCGTTGCCGGCCGGGCATGTCAACGCGGCGTTGGCGATGGCGCGGCGGCTGGGTCTCGCGGCGTTGTTGGACCCGCGCAGCTCTCGTGAGCGGGACTTGTGCATGGCGATGATCGTGGGGCGTGTGATCAAGCCGGCGTCGAAGCTCGGGACGGTCCGTGCGCTGTCGCGCACGACGCTGGGTGAAGAGCTCGGCGTGGAGGGCGCTGATGAGGATGAGCTGTACCTCGCGATGGACTGGTTGGAGAAGCGTCAGGAACGGATCGAGGAGCGCCTCGCGCGCCGGCACCTGCGCGACGGGGAGATGGTGCTCTATGACGTGTCCTCGAGCTACTTCGAGGGGCGCGCGTGTCCGTTGGCGAAGCTGGGGTACTCGCGCGACGGGAAGCGTGGGCTACCGCAGATCATCTACGGGCTGTTGTGCGACATGGCCGGCCGGCCGGTCGCCGTCGAGGTGTTCAGCGGCGAGCTGCACGACGATAAGACGCTCCCGTCGCAGATCGTGAAGCTCAAGGGCCGCTTCGGCCTGGAGCGCGTTGTGGTCGTCGCTGATCGCGGGATGGTCACCGAGGCGAACATCGAGCTGATGCGCACCCAGGAGGGGGTTGACTGGATCACCGCGCTGAAGGCCCCGACGATCAAGAAACTAGCCCGGAGCGGGGTTTTTCAACCCTCGTTGTTCGACGAGCAGAACCTCGCGACGATCACCGACGCCAAGGACTTCCCCGGCGAGCGGCTGGTCGTGTGCCGCAACCCGCTGATCGCAGCGCAACGCACCCGCAAACGCAACGAGCTCTTGGCAGCGACCGAGACCGACCTCGCCGAGATCGCCAAGCGCGTCACGAATGGCACCCTGACCGGCGCCGATCAGATCGGCCTGGCTGTCGGTCCCGCAGTCAAGCGTTACAAGATGAAGAAGCATTTCGAACTCACCATCACCGACACAACGTTCACCTATCAGCGCAAGACCGAGCAGATCAACGAGGAGGCAGCGCTTGACGGGTTCTACATCCTGCGCACCAGCCTCTCAGCCCAGACGCTCGCCCAAGAGGACGTCGTGCGTGCCTACAAGAACCTCGAGCAGGCCGAGCGGGCGTTCGGGTCCTTCAAAGGCCCCGACCTGCAGATCCGCCCGATCCATCACCACCTCGAAGACCGCGTCCGCGCGCACGTCCTGATCTGCATGCTCTCCTACTACCTCACCTGGCACCTCAAAACCGCCTGGAAGCCGTTGACCTTCACCGACGAGCAACGCCCCGTCGACCCCGACCCGGTCGCCAAAGCCGTCCGCTCCCCCCAAGCGCAACGCAAAGCCCAGAGCAAACACACCACCACCGGCGAACCCTGTCACAGCTACCAGAGCCTGCTCGCCGAGCTCTCCACCCAGACCCGCAACACCACCCGCCTGGCCGGCCAGGCCACGACCTTCAACAAGCTCACCACACCCACCCCCCTCCAAGCCCACGCGCACCAGCTCGTCGCCAGTCTGCCCGTCACGACGTAGACACGACCAAAACACGGCGCTGAGCCCCCAAACCCAGAAATCACACCGGATTACGGCACCCCGACCAGGGGGAACTTCGGTCTAGCAGTTACCGATCTTCCCCAACGTCCCTGAGGTGTGTCTGAGTCAAAGCCACAGATCGGGGAGCGAATCAGTCCACATCGGTGGGGCTCCGGCGGTTGGCTTTGGCTTTCTGTAGTTGATGGTATGCGATGCGGGCCCAGCGGGCGTGTCGGA
>JBKQIR010000019.1:0-16032 GCA_052148275.1 Solirubrobacteraceae bacterium
TCGAGGGCTTCGAGCTACTGCGGCCAAACGACGACCGCAACGTCTGCCTCGTCCTCACGCGCTGGCGCTCGGAGGAGGACTTCCAGGCGTGGATGCAGAGCCGCGACTTCGCGGCAGGGCACTCTCAACAACGCGAACGCGGACCGGTCGGCACCTCGAGCGAGCTGTGGTCGTTCGACGTGCTCGAGCGCATCTAACCACCCGCCGCGACCCGCGGGCAACGCCCCGACACCTGGTGCGCCGGACCGCTGCTTTCGACGTTCAGCGTTCATGGCGTGGCTCGTGAAGGCGTGTACGAGCAGGCGCGGCGACCCGATCGAACCTGGCCGCCGCTGCCGCTCTCGAGCACAAGCCGTCCTATCGGCCGGCGGAAAGACCCGCTCCTATTGACGGGGTCGCTCCACCCATGCCGGGCGTTCCGGCTCTCCTCCCGTACGGTCGCGCACACGCGTCGCACACCCTCCCTCGCGACGCTCTCGCCTCGCGAGCGAGAGAAGAACCACGACTGCATCGGCGACAATTGAGCAGCGGCGATGGTCGGCTGCTTGAGCGTTGCGCGCCCTCGCGTGCAATACCCATCCCAACACGAGGAGGTCAGACGGCCATGATCCGTCGGCTTGCCGTTGGTGTCGCGATCGGGGCGATCGCGCTGTTCGGGAGCGCCGCAATCGCCGCAGCACAGGTGCAGGACCCGCTGCCGATCGGCCCTGATCAACCATTCGTCGGGCTTGTGAAGGGGAGCCCCTCGAACGCGGTCATCGAGATGGCGTGCTTCGGGCCGTCGCAGCCCGGTGAGTACGGTCACCCGCTCGCCGGTCAGACGCTTGAGGTAGAGCCGGTCGGGCCCGTCGCGAATCCCGTCGCATGGGGATTCACCGGCACCGCCCACCAGATCGACGCGACGTACGTCATCTCGAACACGCTCGAGATCCTGCTCGCCTCGTTCAGCTCCTACTACGTGAAAGTGCCGCTCTCCACGAGCCTGTCGTTCCCGTGCTCGGGAAGCGCGTTGATCCCGTTCACACCGGTCGACGGCGGACCGCTCGCGACCGTGGAACACGACCGTCACCTTCGCGCCCCAGCCGTAGGCAAACGACGTCAGCCGGAGAGCTGACCTCCGTCGACTGACGCGAGCCGCGCCGTGGGGGCCGACGCGACCGGCCCCCACTCGGACCAGCGTCTGTCGCGATCGTCCGCTGTCGGCCACGCACGGAGCCAAAAGGACTCGTCGGGATCGCTCGCCTGAGCACGATCCCATTCAGCGCGAAGCACTCCACCGCGTGTTGGCGCGACCTCCGGTGGCGATGCGATCGCACTGCGTCGTCGACGCGCGCCATCCCCTCGTCGCCCTTGCAGTCGTCCGGTGCCGCGCCGGCGCGAGACCAATGCAGTCGTGTGCGGCGGCGCATACCGGCGCTCGCTACTGGACGGGAGCGCAAGTCGTGGTCGTCCGCGTCGTCATCGCTGGCGGTGGGGTCGGTGCGTAGGCAAAGGTTGGGCATCGGCGTACGGTCCCGCGCTTCCGCTGCTCGTCCGAAGCAGCGACGAGATCAGCCACAACGACGGCTACTGCTCGCACAGGGGAAGCGGGCGCGGCGTCCTACTTGCCGCGCAAAAGGGGGTCTTGACGGATCAGAGCTGAGGGGAGCGTGGACCGCGCCACACCCGATGCTGTGTTCCGTGTACGTGTTCAGACAGCGCGCACCTCAGTCGAGATCTTTGAGGCTCGGCCAAAGCGCGGTCCAGTTACTGCGCAGCCCGGTGGCGAACCAGATCGGCGCGTGCTGCTCGTCGTTGTCTACCTCGAGGTGATTGTCGAGCCGTGAGATGAGCCGCACATCGGCGAAGAAGCGATCGAGATAGCCCGGTTCGAAGCCGACGCCGAGCACAGTGGTCGCGCTCGCGGGCGGCGCTCCCCAGTACCAGAAGCCCATGTGGCCGCTGTAGGCCGTCGGCAGGCCGAGCGCCGGGCCGTAGCGGTCGACGGCACCTGCCTCGCCGTAGTTGCTCGTCAGAATCGCTGCGTGGGCGCGCACGGATGCTGGTAGTCCGTTCCACGCGGTGGCGATCTCGCGCACGTATGTCGGCCAGGCCACGGTCTCACCGATGTCGTAGTTGACCGAGACGACTGACGTGTCGTGCAGCGACTGAAGCGGCACCAGCGGCAGGCCGTAGTACAGCGAGCCGACAGCAGTGAGGACGAACGCCGCCGCGAGCGCCGACCGCCGCAGCCGCCGGCGACCGCGCCGGATCCAGCCGAGCGTGGGCTGCGCACCGGCCGCGAGCAGCACCGGATACATTCCCGCGAGGTAGTACGCCTTGCCGCCCAAGATCACGAACACCACAGCGAGCAGCACGTAGGTCCAGCCGACCGCCCGGGCGAACCGCAGCTCAGGGGCGCGGAACAGCCGCACGAGCCCCGCGATCCACACCGGCGCGAATAGGCTGAGGATCACCAGCTGCTCAGGCAGGAAGAGCCAGCGCGGCGTCGAGCTGCCCGACGCGCCATTGGCGATCCCGCGGCTGACGACTAGCTCGGGCCACCCGTTTCGCGCCTGCCAGACCAGGTAGGGCGTCCACATCGCCGCAGCGATCAACCCACCCGCCCAAAGCCACGGCGAGCGGAACGTGCGTCTCGGCCCGGCGATCGCGATCCCGCCGAGAAGCGCCGCTATCAAGAACGCAACGAGGTCATCATCAAGCAGCCCGGCTCCGGCTACGACGCCGCCGGCCAGCCACAGGCGCTCCTCCCCACCGCGCAAAATCACAACCACGAGCAGCAAGATCACGGGCCACGCGAGCAGGTCGAAGGTCGCGGTGCTGAGCAGATGGCCGGTGGCCAGCAAGACCGCGGAGACGGCAATCGACCCGGCGGCGAGTAGCTGCGCGCCGCGCTCGCCGCCGAGAAGGCGGGTGATCGCCGCGGTAAGCGGCACGATCGCCGCCGCAGCCACTGCCGACGGCAGCCGGAGCACCACGACCGACCCGGGCGCGAGGTCGTCCATCAGCCTCGCCAACAGTGGCACCAACGGCGGCTGATCCGGATACCCCCACGCCAGGTGCCGCCCCGCCTCGAGAAAGTACAGCTCGTCGCGGTGGTAGCCATACCGCCCCGCGACGGCTGCCAAGACCGCGAACACGCACAGGCCGAACGCGAGCGACGCCCAAGCGAATCGCGCACGAGCCAGGCGCGCGCCCCCCACGCCGGCACGCGCCACAGCCACCGCAGGAGCCATATCTGCATCATTCCAGGCAAACGAGCTGAGTGCCGTGTGCTCACCGGCTCGGGTGCATCGTCGGCCCCTGCCGAACGCCTGCCATTCGGCGGCGCCTGCTTTCCGTCGGCGAACGGTAGCCAGCGTCCGCGCTGATCGCGTCGCTGCTTCGGACGAGCAGCGGAAGCATGGGACCGTACGCCGATGCCGAACCTTTGCCTACGCACCGACGCCACCGCCAGCGGTGACGACGCGGACGACCGCGACTTGCGCTTCCGCCCAATCGCAGGCGCGGGACCTCGCCGGCGCACGAAGGCTCCTATGTCAAGCACCCTCCTTGCTGAATGGTGGCGCGCGGCCACCGATCGTTGTCAAGGGTGCCGCTGGCGCGGCTCGCTGGCGCTCGGCCCTGTCGGGCCACCCTTGACCGCGCGGCGGCCGCGCGGGGTTAGGCGGCGAGGAGGGGCTGGGCAAGGTCCGATGCTTGATCGCGGATCATGCGGCGGTAGACGACGTCGGATAGGTGTCGTTTGAGGACCCGGCGGGCCTCCTTCTTGGTGTGTCCCTTCGCGCGCGCGTTGGCGTAGATCGCCTGGGCGCGCGGCTCGCAACGCAACTGAGTGATCGCCATGCGGTGCAGGACCGGGTTGATCCGGCGGTTGCCGCCGGGTTGTAGCGGTGGCGCACGGGCTCGCCCGGTCCTTCGGCGGTCGACGCGGGCAGCGGCGCGGTGCCGTTGAAGCGCCCGAACCCGCCCAGGGTGAACCGGCGGACGTCACCGACTTCGACCAGGAGCTCGGCGACCGACCGGGTATCCAGGCCGCAGAGCTCTGCGAGGGTCGAGCCGGTGGCTTGCACGAGCTCCCGCAACTGGGCGACGACCTGCTTCTCCTCGCGATCCAACGCGGCGATCTGCGCGCGGTACTCATCGAGCATCCGCAGGCGCAGTGTGGTTGGCGGGTCGTAGCGCCGGCGACGGTTTACGGGCCGCCAGGGCGGCGAGTCTGGGGCGCACGGCCTTGCTGGCGGGCAGCTGCTCGCGCAGCAGAAGCGGCAGCTCGCAGAGCAGGCTCTCGGCCTCGTTGACGAGGTGCTGGCGGCTTTTGAGGATCGACTGGCAGCGGTTGTGCCAGATCGCCAGCAGCTGGTGGCGCTCGTCGGGCCCCTGGTCCTGGCCGGCGCGCTTGAACGCCTTGGGCAGCAGCGGATCGCGCGAGCACCTCCCGCGCGATCCGCTCAGAGTCCAGCGTGTCGGACTTCCCACGCTGACGCGCACGATCGTTGCGCGCGGTCCGGTTCGCGCACACATCGCGCACGTCATAGCCACGCCCCGTGAGGAACATGGCGGTGGCGCCCCCAGCCAGCGGCGCCCTCCACGCCCCAGCGGGCGATCGCCCCGAACTGCTTGGCCCATGCCTCGAGCGCGCGATGTCCATCGCCGGACACGCGGTAGTGCTCGCTGGCCACGATCCCGCCGCGGGGATCGGCGACCGTCGCGGTCAGCGTCTGCTTGTGCGGATCGATCCCGACCACGTTGCCCGCGTGATCGGGCGTGATCAGCAGGTGCGACGGTCCCGGACCGCGCTTCGTTGCTCTTCTCATCACTTCACCTTCCCCGGGGCGTTATGTTGTTGGCGGACCGGCCGACAACATCCCGGTGAGCGCCCCGGGAGAACCGGGGCGAACGCTCCTTATCAGGTCAGGCCGAATCCTCGAATGCAAGAACCGAGGTCGACTTTTCGTGCGCAAGACACCCTCGCCGGGGAAGTCAGATCGCTTTGGAGTCAGACCTCGGTTCAGCCTTCGACCCTACGCGAACCGTCGCCCGCGCGGGCACCCAAGATTCAACACCGGGATCGCTTTCATACGCCGACGTGCGCCCGAGCGGACGAGTCCTATGGCGACAACGCGATCACGCGGTGGCGGCCCCGGGATGCCACTTCGCGGATCGTTTCCCTGCGCTTCCGGCCGTCTCGACAGCCTCTGGGCGGCAGCGAGCGTCGGTGCTTGACGCCAGCAGCATCGGCGTCGAATTTCGGCATGAGGCCGTTGCTTTCAAAATGAGGACGGCCTCCCGCGATGCGAATACTGGAGTTGCTGCGCATCGATCCAAACGACAGCGCACCCCTCCCGTTCTAGAAAGCGGGAACCGCGAGGCGCGGCGGTTCGATCAGCGTGCCGGTTGGGCTGACGCGAATCTGCCGACAGGAACCCGCGCAGCGGGCTATCGTGAGCGGCGATGCGCCTGGTGACCGGGATCTGGTTGGCGCTGGCAGTTGTCGTTGCTGGTGGGGTCCTCGGCGCTTGCGGCACGCGCGACAAAATCGCTGTGTCCCCGGCCGCGATTGCGTGCGCGAGAATGCCGCCTTTGGGGCCGCTGCCGCCGCTCCAATACACCAACGCCGCTCCGGATTGGAGTCTGCGCGCGATCCTCGGGATGGCGCCGACCCCATCAAGCGGTCCCGGTCGATCCGCGTTAGGCGCGTTTGACCGCTGGCCTTGGGAGGTCCTCATCCTGTTCTCGCGGTACATCCGCATCATCGACGGCGAGCACGGCACTCGGGTCGCGTTCTTCCCGGCGTTGATCTGTAACCCGCAGAGGAACGGCATTCCGAAGCAAACCTCGAAACAGGCGATCATGATGGTCGCGCTCAGCCTCGCACAACCACACGCGGCGATCCTCGGCGGAACAGCCGCGATGATCTCCGACGGTGCGGCGCTCCCAGGGACAGATCTCGACAAACAGCAGGGCTGGATCCAAGCGGTGATCGTGCCCGACGGAGTCGCGACCGTCCGCATGCAGTTCACTCCGCCGTTCCTACACCACTACACCGTCCAGGTTCCAATCCACGACAACATCGGGATCGCGGTGCGCAAGCCGGACTACACCCCAACCATCGTGTCCTGGTACGCGGCAGACGGCCGTCTGATCCGCACCTTCGTGGACCGTCCGATGCTGCGCTACGACAACTGCCTGGCCACGCACGCAACGGACTGCAACGGCTGACCACCGGCCCGACGCGTTCCCGGCCCGCGACCCAACGAGCCAGAGGATGGCGAAAAAGGCTAACAGCAGAAGCCGGCCCCAACGGCCGTCCCGGCGATTGGAGATAGGCGGTCGCTGCCGGATCGCATTGGATGCGGTAGCGCGGGAGAACCTTTTCGCGCCGTCGTAGGAACGCGAACGCGTCGCCTGGCGGCCTGCGTGGAGCGCTTGCAAGCTGCTGTCCGGTGGCGCCGCCAGCACGCGCCGAGCCATGATCGCGGTCGTGGTGGCCTGGACGCCGGAATTGCCGGTTCATTGAGGGGTACGGAGATGGTGGTGTCGGAGCGGAACTGTGCACTCCGCTAACACCGCCCCCGGGGCGCGTAGGGTTGCGGCGGGCATTGCGGCCGACCGGTGACCGTCACTTCCCGGCCTGCCAGTGCCACTACGCTGTGATGGGCATGGGGCCAAAACGGTTGTTTTTCCTCGTGTCGGCGGCATGCGCGCTCGCGGCAGGCTGCGCCTCGGGCAGCGGGATTTCCCACCCCGCGACCTCGCATGCCGGCGCGTCGGCGGGGAGCCGCGGCACGGTGTCGACCCGCACGCTTGTCGCCCACCGGTCGGCCAACGCCTGCGCGCCGGCGTCGCTGCAGGGCTGGCAGTTCGGCGCGGTGCATTTCCTCTCGGCGGCCGTCGGGGTCGGGATCACTGCCGCGGGCTTCTCGTGCCCTGTGCCGTCTGGTGGGGGAAGTGTGATGTGGCGCTGGCAGGCCGAGCGGGTGCGCCTGGCGATGACGCGTGACGGGGGCCGGACGTGGCAGGCAGAGGGTGTTGCGCTCCCGGTTTCGTTGTCCGGGACCCAGCCGGTCCTCGAGCAGGTCGTCGCCAGCTCCACGACGAACGTTGACGCGCTCGCCGGCGACGGCGAGGTGCTGGGGACCTCGAACGCGGGCGTCACGTGGACGCCGCAGCCCGTGCCCCGGCCCGCGTTGCAGCTCGAGATGAGCGGCGGCACGGTCTGGGCGCTCGCGTGCCCGACGACACCGAACCATGCAACCGCGCCGGCGCTTATCGGACTTCGCTTCTGTCGTCCCGTGCTCGAGCGCGCGAGTGCCCCGGGCGGGCCCTGGACGCCGGTCAGCATCCCTCCGGTGACCCAAGTGCTCGACGTCCAGCTCGTGGTCGCGTCACAGAGCTTGGCGGTGCTCGAGGTCGACCATCCGGGCGGCGGTAGCGGTGAGCTTCTCTACACGCTCGACGGCGGCCGGCAGTGGAGCCGCGAGCGGGATCCCATGTGGGACGGATACCCGTGCCTCGGCGCCGATATGTTCGCGGCAGCCGCCCCGCGGACGTGGTGGATCCTGTGCCTTGGTAACGCAGCCGCGGGCAGCAGCACGAAGGGGCTGCTGCGAACAACGGACTACGGAAGCAGGTGGACAACGGTGTCCCAGATCACGAGCCTGCTGGTGCCCGAGCTGCCCAACTCGACGACGATCTCGCGCGCGGAACCGGACGCGCTCGCTGCCGGGTCATCCACGCGGCTGTGGCTCGCGGACCAGAACAGCATGGGCGAGAGCGGAGATGGAGGCGCGAGCTGGACCACCGTCCCGGGTATCAATCCGCAAGGTGTCGGGGCGTCGTTCGATGTTCTGTCGGGCACGCACGCGTGGCTGGCCGTCGCCGGGGAGGGCCTGTGGCTCACGACCGATGGGAGCCACTGGACGCTGGCCACGGCGCTCGAGCCATGCTCGTCCTCGCAGATAAGCCTCACGCCTGGGCCGCCGATCTCCGAGCCCACCGAGCAGAGCACCCGACTGCTCGCCGTCACCAACCTCTCAGCGAGCGCATGCAGCCTCGACGGCTACCCGACCATCGCGCTCCTCGACGCCCACGGCGTGCGTCTGCCGTTGCGCTACCGCGACGGCGCAGACCAGGTGCTGACCAGCCGGCCGCCCCAACCCGTGACGCTCCTGCCGCTGGATCAGGCGTACGAGGCGATCAACAAGAACGCCTGCGTCGGACACACATCCACGATCGCCGCGCGGATTCGCTTCACCCTCCCACACGCGAGCGGAACCCTTACGATGGCGCTAGCGCGCTACCCGCTGCTCGATTACTGCCCCACCGGCGACCCAGGGCACGCGCTCGACATCGGCCCGTCCGAGCCGACGCCAAACGCCGTGTTCGCCTGGTACCGGTAAGCGCGACCGCGCCCGGGACGAGGGCACGCCGCGTCCGTCAGCTTCCCGCGGCCCCCCCCGGCGCGACGTTCCAGCCGCGCGATACTCACGACCGGCGGTCCCGGTCGAGGCCGAAGCGGCCGTACGCCTCGTCAGCGTCTCGGACCCGCCTGGCCACAGCGTGATGCCGTTGTCGCGCCAGAACACCGGCAGCACCTTTGTCGCCACAGGCCTGGAACCCTGCAGCGCTCGCGAGCGTGATGTTCGCCGTTCCGAGGGCACGGTTCGGCTGCTGCTTGAACGCCTCAAGCAAACACGGAGCAGTCGTGGCCGCTCCGCTCCAGGAGGAGTCACGCGGCCGGCGCCGGTGTCGTAGCTGGATTCGGACAAACGCAGCCAGCAGGGCCAATACGACCAACGCACTGCCCCCTTTCCATACAACTGGGCAGCGCTGGGCCACCATCACCCGTACCGACGACACCGGGAAGCGACGACGTCGGCACGATTTCCCTAACCGTCGCTCGTGGCGCAATCCGACGACCTCGGGCACCGAGACGTCGTCGAGCGCGCGGTCGAACTCAGCGATGTCGCGTCGGCCGAGCCGCGCGAGCAAAAGTGTGGCGAGGGCTGGAACCGACGGCTCCCGGCGCTCAGCGCCGAACCGGACGACTCCGGCGCCAATCGCGCGATCAATGAATGCGGCGTCCGCCGACACCTGCGGAGCTGCTGCTCGCCCAACCGTGCTGACCACGCACCGCCGGACGGCGCGGTGCGAAGCCAGGAGGCACAGCCCTCCTGCTCGCCGCAAGCGAGGCTCGCCTGACGGCGTGCAGGATCCCTGCGATACCTATGCAACGGCCCGGCGTGCCCAGCCCCGATCCCACAAGAGCTTTGTCGCCAACTGGATCGTCCGTTCGGGCAACCCCTGGATGTTTGAAAGCAGTCGTGCGCTACGACGCCAACCCCTGTCGGTGCTTGACGCCTCAAGCGGTAGCGCTGCTGCCGATCCGGCCGTGACCGCTTACGTGCTTGCGGCTGGCCGCCCTCGAGTTAGCGTTCCCGAGCAAGGGGTGCGTTTAAGCCAGGCGGCGGCGGAGCCAGCGCGGGAACGAGACTGGCGCGGCGGCGGCGTGGCGGGGTGCGGGGACGGCGTGGCTGCAGGTGGCGCTGGTGGCGGCGTGCACGAGGCGGTTGTGGTCGGCGGCTCGGTGCAGGTCGGCGATGTGCTGTTGGGCGGCGATGAGGGTGAGTTGGGGATGCATGGCTGACCTCGTGTTGGGTTGTGGTGCGGGCACTGTGATCCGCACGGGTTGCAGCCGGCTTGCAGTCCGGTAAACGCCCCGGCCCGGGCATTGCAACCGCGGGTGGGGTGCCGGCGGCGGTGTTCGGTCGGCGGCGTGCGGCGGGAATCGGTACGGTCGCGAGGGCGTATGCGTTTCGGGATCCTGGGTCCTTTGCAGGCAGTCGGTGACGATGGGCGTGAGCTCGCCTTGGGCGGGCGGATGCCGCGAGCCGTGCTTGCTTTGCTGCTGCTGCGGGCGAACGAGGTCGTGTCGAGCGATCAGCTGGTTGAGGAGCTGTGGGCGGGTGCGCCGCCGGCGAGCGGCGCGAAGGGGTTGCACGTGCACGTATCGCGGCTACGCCGGGCCCTTGCCGCCGGCCGCTCAGACGCGGACCGGGAGCGGCTGGTCACGACTGCCGGTGGCTATGTCTTGAGAGTTGGGCCTGAGGAGCTCGATGTGCAGCGATGCGAGCGGCTGATCGGCGAGGGCCGATTGCTGCTGGCGGCGGGACGACCAGATCAGGCACTCGCCGCGCTGAGCGGCGCAGTCGAGCTGTGGCGCGGCGACGTCTTGGCCGACTTTCAATACGAAGCGTTCGCGCAGGGGGAGATCGCGCGGCTGGGCGAGCTGCGCGCCGCCGTGCTGGAGGAGCGGATCGCGGTCGAAATGCTGCTGGGCCGGGAGGCGGAGGTGCTGGGCGAGCTCGAGCGTCTCGTACGCGACTACCCGTACCGCGAGCGTCTGCGGGGCCAGCTTATGCTGGCTCTGTATCGGACCGGACGGCAGGCGGAGGCGCTGGCCGCCTACCGTGCCGCACGGTCGGCGCTGGTCGACGAACTGGGGATTGAGCCTTCGGTCGAGCTTCGGCAACTGCACGAAGCGATCCTTGCTCAGGACGGGGCGCTGCTCCAGACCGACCCAGGCCACCCGGCCGCGCCCGCCGGCGCCGGCGCCACTACGGACGGGCGAGCGCCGGGCCATGTCCATCTGCCCGTGCAGGCGACACCCCTCATCGGCCGTGAGCGCGAACTTGCCGAGCTGATGATGCTCGCTGATTCGGGCCGGCTGATCACCCTTACCGGAACCGGTGGGACGGGAAAGACCCGGCTCGGGATTGCGTTCGCGGCGGGACTCGCCGACCGCTATCCGGACGGCGTGTGGTGGGTTCCGCTCGCCATGGTCAGCGAGGCGCGGCTGGTACCGGCGGCGATCGCGGCGGCGCTCGGCGACATCGCGGATCTGCCGATGTATCTGCGCGGGCGAGCGCTGTTGCTCGTGCTTGACAACTTCGAGCAGGTGATCGAGGCAGCTCGCGCGGTCGGCGAGCTGCTCTCCCGCGCGCCGGGTTGCGGGGTGATCGTGACGAGCAGGGAGCGGCTCGGGGTGGCCGCCGAGCAGGAGTACCCGGTGGCGCCGCTGTCGCCCCACAGCGCCGTCGAGCTGTTCACCGCGCGGGCGCGGCAAGTGGAGCCGGGCTACGAGCCGGGCGCTGAGATCGACGCGATCTGCGAGCGACTCGATCGGCTCCCGCTCGCGCTTGAGCTCGCGGCGACGCGGGTCAAGCTCCTCTCCGGGCAGCAGCTCCTCGCCCGGCTGGAGCAGCGGCTCCCGCTCCTCGCCGGCGGGCGCCGCGACCTCCCCAAGCGCCACAGCACGATGCGGGCGACGATCGCCTGGAGCTACGACCTGCTGGGCGAGCCCGAGCAGCGGCTGTTCACCCGGCTGGCCGTGTTCGTCGGCAGCTTCGAGCTCGAGGCGGCGGAACAGATCTGCGGCGCCGATCTCGACGCCATGCGGTCACTGGTCGACAAGAGCCTCGTGCGCCACGGCGACAACGGCCGGCTGTTCCTGTTGCAGACTACGCGCGAATACGCACTCGAGCAGTTCGACTCAAGCGACGAGCGCGACGAGATTCGCGCCCGTCACGCACGCTGGTACTTCGCGCTCGGTGTCGCTGATGGTGACGGCCCCCGGGAGGGCACCGATGACCTGATTCGGCTGCGCCAGGACGCCGCCAATGTCGGACTCGCGCTCGCTTGGGCGCTCGACCACGATATCGCCGCCGCTCTCCCACTCGCCGATGCCCTCTTCACGCCTTGGCTAGGGGCCGGACGCATCCGTGAATTGGAGCGGTGGTACGAGCGAGCGCTGGCCGATCCGACCGCGCTGTCGTCACGGGACCGAGCCAAGGCGCTGACCGGGCTCGGCTTCGCACTCGTGCATCTCGAGCGCCTCGATCAGGCGCGCACGGCCCTGATCGAGGCCCTCACGCTCTGCCGGGAAGCCGGCGATGAACGCGGCGAGGCCCTCGTGCTGCTTCGCCTCGGCGTGGCCGCGTTCATAGCCGGCGCGCCGGAGAGGACCCTCGCATGGGCGGAGCAGGCGCTTCCGATCTATGAGCGCCTCGACGACACGCTGGGGATCGCGCGCTGCTTGCATTACATCGCTGAGGCTCTCCGAGACCTCGGCGATTTCGAGCGGTCCGCCGAGCTGTACACCCGTTCCATCGAGCTTCGGCGCGCAAACGGACTCGGCAGTGGTGCGGCAGCGGTGCACAGCCTCGGCGACCTCTATCTCGACGCCGGCGATATAACCACCGCCGAGCGCTACTACCGCGAGGCGCTCGCACTCGGCCTGCAAGAGGGAGACGTGCGGCAGGGGGCGTACTGCCTCGCGGGTCTCGCCTGCGTCGCAGCGCGAAACGAGGACGCAGCTACGGCCGGCCGCCTATGGACTCTCGCCGAACGACTCGAGCACGACATCGGCTTCCGGATGGTCGCCGCCGAGCGAGTCCGCTACGAGCGGAACCTCACCCCGCCACTCACCAACACCGACGAGTACCGCGCCGGCATCGCGCACGCAGCAAACATCGACCCGCTCACCGCAGCCGCCGAGATCGTCAACCCGTAGTGCGACAGACGCAGTCGAGAAAACAAGTCGATCGCGCCGGGACCGCCACCAACCTGCTATCGCCGGGCAACCGAATCCTGCAAGCAGGAGAGCAGCAGTGCTGCCGCCGGCACGCTCGTTGTCGGTATGGGACAGGACCACCAACCGGCTACTGATCGCGCAGGCGACTCCTTTCGTAAAGGGTGGGCGAGGCGCGCATTGCAACGGCGACAAAGCTCTGGTCGATCGGCGAGGTACCGCATCCGCTCCCACGTCAACGATCGCGCTGGCTGCGGCGCCGGAGCGTCCGATACCAGTGGTGGATAGCGTTGCGCGGGGGGCGGCCCGAGCCCACAAAGCGAAGGGCTGTCCCTACCGCGACCTCAAAAGCGATCTGACTCCCCGGTGATCGCGGGCCAGCCGCCGGCAAGGGTCCCCTGCCGGTCGGCGGCACGGCCGCCCGCTACGTCCGCTCCAGTCGGGAACCAACAGACCCCTCCCGAGCTGGGCCGGTTCGGGCGATGCGAATAGCGAATCCCGACCGCACCGCGATCCACCCAGCCAACGAGAGTGCCGCAACCAGATCGCGAAAGCGACCAGCCCGCACGGGCGGGCATTCGCGTGTTCTACCCCGACTCGCTCGAGCGGCTCGACTGAGTGCCAGGCGCAAGCGGCTCGGGCCGGCCGATCCAGAATCCCTGTGCGTAGTCGACGCCCAGGCGGTCGAGCAGCTCGAGCGTTTTCTCGTTCTCGACGCCTTCTGCGACGGTCTTGCGCCCGAAGCCCTGCGCGAGGTTGATGATTGCCGTGACGACGTGCTGATTCTCGGGGCTTTCGGGCAGGTCTCGGACGAAGTCGACATCGATCTTCACTAGCTCGACCTGCAGGCGTTTGAGATAGGTGAGGCCACCGTAGCCGGTCCCGAAGTCGTCGAGGGCGACGCGCAGGCCGAGTCCGGCGAGCTGGCGCACGAACGTTTGGGCGAGCGCTTGGTCGGAGGCGAGCGCGGTTTCAGTGATTTCGCAAATGAGCAAGCCGGGGTCGGCGTCAAACTCGGACAGCAGGCGCGTGAGCTCCGCGATCAGGTCGCGATCGACGAGTGACTTCCCCGAAAGGTTGAAGTGGACGCTGATCCCGCTCCCGGCCAGCTTCACCGCCTCGGTCATGACCCAGCGATCGATCTCGGTGATCAGATCGAAGTGCTCGGCGATCGGGAGGAACCTCCCTGGACCGATCACGGCCTCGTCGCGGTCGATCATCCGCAGGAGCAGCTCGTAAGCGACGGTCTGACGGCCGGGCAGTGCGATGATCGGCTGGGCGTAGAGTACGAACCGGTGCTCGTCGAGCGCCTCCTTGATCCGTCCAGCCCAACGCAGTGATTCGTGCTCGCGCCGGCGGCGTTCGTCCTCCGCCTTGCGCAACGTGATGTCGGTGAAGACGACGACGAGCCCCTGGCCATCAGCTGCCACGATCGGCGCGGCGTTATAGGAGACCGGGAGCAGCTCGCCGTTCTTGCGCGTGAACACGTCGTCGACGACGCGGACCGGCGGGCCGCCGGCGCGAACTCTCGTCAGCGGGCAGTCCTCCACCGGGAACGGAGAACCGTCGGCATGCTGGTAGTGCGTTGCTTCGTGCACCGAGCGCTCGCCCAACTCTTCCTGGGTCCAACCGAGCAGCTGCTCGGCGGCGCGATTGATGTACGTCAGACGGCCGTTGCCGTCGAGCGCAAACATGCCCTCAGCCATGCTGTCGGTGATCACTGAAACGAACCGCTCCGATGAGCGACGCTCTGCCTCGCGGGCTTTGGCGGCAGTCAAGTCACACACGATCGCGAGCGCTCCGCTGTAGTTGCCGTCGGCGTCGAACAACGCCGTGGTCGAGACGCGTGCCCAGCACACTTCTCCATCCTTGCGGCGGAAGCAGCTTTCGAGCACCGTCGCCGCGGCATGCGCGCGATCGCGGGCGATCGTCTGCTGCGCGGTCTGGAGCCACTCATGGTCCATGAAATCCGATAGCTCGCGACCGAGCATCTCGCTCGGTGTGTAGCCGAGCATCGCAGCCATCCGCCGGTTCACGTAGTTCGTGCGCTGCTCGACCCCCACTCTCCAAACGCCGTCGGAGATCTGCTCGAGGAGCTGGCGGTAGCGGGCCTCGCTGGCGGCGAGCTCGCGCTCGGCGCGCGCGCGCTCGGTGATGTCCTGGACTGTTCCGAACATCCGCTCCGGTCGACCCTCCCCATCGAGCGCCGTCTCTCCGCGTACGTCCAGGACTCGCTCCTCGCCGTCCGGACGGACAATCCTGTATTCGACCTCGTATGGCGTGCGTCCGCTCAGCGCGTCATCAATCGCATGCGCGACCATCCCGCGATCGTCCGGATGCACCCGACGAAGGAACCCGCCATAGTCGCCGGCGAACCCCTGCGGAGCCTCGCCGACTATCCGGTACACCTCGTCGGACCAGTCGATGTGGCCGCCGGCGATGTCCCACTCCCAGTCGCCGACGTGGTAAGCGACCTGCGCCTCCGTCAGGCGCGCGTCGCTTCGGCGCTTTGCCTGCTCAGCACGCTTGCGCGCGGTGATATCCGTGGCGATGCCACCAACAGCGTAAATGCGGCCCTCGCGGTCGCGCAGCGGGAACTTGTCCGAGATGAACGTGTGCTCGCCGTCGGTCTGTGGCAGCGTTTCCTCCAGACGCGATCCGTGGCCGCTTGCCAGCACCGCCAGGTCGTGAGCACGATGGACGGCCGCATCCTCGGGGGAGAAGAAATCAATGCGCGTCTTGCCGATCAGCGTGCCCCGGGCGGCACCCAAGACGCGCTCGAACTCCCTGTTGCCGAACAACAGACGCCCTTCGCTGTCATACACGTAGACGATGATTGGGGCGTCGTCAAGGATGCTCTGCAGGCGCCGCTCAAACTCGTCACCCACTACTAGTTGCGGCGCTGGGATGGTGCACTCCGGCGTGGGGACAGCAGCCGCTTGACGGCGGTTGCTGCCCCATGTCGACTTGTCCGGAATCGGCTGGTCCGCGGGGCTCATTGAGATCGTCCCCCTGAGAGGTGCATCGCTCACGGTGATCGTGCCAGATCCCGCCTCCGCGTGCGCGAAGATCATCGGCTGACGAACGTGCACCAGCCGCCTAGTAACCTCGGGGCTCGGGTTCGTCTAACCAGACCCGAGATGGGATGCTCAGGCACTCGCTCGACCGGCGGCTCGTTCGATCGCCCGGCAGACCGTGGGGTCGCTGACTCCGAACAGCTGGGCAACGCCGGCCTCTCAATCCGGACCGGCAGCCGGGACCGAACCGACTGGCGATGACGGTCAGCAGCATCCTTGGCCTGACCGGGCCTAAACGCAATACCGTAAACTTAGGCGGCGAGGATGGTGATGCTGTCCTTGGCGGGCCTGGCTGGCTGGGGCCAGTTGCGGTGTTCCGGGCGCTTCACGGGCCCAGTTGGACATCTTGCGTTTGATGACGCG
>JBKQIR010000020.1:0-3180 GCA_052148275.1 Solirubrobacteraceae bacterium
CGTTCAGCTCAGGACCCAACCCCGCAAACCGCTCCGCGATCTTCGATTCATCGATCATGCCCTCGCGATACGCCACCACCACCAAACATCCTGCCACGTCGCACTAATTCATTCGTGAGCGCTAAGCGGATCAGCCCATCCGGCGTCAGGAAACTGTCACCGGGAACTCCAGGAGCCCCATTCCGCGCTCGTTCGGGTCGAAAGCCAGGAGAGCGAAGAAGTCATGCGTCCGGCTGTGATGCCGCTCGCCCGCGAAGCCCTGCGGCCTGAAGCATCTCCTGACCTCGCAATCCCGAACTCGACCGATCATTCCGACCAGCGGCATCACGAGCGTCTGCGGTCAGCTGCGCGACGCATCCCGAACAGGGACAATAGCCTTGCAGCGAACTCGGAACACGAAGCACGGCTGCGACGCCCGGGTGACGAGGCCGCGGGTCAGCGCTGCGAAACCAGCGTCCGATGGATTTGTCGCTCAACGGGTTCGGTATTTTGGAGTCGCCGCTCTTACCCGCTCAATCTCGAATCCCGCGGCACGCGCCGCTGCGCGAGCGGCAAGACTCCAAAAAGTCGGCAGTCGACCGAGATAGGAGCGTTCCAGAGAACAGCCGCTTGACAAACGGATGGATCTGAGCTATTTCGCGGTTAGTGACACCGAGCCACATGGGAGCGACGCCCGAGCCGATGACTGGGCGTGAACTCCAAGCGATCGTTCGCGCCGAACGCGACAGAGTTCCGTTCTTCGTCTATCGCGACTCGGGCGGGCAGCAGCGAATCGTCCGCTTCGAACTCGAGCGCAGCGAACTTACTGTCGGACGGAACGCCGCCGCCGACCTCAGGTTTGGCTGGGACGAGGAAGTCTCAGGCTTGCACGCCCAGCTCGAGCACCTCGCCGGCGAGCTCACTCTCGTCGACGACGGCCTGTCGCTCAATGGCTCCTACGTCAACGGGGAGCGCGTCCACGGCAGGCGAAGGCTCCACGACGGCGACAGCGTCCGGTTCGGGCGATCCGTCGTACTCGTCCGCAAGCCCACCGACGCCGACCGGCGCCTCACCTCGGCCGCGCAACGCTCGTTGGCTGCGCCTGAACTCACAGCCCAGCAGCGCAACGTCCTCATCGCCCTATGCCGCCCGCTCAAGGACAGCGAAGCGATCGCGACACCAGCGACCAACCGACAGATTGCGGACGAACTGTACCTCTCCGTGTCCGCGGTCAAGGTACACCTACGCGCTCTGTTCGAGAAGTTCCAAGTCGCCGACCTGCCGCAGAACACCAAACGCGTGGCGCTTGCCGGCCGCGCCCTTCAGAGCGGGCTGCTCACCGACCGCGAGCTCGCAAGAACGCCGGCCCCACCGGAAGGCCGCTGACTTCGTCCGGCACGTGGTCGCGGCGCCCTTTGAAGCTGAGGAGACGGTCAAATCTGACCCGGGTGGATCGCTCGACGACCACATACTTGGTCGCGGCAACAGAAGCAGCGTGGTCACGCGCGGCGGAAATGGAAGCCTCTCCTCCAACAAGACCTCCCTGCCGGCTCTCCGGCGCGCTGCTCGGCGTTCGCGGTGCGCTCGTCGGCTCCATCGGCGAGCTTGTCATCGCGCTCGGCGTCTTCCACATCTCGGGCGGCTTCCCGCACGTCCTGTCGTCCAAGATACCGACGGCGGTTGCCTCGCCGACGGCCTCATCGGCCCAACCATCGATCGGCACGAGCTCGCGCACAAGCTGGCCGACCTAGTCGTCCCCGTAACCCGCGGCGAACGCCCCCACGTTCGTGCTCTGGTAGCTGCTTTGGAATGTGATGAAGGAGGGCTTGCCCGGGCGGTGTGGCCGCCAGGAGGAGGTCGGCCCTCTGGGTCGAACAGCGTGGGTCAAGGCGCGCGCGGCTGTTACCCGCGCGGCCGGCCATCCGAAACGGAGAACCGACCATCGGTCACGGTACGTGGTGGGCTGGACTGATCCTGCCCCGTGGCCCTGCCGGAAGGGATGGAGAGGTGATGTTGCACGTTGGGTTGGTTCTGAGTCGCGAACGGGTCGACGTGTGCCTGATTTTCCGGGGAGGGTGAGTTGGTCGATCACTTCGTGGCGCCGGCGGATCGCGATGGCCTGTACGGGCTCACGCGCCGGGTCGCGGTGTAGGGCGAGCCGGTCAGAGGGGTGGTGGAGTCGATGAACGGCGTGCGGTTCGTCCATGACGAGCTCGTGGGGCACGGCTGGGAGGTGCTGATCGCCGACGCGCAGAAGGTCAAGGGACTCGCGCTGTTGGCATGCAAGACCGACAAGATCGACGCGCGCGTGTTGGCAGAGCTGTCGTTTCGGGATCTCGTGCCGGCGATCTGGCTGCCGACGCCCGAGTTGCGCAAGGAGCGGGAGCGCTCGCGCTGGCGGCTGCATCTGGTCAAGCACCGCTCGATCCTGGGGAACCGCGTGCACTCGACGCTGATCGCGTTCGGGCACCAGGTGCCGATGGCCGACCTGTTCGGGATCGCCGGTCGCCGGCTGCTGCGCGAGCTCGACATCCCCGAGCCGTGGCGCGGCCACGTCAACGCGAGCGTCGCGTTGATCGACGACCTGGACCTAAGGATCGCCGAGATCGAGCACTGGCTGACACGCTCCGGCGCTGATCATCGCTACCTGCCGCTGCTGATGAGCGCGCCGGGGGTCGGCTGGATCACAGGGTTCACGATCGCGGCGGAGATCGGCGACATCAGCCGTTTCTCCTCGCCGGTGAAGCTGACCGGCTACACCGGTCTGTGCCCGCGCGTCAAGCAATCGGGCGCCATGGACCAGCGCGGGCCTGTGTCCAAGCACGGCCCCAAGTACTTGCGCTGGGGTTGATGGAGGCCGCGATCTCCGCCTCGTCGCACCCGCTCTATAAGGAGCGCTACCAGGCCACCAAGCGCCGCCTCGGCCGCCAGCGTGGCGCCGAGGTCGCGCAGATCGAGCTCGCCCGCAAGCTCAGCGAGGCGATCTGGTACATGCTTACCCGCAACCAGCCGTTCAAGCCGTTCGCTTCGGAAGGCGCCGTTTTCGTCTGACTGCTTGACAGTCCTTTTTGGAAAGGGTGTAGATCTCCTGGAGGGACTTGGAGCGGTAGATCCAGCTGGTGAAAGTTCGCTGGAAATCAGCAGTTTTGTTTGGTGCTGGCGGCGTTGGGCGGGTGGTCGGCCGGTAGCGCTTTGGTGTCT
>JBKQIR010000021.1:0-12861 GCA_052148275.1 Solirubrobacteraceae bacterium
CGCGTCATCAAACGCAAGATGTCCAACTGGGCCCGTGAAGCGCCCGGAACACCGCAACTGGCCCCAGCCAGCCAGGCCCGCCAAGGACAGCATCACCATCCTCGCCGCCTAAGTTTACGGTATTGCGGCTAGCACCAGCCGCGCTCGGGTATGCGTTGCCTCGCCAAATCGGTGACGTGCAGGGATCTGGGAGCGCAGTTGAGGTCGGGGCCGGGGGGCCGGTCGCGCAGCTGACGGCTCGATGGAGGTTCGCCTGTTCCGGTTCGCTTGAAAGCTGTCCCCTAAGCGTGCGCCCATCCGTTGTCATGGCGACAATCCACCACCACCATCTGGAGGCTGAGATGAAGTACGCGATGTTGGTCCACTACAAGCCCGGCTACTACAAGGTGCTGTCCGAGGAGGAGCAGAAGGCTGTGTTCGGCGAGTACCGAGCGCTGGCGGATGACCCGCGTGCCCGGGGCAGCGCGCAGCTCCAGCCGGTCGAGACCGCGACGACGGTGCGCGTGCAGGACGGCCAGACGGTGACCACCGACGGCCCGTATGCCGCCAGTGAGGAGGGGCTCGGCGCCTACTTTGTGTTCGAGAGCGACAACATCGACGAGGCGATCGAGCTGGCCGCGCGGGTTCCGGCGGCCCGTCTCGGCGGCGCGGTTGAGGTCCGGCCGTTGGTGGAGCGCTAGTAGCCGCGCCCGTTTGTTGTCACACGACAATCCACTCTTCCTCCGAAAGAGGTTTCAGATGAAGTACGCGATGTTGATCCACTACGAACCCGGCCATACCGACGCGCTGTCCGAGGTTGAGTTCAAGGCGATGCTCGGCGAATACACGGCGCTGCGAGATGACCCCCGGTATATCGCCAGCGCTGAGCTGCAGCCGATCGAGACCGCCACGACGGTCCGCGTGCAGGCCGGCCGCACGCTTTTGACCGACGGCCCGTACGCGAACACCAAGGAGGTGTTCGGTGGCTACTACGTGTTTGAGGCGGACAACGTCGATGACGCGATCGTGCTGGCGGCGCGGATCCCGGCGGCGCGTCTCGGCGGCGCGATCGAGGTCCGGCCGTTGGTGGAGCGCTAGCCCTGCTGGAAGACGTTTTCCGGGACGAGTGGGGCCGTGTGCTGGCCTCGCTGGTCGGCTTCCTCGGCGATTTCGATCTCGCTGAGGAGGCCGCCCAGGAGGCGTTCGCGGTCGCTGCGGAGCGCTGGCCCCGTGACGGCGTGCCGGCCAACCCCGGCGCGTGGCTGATGGTCACCGCGCGCAACCGGGCGATCGACCGGATCCGACGCGAGCGGACGCTGGCCGAAAAGACCCGGCAGCTGGAGGTGCCTGAGGTGACGATGGACGAGCTTGACGACACGGTGATCGAGGACGAGCGCCTCGAGCTGATCTTCACCTGCTGCCATCCCGCGCTCGCTGCCGAGGCGCAGGTTGCGCTTACGCTGCGCGCGCTCGGCGGGCTGTCGACTGAGGAGATCGCGCGCGCCTTCATCGTCTCGGAGGAGACGATGAAGCGGCGCTTATCGCGTGCGAAGGCGAAGATCAAGGCGACCGGGATCCCGTTCGCAGTGCCCGCAGATCACCTGCTGCCCGACCGCCTGGACGCGGTGCTGGCAGTCGTGTACCTGATCTACAACGAGGGCTACTCGGGCCGCGTCGACCTGGCCGACGAGGCGATCAGGCTGGGCCGTGTGCTCGCCGCGCTGATGCCCGACGAGCCGGAGGTTCACGGGCTGCTGGCGCTGATGGAGATCCAGCACGCGCGGCGCAAAGCGCGGTTCTCGGGCGACGAGTTGGTGTTGCTCGAGGACCAGGATCGGTCGTTGTGGGACGCGGAGGAGATCGCCGCCGGGCGCGCCGCGCTCGAGCGCGCGCTCGCGCTGCGCGGCCGCGCCCCGTACGTGCTCCAGGCCGCGATCGCGTCGCTCCAGGCGGAGGAGCGGATCGACTGGAACGAGGTCGCCGCGCTGTTCGAGCGGCTTGTGCGGACCACCGGCTCGCCGGTGGTCGAGCTCAACCGCGCGGTCGCGGTCGCCGAGGCGGGGGGCATCGAGCAGGCGCTCGAGATCGTTGACGGCCTCCGGCTCGACGAGTACCAGTATCTGCACTCGACGCGCGGGGAGTTGCTGCGCCGCCTCGGCCGACCCGTCGAGGCCCGCGCGGCGTACGAGCGGGCGCTGGAGCTCGCTAGCTCCGAGCCCGAGCGTCGCTTCCTCGCGCGCCGGATCGCCGAGCTGTAGACCGCCCGGCCGACCGCCGGCCGGTGCACCGTGGTTGTCCCCTCGCCGCCCGCCTGTTCGTCGTGCGTGCGTAGCGATCACACGACCCGGGAGGACAGCGAGATGACAGATCCAAGCACCCAGCTCACACGCGAGTTCGACCGGCGCACGGGCGACGGGATCGAGATCCGGCTGCTGTGGTCCCAGAACGACGGCCACGTGACGGTGGCGGTCACCGACACCAGGACCCGTGAGGCGTTCGAGCTTCCCGTACGCGAGGGCGAGCGCGCGCTCGAGGTGTTCCACCACCCCTACGCGTATGCGGCGCGGGCACATCATCGGCGTGTCCCGATCCACGCTTCCCATTCGTTGTAGCGCCAACAACCCCAAGGGAGACCGCGATGCAACACCAGAGCCACACCCAACCTTCTGTCCCTGTTCTGACCGCTGGAGGTCTAGCCGTGTCTGCTCCACCGATTATCAATCGCTGGCGCGCGTTCGCGCTGCTGGCGGTGGCGTTCTTCATGACGGTGATCGACCTGACGATCGTCAACGCGTCGCTGCCGACGATCGGCCGTGATCTACATTTCTCTGACACCAACCTGCAATGGGTTGTGACCGCGTACGCGCTCACTTTCGGCGGCTTCTTGCTGCTCGGCGGTCGCGTCGCGGATCTGCTCGGTCGTCGCTGGGTCCTGATGGTCGGACTTTCGGTGTTTACCGGGGCGTCCCTGGCAGCCGGGCTGTCGACCGGGAGCGCGTTCCTGATCGCAGCAAGGGCCGTTCAGGGGCTCGGTGCCGCGATCATGCTGCCCGCCGCCCTGTCAATCGTGATGAACATGTTCGAAGAAGGCGCCGAGCGCAACAAGGCGCTCGGGATCTGGGGCGGGCTCGGTGCCGGCGGCGCGACCGTCGGCATGATCGCCGGCGGGCTGCTCACCCGGTACGCCGGATGGCAGTACATCTTCTATCTGAACGTCCCGATCGGGATCGCCGCGCTGGCGCTCACACCCAGGATCGTGCCCGACAGCCGGCTCGCAACCACCCGCCGGCGGTTTGACACGCTCGGCGCGATCACGGGAACCGGCGGCCTGGTACTGCTGGTCGACGCGATCTCACAAGCACCCCAATCCGGGTGGGGCGGCGCGCGGACTGTCGCGTTGCTGGCCGCAGCCGTCCTCCTGCTCGCAGCGTTCCTGGTGATCGAGAGTCGCGTTGAAGCGCCGCTGCTTCCGCTGCGGATCTTCCGCCTCCAGACCCTCGCCGGCGCGAACGCGGCCGGACTGCTGCTGGGCGGCAGCTTCTACTCGTTCATCTTCGTCGGCACCCCATCACCCCGTCGAGCGAGACGAGCGTGGATTCGATCAGCTTGCGCATGGCTTGTTCCTTGCTGGGTTGTGGGGTTGGCTAGCTGGTGGCGGCGAGCGCGGGCTGCGGCTCGCGGATCGTGGTCTTGGCCACCGCGTCGGTGAGCTCGTCACGGCGGACGAGGGTGTAGATCGCCGGGACGGCGAGCAGGCCGATCGCGCCGAGCACCCAGAACGCGTGCTGGAACCCGCCGGTGAGCGCTGCGGGTGCGGCGGTTCCGGTGTGCAGCAGCGCCGGGACGGATGGTGGAGGAGCTACGGGCGGCCGGCGTGCGACGCGGGCTGGTCGGCAGCAGCGAGCAGCCGCCCAGTGAACCCCGGCCCATCAGTCATCGCTGCGTCCATCCCATGCCATTCTGCGGCCGCGATGAACAGTATCCGGCCGTCTTCACCGCCGAGCATGCACGCAAAGCAACCACGATCGACGGCCACGGCGTTGAGCACCTCGCCACCTTCTCGGACGCGCATGCACTGCTGGCCGGGCACGGTTGCGACCCAGATCGCATCGTCAGCGTCGGCGCAGATGCCGTCGGGCGCGTACTCGACGTCAGCCCAGACCCGACGGCCAGACAGAGTCGCATCTTCAGCCACCTCGAAGCCGACGAGTTGTTGGGCCTGCGAGTCGGCGACCACGAGCGTATGGCCGTCGTCGATCAGCGCCATGCCGTTGGGCCACTTCAGTCCGTCGGCGACCTCACGAACGGTGCCGTCGGACCGAACCAACAGGACGCTTCCCGCTCCTCCGTTCACGTAGGCGTTGCCGGCGGCGTCAACGACGAGCTCGTTGAACGGTCCGGAGCCCAGACCGGTGAGGTCAGCGAACCTGTCAAGCGCACCATCAGCCTGCTGACGCAGCAGCATCCGCCGCGGCCCATCGATCACGATCAGCCGTCCATCGGGAAGCCAATCGATGCTGAAGGGTAGCGTCCGCGGTGCGACACGAGCCATCACCTCACGCGCGCCGTCGGACGTCACGGCCAGCACCTCTCCGGCGCCCCAGTTGCACAACCACACGCGCCCGTCATGCCATCGCGTTGATTCCGGAAAGCCCAAGCCGTCGATAACCAAGCGTGTCTCGCCCATCTCGCCAGCTCCTCATTTGATCAGCGCGTCTTCATCCATCGGACTCGATCCGAACCTATTCTCATCGCTCGCCACGGCATCGGACACAAGGACAAGCCACGACCCACCAGCTCGCATAGGCAAGTGTGCAGCGGGAGATTCAGGCGTTGCACGGAGTTTCCCGGCCGTCGTCCGCGCCTGGCCGAGTGCGGTTCCGCCGGCGCCGAGCGCGGAGCCGAGGACTGAGCCAGCATCATCCCTCTGCGCCGCTTTGTCGCAGCAGGTGCTGGCTGACTCGGTCTGCAACCAGGTCTGGTGCCTTATCGTCAGGTGCTAGGTGGTCGAGCCCGGCGATGACCTCGGCGATGCAGTTCGGGATGGTCGCCGCCAGCTGGCTGAACAGGGTGGTCGTGAACTGTGGTCGGGTCTTTCCACCGCCGAGCAGAATCACCCTCGAGACGACGGTCCCGAACCGATCGCCCGTGGGCTCGTCGAGGACTGCGACCTGTTGGTGTTCAGCCAGCCCTGTTTCAAGAAGCGGGTCGATCCGCCGCCATTCGTCCTCTTTGATGAACAAGCGGAGTATCAGCTTGACGTACCAGAGCGGCATCCGCTCTAGCGCGGGTGGCGCGCCCCCCGCTCCCCGGACCATCGCCGCGAACGCTGCTCGTCGGTCGCCGCCGGAAAGCAGCTCCCGATATCGCGCGATCCACCTCAACGGGATCGAGCCGGCGACCGAGACGCCGGGCTCGTAGACGACGACGTCGGAGAAGACCGTCGAGCGGCGGGCTGCTTCAAGGGCGATGAGACCGCCGTAGGAGTGACCGAACACGATCCTGGCTTCGGTTTGCGCCTGGACCGCGGACAGGTCCTCCAGCTCCCGTACGATGCTGTAGCTCTCGCCCTGCGGGCCACTCCCGCCTCGGCCTCGGCGGTCAACGAGGTGCACCGTGAAGGACGACGTCAGTGCTCGAGCGAACGGCAGGTAATCACGAGCGCTCCGCCAGGCGCCGCCAAGGACCAACAGTCCCGCTCCGGCTCCCAACGTTTGATAACTGATCGCTGTTCCATCCCGCGAGATCGCGATGCCAGGCTTGCCGGTGGACGTGATCAAGGTTGCGGGCCTGCTCATCGCACGGCCGCCGTGGTGCCCGCGGGTTGCGGCTGAGGCGATCCGATTGGTGGGGCATCGAGCGCCGAGAGGAGCTGCATGGTGTGAGCCCGATACGCGCGATACGGAACGCCGGCAGCGTCCACAAGTGCTGCCAGACGCTCCTCGAGCTCAGCCCCCCAACGTTGCACCAGCAGCTCACCGGCCGCAGTGAGCCTGAGCTGGTTGCGGTTGCCCCCAGCCGGTTCAGACACGGCCCGCAGCCAGCCGCCGTCCGCGAGCACCCGCACCATCCGGCTGACCGACGGCTCGCTCACACCGAGCCGTTCCGCCAGCGCCCGCTGTGTGTCCGCGCCCTCCGAGCCGACCATGTAAAGCGCCAGAAACCTCGAATACGACATGCCAGCCTCTGCCCGCAGAAACGCGTCGGCCGCTCGGTCGAGCCGCCCGGTCAACCGGTGGAGGCTGCGACTCAAGTCTCGATCCACCCTGCTACCTTAGCAGGCTAAGTTAGTAGGGCAAGGTGGGCTTCACGGCCTGTTGAGGCAGACGGACCTTGCGGCCAATCACATCGAGCACTCAGTCCTGCTCTCGCCACCGCACGAGCATCCAGTGACGTCAAGCGATGAACTCGCTTTGCGCGGCCGGCAGGGCTGAGACGGCGTGTCGCAGCGGCGATCGGTCCCTGAATCAGGCGTGTGGGCAGGCGTGACCCGTACGCAGCTGTGTGCGGTGCTTGAACGGCATCTCGCGCCTGCCCAGGCAACAAACGTCCTGCGGCGCGTATTGCAGAGTTGCGATGACTTCCCTTTGCTACTACGCGATGACGGGCCTGGTGATCTGACCGTTGCGGATCTTGTCGGTGCTCGTGACTTGGCCGACTACGAGGATCGGGCGCTCACCTGGGGTCAAGCGGTGTGGCGATCGTGGGCCCGGCAGCACGCGCTGATTCGCGAAGTGGTGTTCTCCCCGTTCGACTGAGCCAGTTGTGCCTTCACGCGAGCGCGAGCATCTCTCTCGACGCCAGCCTTCACCCCCCCTTGGGCGGAGCTTGTAGCTGTAGTGGTTGACGTATTCGCCGCATGACCTCTCCTCCGCGGCCGTCGCCGCGGCCCGAGCAGCAGGGCAAGCCGCAGCCATCCGATCCCGCGCGCTGTCGCCCACGTGTCGCCAGCACGGTACCCGCGGCGCCGCGAAAGCAGCGGGACGGCAACAAGGGGGTCGGACCTGAGTCTCGCCACGAGCGCGGCCGACGGCCTCGGAGGCCGCGCCGATGTCGTGAGCGACCAGTCAGTCCGGGGCCCGGCTTTCCGCGCTGAGGAGGGTCGATGCGATCGTCGACGCCTGCGTCTGCGGTCAGACCTCTGATCGGCTGATCGCAGCAGCGTCGGCGGCTCGGCTCAGGCCGACTCGAGTGACGCTGCGCCGGCGGCGGCGTGAGCGCGGCGCGGGGCGAGGAGGGTCGCGACGGGGATGATTGCCGCGGCGGCCGTGACGGCGGCGCAGATCAGTGCGAGGTGCAGTCCGGAGACGAATGCGAGGTTGGCGCGGGTTGCGGTGGCTCCGCCGAGGTGAGCGGCGACCGCGAGCGAGGATCGTGCCTGGTCCACGATCCCGGTGGGGAGGCCGGGCAGCTGCAGGTGGCTTCGGTAGCCGGCGGTGAGGACGCTGCCGGTGACCGCGATGCCGAGCGCACCGCCGAGCTCGCGGGAGAGATCGTTGAGTGCCGATCCGACGCCCTGCTCGGCGACGGGGAGCGCTTGGGTGATGCCGGTGGTGGCCGGGGTCATCGCCAGGCCCATACCGACCCCAAGCGGGATGATGCCAGCCAGTTGCAGCAGGTATGAGCTGTGCTCGCCCATCTGCGCGAGCACGAGTATTCCGGTGGCGATCAGCGTGAGCCCGCCGACGCACAGACGGCGAGCTCCGACCTTCTCGGCGAGGGTGGAAACGCGCCTGGTGGTGAGGATCATCGCGGCCGACAGCGGCAGCATGCTGACGGCGGCGAGGATCGGTGAGTGTCCGCGGACGATCTGCAGGTACTGCAGGACGACGAAGGTGAAGCCGAAGAAGGCGAAGAACTGGATGAAGATCGACAGGCTGCCGGCGGCCAGGCCCGGACGGCGGAAGACGCGCGGGTCAAGCAGCGGGTGTGCCTGGCGCAGTTCCCAGGCGACGAAGCCGGCCAGGACGGCAAGGCCCGTCCCGATGCCGATGACCGTGCGCGCGGCCAGCCAGCCGGCGGTCGGCGCCTCGATTACCGAGAAGACGATCGCGACCAGGCCGAGCACCGCGATGATCGCGCCTGCGAGGTCGATCCTCGGTGCATCGGGAACGGCGGACTCGGGAACGAACCGCAGCGTTCCCGTGAGCGCCAGTGACGCGAGCGCGACGTTGACGCCGAACACGGCCTGCCAGGAGAACACTGTCAGCAGCGCTCCGGAGAGGAGCAGCCCGAGCAGCGCACTGGCGCCGGCGACGGCGGCCCACACCCCGACGGCCTTTGCTCGCTGCTCGGCGGGAAAGGTGGCGGTGATCGTCGACAGGGTGGCCGGCATCACCAGCGCGGCGCCGACCCCGAGGACGCCGCGGAGCACGATCAGCATCGTCGCCGAGCCCGCACCGATTGCCACGATCGATCCGCCACCGAAGATCGTCAGGCCAAGCAGGAGCGCACGCCGGCGCCCGTATCGATCGCCGATCGCCCCCGCCGGCAGCAGCAGCGAGGCGAACACGAGCGAGTAGGCGTCGATCACCCATTCCAGCTGCGTCTGACTGGCGTGCGTCGCGCGTGCGATCGATGGCACTGCGACATTCAGCGATGCCATCGCCGCCACGACGGCAGCAAGCGCAAGGCAGACCACCGCCATCACGACGGCGTGCCTGCCACCAGCAGTTCCGGAAGTGTCGGGGTGGGTCGGTCTGCTCGGCATCGTGGGCCTCCTCGTGTCGTCTGGTGGGATGTCACGGACGTATTTCAACGCTGATGAGGAAACCATGGCAGGTCGTCTGCTAGATTTCAACCCTGATGAATAAAGACGTATCGGCGGTTGATGCCGCCCGCCCACGTGGTCCGCGTGCCGGGCGCCCGGACACGCGCGAGCGGATCCGCCTGGCGGCACGCGATCAGTTCCTCGCCGACGGCTACCGAGACGTGACGATGCGCTCGATCGCCGCCGCCGCAGACGTCGACGTCGCGCTGGTCAGCTACTACTTCGGGAACAAGAACGGCCTCTTCAGTGCCGCGATGTCCTTGGCCGTCAGCCCGGCCGAACTGATCGATGCCGCGCTCGGCGGCGACCCGCACACCCTCGCTGAGCGAATGCTGCGAACGATGCTCACCGCCTGGGACAGCCCGACGATCGGGGGCCCGTTGCGAACCGCCGCCGCAGCCGCGATCAGCGAGCCGGCGACGCAGCGGCTCGTCGCCGAAGCGGTCGAACGCGAGATCATCGACCGCCTCACGGACCGACTCCAAGGACCCGACCGCGACCGCCGCGCCGCGATCTTCTGCTCCCAGATTGCCGGCATCATCTTCACCCGCTACCTCCTCGGCGTCGAACCGCTTGCCACGATGAGCGCCGACGAGATCGCGCAGCGACTCGCCCCATCGCTGCAACTGATCCTCGACCCCTGACGACAAACCCCACCGGTTTCGTGCCGTTCGCCGGCTCCCTTCGCACGGATTACGGGGCACGGTGGCTCAACATGGGAGGATCTCGTGACATCCGTGAACCTTCCAGCCGCCAAGCGGAGCTACACCGGTTTCCGGGACTTCGCCCGAAACCGGAGGCTCCTTCGGGGCAGCAAACATCGCCCGGGGGTTTGGGGCGCCGGTCCGGCACAGCCGGCCCCGTCAGATTCCCATCCTGTCCCGGAGCGGATGCGGGCAGCTCAAAACAGGCCCGCCCAGCGTGTGGGCGCAACTTCAAACATCGGCCGGTCGCCCGACCGCGTTCTCGAACCAACTCGTTCCAGACCTGGGCACCCTATGGGCCGAAACCGAGGTTCTGCGCCCGTTGCTGGTATCGCAAGGCTACATCTCGCCGGCCACATCGACAACGTTTTGTCGATCGGTCGCCGCAACCCGCTAGACGAACGCCTGGCTGGGTGGCGGTTCTGTGGCGGTGATCGTGTGTTCTCCGATGAGCGCGTGCTGGAGTCGGACCACGTCGGCCGCTGCGCCCGCGAACGCCTGGATCTTGACGCTGTGATTCGCGCGGGCCCAGACGAGCGCGGTGGTCGCGGGTGGGAGGTCACGGATCGGTACGCCAACGAGTCCCGGGTGCTGGTAGGTGGTCAGGAAGGAGGGAACGGTCGGGTGTACCAGCTCGCCAGTCGCGGCACGCACGGCGGCCTCGGGGATGCTGTTCAGGCTGGCACGCCGGATCGGTTTGCCGGATGGGGTGCGCGGTGGACTGAAGGTGTCCATGATCTCTCTCGGCGCTCCGGTGACGTCGGTGGTGGTGTAGTCGGCGAGATCCTCGACGGAGACCGACGGGAGCGCGGCGAGTGGGTGGTCGGTGGCGACGACGAGCACGCGTGGCTCGCGTGTGAGGGTGGGTCCGATTGTCAGGTCGGGATCGTTGAGCGGCATTCGCATCGCGATCATGTCGAGTTGATCGTGGTGGAGCCGGTCAAATTGCGCAGGCTCGAGGCCGGTTTCGGTGACCTGGACTTTGCAGTCTGGATGGCGTGTCTCGAAGACTTTGATGACCTCGATCAGCTGGGGCCCGGTCGCGACATACGCGTATGTCCCGAGCCGGAGCGTTCCCGCTACGCCGGTCGCGAGCTCGTGGACGTCCTCCCAGCCTCGTCTTAGCTGCTCGTAGCTCGACGCGATCCTGCTGTGGAGCTGCTCGCCGATCGGTGTCGCACGTACTTTCCGGCTGGTCCGGTCAAACAGTCTGGTGCCGATCCGTGCTTCGAGCGTTTGGATCGTCTGGCTGACGCGGGGGTGGGTGATCCCGAGCCGCTCGGCGGTGCGGCCGAAGTGCAGTTCCTCAGCAAGCGCGAGGAATACGCGGATCTCGCGCAGCTCGAGCGAGGAGCACATCAGCCGCTGCCACGAGTGGTTGGGTTCACTGCCTTCCGTGGCGGGGCGTACGAGCGGTTCAGGTGGGGCGAGCTCGGTGTGTGCGAGTACGTCCGCGGTGGTTCGCGCGAACGCGTCGATCTTCGCGGAGTGGTTTGCGGTCAGCCACGTCAGGGCGGTCTCTGAGGGTGGTAGGTCGAGGATCGGGACTGCGGTGGTCCCCGGGGCTCGCCCGTGCTCGAGAAGCGAGCGTACGGTCGGGTGGACGGTATCTCCGGCCGCAACCTGCATGAGCGCTTCGGCGAGGGTCGCGATCTCTACGCGGCGCAGCAGTTTGCCCGATGGTGTCGGCGGCGGGATGAACGCGTCGAGCATCTCGCGCGGAAGTGACCGTTGGTCGGTGACCGGGTAGTCGGCGAGCTCCTCATAAATGATCGATTCGCGTCCGGCGAGCGAGTGATCGGTCGCGACTGCGAGCATGCGCTGATCACGTGAGAGGACCGGTCCGATCGTGACATCGCTGCTGGAGAACGGCAGGCGCATGACCAGCAGGTCGACCTCGCCGCTGCGCAGCCAATCGAGCTGGCCGCGGACCAATCCGGTGTCGAGGAAGACGATCTCGCAGTTTGGGTGGCGCGCTCGAAAGGCTTTGACGATCTCGCCCATGTAGGGACCACCGATGACCTGGGTGTACATCCCGATCCGCAGCGCGCCCGTGAGACCGACCGCCGCCTCGTGCACGTCGTTGAACGCTCGCTCGATCTGCTCGTAGCCCGGTGTGATCCTGTCGCGTAGCCGCTCGCCGAGCGCGGTCAGCTCCACCCGACGGCTCGACCGCTCGAAGAGGCGCCCGCCGGTTCGCGCTTCGAGCGTGCGGATCGTCTGGCTCACGCGGGAGTTGGTGAGCCCGAGTCGCTCGGCCGTGCGCGCAAAGTGAAGCTCCTCGGCGAGCGTGAGGAACGCGCGGATCTCGCGGAGCTCAACCCCGGTCCACATCGGTAAGGAACGCTACATCATGCGGTAAATGCCCTCACCTTGATGTCGACCGCCGCCAAGCGCAACCTTTCGCCGGACAGGTCGGGTGCAGCGTGCGCCCGGGACCGAAAGGAGCAGCACGTGATTCTCGTGATCGGTGAGGAGCTGTTGTCCGCGCAGTCGACGGTGGTCAGGGCCGCCTGAGCGTTCCGATGCTCGATCACGACACGTCGATCACCCACGCGCGAGGGACTGGACCGGTCACTGTGTCCGTCACGCAACGGATCAGGCCCGGACAGGAGCAGGGGCCTCGCCGGCCTTCACCATCTCGATCGCCTCCAAAAGCCCCGGCCGTTTGGCGAGCGGAAGCTTGCCGCTCACGTCGATCTCCTCGAACGCGCCGACGACCCGGTTGCCCTGCTCCTCGCTCCACAACTTGGCTCTCGCGAGCTGGGCCTTGGGCGAGTGGAAATTCTCGTCTTCGCGGTCCCCCTGCTCACTCACGCGCACGACGACGACGTCTCTGGACCTCTCCTGCATGCTGGATCCTCTCCGCCGGAATGGACGCTAGCGCCTTTTGGACGCTTGGGTTCCGTGTGGCGAGTATCGCAACGCACGGAAACCACGCCCGGCGCGGACAATCGCTTCCGTTGTCAGCGCGCCGCCGACGATGCGATCGAATGGCGACGTGCCACCGCCGCGGTCCTTCAACGCTGGTGGCCATTCCTGACAGGGATCGGTGGCCGAGAGGAGGAGGACCGTGGATGGCGATCATCGGTCGCTGGATAAGAACCTTTAAGCGGCTCCTCGGTGTTTCCTGTGGGTAGCCGGTCTCCGCCCGCGCGCACCGCGCAGACCACAACATCGCCGGTGCTACAGACGATCGAGGACCAGGTCAGCAACTCCGGTATGGATATCTCTTCCTCATCAGTGTCGTTTCCGCTGGCCAGCAGTAGACGATTCGCTTGCAAAGGGGGTCTCTATCTAAATCAGGTGCGCGAGGGCGTCGCCTCGCGCCACGGCCGCGCGGCGATCGCGGGCGCGGGGGACCGCAGTGGGAGAGGAGGTCGGCGCCCACCCGGTCGCGGGCTGACA
>JBKQIR010000022.1:0-5412 GCA_052148275.1 Solirubrobacteraceae bacterium
CGCCGCGCGACGGCTTGCCAGCTGGCGCTATCCGCCCATCCGCCGAGCGGACAAAGCAACCCCCAGCGTCAGCGCGTGAGCGTTCGGGCCGCGCAGAACGACCATCAAACCCTCTCACTCCGCGCTCCACCGCGTCCTCGACGAACCGTTCGCCAGATCAAGCCCAGATTCTGCCGACGACCATTACTGAGACAGGCTCTAATGTCGCTTATCCCGAATTCGGGATAACTTCTCTCGGCGATGAGGAGGGCTGTGCTGCGCGCCTTCGCGCCCAACCGTTCTTCGCTTGCGCGGTCTGCGCGTGGGCAAAATCGCTAACCGCGATGCCGTTCGGCTGCAAGCACGAGGCAAGAAAGCGACGACCTCGAGCCCGGAGCCTACGTAGTTGCTCGTGGCGCAAAGGGACGACGTCATTGGCGTGACCGGTCGATGCGCAATTCGCCAGCGCCGGAGGTTCGCCCGACGAAGGCTTTGCGATCTGGGTGCTTTCCGGCCGGACGATGCCTGTGGAGGCGATGGGATCGTTCGGGTCGGATGACCCGCTCGCTGGGCTGTCGATCGTATTCGCGCCTGCACGGCGCGACCTGCCCGCCGTCCGGGCGACGGTTTCGCCACGGAGGCGATCGCCCGCTCGCGTCCGTCGATTCGCCGCCCGGTACGTGCGACCACGAAAGCAGGACCGGAGCCGTGTCTTCGAGCGTGGTCCTGAGATTCTCACCGAGGGACCGCTGGCGCCGAAGCGGGCGGAGATAACGGTGCGATTCTGCACGCCGTCACGCCGGCCCTGGCATAGGCGGCGAGCGAGAACATGACGGTCACGCCACTTGGTCCTCTTGACGCGGAGAGCGTCGCACGAATCCGCCGGATCGGGCGCGGCACTCGGCCCGGCAGACTTTTTTTGGGTGGGCGTCGTGAAAAGTGCTGCAGGATCGCTTTAGGGGTATGAACGCCCCCGTTCGCGGTTCTCACCGCCTTCTCGCTCTCTCGTCGTTGCTCGCGGCGGGCTCGGTCCTGCTGCTGCTGGTCTGGCTCGGTCCGCAGGTCGCCGGCTGGGTCGCCAGCGGTCACTGGAGCGCGCTCGGGTTCTGGCAAGGGCAGGGTGCGGTGCTGCGCGCGGTCCTCGGTAAGCGCCCCACGCTCGCCTACCCGCCCTCTTTACGACGCGAGTTGCCGGCGGCCGGGGAGTTCTGGATCGTGCAAGCGCTGCTCGCCGTCCTGGTCGTCTCGCTGATCGCGGGGCTCGTTCGCAGGCTCGATGTTCATGCCAGCCGGCCGATGTCTGACCGGCGGTTCTGGCAGCTGCGGGGGTTGCGGCCGCGGGCGTTCGCGCGCTCGCACACGATCATTGACCTGCTCGTCGACCACGTCGAACCGGACCGGGTCGTGGTCGGCCGCTACGGGCACCCCGGGCGGCTGCTCGCGGTGCAGGACAACGTCCAGACGTTGGTGGTTGCAGCGCCGCGCTCAGGCAAGACCTCGGGGGTGATCATCCCCGCGTTGCTCGAGCACCAGGGCGCGGGCGTGAACACGACGGTGCGCGGCGACGTGCTCGCGCACACGCTCGCGCGCCGCCAGGCGCTCGGGCGGGTGTGGGTCTGGAACCCGTTCGGGGAGCGCACCGACAGCTGGGACCCGTTGCAGGGCTGCGAGGATTGGGAGCACGCGCTGCTGGTCGCGCGCTGGCTCGGGTACGCGATGCGGCTCGGCGCCAACCACAGCCAGGAGTACTTCGACCAGGAAGCCGAAGGGCTCACCGCGCCATTGCTGCACGCCGCCGCGCTCGATCGCGAGCGCACGATCGTGGACGTATACCGCTGGATCCTCAAGCGCGAGCAAGAACTCCCGCTCGAGATCCTGGCGCACGCGGACGCCGCGGACGCGCAAGAGCGCCTTGAGAACGTGTACGCGTACACCGAGCGTCAGCGCGACGGGATCATCGGCACCGCCGCGGTCCAGCTCAAGGCCTACGGGCACCCCGGCGCAGTCCGTACCGCCAGCCGCCACCAAGGCCTCACCCCCACCCTGCTGTTTGCGAGGGGGCAGGCGAACACGCTCTACATCGTCGCCGGCCGCGAGCACCAGCAGCTGCTCGCGCCGCTGGTCGTGACGCTCCTCTCGAGCCTGCTCCACCACCTCGCCGAGACCGAGAACCGCGACGGGAAAGGGCTGTGGCCGCCGGCGTTGTTCGCGCTGGATGAGACCGCGAACATCGCACCGCTACAGGACCTCCCGCAGATCCTCGCGACCTCGCTCCCCAGCGCGCGGTTCCTAACGGTCTGGCACTCGGTCGCGCAGATGCACCACCACTACGGCCCCGCCGGCGCCGAGGAGCTGCTCGCGCTCTCCCAAGCCAAGCTGTTCCTGGGGTCGATCACCGACCGCCTGACCGTGATCGAACTGACGCGTCTGCTCGGGCAGCGAGCATCCGAGCAGAACCAGAACCCCGAGATCCTCACCGCCCAAGCGCTGCAGCGAACAACAGCCGGCGAGGGGCTGCTGATCCACACCCACCAACCCCCCACGTTCTACCGCCAGCGCCGCTACTACCAGGACCCGACCCTGAAAGCGATCGCCTCATGAAACCCAGAACGTCCGCGACCGGGGCTCTGCTCCTCGCGCAGGCGATCGTCGGCGTCGCGGTGCTCGCGGGCGCTGGCGGGCTGCGGCTGGCGGTGATCGCGACGTTCGCCGCCGCTGGCGTGCTGCTCACCCGCCAGCGATCCGCCCAGGCTCTCGCTGGCGGGGTGCTCACCGCCGCGGCGATCGCGGTCATCGCAACCGGGCAGGCCAGCAGCCAGCAGCTTCAAGCCCACCGTAGATCCATCGCGCGCCCAGCCACAGCCACGAGCGCCCTGCAGCTGATCACCGAGCCGCAGGCCGGAATCGCGCCGTTCCTGGCGCTGATCGCCGCCGCCCGGCACAGCGTGACGCTGACGATGTACGAGCTCGAAGACCAAGCGATCGAGCACGTGCTCGCCGCGGACGCAGCTCGCGGCGTGAACGTCCGGGTGCTGCTCAACGGCGGCTACTACAACGAACGCGAGAGCACCAACCAGCCCGCCTACAACTACCTCGCTGCTCACGACGTCCACGTTCGCTACAGCCCCGCCTACTTCGCGCTGACCCACCAGAAAACGCTCACCGTCGACGGGGACGTCGCGGTCATCATGACGCTCAACTTCGACGGTGCCTATTCGACCACGCGGGACTTCGCGATCATCGACCGCCAGCCCGCGGACGTGCACGCGATCCTCGCGACGTTCAACGCCGACTACGGAGGCCAGCAGACGACTCCGTCGGACGGCGTCGGCGACCTCGTCTGGTCACCCGGCGCCGCCGGCGCTGCCCTCTCCCTGATCGACGCCGCGCAGCGCTCGATCGACCTCGAGAACGAAGAGATGGACTACACCCCGGCGACCGACGCGCTCTGCGCCGCCGCCCGCCGCGGCGTCGCGGTCCGGATCGTCATGACCTACCAGAGCGACTGGGCCGACGCGCTCTCAAAGCTCTCAGGTTGCGGCGCCCGGATCCGCCTCTACGACGGCCAAGGTTACTCCATCCACGCCAAGCTGCTGCTCGTCGACGGCCGCGAAGCGCTCGTCGGCTTGCAGAACCTGTCCACGACGTCGCTGGATTACAACCGCGAGCTCTCGATCGAGCTGACAAGCGCCCCGTTGCTCGGGCAGCTCGCGGCCGCGTTCAAGAGCGGCTACGCGGGCACAACGTCCCCACCACAACGTGCGCGCCGACGCTCCCAACAGTGATGCACGATTCGGCACGCCAGTCCGGGCCATCGGAGAGACATGGCTGGAGCGAGGTGCCCGATCCGCTCGGCGGTGGGCTCCCCTGGCGGGACCCCGTGTTCGTGGACGCGATCGCTCGGCGACTCCACGAACTGCAACAGCAGCCCGCTGGACCTGTTGCAGCTCGTGCATCAGGAGAACTCATGACGGTCACCGAAGTCGCCAAACACCTGCGCGTCAACCCAAAGTGGGTCTACGCACACCAGCAGGAACTCGGAGCGATCAAGCTCAGCGACGGACCAAAAGCAAGACTGAGATTTGACATGAGTGTCATCGAGGCCCGACTCAGTGAGCTTCGCGCTGGGGAGACCGTGTCGAGCTCACCGCAAGCCAGACCTCAGGTAACCGCCAGAAAGCGCCGACGTCTCCAATCGCGACCGTTGCCCGCTCTGGATCAGGCAGCCGGCTCGGGGTAGGGTTCGCGCCGTGCCACGACCAGGAGAACTCACCGAGCCCAAGGCGCACGACACTCGAGGCGCACAGCCACAGCGCAAGCGCGGTCGGCCGAAGTCCGGAAGCATCGTGACCTGGTCTCGCAAGGACGGCGACGTGGGATTCGGCGTGAAGTTCTTTGATCAGCACGGCACGCGACGATACGAACGCTGCGGACTGCAGAGCGAAGGCTGGTCGCGCCGCCGTGCGGAGATCGAACTGGCGAACTTCGAAGCGCTCGTCACCAGCGGCCTCTACACGCCGACCGGGGAGCCGGACACATCCGATGATCGCGATCCAAAATTCGGGCCATTTGCGCGCAGCTTCTTGAAGGACCACGCTGTCGAGATCCGCCCAAACACTCGAGCCTTCTACGACAACCTCCTCGAACACCAACTAGCGCCCTACTTCGAGGACCTCCGCCTCAGTCAGATCACCTGGTCGACGCTGGACAGCTACAAGAGGCAGCGGCTGATGCTCATGCACCGCGGCAGGGCGGCCCGCGCAAGCGCCGGCGCCGCCAACCGTGCAGCGATCGCTCCACGACTCAGTGAGCGGACCATCAACCACTCCATCAGCCTTCTCTCAATGATCTTGGAGGAAGCGAACCGCCGGCCGGACATCGCCCTCCAAGCGAATCCCGCCCGCGACAGGAAGCTCAGGGTCAAGGTCCAGGCGGCCGCGACCCGCGACTGGCTTGAGCCAGACGAGGTCATGAGCCTGCTGGACGCGGCAGAGGAGATCGACAATCCCGTCGGCGCAGAGACCGACCGCAAAGCCCAGGAGGTCCGCCGGCTCCGCGACCGGCAGAAGCTCACGATCAAGCAAGTGGCCGCAGAACTCGGGATCAGCGAGGGCGGCGTCTGCTGGCTCCATGAACGGCGCAAGGAGCCGCACCCCTCCCCACGCCGCGCGATCATCGCAACGCGGAGCGCCAGCGGCACACGCAACACCGAACTGTGCAACCTGCGCTGGCAAGACCTGGACTTCCAGCACAGCAAGATCCGGATCCAGATGGCGAAGACCAACGAGGGTGTTCGTGAAATCGACAGGGTGTAGATCTCCTGGAGGGACTTGGAGCGGTAGATCCAGCTGGTGAAAGTTCGCTGGAAATCAGCAGTTTTGTTTGGTGCTGGCGGCGTTGGGCGGGTGGTCGGCCGGTAGCGCTTTGGTGTCT
>JBKQIR010000023.1:0-9867 GCA_052148275.1 Solirubrobacteraceae bacterium
CGCCCTGCTCGGCGACCCCCGACACACCGCCCGACACGCCAACACCGGCCGGCGAACGCACCCAAACCCGCCGCCGCGGCGCTCACGCCCGCCAGCACCCCACACCAACACCCGCCACGACCCGGAATCCGGCTGAGCGCGGCCGAACCCGGCCCTACTCACTGAATTAGGTCTGAGCAGACGTTGCGTAACTGGCGTCGGCGGGCGGAGATCGACCTGGGGAGCCGTGAGGGGCTCTCCAGTGATCAGCTCGAGGAGCTGCGGCGGTTGCGTCGCCAGAACCGGACGTTGACGATGGAGCGGGAGGTGCTGCGAAAGGCGGCGGTCTTCTTCGTCAAGGAGAGCGAGGCCCGGTAGACGCGATCTACGCGTTTATCGCGGCGGAGAAGACGAACTACCCTGTCTCGCTGATGTGCCGCGTGCTCGAGGTCAGCCGCACCGGGTTTCACGTGTGGGAGAGCCGGCCGCCATCGGACCGCGACCTCTACGACGCCTGGCTTGTGGAGAAGATCACGGTGATCCACAAGGAGTCCGGCGGGACCTACGGCGCACCGCGGGTGCATGCCGAGCTGGCGCTCGCCGAGGGCGTGCATGTCGGGCGAAAGCGGGTGGAGCGGCCGATGGCCAGCGCGGGGCTGCAGGGGATCCCTGTGCAGCGCAAGGCTCGCACAACCGTCCGTGTGGCCGGGGTCAGGACCGCGCCAGACCTCGTCGAGCGGGACTTCAACGCGCAGGAGCCCGACCGCTTGTGGTGCGCGGAGATCACCTACCTGCGCACCTGGGAAGGGTGGCTGTAGCTTGCAAGCGTGCTGGACTGCTTCTCGCGGATGATCGTCGGGTTTTGTGTGCGCGAGCACATGCGTCTGGAGCTCGTCGAGCGGGCGCTGGAGATGGCCGTCGCACGCCGGCAGCCGGCGCGTGGGCTGGTGCACCACTCCGATCACGGCAGCCAGTACACGGCGGTGATCTTCGGTGATCGCTGTGCGGAGCTCGGGATCGAGATCTCCCGCGGCAGTGTCGGCGACTGCTACGAGAACGCCGTCTGCGAGGCGTTTCACTCGACGCTGAAGCGGGAGCTGGTGCACCGCCGTCCGTGGCCGACCCGCGCCGGGTTGCAGACCAGTGTGTTCGGCTACATCGAGGGGTTCTACAACACCCGTCGGCGCCACTCGACGCTTGGCCAGCTCTCGCCGGCTGAGTTTGAAGCACGATTTCTTGCAAATCCGTCGTCTTTCGTTCCGGCTGGTCGCGGTAGTCATAACGTAGTCTCACCCTGAACGTTTGGTCCTATACGCCATACGGTTGTGTTTATCCACTCACAACTATTGACTTACTGGTATAGTTAACTCGAAAGCGTTGTTGTGTCCGCCAAACCGGGGGAGCTCCATCGTGGCCGTCGTCGCCGCTCTAGGCGCAACCAACCGAAGTGCGGTACCGAGACACCGAGACCACCGACCGAGAGGAGCAGTCGCCCGCCGCGGCTGCTGCTGCCGTGGCGTTGCGATAGCAACGCCCGAGCAGCCCCAGTGAGCACGCGCCGCTCTGGCGCGACGCTTTCATCGCCGGGCTCCCGCTGAGCGCACGATCGGAATCGGGTGAAGCGCTCGTCCGCCACTCGCGAGGCCCCCTAGGCACGAAGACGCCGACAAGGCTCTGCTGCTTGCGTTCTCCGGCAAGCACTACTCCGAAAGGAGCGGCGTCGAGCCGAGATCCGAGGTCGGTGGTTGTGGCGCATCCCAGCAGTCTCGGCCGACGCGAGGTTAATGCCGCTTTCACGCAAGCACAGCCGTCTCCAGACCCGGGCTGGGTCGAGTCGAGGCTTCTCCTTCGGGTCCCCTGCGACCAGAGGCGGGAGTGGCGGTCCCCTTTCCGGAGCCGACGACAGAGCAGCTGCAGGCGACGCTGCGAGCGGTGGTTCATGCTCACAGCGGTGAGCCGATGCCGCCACGCGGAGCAAGCAGACGCTAGCGCGGTGCATGGTGCCTGGCCGCGCGACAAGGAGCAGCGCACGGTCTCACTCGTCCGGCACCCGAGAGGTCGATGGTTTTGCGGGAGAGCTTGCTCAGGTACAGCAAGCGCCAGCCTCCGCGGCGATAATGAAGCTGGCGTCGTCGATGACGACCCGCGGGGTTGCTCGCGCAGGCGATCGTTAGGACCTGACCGGAGCGGATCGGCGCCGGCAGTGCTTGCGTGCCCGCGATCGGCGGCACAGAAGCACTACGGTTGCGCGAGCCACATCCCTCACGGTTGTCGAGCGTGCGCGGGTCGCACGAAGCGGACGAGCAGGCGCGAGGTCTAGAAAGATTGTGGCGTGTGACTGACTCGGCTGCGACTGTCGAGGCTCGCTTGGTGCTTGCGTGGGTTAGGAGGCCCGAGTAGGCTGTGTCGGGCGGGATGTGGGTCGGAGCGGCGCGGTGGTGCTGTTGAGGGCGGAGGGCGGGGCCTGGTGTTTGGCAGAGATCTGGAACTTGAGCGGGTCGACGTTGTGCTTGAGCGGGCGTGCTCGGGGCCGGCAGGGTTGTTGGTAGAGGGCGGACCGGGGATCGGGAAGTCGACGGTGTGGCGCGAGGCTGTCGGGAGGGCTCGGGGGCGTGGGTGGTTGGTGTTGGAGGCGGCGCCGAGCGAGCCGGACGCTTCGTTGGCGTTCGCGGGTCTTGGGGATCTGTTTGACCGGCTGCCTGGCGGGGTCGTGGCCAAGCTGCCGGATCCGCAGCGCAGAGCGCTTGAGGCTGCGCTGTTTGAGGTCGATGCCTCTCAAGCGACGTTTGATTCGCAGGCGTTGCCGCGCGCTGTGTTGAACGTTCTGAGGGCGCTGGCGGAGGACGGGGTGGTGGTGGTGGTCGCCGTCGATGACGAGCAGTGGTTGGATCATGCGTCTGCTCGGGTACTGGCGTTTGCGCTGACGCGGGTGCGCGAGGAGCGTGTGTGTCTGCTGCTGGCGCGGCGGGCGGCGAGCGCTGGGCAGTTGTGGGAAGAGCTGAGCCGCGGCTTCACCGGTCTCGAGGTTCTGGAGCTCGGGCCGCTTGGCTTTGAGGCGATCCGACGGCTGGTCGGCACGGTGCTGGGTGCCACGCTCGAGCGGCGGTTGGTGGCGCGGATCTTCGAGGTGTCTGGCGGCAACCCGCTCTATGCGCTGGCGATCGCGCGGGAGCTGGCGCGCTCGAGCCCGAACGGTGATCGCGAGATTCGGTTGCCCGCGTCGCTGAGCGAGGCGATTGGACGGCGGCTGCGGCGGCTGCCTGCTCGCGCTCAGGCGCCCCTTTTGGTGGTCGCAGCGGCGGCCAATCCAACCCTCGAGCTGCTCGCTGCGGCGGTCGATGGCTTCAAGGAGGGCGATCTCGATGCCGCCGTGCAGGCGGGGGTGCTCGAAGGCGACGGCGGGAGCGTCGCGTTCACGCATCCGTTGTTGGCCTCGGTGCACTATGAGAGCACGGCTGCCGAGCAGCGCCGGGGGGTGCATCGACGACTCGCGGCGGTCCTCAGCGACCCTGAGGAGCGCGCCGTGCATCTCGCGCTCGCTAGCAGCGCGCCCGATGAGCAGGTCGCGTTGGTCCTGGCGGAGGCTGCGACGCTGGCCGCGCGTCGGGGAGCGCCGGAGGCCGCCGCGGATCTGCTCGCGCACGCGGCGCGGCTGACCCCGGCCGAGATGGAGCGCTCACGGTGGGAGCGCACGATCGATGCTGCTGAGCAGCATTTCGCGGCGGGCGCGGGCCGGCGCTCGCGAGCGCTGCTCGAACAGCTGCTCGAGGGCGGGCTGTCGGGCCCCACGCGCGCGCGAGCGCTGATGGCGCTCGCGCAGGGTCGCAGTGACGACTTCGACGCCTCGCGCGCGTTGTTCGCGCAGGCGCTCAGCGAGGCCGGTGATGATCACCGGCTGCGTGCGCGGATCGAGATCCTGTTTTGCGATTACAGCACGAACTTCGTGGACTACCTGGCGATGCTCGAGCACGCACAGGCGGCGGTCCAGGCCGCCGAGCTCGCCGGCGACCCGACGCTGCTCGCGAGCGCGCTCGCGATCCTGGGATCGTCGATCAGCGCCCGTGGCGGCGATCCCAGTGACGTCTTCCGGCGCGCGGTGGAGCTCGAGGACCCCGACGACGAGACGACCCGGACGTCCTTTCTACCGAGCGTATGCTACGCCAACTCCTTGAGGGCCAACGATGACCTTGTCCCCGCGCGGCCGTTGCTCGAGCACGCCGAGCAGCGGGCCAGACGCCGCGGCGAGGAGCTGGACCGCTTCATCATGCTGGTGCGTTTGACTGACCTCACGTGGCGTGCGGGCGATACGCTCGCCGCCGGGCGCTACCTTGCCGCGGCAGCGACAGCAGCCTCCGAGCAGGCCAACCCAGAGCTGGACTCGTGGATCGCGGACATGGAGAGCGTGCAAGCTGCCGACCGGGGCGAGATCGATCTCGCACGCCAAAAAGCCCTCGAGGCGCTGGCAATCGCAAACGACAACCGCGATGGCTCCATGGCCCTGATGACTGGCGCAATGCTGGCCAAGATCGAGCTCTGGGCGGGAGACCCCGACGCCGCGCACGCGCGTCTCAAGCCGCTGCGTGACTGGGTCCTACAACATGGCCCGTTGTATCTCGGGTGGAGGATGACGACACTATGGTCCTGTGATATCGAGGCGCTGATCACCACGGGCCAGCTAGATGAAGCCGAGGTCGTGCTCGATGACCTGCGCCGGCGCGCCGCAGCAAGCAGCAACCCGCACGCGATCGCGCTCGCCAAACGGTGCGAAGGGCTGCTGCTCGCAGCGCTCGGCGATATCACCGCTGCGATCGAAGCGATGCAGTCCGCGCTTGAGCACCACGCTCAGCGGCCGCTGCCATTCGAGCTCGCCCGAACGCTGCTCGAGAAAGGAACGCTCGAGCGCCGCGCCAAACAAAAGACCGCAGCCAACGCAACCCTGCACGAAGCGCTCGACACCTTCCAACGACTCGGTGCCGAGCTCTGGGCGCAACGGGCCCGCGACGAGATTTCCCGCGTCGGGCTGCGACGACGCGCCTCCCGCGACGGGCTGACCCCAGCCCAAAACCGCGTCGCCGAGCTCGCGGTCGCCGGCAAGAGCAACCTCGAGATCGCCCAAGCCCTGTTCATGAGCCAGCGGACCGTCGAGGCTCACCTAACCAGCATCTACCGCGCCTTCGGCGTCAGAAGCCGAACCCAGCTTGCCGTCACAATACCCGCCACAAAGACCGGCAGCGAGCCTGGGACGCCCGACAAACACCTCTAGCATCGAGACCGAGGATCGTGCGCCGGTGCCCCCCCGGCGTGAATGCCTGACCCCCCTTCCATCTACGCCACGCTTGCCCCCCGGCTGCTTGCGCACCCACCAGCTCAGTCGCCCCGCATGACCGGTCACACACAGTCGGCGGCCAAGACGATCCCATGCAGGACGGCGTGCACACCGAAGGACGCCGCGGGGCAAGCCGACAATCCCGACGCGAGCGGACACAGAGCACCGCAGCCGAGCACGCTCGGCGCCCAAACCGCACGCACCTGCCTACGCGCTGGCCACCGAGATGCGGGTGCAGTGGAGTCAAGACTGCGGTTTCCCCGATTCACAGCAACACTCGCTGGGCGTAAGGTGCCGTCATCGAGCAGGCCTCGAGACCGGACGCCAACACCGACTCGGCCAGTCCAGCACATCACCCAAGCTTCCTCGCCACGCCACGCGGCGAGACTTCCTGAGGAGGGAAAGCCATGCGTACACATCGCTACGTTCCGACGATTGCTGCCATCATCGCGCTCGCGACCCCTGCTGCACCGGCGTTCGCCGCAGACGCCGACGTCGCAACCGCCGGCGGCACCACCGCGACCGGTCCAGCACACCATCAGGCCCCTCCGGCCGACTGGCTGATCGCCGCTGGCGCCGGCTGCGGCGTCCTGCTGATCGGCGCCAGCACCGCGGGCTCACGTCGTGCAATACGCCGAACGCGCATCGCTCGCCGAGCACCCGCTGCCAGCCGCCCCTGACCCCACGCCCCGCGGCACGGCCCTGCCAGCGCACGAGCATCGCCTGCCACGCCGGCCGTCAGCAGTCAGCCGATCGCGTCCAGAACTCACCGTTGCTGTGAGAGGGGCACAAGGATCGGACCGGCCGCGCGCGCTGTCGCCGACGATCACAACAACCCTTTCATCACCACGACATTTAGCCCAAGCACGCGAGGCACACAAGGGACCATCATTGCCAGCTCACGTAATCATCGAGACAAAAGCGACAACCGCGGAAGGATCAGCCGGTAGTAGCGGCGACGGTCTATCGCGGTCGTTGACTGACCCGCCTGCGCCGACGTCTGAGGACAGGATCGCCCAAAGCGCGATCGAACGCTGCCTGGGGGCTGATGGCGCGGCTGCGGAAGCTTCGGTGGCGATGGCGTTGCGTAATCGGCTTGTGCGCCAGGAGCGCGAGACGATGCGCAGCGCCTGGTTGACGGCTCTTGCCCCATCCGAACTTCGATGCGGTGTTTGACCTTACAACTCCTCCCCAAGATCGCGCGATGCGGGGCCGAGCACGCAGCGTCATGCGCGTCGGCTTTCTGGTCTTCCTCATCGGCTTCGTAACAGGGCCGGACGCAGCACACGAGCACCAGCGTCCCGGCCGAAGACGCGTGTAACGACCTCTGCCCCGCAAGCGCCGCCTTTCGTCCGGCGGCGAGCAGCGTAAGCGACAGCAGCGACCGTCCGCGCCCGAGCGGACCAGCGAAGGACCCCTCCCATGATTCGAACAGTTCCGCAGACGATTTCTCTCTCGGCACCGCCGAGCCGCACAAACCACGTTCGCAGCCCAAGCGACGGCGTTGCAGCCCGCGCCGTCGCGCGACTCGCGGCGGCGTTCGCCGCGTCGGCGGCGCTTGTCGTAGCGGCGGGCGCCGGCGACGCCGCCGGGGCGACGAGCGCCACGTTCACAGCGACGGTGCCGGTCGCGGTCACCTCGATCACTGTCAGCCCGCAGAGCGGCACGTTCGCCCACTGCACCGGCGGCTCATCGACCGCGCCCGCGCTCGGGTTCCCGAACGGCACGTGCACGATGTCGTCGGTTACCGTGTCGACGAGCGGCGGGCCGGCGTCGGTCGACGCGTCGGCGAGCAACGCCGTCGCCGGCGACGGCGGCGCCGGCTGGACGCTCTGCGTCCCAGGCGGCACCACCGGCACCGCGTCGTGCGCCAACACCTCGACGGCGCTGGCGGCGTCGGGAGTCGGGAAGCTCCCCGGCGCCAACCAGTTCGCGCTGACCGACAGCGTCGCGTCCGCAACCGGATACATCCAATCGACAAGCGCCTGTCTGCCGGGGCTGTCGGGCGGGAAGACGTCGTGCGCCGCTCTGACCACGTCGCCGGTGAGCCTCACCCTCTACGGGCCGCAGAGCGCAACCGACGGCTCGTCGCAGTTCACGTTCACCCTCACATTCACGGCGGTGCCGGCATCATGAACCTCACCCATCGCATCTCCGCGTGCGTATTCGCGATCGCGCTGATCCTGCTGAGCGCGTCGGCGGCGTACGCCAGCATCGGCGCGGCGATCCAGGCCGAACCCGTCCAACTGACGCACGCCGTCGCGGCGGGCCACACCTACCGGCTGTCGGACGCGTACGCCAAGAACCCCGGAAGCCAAGCCGCCCGCTTCCAGATCCGGATCCAGAAGCTCTCGCCGGGGAGCGGCCGGGACGTGCCGGCAAGCTGGATCCATCCGGGCCGCGAGGACCTCGTGCTCGCCCCACACAAAGCGGCGTACGTCGCCTTGACGCTCAAGGTGCCCGCTGGCGCGCCGTCCGGCAGCTACCTCAGCGACGTGGTCGCCGTCGCCGGACCGCTCCGCCAGATCCATGGCACCGCCCTCGCCGCCGCCGCCGCGACCAAACTCACGTTCGACGTGGGCGGACCCGGGTTCGCGATCCCGGGGTGGGTGACTCGGACGCTGCTCGCGCTCGGCGTCGTCGCCCTCCTCGCGATGGGCATCAAACGCGGCCCGATCCGGGTCCGGCTCGAACACGCCCAGCGACGCTGACCAATCCAACCAAGACCGCAACCCTCTGCCAACCGGCTGCAGCGACGCCCGGAGAGCGCTCCGGGGACGCGAGTGCTCTCGCTGCTGCGAGCAGAGACGACCCTACAACACGCTCGTAAAAGGAGACTCAGATGAGAGGACCTGACCGCAATCGCCGTCGTATGCGACGACTCGCCATCGGTTGCGCGGCCGGGATCTGCGCGACCGGCGGGATCCCTGCGGAACTCGCACTCGCAGGCCCCTCCAGCACCGTGACCGAGACGATCAACGTCACACCACCTGCAACGCTCGGGGTCGCGCTGACCACGAACGCGGTAACGATGTGCTCCAGCACGTCGCCGCTCACGTTTCCCGCGGGGATGTGTACGTCGCCAACGATCACGATCACAAACGGGAGCGCGCCGTCGAACATAGAGGTCGAAGGTACCAATTTACCAATGCAACCCCCTCGGACGGCATCACGGACTGGGGGCTGAGTGTTCCACCCGCCGGGGGCTACGAGTCTCCGCCTGGTGACTCTTTCTACGAGCAGACAGTCAGCTCCTCGCCAGACTCCCGGTACTTTGACGCCGTTTCTCCCACATGCGACCTGGCATTTGGAGACGATAGCTGCGCCGCGTCAGCGAATCAGACGGCTAGCGAGTCCATCAAGCTTTCCGGCCCGGACTACAGCGACGATTCGTCGACGACGTTCACGAGTTCGGTGACCTGGACCGCCGTGGCTCCGTAGAGGCGACGCACGAGCCATCGGCTCGCTCACACGTCTCCCTTCCAGCGACCCATATCAACATGATCGAGCGACGCGTGACCCCGCGCACGCCACGGCCAGCACCGTACCGGCGGTACACGACATGTATGGCTGCTGCGCCTTCCGGCCCTCGGGCGGCCCTCGTGGCTGCCCGGGTCACGCGCCCCTGAGACGAGCGACAGCCTGACCGAAGCGATCAACGTCACACCACCCGTAACATACTCCCTGGACCGTCGCCCGGCCGCGGTCGAGGTCTGCTCGGGCGAGTTCCCCCTCGGCTTTCCCAGCAAGGCCTGCTACTCAGATCCGATCACGATCACGATCACGAACGGCCCGGTCGCCGCGGATATCGACGTCAACGGCGCGGACGCGATCCGGGCCGACGGTGGCACCCCGTGGACCCCTTGCGGCGGCGCCGGCGGGCCCGAACGCTCGATCTTCAACGACGGTGTCTTCTCGATCCCCGGCAAGGACCAGTACCTCGAGGAGACCGACAACTCCGCATCGCCCGGACCCCTGCTGAGCAGCACGCCGCAAATGCGACACGGCGTTCACCGCCGGGCACAGCGGCGCCGCCGCACCAACCTGTCAAGGCCACAGGACCAGCCACCCCCGCTACGGCCGAGGACCCCCAAAGCTCACTCGCAACCCACCACGAGCCGCAACGCCATGATTGACAACCCAGCCAGCACGGCCGCAGCGCGCCCAACCTCGCGACTGCAATGGATCGCCATCGCAGCAGCGCTCCTCGCCGCCCTCGCGCTGGCGCTGCTCGCCGCCGCAGGCAGCCGCGCCGACACGAGCGCTGTCCTGTCGGAAACGATCGACGTCTCACCGCCGCCGACGCGATCGCTCACTCTCACCCCTGGAGGGATCGACACGTGCTCGCCGTCAGACCCCCTCACTATCCCCAACGGCGAGTGCAACTCGCCCGCGATCACGATCACCAACGGCGATGTGGCCGACGATATCGAAGGGGGTGTAGATCTCCTGGAGGGACTTGGAGCGGTAGATCCAGCTGGTGAAAGTTCGCTGGAAATCAGCAGTTTTGTTTGGTGCTGGCGGCGTTGGGCGGGTGGTCGGCCGGTAGCGCTTTGGTGTCT
>JBKQIR010000024.1:0-3367 GCA_052148275.1 Solirubrobacteraceae bacterium
ACCTGACCGGGTCAAGCCCAGCCTTTTCCCCGAACGCTCACCACGACGGTCTTCAGCCAACGCAGCATCGGGGCGGTTTGACGCCAACCCCCGCAGGGCCGACGCCGGAGGGCCAACAAGCCTCCATCTCTCGCACAGCACCGCTTTATGGAGTTCTACCTACATCGACCTCCTCAAACGTTCGTGACACACACTTCTGGGGTATCCACTTAGGCGGAGTAGAATGGCCGGATCGCCAGTCTCCAAGCCGGCAAGCACTATCCGCGGTCGCTGGGGGAGTTTCAGGCGTGGTTTGGGACCGATGTGGACTGTCTGGACTACCTGGAGTGGCTGGGCTGGCCGGAGGGGTTTGTGTGCCCCGAGTGCGGACAGCGGCGCTCGTGGGAGTTGGGCGACGGACGCTATGAGTGCTCGGCGTGCCATGAGCGGTCCTCGGTGACGGCGGGCACGATCTTCGATAAGACGCGCACGCCGCTGACGGTCTGGTTCATGGCCTGCTGGCTGTTCGCCAGCCAGAAGGACGGGATCTCGGCGCTGGCGCTCAAGCGCGCGCTGGAGATCGGCTCCTACCAGACCGCGTGGGCGATGTTGCACCGGCTGCGCTCGGTGCTGGTGCGACCCGGGCGTGAATGCCTGCGGGGCGAGGTTGAGGTCGACGAGACCTACATCGGCGGTGAGGAGCCCGTGCTGCGCGGCGGTCGCCAGCGCGGCAGGAAGGTGCTGGTCGCCGTGGCGGTCGAGCGTCTGGAGCCCCGTGGTTTTCGGGCGCTGCCGGATGGTCCCGATCGCCGACGCCTCCGCGGATACGTTGCGGGGCCTCTTGGAGGACAACGTCGAGCCCGGCGCGAGGGCGATCACCGACGGCTGGCCTTCCTACCCGCCGGCGACCGCGGACCTGTACACGCATCAGCCGATCAAAGGCGCGTCGGGCGCGCAGGCCTCCGCGCTCCTGCCGGGCGTGCACACGGTCTCCTCGTTGGCCAAGCGTTGGCTGCTTGGCACCCATCACGGCTCGGTCGACGCGGAGCACCTGCCCGCGTATCTGAACGAGTTTGTCTTTCGTTTCAACCGCCGCCGCTCGCGCAGTCGCGGCCTGGTGTTCTACCGCGTGCTCGGGCTCGCCTCTGCGCACGACCCGGTCCACTACCGTCAACTGATCGTCAATCCCACCCCTGGCAAGCTCAAGCGCCAGCCGCCCGGCGTTTACGGCCGGCCGCCAAGTCTCGAGCGTCCGCCAGCCCTTCAACCGTGGCGCAGCGCCCTACCCTACTCCGCCTAAGTGGATACCCCAGATGGCGACTATCCTGGCGACACGGTGGCGATTGCGTCGACCGCGGGAGCCAGGATCACGATCGGGCCGAAGCTCTTGACTCCATGGTTGACGGCCGAGTCGGTGATCCGCCCCCAGGCTCTCCGCAGCCTCCTCCCTGCTTGTCGGTTGGTGCCACGTTCCTTTAACGGCACCCCATCAACCCCTACGCCGTGTGCGGTTCCGTGGCGCGGGACGCGCGGTGGCGCCCGTCGGCCTTGGCGGCATACAGCGCCCGGTCGGCGAGCTCGATCGCCGATGAGAGGTCGATGTTCGGCGGCGCGATCCCGATCGAGATGCCGACGGTCACCTCGAAGCTGCTGTCGAATGCGTTGGTGACCTCGTCGACGATCTGCTCGGCGGCGTCGTCGGGGTCGTGATTGCCGGGCACCCAGACCGCGAACTCGTCGCCTCCGAGCCGTCCCGCGAGCCCGTGCCGCGCGAGGATCCGCGCGATCTCCATCAGCACCAGGTCGCCGCTGCGGTGCCCGTGCGTGTCATTGATCTGCTTGAAATGGTCAAGATCGCACAGCAGCACCGTGCCGGCTTCGCCGGCGCGCATCGAGTTGCGCACGCATGACAACCAGTGGTGCCGGTTGGCGACGCCGGTCAGCTCGTCGGTGCTCGCCAGCATCTCGAGCTGCGCCACCCGGTCGCGTAGACCATTCTTTGTAGGCGCCGGCTCCAAAGTGATCGCGCTCTCGGCGAGCTGATCGAGCACGTCGCAGTCAAGCTCGAGGTATCGCAGAGCGCTGTCGAGGAGCGTCTGGTCGGCATCGGACCCGTGCAGCATGCTGGCGACGTTGTTGGCGATCTGCACGCACGCGATCTGTTTGGAGGGTGTCACGCAGCCGCGCCGGCCGCCGTGGTGCCAGGCGATCGCGGCGACGATCTCGTCAAGCCCGGACGCTTCGGCCAGCAGCGCGCCCGCGTAGGCATGGTCCAGCCCGAATCGCTCCCACTCCGCCTCGGAACGCGCCACCCCGGACGGGTAGGCCCTGACGAGCTCCTCCATCGCTGGCTCGCCGAACGCGACCGGCATCACCAGCTTGCCGCAATCGTGCAGCAGCCCCGCCAGATGCGGAAGATCGCTCGGGATGCCGACCAGCGTGGCGGTCTCCGCGGCGATCCTCGCGACCTGCACGGCATGGATGTGCAGCTGTCCCAGCGTGGCGCGCCCGACACCGGGCGCGGACTGGAAGAACCGGAAGGTGACGGTCTCCAGGCACAGCTGGCGCGTAGAGCGCCGCCCGACCATCATGACCGCCTGCCGGATCGTCTTGGCGCGGAACGGCCGGCCAACGTAAGCCGAGTTCGCATAGCGCAGAATGTTGGCGGCAAGCGTCGGGTCTCGCTCGAGCACCGCGACCAGATCGCTGGTCTCGGATTGCTCGTCTTCGGTCAGCGCGAGCACGCGACGGATCGTGCGGACGAGCACCGGCAGGCGCTCACAGCGTGCGATCGCCTCACGCGCGCGAGCTACGACCTTCGGATCAAGCTCGCGTCGCCAGTCAAATCCAGCGCTCACCGTGCTCACCCAGTGACGCCTTCGACTGGAAATCTGGCGTGCTCTCTTTGAGAAAGCGAAATGGCTGCTCTCCGGGACTGGTTGGCTGCACCCAGCGCACCCGAGTGCTTCCTCGGTGCTCTCAGGTCTTCGACCGGCGCGCTTCAAGCTTTAGCCGAAACTGAGCAATCGTCCGTCGCTGGCACCCCGTTACGGGCCAGGAATCAGATTGTGAACAGGGATTTCATGAGCCTCGCCTAGCTTTTACAGTAATGGGTCCTCCCTCCTGGGCGTGAGCCTCGGTGTCGAAGAAGCCGACGGAGCTCATGACGCCGTTACCGTCCTCGATCAGGTAATAGCCGATCAGGGGGTCTCTATCTAAATCAGGTGCGCGAGGGCGTCGCCTCGCGCACCTGATTTAGATAAGGGTGCAGATCTCCTGGAGGGACTTATGCTGCTCGGGGGATGGCACCGTTGGCGTAGCGTGATTGGTGGACGCGTTGTTGTTCTTGGGCGAGGTGGTATTGCCAGTACTGCTCGAAGTCGCCGTT
>JBKQIR010000025.1:0-5614 GCA_052148275.1 Solirubrobacteraceae bacterium
TCAGTGGCGATGGATCCGCGCGTTCTAGCAACAAGGCCGATCAGAAGAGCCCGGTGACGGGCGACTGTCACGCCGGGATCTGTGGGAGCCGGGGGCTGCGACGCCCCCGGCCACCCGACCGATCTCGACCTGGCGTCGGACGTTTGGCGCTGGTCCTCTCGTACACGATCGGTCATGCGGACGGGTCGGCGAATGAGGCTGGCGCCGCGATCGACCTCATTGGTCACCAGGCGCTACCTGTCCACGCCTGACGGGGTCCGGGCGGCCTTATGGCCCGCTCCGCTGCAAGTTCGGGAGCGGCCCGCGGGGCCGTGCCGCCTCGGAGTTGCTTGGGGCTGGCGCGACGCCGGTTAGCGCTGCGTGCCTTTGGCTGGCTCGGCTTGCGGCCGACCCGCAAGCCGAGCCATGCCGAAATGCGCGCTCCTGGCGGCGGCTCGGGCAGTTTCCCCAAGTGTCGCGGTGGTCCGGAGAGCGGTGTCGATGGTGGCGCTGGTTCTGGCGGTCCCGCTCTCTGAGATGATTGGTCCGATGCGCCGCGATGTTCGATGCCGTGCGGTGGCACTGGTGCTGTTCCTTGGTGCGCTGGTCGCTGTGCTCGTGTCTGGTTGCGGTGCAAGCAGCATCGCTTCGCGGTTGCAGAGCCGGCTGCTGTCAGTCGCGGATCTGCCGTCTGGTTGGTCGGCCGTCGCGGTTAGCGCGAGCCCGGCGAAGGTGAGCGACACGCCGTGCCTGGAGCACCTGGGCGAGCACGGGAACGGCTGGAGCTACCAGACCGCCGGCTTTGTCGAGGGCAAGTCGATTCCAGACCTCGGCGAGGTCCTCGCTACCGGCGCGCGGGTTGAGCAGGTGTGGGACCGCTTCGGTCGAGCCCTCGCCAGCTGCCGCTCAGCAATGCTGAGGTTAGGAAATACCACGGTCGAGGCTACCGTCGGTCCGTTGGCGTTCCCGCGGCTCGGTCGCACCTCGTCCGCATACGCGTGGGCGTTCTCGCTCGCTGGAATCAGGCTCGGGTTCGACCTCGTTCTTTTCCAGACAAGCCGCTATGACGGCTACCTCTCCTTCGCCAACCTGGGAGAGCCCGAGACCGCCACGGTCGAGGCGTTCGCACGGGCGGCGGTGGACAAGGCGCAGAGCGGCGCCACAGCCCCGGTGGCCGACAGCGTCTCGATCGCCTCAGCACCGGTGCGCACCGCACACACCCGCCTGGGAACGGTTGGATACCGCGCTATCGGGACCGGTCCACCGCTGCTGCTGATCACGGGCTAGGGCGGCACGATCGACAGCTGGGCCCCGCAATTCGTCGACGCTCTCGCCCACCAACACCACGTCATCACCCTCGACAACGCCGGCATCGGCAAGTCCGAGAACCTGTCCGCCCCGCTGACGATCGACGCGATGGCAGACCAGACGAGCGCGCTCATCAGCACACTCGGACTCGGACGCACGGACGTGCTCGGCTGGTCGATGGGCAGCATGATCGCCCAGGCGCTCGCCGTCCGCCACCCCAACCAGGTGCACCGCCTCGTGCTCTGCGCCGGCTACCCCGGCAACGGAACGACCATCCAGCCCTCCCGCCAAGAACTCAACGCGTTCGAAAGCGGCGACCCGCAGAAGGTCATGGCCGCTCTCTTCCCAGCCGACCAGACCGCCGCGCAGAACACCTACCTCGCGGCAATCTCCAGCTATCCACCCGCCGCGCCCGCTCCGACGGACGTGCTAGCCGCTCAACGCCACGCGGTTGACGCCTGGTGGAACGGCACCGACCCGGCCGGCACCAAGCCCGCCACGATCACCGCGCCGACGCTCGTCGCCGACGGGACGCTCGATCGCCTCGACCCGGCCGCCAACAGTCAGACCCTCGCCAAGCTGATCCATCGCGCCGAGCTCCGTCTCTACCCCGACGCGGGCCACGCGTTCCTCTTCCAGGACCAGGCGAACCTCGTGCCGACGATCCAATCGTTCCTCCACTAAGCGGTCGCTGGTCATCGACGGCTGTACGTCGGTGCTTGGCGCCAAGAGCATCGACCTTGCTGAGATGGGCGAGGTCGTTGCTTTCGTGCTTGTGCTCGCGGAAGCCTCGCAAGCACGGGCGCTCTGGCGCGACGGTGCCGGCGCAGCTGTCGACGGAGATCTCGCGATTTTCTCGCCCATAGCCGTAGCCATCGTTCCGCCCGCCCCTCGTTGACAGTGGTTCGTAGCAAAGACGGCATGAGCAGCACGGCAGTGGCCAGCAGGGTGGCTCTCCGTCGAAGGTGGCCGGCCGAGCGCGTCGCATGACATGGGTTGAAGGCGCGCGCGCGGTGCCAGCCGCGCGGCCGGTCACTGGGATACAACGGGGCCGACCATATCCCACGGAATGTGGTGGGTCAGGCTCAAGGATGTCCGCGCGGTGGGTTCGACGCGAGGAGGGATGAGGTGTGGCGATTGTGACGGCGCTGGATCAGGATCGGGCGCAGATCACTGCGGAGCGGGCCGACACGGTGACGGTTGGGTGTCGCGTGGTCGGATCGTGCCGGAGGACCGCTCGGGCCGGCTCAAGTTCTTGGCGCGGTTCGGTGGCGAGCATCGAGGTGGCCTTGGAGGCGAGGGCGCGGAGCGAGGGCCGTTCCCGGAGTGGGCGGACCACCACCGCAGCTCGATCTGGATCTAGGTCTGCACGCATTTCGCTGGCCGCCCCAAGCACGCCGTGCTCGCGGTCATGGACTTGGCAGCGCACGCTCTGGAACCTCGCTGAGGGCTTCCGGCACGTCGGTCTCCGCGTCGCCGGTGTCGGAGGTTAATCCTCAACGGACGTCTTCGCGGACTAACGGCGCACGAGCCGGGTTCCCGATCGGGCGGAGCTGACCACTCACCGTTGGGTCGAATGAGATCGTGTGCCTTGAACATGTTTGTTCAGCCGCGGATCGTGCGCAGCCGTAACGTCGCGATCTCGCCCGGACCGACCTCGACGACTCCGTTCGCGACTGGCGACCCGCGGGACTCGTCGAGACGCACCCGCTGAACGGTCACCGGGCCGAGCACTCGTGCGGTTGTCGCCTCCGACGTAGGGTTAAACACGCGCATGACTAGCGTGTCAAGATCCTCGGCGCCCTTCAGGCACGAAAACACGACCTCGCCGTCGACCGCGAGCGGCGGCTCGAACTGCACACCCGCAGGTACGACCAAGAACGGGCTTCGGTAATCCTGGGATTCGCGCAGCAGCGCGACGTTGTCGAGCTGGTCCGCGTCGAACTGCAGAGCGTATTCGAGCACCTGGCGCCCAAGGCACTGCCCCTCGGGCGTTGCCAGCTGGGGTCCGGCCCCGAGCGGGCGGGTCGAGATCACCCCCGACTCTCGCGAAATCAAGCCGACGCAGCGCAGCAGCGTCAGGCACAGCTCGGAGCCACCAGCGCCGACACGCGCCTCGTAGTCGGGAAGGCCGCGGGTCATCAGCGCAACGGGACCAAGTGCGACGACTCCGGCCGTATGCTGCGTCGCGTCCGGCGGCTCGCACCAGTTCGCTCGGGGCTCCGGTGGCACGATCGGACGCTGAACGACCGCGAACTGGCCTTCGGCGCGAACAGGTCCGGGAGCGTCACCGGCCGGGAACACGGCCCGGAGCCGGTGGTCCTTCGCTGTGTTCTCGATGGTTGTCTCGAACTCGATCCGGTCGCTGCCGCGCACGAGCCGGACGAGCGTGGTGAGCGACAGGGCGACGGTCTCAGACCGTGGTCGCAGCTCGTCGTCGAGCCCAGCGAGCAGCTCGCCGTGATACGAAACCTCAAGCTCCCAGCACAGCGGCCCGTCGGACAGGATCCGCGTCGAGGCCTCCGAGCAGCGCCACACACCCGCCCCCGCGAGCGGGCAGAAGTTGTAGAGGTCGCCCATGTCGACTTCGTCCTCGAGCGCGTGTAGCCCGTCGAACCGCCGGCCGCTCCTGCGGTCGTCGACCGCGAGTGTTCCGTCGCGAGCAACCTGCACGCTGAACCGCTGTCGATGCGATCACCCTCTCGCGGCGGCGCCGTGGCGGCCGGCGCGAGCTCGACCGTCCGCGCCTCGAACCCGGCGAGACCGACGAGCGTCGGCCCAGCGCCTTGCAGTCTCAGCACTCCCCGACGTGCAAACGGTAACGGGTTGACGAGCCCGATTCGCCCTGGGCTGTCGCGCCCCGCGAACTCGGCCAGCGCGTTTGAGCTGAGACTGTCGAGCGTCCGGTCAAGAGAGGCATAGCGAACCAGCATGTCGCGGTGGACCTCGTCGCAAGAGCAGCCGCAGATCGAGTCATGCGGGTGGCACTTGAGAAGCTCTCGCCACGCGAACGTGAAATCCTCAAACGGGAACCGCCCGCCCGTACGCAGCGCGGACAGCGCCGCGAGCGTCTCAACGCTCAGCAGCCGCTGCTCGGCACGCTCATTGGCCTGCTTGAGATACAACCGCGCCGAGTTGACGCCGCGCAGAACATTCCATAGGCGGCTGCCGAGCAGCTCCCCGCTCCACGACGCGAGCTCGCCCGTCCGCAGCGCCGACACGTAGTCGCCGTAACCAGCGATTGTGAAAGCCGACCCGGGAAACCAGCGCTCGAGCTCGGCGCAGACCGCCGGCATCTCCGGCTGGATACGCCAGTGGTCGGTTCCGTTGCACAGCACGACTTCGTGGACATCCGCCCGCTCGAGCCCTTGCCCGAAGCGTTCCGACAGCGCACGCACCCGTGCCTCGGCGTCGTCCGCACCCGAGATATTCGCGAAGTTGCTGTAATCGGCGAGGAGCTGGAGCGCCCGCACCGCGCTCCCATCCGGCGCTACCCACCTAAACGCGAGGCCGACATCGTCCACCTCGTCGCCAAGCCCGCGCGAGAACAGAAAGCTGTCGATCCCAAAGCCTGCCAGAATCTGGGGCAACTGCAGTGGATGGCCGAAGCTGTCGGGAAGGTAACCAGCAGCCGACGGCTGACCGCCGAACCGCTGGCAGACGGCACGGCCGATCAGAAGGTTGCGCACAAGCGCCTCGCCGCTGACCAGGAACTCATCAGGCAGCACGTAGCCCGGACCAATCTCGATCCGGCCCACCGCGATCAACGACCGCAGCCGCGACTCGTTCTCGGGCCGGATCGCGACGTAGTCCTCCAGCACGATCGCCTGCCCGTCGAGCGTGAACGATCTGAACTCCAAGTCACCCTCGAGCGTGTCAAGCACCTCGTCAACCACGCCCCCGAGCATCAGCCGGAAGTGTTCGAACGGGCGATACCACTCGCGATCCCAGTGGGTGTGCGGCACGACGAAGTAGCGCTCAACAGGCCCGAACATCTCAATCCACGAGCATATGCTCCAGCATCGGGTCGACGTCGTTTGCTTGGCGCCATTTGCGACGATGTCGAATCTGGGCTCGAGGTCGTCGCTTCTCTTCGAAGCTTGCTGAATCGTTGCTAGCACGGCCGTGCTCTTGAGCCGCTCCTCCAACGACTGGAATCGCGTCGGCCCGAACGAGCCGACGATCGCCTTCACCCAAAAGCATTTGGGTGCGGCTCGTCTGGAGGGACGTTATGCCTCGCGTGGGATGACGCTGTTGGCGTAGCGTAGGTCGTGGTTGCGGTGTCGTTCTTGGGCGAGGTGATATTCCCAGTAGGCGTTGAAGTCGT
>JBKQIR010000026.1:0-35032 GCA_052148275.1 Solirubrobacteraceae bacterium
TCCGACATACTGTTCGTGAACCGAACACAGATCCCGTTCCACGTAGTGCACCAAACAGCCGCCGCACTGACCTACAAATACCCCCGCGGCATCGCACGCAAGATCCAACGACAACGGCACAACGGATGCGACGGTGAGGCCACGCAACACGGCATTATCGATCATCGCGCTCGCGGATGGCGACCGGCGTCGGTGATCACCATCGCAGGTGAGAGCAGCCGCGCGATGCTGCGCCGTCTCGTGGCGATGCTTCCGCCAAAGTTTGTCCGCGCGGTCGGGAGGTTGCAGTTCCGATACCCGGCTCTCAGGCGACTGACGACTAGGCTGAACGCGACGCTCACCGAAGGCGAGGGCATCATCCGGCACGGCCCGGGCACCGGACTCAGGTTCGATGCCACCGGAGGCCAACCCGGCTACCTGCTAGGCACGTCCGAGTGCGAGGAGCAGGAGTTCCTCGCGTCTATGCTGAGGCCTGGAAGCGTCTTCTACGACATCGGCGCGAACATCGGCTTCTTCTCGACGCTCGCGGGTCGCATGGTGCATCCGGGCGGCATCGTGTGGGCCTTCGAGCCGTTCCCGGCGTCCGCGACGCAGGCGCGCAAGAACGCAGCGCTCAACGGCTTCGACCACGTCAACGTCGAGCAGAGCGCGGTTGGACGGGGCGCCGGCACCGTCAGGATGATCCTCGGCGGTGGGTCACAGCAGCACCGCGTCGGCGAGAGCCCCAACGGACCGGAGGTTCAGGTCGTGAGCATCGATGGCTGGCGAGATCGGACGCGCGCACCGGCCCCGGACCTCGTGATGATCGACGTCGAGGGAAGCGAGATCGACGTGCTCGCCGGGATGCTCGGCGTCCTTCGAGACCACCGCCCGATCGTCGCGTGCGAGGTTCACTGGCTCGGGCCCCGATTCATCGAGTTCATCGAGGGCACGATCGCGCCGATCGGCTACCGGCTGACCGCGCTCAGTGGCGAGATCCCGAATGGCGCCGAACGCTGGCACGCCCTGCTGATCCCGGCGTGATGCGCTCCATCGTGAAGCCGGCGCAAGCTCTCAGCCTGTTGCCAATCGGCGCGGCTGACCGACGCATCGCGGTCGAGGTGTACAGGCGTTTTCTCGAATCAGGGGGCAACCGAAAGGTCACGGGCAAGGTTGGTGGCGCGACCATGTGCCTCGATCTCGAAGAGTGGCCGCAGGCTCAGGCGTTCCTGCTCGCACGCTACGACCCTGGCCTTGTCCGTTACGCGCTCCGCCATCTCGCGCCCGATGGGACGATGATCGACGGCGGGGCCCATGTCGGACTCATCACGTTCCAGATCCTGCACAGCCGCTTTCGTGCGCGGATTCACGCATTCGAGCCACATCCGCAATCAGCGGACGGGTTTCGTCGTAACCTTCGCGAATATCAGCGGCAAACCGGCACCGCGCCGAACGTCACGCTGAACGAGACCGGCCTGTCCTCGGAGAACGGTTCCATGCCATTCGACTTTCGCGGCCACAGTCTCGGCGGCGAGCCCTCCGGCACGATCGCGGTGACCAGGCTCGATGACTACCTCAACACGCACACGATCGAGCAGGTTGACGTGCTCAAGCTGGACATCGAGGGCCACGAGCTGGCGGCGCTCAAAGGCGCGCACGACGCCCTGCACGCGCACCGCATCAAGTCGATCGTGATCGAAACGATGGATGCCCACGCACCCCTCGGCCGGCCGCATGACTACCTCAGCGATGCCGGTTACAGGCGTGTCCCGATGCCCGATCGGCGGGCACGGATCATCCGCTGCTTGCGACCTTACGAGCGCTATGAGAACACCGCCTACGAGCCGAGATCCGCATAGCATTCAAGCGCGGCATCCGCGCACGCAACGACAGAACGGCCGTCGTCGAGCGGAATGAGGCAGATCTCGGTCTGTATCTGCACAAGCGGTCGGACGGACGAGCTCGACCGCTGCCTCGCGTCGATCCGCGACGGGAGCGCCCAGCCGGCAAGAGTGCACGTCTCGGACGACAGCCGTTCCCGCGGTACGGCGAGCCTGTGCGCGACCTATGGGGTGGAGTACGTCGCAGGTCCTGCCCGCGGCCTTTGCGCGAACCGCAACCACGTGATCGCGCAGGCGGACACATCGCATGTCACGCTCATCGACGATGACGGCGTCTTTGGACCTCATTTCCTGCGCGACACGACCGCATTGCTGGACAGTCTCGGTGAACGGGAGCTCGTATGCGGCACCGTCGTCGAACGCTCGGGACCAGTCGGCCCCACCCGCAGCTCCTATCTTGGCTTCTTCACCGAAGCGACCCGCCGCGCGGCGACCGCGTTTCACCTGAACGCCAACGTGATTCCCCGCTCAGCTTTCGAGTATGCCGCGTTCGACGAGCGGATCGAGTATGGCTACGAAGACATGGACGTGGCGGCACGACTCCTCGCGGCGGGCTTTTCGGTGACATACACGCCGCACCTCGTCAACTACCATCTGCCTCCGCCTCGGAACACGTTCGACAGGACCCGAGAGCAGACGAGTGAGCGCGCGAGGTACCTGGTCGCTCTCAAGAGCCGGGGCTACCGCCACCGCACGCCACTGGCGGCGCAGCTCGCTTACGCGACCATCGCTATGACACATTCGGTTTACCACGAGGCCCGGAATCGGCGGTCCGTGCTCGCGCCGATCGGCGACATGTCGCTCGCCTGGAAACTCGCTCGCAGCGCCGAGGCGGCGACACCTCCCGTGCGTCCTCCGAGTCATGTGACCTAGCCTAGCGACCGCGTCGAGGTCGGTGAGGGGGTGCTCCTGCTCGACGCCACCCTGAACGTCTCTTCGAGCAGGATCGTGATCGGCGATCACTCGTTTTTCGGCCATGGTGTGTCGCTCCCCACAGGGACAAACGAGCACGTGCGCTCGGCTCGGATCGGCAGCGTTCAATCCCGACGGAGGACCTTGACATCGTCATCGCCACTGGAGTCTGGATCGCGTCGAACGCCACGATCCTCGGGCCGGGTGTCATCGGCCGACCGTCGTGGTCGCCGCTGGCGCCGTCGTACCGCCGACATCCCGCCCGGCTCGATCGTCGGTGGCGTACAGGCGCGACCGTAGGCTGGACCAGCCCGGGCGGATGAGCCGCGCCCGCGGCGGGCGGTGGGCAACTCCGGTTCGCGCGTCGATCGCCAGCTTGTACGCGGCCTCGGAACGCCGCGCGAATTCGTCACGGGTGAACTCCCGCTCATAGCGCGCTCGCCCGGCACCTTCCAGCCGCTGGCGAAGCACGTCGTCGCTGACAAGACGCACGATTGCTGCTGCCAGACCCATCGCGTCGTTCGAGCGTACGAGAAGTCCCTCGCTGCCGTTCTCGACGACCTCCGGAATGCCGCCCGCGGTCGTCCCGATGACGGCCTTGCCGTGCCGCATCGCCTCGATGAACGGGAGGCCGAACGATTCGTACCGCGACGGTGCGACGACCAGGAGGCAGCTCAGGTAGAGCTCGGCGAGGGCATCGTCACTGACCCAGCCGAGCACGTCGATGCGGTCACGCACATGCTCCGGCACCCGGCCGAGCACCGCTTCGTGGTAGGAGGCGCCACCCGTCCGCGGGTCCTCCCCGGCGACGGTCAACCTCGTGCCGCCCGGCAGCGATGGATACGCCAGCGCGAATGCCTCGACGAGCGTGTCGAACCCCTTGCGCGGTTCCATCTTGCCCACAAATAGCAGGTTCTCGGAGCGCGGTCGAGCCGACTTGGCGACCACGGTCCCGTCGCCGTCGCCCAGCGCCATGGCCTGCGGCGCACTGTCGAGGCCGAGCCGAGCGGCCACGATGTCCGCGTGAGCACGCGATGGTGACAGCACCAGGTCGCTGCGCCGGATCGGCAGCGCCTCGGTCCAATCGCGCCACCAGTCCGTAATGACGGCATAGCCTGCTTGCGGTGCGCCGTGCGCGACGGCACGAGATTGCCAGCCCATGGTCACCACCCGAGTGACGTGTGGTCGCCGGCGATGGAGCGCGTGTACGAAGCCTTCGCTGGCCCAGTTGCTGAACTCGACTACATCGATCGGATGGACCCGATCGACCATCGACAACGCCGAGGCGTAGCGGGCGGACAGAACCAGCGGAGTGAGCAGCTGCAGCGGCCGGGAGGGACGGTCGGGTGGCTGCGGGACGCGGACCACGCGGATCCCGTCTTCCACGCGTTGCGTGATGTAGCTCGTCGTGCCGCACGTTACCACCGTCACGTGATGGCCGCGATCTCGCAGTCCGCCCGCAAGGCACAGCAGGTACCGGACGATGCCTCCGAACGCGTCGAGCGGAGGCCAGCAGCCGTGGACCAGCGCCACGTGCAGCCTCCGACTCGCCCCACGGTCTGGTCCGGGGCGGTCCACCGGCGGACGCTCGGGGCTCGGCATTAGGTTGAGCCGCGACACGGGTCCCTCAAGAACCGGGACCGGCGATCCGCGCCGCAAGCACCGAACCGCCGGCGCGGCGTGCCGCTCGCCACGCCGCTCGGCTGATCGGATACCGCACGGCCACTGCCCGTGCGCGCGAAACGAATCGCGGCTCCCCGTTATACAAGTGATCCGGCAGGCGGGAGGGGACCACCACCGGAGCCGGGGGCTTGACGACGAGCAGTCTGTGATAGACGTCATCGCCGTGCCGGTCCCCGTAGATCCGTTTCGCGGTAAGCACCCGTAGCGACGGACCGAAACCATAGATTCGGCCGAGCGCGCCAAGCGGACGGGTGCTGTCGTAGTAGTCGAAGCTGCGGGTGGTCAGCGGCATCCGGTGCGTCGGGTCGGTGGCGAAGTTGTCACTCATCGCGTATGGGGACCTGAGCTCCCAGACTGCGTTCGGTGCCGAGATGCGCCAGAGTTCGGCGACGATTTGCGGCCACATGCGGACGTCGAGGTGCTCCAGAGTCTGGTTCGCGATCACGAGCGTGAAGTGATCAGACGGAAGCGGGTACGGGACCACCTCAAGGTCGTGGTGGATGTCAGCGTCGCATTCTCCTCGGTCGAGGTTCACGAAACCCAGGCGATAATCGTCGCCGCAACCGATGTGCAATAGCGTTGACGTCGTTGGCTCGCTCATCGCAAGCCCTCAGCATATGGCTCATCTTCAACGCGAAGCGGCCATCGTGTGAACTCGGGTGATCGCACGACTCGCCGTTTCGTCGGACCCGGGCCACTGCACACGCGTGCCACAAACTAGCACTAGCCGACAGCGAAGTCCCCGGCATGTTGTGGTCGGGCGGTCGAGCACCTCCTCCACGACGACGCCCTCCGCGCGCGACTGTCTCACAAGGCCGCAGTCCGCGCCGAGTTCTCGACATCGCCAGCGGCGCCCAACGATCGGTTCACGCCTTTTGGATGATCGCCTCGGAGTGGAAGGCGCGAACGAGCGCCCCTGAGCGCAGTCTGTAGGCCCCCCTTAGGCGGTTCTACGCCCTGCGCCCCGCGTCGGCCCATCCGACCATCCGGCGTCGTCGACACGAGTCCAGATTTATCGGGCTTCCGTGGCTGACGCGTGGCTGATGCGCCAGGCGGCTGACGGTGCGATTCGGGAGCCTGCGGCGGCGGCTCGGAGCTCGGCGGGGCGAGCCACAAGCCAGTAGGAGATGATTCCGCCCGCGGCCCATAGGTAGGGACCGGCGGGCGTGGTCGGCGTCACCGCGCTGACTACGTACAGCACGAGCATCCCGGCAATCGGAGCAATCGTCGCCGCAAGCAGGATTCGCACCTCCGGGTCGGGCTCCAGCCGACATCGCCGGAACCCGATGATCAGGAGCGTGAGCGGGAAGCCGACGAGGCAGACCAAACCGGCGATCCCGGTCTCGATCTCCGCGAAGGTCAACTCGTTCTCGGCGTCCAGCGCTCCGGCCTGCGGCGGTGCGCCCGCGCTCCCGGTCGCGGGACCGCCGACCCCGAGACCGGCCCCCAAGGGGTACTTGACGAGATACGCGGCGGCATCCGAGAAGGCGAATCCACGGCTGGAGGCGGTCGTCTGGACGATGTTCCCGATGCTGAAGCTTCCGTAGCGCAGCTGCGTCGGTCCTGAGGTTCCGACCACGCTCTCAACGGTGAACAGGGTCAACAGCGCCGCAGCGCCGATCGCCACGACCGTCGACGCGCCTCGTCTGGAGGTCGTCGTGAGCAGCGCGTAAGTGAACGCCACGACGACCCCGCACACGATGACGGCCCTACCCTGAGAGGTGATAATCGCGACGACCGCGGCGATCGCGCCAACGGCAGCGAGCAGCAAGTAGCGTCGGCGTCCGGGTAGCGTCGCAAGCGCAAGGATTGCTCCAATCGCGAAGGCCGCCATGAGCCCTCCGTCTCCAGCATCGCTGCCCAATCCGAACGGGCGCGTCAGCTCCTGCCCGGCGGAGGTGAAGAACGTCCGTCCGGAGAAACCGAATTGCTGTAACCCGAGAACGCGCTCCGCGTACCCGGGACCCCATGACGCAAGCTCTGCCGGCGTCTCCCGGAATTGGATGTAGTTCACGACGCCGTTTGCGACCGCGACCAGCACCAAGAGGATCGCGAAAGTTCGTAGGGTCCCCTTCGTGCGCACGCATGCGAAGGCCAGGAAGAACAGCGGCACGAACTCGAGATGCTGGCGCACCCCCGCAAACGAGTGATAGAGCGTGCCGTTGTCGGGATTGAAGAGCTCGACGAACACGACGATGACGAACGCCAGGACCCACCCGCTCAGGGGAGGCAATGTGAGACGCTTGTGCTGCAGGCTCGCGCGGAGCAGCACCCCGATCGCAAGCGACCACAGCAGGGCGTCGCGCACGAACGTCACGTAGTTAGAACCCGTGGCCAGCTTCAGGTAGCCGTCGAGCAGTCCGAGATACAGAAGGAGCAGACCGAGGGCGAGAGCGGTGCGGCGGGTCGTGGCGAACCACAGCGAGCCCATCACGACGATCACGAGCGCGACGACGCGTGTCGTCGAATTGTCCGACCTGAAAGCTGTTAGCGCGATCGTCACCGCCGCGACGGAGAGCCCTGCTAGCGCTTCGAAGACGGGACGCAGCTGCCGATCGTATATCGGACGCGCCCGCTCGGTCGCGAGAGTCGCCATCGCGAAAGTCCTTACGCCAACTGCTTGGGCTTGATTCGGCGGCGCTCGGACCGCTCCTCGGGATGGTCCTCGCGGTAGGCACCGTACCCATAGCCGTACCCGTACCCGTACCCCCCGGCTTCGAGACGAGAGAGGTCGTTGGCGACGATGCCGAGCATGTTCAGGTTCGGAACACGGTCGAGAAAGTCCCGCAGCCGCCTGATGGTGTCTCGCGTCGTGACGTCCAGGCGGCAGACAAATAGCGCCGCGTCGGCGTAACGCAGCAGCGGAACCGTGTCGGTGACAGCCAGGACAGGCGCCGAGTCGATGATCACAATGTCGTACTCCTCGCGCAGTGCGTCGAGCACGCTGGCGAGCCTGTCGGAGGCGAGCACCGCCGGCGCATTTGCTGGCCGCGTGCCGCTGCAGATGAGTGTGATCTCAGGCCTTTCGGAGACGCCATGGGTGCCGTTCCCGTTCTCGCCCTGATTCGATCCGTCGGAAGGGCTGGGCGGCAGCTCGCGACCCGCACGGGACAACATCAGCTCGTCGACCGGGTTAAGACCTACCGGGATCCTGACGCTCGCTTCCTCGATCGTGATGTCATTGCGCAGGACTTCCGTGATCCCTGGGCCCTTGGACAATCCGAACAGCCCCGGCAGGTTGGGGTTGCGGAGATCGAGGTCGACCGCCACGACGGTCTTTCCGGTCTCGCGGAAGGCGAGCGCCATGTTGCGCACGACCGTCGACTTGCCCTCGCCAGGGATCGCACTCGAGACAACGACCGTTCGCAGCGGCTTGTCGAGCGACTCGAGCTCGATGTTCGTGCGCAGGATCCGGAACGGCTCCCGGAAGTCTGGACCGAGCGCGGGGTTCCCCCTTCGTGTCGGCATCGGCTTGTCGGTGTGCGGAAGGACCGCGAGGAGGGGCCGTTCGAACAACTCTTCCATCTCCTCCGGGTTCTTCAGACGGCGGTCGAAGCGCTCGAGGGCGTAGGCAAGGCCGATGGAGCCGACGAGGGCGATGATGAACGCGAACAGCGCATCACGCTTGGGCTTGGGCGTAGTCGGAACCGTCGGTGGCAGTGCGGTGTCCACTTGGCGCGCCACGAGGGTCGGCACGCTCTGCGCGAGCTGCAGGCGGTTGATCTGATCGAGCAGCACCGCCCGCTGAGCGGCGCCAGCGACTCCCTTCGGCGTCTGAGCGAGCTGGGCCTCCGACAGCTTGATTGCGCTCTCGATCCGGTACTGCACGCCGCTGCTTAGCGTGTTGACGAGGTTGTCAGCAAACGCGTTCGTGATCGCCGCCGCCTCCGTCGCGTTGTGCGCCTGCGCCGCGATCTGGATGAAGTCTGAGCCTTCCTTTGAGCTGATCGATACCAGCGTGAGGAGGTCGGCCGCGGTCCCCTTGTAGCCGATCTTCGAAGCGACGGCATGGGCCGTCGAACGCGAGTACAGGAGCGTGGCGGCGTCCTGGACGGTACGGTCCGTCTGCGGCGCGGTCGGCGCGCCCGTGACCGGGTCGCCTGGGTCTAGGTAGTAGACCAGCGAACTCGCCGTATACGTGTCCGGCTTGTGCGCGTAGTACAGGTAGACACCACCCGTGGCCACAACGACCGCAACCAAGATCATCCACCAACGTGATGTAAGCGGCCGGATGTAGGACGCAATGCGCGGCTGAGCAGTTGTGTTTCTATCCATGTCTCTCACGTTCTAGGGGGACAGAGGTCGACGGTCGAGCACACCGCGCGCGGTGGCGATGCACGAATAGATGCAATCAAATGATCGATCGTTACCTGTGATCATTCGGATAACCTCGGTGGCCACCGTACGCATCACCACGAGGGGCGAACCCGGGGTCGATGTCAACGAGCCGACCGGTTGCTGGATGAGGGCTCTCGGCGCGTGCTTGCTGAGGCGCCGCAACCAGACGGCGAGGTACGGTCAAGTGGGTTCGCCACGCTGCCAGGCGACCGTGTTGGGCGGCACCGAACCGCGTCCACGCCTCCGGACGTCTCGCGAGGAGTTCGCGCGCGAGCACGGCCAGTCCCGGCGATGCAGTCGTCCCGATCAGCAGTGCCCACACGAAGAATACGAGCTTGCGCGGTGTTCCGAAGTGGTCGAGGATCTGCAGTGTCTCGTTATGGGTGAACGCCGAGATCTGTCCCCACGCCCTGCTGTTGCGTTCATCCCCGGGGAGCCTCGGTGCCGGACAATGACGAACGAGGACGCGCGGATCGTAGACGACGCGCAGGCCGTGACGGCGGAGCGGGAGGCAGATCGACATCTCGGAGTGAACCTGTGCGCCCTGGCCGCGCAGGCGCTCGTCGAAGCCGTGACGCACGAAGCGCCTGCGAAAGCTCATGTTGACCCCCTTGAGGACATCGACGTCGCGGGCGCGACCGACACCGAGGTGGTGGTTGCTCAGCATCCGCCCGAACCACTGGATGCGCCCCACCCGCGGCGCGCCGAGCAGCCGGCCTCTCACGTCCGCGAATGGCTTTCCGTCAATGACGATCGCGTCACGGCCGCCGACGGCGGCGATTCGCGCATCTGCTGCGTAGATAGCCACGATGCGCTCGAGCCAGTCGAAACATGGCACCGCGTCGTCGTCCAGAAACGCGACGATCGCGCCCGCGGCGTTCGCCAGTCCACAGTTGAGCGCGGCGACGAGTCCCGTCTCCACGACTCGCGCGACCCGCACGACGGTCCACTCGGGCTGGACCGACATGACGTACGCCGCGCTCTCATCGTCGGATGCGTGCACAACAACGACCACTTCGTCAGCCCGACGTGTCTGCGCGCGGACGCCGGCCAGACACGCCGCGAGCTCCTCGATCCGGCGGTAGGTCGGAATGACAACCGTCACCGACTCATTCGAGCCGCCGCCGGCGTGGTCACACGCGCTCGATCGCCTCTCCTCCTCGTTGGGCACCGCCGACGCGGTCATCGAGACCCCCCAGCCCCAGCAAAGCCAAGACGGAACGTAGCGTCGCCGAGGCGGTGGCGGATCCAGCGGATGTCGGACCGGGTCGGCAGGATGTAGTCGCTCAGCGCCCCCCCGATCCGCCGCTTCGCCATCACCAGTTGGAACACGAAGCTCGTCGAGTACGCCGCCAAAGAGACGAGCGCGGCCCCCATTGCTCCGAGCGACTTGAGCAACGCGAACAGGCCTCCGACGGTGATGAGGACCGCCAGGCCCTCGGCCGTCGACGGGATCAGTGGCGCCCCGTCGGCCTGCAGCCCACCCGAGAGCAGCATCGCCCCGCCGAATGGGACGCCCGCGACGAGGAGCACGAGCGTCAGCGGGAACGCGCCGGTGAACTCCGGACCGAAGAGGATTCTCAGGAGCAAAGGCGACACTACAGCCAGCACGAGATTGATCATCACGGTCGCGGCGAGGGCCATGCGTACAGAGCGGGGGATGAGGCTCGTCTCCCCTGCACCTATGCGTGTCATCACCGGCTGGCACAACGCGCCCGTCGCAAGCGCGGCAGCACCCGAGATGGTCGCCGCCACCGCGTAGAGACCGAGCTCTCGTGGCGGGACTGCCGTGATCATCAGGAACTGGTCGAGACGCAAGTTGGCGAGATATGCCAGTCCGCCCCACCACGACCGGAGCCCGAAGCCCATGCCCTCGCGAGCGAGCGAGCGCCGGAACTTGAGCCGCCCGGCGGTCGCGAGAAGCGGCGCGGCTGGCAGCGTCGAGAGCAACGCACCGGCGATTGTCACAGCCGCAGCCGAGGCAACCGTGAGATCCCCAAGCGCAAAAAACAGCACGATGCCTGCCAGTGGGACAGCGAACGGAATCAAGGACATGACCGCAACCTCGCGCCAGCGGGCAAGTGCCGCCAGGCACGAGGACATCAGGCTCGCGAAAAGCAGCAGCGGAGTCGAGACGAATACGACGATGAGCCACACGCGGACGGTTTTGCGGCCGCCCGCGAGGAGGTCCGCGGCCGGAACCGCCGCAATCATTGCGACCAGGCCGACCGCGAGCAGAATCAGGCCCAGCGAGGCGATCACCTCAGACGGCCTGTCGCCCCGCGTCAGGGACCGGAACGGGAAGGCCGGGATGCCAAAGCCCGCGACCGCGGGCAACAAGCCGAGCGGCACCAGGATCGCCGCGAGATCGCCACGACCCGAGGCACCGAGCGAGTGCGCGAGCAACGGTCCTGTAACAAAACCCGAGGCCGCGCCGATGACCTTCACCGCAGTCAGTCCGGCGACGACGCCCGCGAGTCGGGACGTCGGCGCTTTCTGTTGGCCTTCCACGTCAGCCGACTGGTCGCGTTGTCGACATCGATCGACACCCCCGCCTATACGGCCCGGCGGAGCAGCGTCGCAGTCAGCGACGGCGCGAGCGCGGTGCGCCGGAACCCCTGAACGCCAAGCTGCTTCACATTCGTGGCCAGCACACGGCTCTGAGCGGCGGGCGATGGCTCGGGCGACGCGATCGGCGCGCGCGCCGAAGCGGCGGCCTGCGCAGTCTTAATCTCGGTTCGGCCTGCCGGAAACACGGCGATCAGCTGCTTGATGACGGTGCTCGGAGCGAACGCCGCCTCGGCGTTGGCCCGCGCAGCGGCGCGCAGCGCGGGCCGGTCGGCGGCCTCCGCCTCGAGCAGAGACCTTACCGCCTGCTCAAAGCCGTCGAAGTCGCCGGCTCGGTGGATCCGTGCATGCGGCCCACTCACGGCCTCGGCGTTGCCGACCTCGTCGCTTAGGACGACCGGCAGGCCGCATGCCAGCGCCTCGGCGGTCGCGATCGAGCCCGGCTCGTACAGGCTCGGCACGAGGAGCATCGTCGCCGAGCGCAGCAGGGCGGGCAGTTCGTCGTTCCGCACGTCGCCGAGGTACTCGGCCACGTTTCGATTGAGGCGCTGCAGATGCCTGGTGTAGTCAGACCATTGTGTCGGACCGCCGATCACAAGCAGCCGGACCGAGTCGGCCCGATCAGCGAGACGATGGCTGAGCTCGATGATCTGCTCGACGCCCTTGCGCGTGGAGATCCGCGAGATGAACAGCAGCGTCCGCTTCGCAGCAGGCTTCGATTCGCCCTCGGGGGTGAAGCGCTCGAGGTCGACCGGCGTGCGCACGACGGCAAGCTTGTCGAGCGGCACGCCGTAGTCCTCGTGAACGAGTTCGTTGAAGCGCCGGCTGAGGCCGAGCACGAGATCTGCGCGCTGGAGCTCCCTCGGCTGCACGCGGCTGCGCAGCTTCAACCACGCGCGCATCACCATGTGCACCGTCCGCCGTTCGGATTGCAGCGCGTACGCCTCCTCGGCTCGGTGCCAGCGCAGCTCGCCGGCGGCGTGCGTGCACGGGTGGACGACGATCGGGGGAGCGAGCCGGCGGAATCTGCCGAGAAGGAAGAGCTCAGTGACTGAGAGCTGATAGACGGCGTCGTAGGGGCGCCCGCGGTGCTCCCGCAACAGGCGCACGTTCAGGATGACGTTGCTGAGCGTACGGCTCGCCGCGCCGCTGAAGAACGCGCTTGGCTTCGTGCGGCTGTACCACATCCCCCACCGCCAGCGCGACCGGCGCTCGATGATCCGCAACCCCGGAGTCGGCTCGACCGGCAGCGGCTCAAACGAGTAGCTCGGCAGGTAGAGATCGACCTCGACTCCCTGGCGCAACAGCTCCCGGAGCATGAGCAGGCCCATCGTGGGAACGCCGCCACCATCGCCGACCGGTCCCGTCCACGCGATCCGCATGGCCCTAGGCCCCCATGAAAGTCGAGCTGCCGGCCTCGCAGAGCCCGGCGCTCGCTGTCTCGGCGGACACGCTCGCGCGGACGAGATGGCCGCGCATCCGCTTTGTCACTGTGAAGAAGTATGCGCCGTTTGCCGTGGAGCGCGTCGAAGCGACTCGTTTGCGATCGAGCCACAGCACCACGGTGCGCCTGGCGAAGCAGATCCTGGTCGCGAAGCAGATCCTGGTCGCGGAGCTGATCCGTCCGCCGAACGTGCCAGCCGTGTAGGTCCGGTAGATCCCGATGATCTCGTAGTAGCCGACGATCGTCCCGTCGCTCGAAACCGTGAGCTCGAGCGTGCTGGACGGCGTGGGATGCCCGACGTAGGTTGCGCCTAAGTTCGCATCCGCTGCCGCCTGCGCCGGCGCCGTGGCACTCAGCGCGACCCCTGCGACCGCGAGCCGGCTTCGACGGCCGATGCTGCGCCGGCGCCACGAATCTCGTGAAGGTGGCTGCCGTCGAGGCTCGTGCGCATTCGCCGCAGCGACCGCGAGAGGATCTGCTGCACGTTCGAGAGGCTGAGACCGGTGAGCCGGGCGATCTCCGGCCCGGTCAGGTCCGCTCCGAAGCGCAGCGCGATCAGCTCCCGCTCGCGTGAGCCCAGCTGGCCGAGCGCTCGCTCGAGGTCCGGATCCAACCCGAGGTCGGGCCGATCCGCGCTCGCCGCCAACGCTTCCAGCGTCGCCTCGTCCGCCGGCTGGTGCCGGTCGGACTTGCTCGCACGCATATGATCGATGAGGAGATTGCGGGCGATCGTCAGCAGCCACGTCGAGACGCTCGCACGCGTCGCGTCGTACCGCTCCCACGCGCGGAGCGCCCGCTCGAACGTCACCTGCGTGAGGTCCTCGGCGTCCTGACGGGATCTCACCCAATAGGCAAAGAATCCGTAGACGCGCCAAACGTGCTCGTTGTAGATGCCGGCGAAGTCGCGCTGGGGCATATTGAGGTGCCGTCTCAGTCAAGGTCACAGTTGCGGTCGCCCCGGGGGAATCCTGCGTCGTTCACGCCCCGGCGCTTCGTCGTGTTCTTCGCTGGCGGCATCGCTGCGTCCGTATCGATTGGGTTGAAGATGCTTTGGTGGCGCGCGCAGCCCAAGCGCGTCGCGTCCTTCTCACCGGGAAACACGGTAGCCACGCGGATGCACAGCGAGTGAACGAGCGGTTAACGGGGTGTGATTTCGCGTGACTGCGCTAGCGGCACTGACTGTTTGCGGTCCTGGAGTGATCACCCATTGATCCGCAATCGAGCCGCCACACTGCAGCTGGCCCACGCTACGCTCTCATATGTGGAGGCGGTGGGCCAGTTCAACCTTGGTGAGGGCGAGCACGACTACCGTGTTCCGGACGGCGGCCTTCACCGGTCGCCGCCCCGCGGTACATGGTTCCCGACTGCAGCGCTCGTGGTCGAGATCGTCTCCCCGGGCGATGAGACGTGGGAGAAGCTCCCGTTCTACGCCGCCCACCATGTCGATGAGCTACTGATCGTCGATCCGGCGGATCGGCGCGTCAACTGGCTCGCGCTTGACGGTAGCTCCTACGAAGCCGTCGAGCGCGGCGGCCTGGTCGAACTCGGCACCGTCGAGCTCAGCGCACTGATCGACTGGCCGGCGATCGACGATCAGTCAGAGCGCCGTTGATCGCGAAGAGCGAGCCGCCACAGCGTGCGGTGCCTCGCCCTTCGCCTATCCCTCGATCGCCGGCGCGACCTGCTGGCCCTGGGGTGCCGGCCGACGGGCAGGCAGGCTCGGCATCGCGAAGGCGGCGATCAGGGCGCCAACGAACGCGAATGCAGCCGCGAGGACGAACGCGAACTGGAAGCCGCTGACCAGCGCCTGGTTGACCGTGTGAACCGCCGCCGTCGGGTGGCGCAGGTCGCTTGCGGTGCGTGAGGTCGCGAGGGTCGCGAGGATCGCCAGGCCGAGCGCGCCGCCGAACAGCCGCGCCGTGTTGACGAGGGCGGACGCCAGCCCTGCCTCGTGCGGCTCAACCCCGGCGGTGGCGCAGATCGTTCCCGGGATGAAGGCGAACGACAGGCCACCTGCCGTCAGCAGGCCGGGAAGCAGAATCTCGCTCAGGTATCCCCCGCCCGGGGTGATCCGGGAGAACAGGAGCAGCCCTAGTGCGAGCGAGAGCATGCCGGCGATCAACAGGCGCTTGGCGCCCACACGGATCGTGATTCGCGACGCGACCATCGAGCCGATCACGATGAAGAGCGTCAGCGGCAGGAACGCGATGCCGGCCTGCAGGGGCGAGTAGCCGAGCACGTTCTGGAGGAACAGCGAGACGAAGAACCACATGCCGAAGATGGCGCCGCCCACGATGAACAGGACCACGTTCGCCGCGCTGAGACTGCGCGAGCGGAAGATCCGCAGCGGCATCAGCGGGTTGGTGGCGACCCACCCTTCGATCACAACGAACGCGAGCAGCAGGGCCAGACCGGCGGCGATCAGCCCGAGCGTCGACGCCGAGCCCCAGCCGGTCACGTCGGTGCGAACGATCCCGAAGATGACCAGCGACAGCCCGGCCGTCGCCGTCAGCGCCCCGGCGAGATCGAAGTTGCGCGTGGCGTTGGCGTTGCGGCCCTCCGCGATCAGGCGCTGGGCGAGGAACGCGGCAACGAGACCGATCGGCACGTTGATGAACAGGATCCAGCGCCAGCTGAGCAGGTCGGTGAGGATGCCGCCGAACAGGACGCCGGCGGCGCCGCCGGCACCGCCCATTGCGCCCCAGATCCCGACCGCGCGGTTGCGCTCCGCGGGCGCTGTGAACGTCGTCGTGAGGATCGTGAGCGAGGCCGGCGCGATCACCGCGGCGCCGAGACCCTGGGCTGCGCGTGCGATGATCAGCACGCTCTGGCTGTTGGACATGCCGCCGATCAGAGACGTGAGCGCGAACAGCGTCAGGCCGAACACAAACACGCGGCGGCGACCGAGCAGGTCGGCGGCGCGGCCGCCCAGCAGCAGAAAGCCCGCAAACGTCACCGTGTACGCGTTGATGACCCATTGCAGGTCAGCCTCGGTGAACCCGAGAGCGTGGCGGATCGAGGGAAGCGCGACGTTGACGACCGAGACATCGAGGATGACCATGAACTGCGCGAGGCAGGCAAGGATGAGGGTCGCGCGGAGATGCGGGCGTCCGTCGCGAGTCTCTGGTCTGGTCCCGGCAGCGATGGTGGAGGAGGTCACTGTCTGTCGTCCTCGAGTCGATAGTACGATCCCCGTCGAACAGGTTAGCAAACGGTTCGATGATCGTCGTACTATGAGCTTATGACCAGGATGAGTCCGATCGAAACGGAGGCGGAGGAGCTGCCACATCCGGCGCGGCAAGAGCTCGACCTCGCCACCGTACTGCGAGCGCTCAGCGATCCGGTCCGGCTGCGGATCGTGTCGATGCTCGCTTCGGGCGAGGAGCGAACTTGCTGCAGCTTCGAGCTGCCCGTGGTGAAGTCGACCTCGACGCACCACTTCCGGGTGCTGCGTGAGGCGGGCGTGATCCGCCAGCGTGTCGAGGGCAAAACGCGCCTCAGCGCCCTGCGTCGCGACGATCTGGAGGCACGGTTCCCGGGGTTGCTCGAGGCGGTGCTGAGGGGCGGATCTACGCCCCGGTGAAGCTCGGCGGGCCGGCTGCGCAGCCCACGTCGTGCGCGAGATTGCCGACGCAGACACGCCCTGCGTAGGGCGTCAGGTCCGCTCGCTCCAGTAGGGATCGTCGTCGTCACCGGGCTCCGCCTGGAACCTCATCGGAGGCTCGAAGCCGACCAGCTCCTTGATGAGCGGCTCCCGCCACGCGGCGACGCCTTCCAGGTAGACGTCCAGCGAGGGACCCGAGAGCGTCTCGTTTCGCACGAGTGAGTTGGCGAGATCCTGCAGCACCTCGACGTTCATCGCGAGCGTCTGGCGAGCGGTCTCCTCGGCCTCGTGCACGATCCGGCGGGTCTCCGAGTCGACGAGCTCGAGCGCGGCAGCGGCGACGTTGCCCATGTTCGCGAGGTCGCGGCCGATGAAGACCTGGCCTTCCTTCTCGCCGATCAGGACCGGCCCGATCGCCGGGCTCATGCCATACACGGCGACCATCGAGTGGGCGATCTTCGTCGCCTGTTCGATGTCCTCCTCGCCGCCGGTCGAGAGCATGCCGAACGCCAGCGTCTCCGCCGCCACGCCGCCCATCGAGGTGATGAGCTTCTTCATCAGATCCTCGTGTGTCAGCAGGACATGATCGCCCTGACTGTAGACCGTGGCGCCGCCGCGGCCGCGGCCGCGGGCGACGACCGACAGCTTCTGCAGCGCCACCGGAAGCTCGATCGATTTGGCAACGATCGCGTGCCCCGACTCGTGCACCGCGATGCGCCAGAGCTCCTCGGGAGTGAGCAGGTGGCTCTTGCGCGCGGGCCCCATGAGAACGCGGTCGATCGCCTCCTCGAGCTCGAGCTGCTCGATCTCGGGCTTGCCGGCGCGGACAGCCAGCAGCGACGCCTCGTTGATCACGTTGGCGAGATCGGCGCCGGACATCCCCGGCGTCTGATGCGCGATCGACGACAGCCGTACGTCCTTCGACATCGGCGACTTGCTGGCGTGCAGCGCGAGGATCTCGGTGCGGCCGTGTACATCGGGCAGATCGACGACGACCTGGCGGTCGAAGCGACCCGGCCGCAGCAGCGCGTTGTCGAGGATGTCCGGACGGTTCGTGGCGGCCATCACGACGACGCCGCTCTCGGCGCCGAACCCATCCATCTCGACGAGCATCTGGTTGAGGGTCTGCTCGCGCTCGTCATGCCCCTGACCCATGCCCGCGCCGCGCTGGCGCCCGACGGCGTCGAGCTCGTCGATGAAGATGATCGCCGGAGCCGCTTCACGAGCCTGGCGGAACAAGTCCCGGACGCGAGCCGCTCCCACGCCGACGAGCGATTCGACGAACTCGGAGCCCGAGATCGAGAAGAAGTTGGCCGCGGCCTCACCGGCGACTGCTCGCGCGAGCAGCGTCTTTCCAGTCCCCGGCGGGCCGACGAGCAGGACGCCCCTCGGCGCTCGCGCGCCGAGATCGGCGTAGCGGCCTGGGTTCTCGAGATAGTCGATCAGCTCGCCCAGCTCCAGCAGCGCCTCGGGCGCGCCCGCGACGTCCTTGAAGCTGAACGTGCCGGTCCCCGCCTTCTGCTTACGCCCGCTCCACTTCGAGAAAGCCGCGATCACCCCGCCCTGCTCACGCGCGAGCAGCTGGAACATGGCGAACAGAGTCGCGAGGATGAGGATCGGGAGCAGGAACTGGACGACCATCCGCAGCGCCGGCTTGCCCGACTGCGGGTCGACCGAGAAGGGGACATTGTTGCTCTCGAGCAGGTTGATTAGGTTCGAGGTGTACGCGTCGGCATGCGGGTAGGCGGTCCAGACCTGCTGGCTCGTTCCAGCGACGCTCGATGCGGTGGTCATCTGGAGCCGTGCATCCTGGTCGAGCAGCGTCGCCTCCTGGACGGCGCCCGGCGTCTTGATCAGGGTCGTGGCATTGGAGAAACTGATCTCCTTGCCGGGCGAGCGCGGTGTGAGAAGCGACACACCGACGAAGAAGAGCACGAGGAGCACCACGACGCTCACCGCGAGCGCGGCCAGCAGCGCATGCCCGGCCAGCCAGTCGATCAGGTCGTAGTACCGAGCCCGGAGCCGATCGGACAGGCTCCGCCGTTTCATGGTGTTCGTCGTTTTTGCCATTGAGCGGTGCGGTGCGCCACAGGCCGCCACCGCAATGCCGCGGTGCGGAGCGCACGAAGACGCCAAGATCGACGATGCGGCGGCGCCAAAGGTGAACGAAGCGTGAACAACGCGTTACTTCGCCGCAACCTCCGCAAACCGGGCATGAGCCATCCGGCGCAGTTCGGCACACTGGTTGCGCCGTCCAGCCCCGCTTCATCCGCTCAACCACCACGTTCACCACGCGTGCACCGTGATCAAGAGGACCGCGCTCACCATGATCGCCAGTGTCGCCTGTCTCGCACCGGCATGCCTCGGCATGTCCGCGCAGGCGGCGCCAACGTCGGCCTTCCCCTACGAGCAAGCCTCGAGCTCTCCGTTCTCAACGGGGTCCGCGCCGGTGTCAGCGGCGTTCAGCCCGAACGGCCAGCTGCTCGCAACCGCGGACTACCTCGCCGCAGGTTTGTCGGTCTTCACCGTCAACGGCACAGTGCTGACCGCGGCCTCGGGCTCGCCGTTCGCAAGTGGGAACGGACCGGACGCGCTGGCGTTCAACCCCACCGGCACGTTGCTCGCGACGGCCAATCTCGCCGACGGGACCGTTTCGATGTTCTCGGTCAACACATCCTCCGGAGTGCTCACACCAGTGACGGGCTCGCCGTTCGGGACCGGCGAGCAGATCGACCTGAACGGGCTCGGCCCGATGCCCCGCTCGGTCGCCTTCAGTCCCGACGGAACGCTGCTCGCGGTCGCCAACTCCGAAGACGACACAATCTCCATCTTCGCCGTCGACTCGAGCGGCAACCTGACCGAGATCTCCGGTTCGCCGTTCGCGACCGGCTCCGATCCCGTCTCGGTGACCTTCAGCCCGAACGGGAGCCTGCTCGCCGTCGCCAACTCCGAGGACGGCACCGTATCGATCTTCTCCGTCGGCCAGAGCAACACGCTCACACCGGTGAGCGGCTCACCGTTCAGCACCGGCAACGGACCGGCCTCGGTGGCGTTCAGCCCGAACGGAAGCCTGCTTGCGGTCGCCAATTCCACCGATGGGACGGTTTCGCTCTTCTCCGTCGCGTCGGGCGGAAGCCTCAGCCCCATCTCCGGCTCCCCCTTCCCGACGGCTGCCGGCCCGCTCGCGGTCGCCTTCAGCACGGACGGCAGCATGCTCTCGAGCGCCGACAGCGCCGCCGGCAGCGTCTCGGTCTTCAGGGTCGACCCATCGACCGGGGCGCTCACTCCAGCCCCCGGCTCGCCGTACGCGGTCGGTAACGGGCCCCACTCGGCTGCGTTCAGCTCGCTGGGGCAGCTCATCGCGGTCGCCAACCGTGCTGACAGCACGGTCGCCGTGCTGGAGCCCGCGCCCCCCACCGCGACGATTAGCACGCCCGCAAGCGGCGCCTACTTTCTCGAGGGCTCAAAGGTCGCGACGCGCTTCTCGTGCGCGGAGGCGCCCAACGGACCGGGCGTCGGATCGTGCACGGACAGCAACGGCATCAGGAGTGGCCACGGGCGCATCGCCACGCAGAAGATCGGCCCCCACACCTACCAGGTCACGGCGGTCAGCCTCGACGGGCTCAGCTCGACCACAAACCTGACCTACACGGTCCTCGCGCCACCGGTGCAGACGAAGGCGGCGAAGATCACGGGAGCGTCGCGAACGGGAGTGTCGGGCACTGGAGCAACGCTGAAATGTGATGCCGGCACATGGACCGGCTCGCCGACGACCTACGACTACCGGTGGAGCCGCAACGGCGTCCCGATCACCCAGGCCACGCAGCCCACGTACGTCATCCAGAAGATCGACGAGGGCTCGACGCTCACGTGCGCGATCACGGCGTCGAACCAGGTCGCCACCACGCGAGCCAAGCCACCCGGGCCCGTGAAGGTGCGGATCCAACCCGTAAGCGGCTGTCCGGCCCCAACGGGCCGGCTGTCCGGAACCGGGCTCGGGCTCGTGACGCTCGACGACCCACGCGCTGCCATCCAGGCGGCTCTCCACACCAGCTCGGACAAGCGCACGGCCTCGACGGATACCTTCTGCCTGACCCCGACGGACATCGAAGTCGGTTACCCCGCCGGGAAGCTCCTGCGGGCGCTGCCGCGGGCGCTGAGGACGCAGCTCAACGGCCTCGCCATTTGGGCGGCGACGACGAACCCGCTCTACTCAGCCGACGGCATCGCGGTCGGCTCGACTCTGATCGCCGCCAAGGCGCGCGTGCGTGATCTGTCGCTGACCACTGACAACGGCAACGACATGTACAGCGCATCGTTCGAGCATGGAACGCTGCTGCTGGCGGTCGCGAACGGGCTCATCACCGAGATCGGCATCGCCGACCAGCGGGTGACCCGCAGCAAAGCGCAGAGGAGTGCGCTTCTTCAGAGCCTGCTCGGCGCATGATTCACGACCACAGGTGCGGCGAATCGTGGCCGGCCACGTGCACCAGAGTGCCCGACGGAGGCCTGCACCGGCCGTGACCAGATGAGCTCATACGGCGCTCATGGTCGGTCGCTCACGCGGCCAGGCGGGAGAGCTCGCCGCCGAGCAGCGGAAGGAACTCGTGGTCGTAATGCGCCAGGTGCTGACACATGACGCGGCGCACGCCCGCCTCGCGCAACGCGACCAGCTGCTCGCCCGCCTGCTCGACAGTGCCGATGATCCATCCGGAGGGCGGCTGCCCGAGCAGCGCATCGGCCTCGGCGCCGATCGCGAGCGCCACCCTTCCCACGCGCTCACGGAGATCGCGCTCATCCGCGCCCGCGATCACCGTCGTCATCACGGAAAACGGGATCGCGTCGCGACCCGCCCGCTCGCATGCTTCGGAGACCCGCCGGCGCCGCTCGCGCACGGCGGCGAGGGTCGGAAACGCGGTGTTGTACTCGTCGGCGAACCGCGCGGCGAGCGCGCAGCTCCGCGGCCCCGCGTTGCCGCCCATGATCAGCGGTGGGTGCGGCCTCTGGACCGGCTTGGGCTGGGCGTCGAGGTCGTGCAAGGAGTAGTGCTCGCCCTCGAAGGAGAACGGGCCCTGCGACCAGTTGCCCAGCACGACCTCGAGTTGCTCGGCGAGGACGTCCATGCGCGTCCTCGTCGACGGGAACGGAAATCCGTAGGCGCGGTGCTCGCGCTCATGCCACCCCGCTCCGAGCCCTACCTCGATGCGCCCGCCCGAGATCTGATCCGCCGTCGCCGCCACCTTCGCGAGCATCGAGGGATGTCGAAAGGTCGCTGGAGACACCAGGGCACCAAGCCGCAGCGTCGAGCTCACCGCCGCCAGCGCCGAGATCGTCGCCCACGCATCGAGCGATCCCCGCTCCGGATGGCGGCCATCCAGGTTCAGATAGTGATCGGAGCGAAACAGCGCCGGGATTCCGTGCTGCTCGCACAACCGCGCGAGCTCCAGCCACTGGTCCCAGCTCACGCCCTCCTGCCCCTCGATCATCAGGCATAGATCCATCCCGAGGAACGATAGGTCGGATCCTACGCGCGCTGTGCCAGTACTGGCTCCGCAGCGAGCCCTAGAACGGCGTCCTCCGAGGTCGAGGCGGCCAGCACGCAGGTCCGTCCGTGGCGAACCAGCGTCACCACGCTGAGCCCGTCGGAGGTCCGGTATACGTGCAGCGGAACGCCCTCGAACCGCACCAGCCTGGCAGCGGCGGGCAGCCCCACAGGGCTGCCCGAGAAGACCGTGTAGCTGAGCCGGGCCCCGTCAGGAAGGTGATAGAAGACGGTCAGCGCCTGCCGGCCGCCGACCCGGTTGACGAGCTCCCCGGTTGGTAGCGCGTTGAGCTTGGCGTAGTTCGGGAACGTGACGCCCTCGTAGGAGACATCCAGATATGTGTCGTTCCTCACGCTGGGAGCGGGCTGCGCCGCGGGCACGAACGCGAGCCGAGCGGCGGACGTGATGCTTGGCGATGCACTGGATCCGCCGGTGCTCGTCGTGATCACGATCACCGCCGCGAGCGCGGCGACCGCGCACAGCGCAGCCGCGGGGCGCCACGCGAGCCGGCGCGAAGCGCGGGACCTGCGAACAGGCGCCTGGCCCGAGCGATCGGTGCGGGATAAGCGGGGCGATCCGAGGACGCCCGGTGCCGGCGATGAGCGATCCCGATACCCGGCCGCGCGGGCACGATGCTCGACCGCGTCGAGCAGCCGGTCCGGAACTCGTGGTCCGCCGCTCGCCAGCTGGCTGGCGACGTGGCGTTGCGCGGCTACCTGGCGTACGAGATCGGGGCTCGCTTTGGCCCATGCCTCGACCTCATCGCGCTCGGCATCGCTCAGCGTTCCGTCGACGAGGCGGGTGATCGCCTGCCCGGCTTGCGCATCAGATATCGGCTTGAACGCCATTTCGACTCTTCGATCATAAACAGGGCTGGGGGTTCCTGCTCGTGTAGACGCCGATGTGAGCGCTCTTATTCCATCCGGGCTTGAAATACTTGCCAGCGTGGCCAGCCCGGAGCCGAATCCGTCCGAAAGGGCCTGCCGGAGGTGAGCGACAGCGCCGCGCGATCGCCGCGGTCTGGGGACGCGGACGTGCGCCAGCTCGAGCCGGAGTCGCTCGGCGACCACGTCACCCGGCTTTATCGAGCAGCCTACGGTCTTACAGGCTCCACGCAGGACGCCGAGGATCTCGTGCAGGACACGTTCGAGCGGGTGCTACGGCGACCGCGGTACCTTCGAAAGCGAGACCACGACCTCGCCTATCTGCTAAGCGTGATGCGCAACACGTGGATCAGCGCCGCCCGCGCATCGCGACCGGTGACCGTCGGGCTCGAGCCAGATGAGCTCGCGGCCGCCGCTGTGACGCCGGGGGACCCGGTCGTCGCCCAGGTGGTCGACGCCGGAGCCGTGTACGAGGCGCTGCGCGGGCTCACCGATCCGCTGCGAGAAGCGGTCGTCGCGGTCGACGTGGTCGGCCTGTCCTACCGGGATGCCGCTCGGGCGCTGGGCTGCAAGGAGGGCACGATCATGAGCCGTCTGCACCGCGCGCGCAGCCAGCTCGCCGCCACGATCGAACCCGACAGGTAGCTGCTGCCTGCGTGCCTCCCAGAGCTCGAAGGTGACCGATGGGCCTCGAGATGGGCCAGGCTGACTTAATTTTGAATCGATGGAATACCGACGCCGGCAACCGCGTCTTTCTCCCCAACAGCATCACCCCACCAAACAACAAGGGAGAAAGTCATGCACAGCAATTCCGTTTCACCTGATCGCTCGAACCTCGCGTCGGCTCCCGCTGGACGCAAGCGAGCGGCTCGACTCGGCCGCACCGCGGCTCTCCTCGCAGCGTCCGCGCTTGGCGCCGGCGTCCTCGCCGGACCGGCTGCAGCGACGGTGACGCCGCCGGACGGCAGCGCGAACTTCGGATTTCAGACTGTGGACAACATGAAGGATCCGACGTTCAACCAGCTCCTCGGGATCAACGACTCCGACACGATCGCCGGCTACTTCGGATCCGGAGTGGCGGGGCATCCGAACAAGGGATACACGCTGCATGTCAATTATCGCAATGAGAACTTCCCGGGCTCGACGCAGACGCAGGTCACCGGGCTCAACAACGAAGGCGTCACCGTCGGGTTCTGGTCAAGCATGAACAACACCAACCAGGTCAACGACAACTTCGGGTTCTACGCGATCAACGGGCGTTATTACCACACGGCCGACTTCCCCACGGGCGATGGCGCCACTCCTCCCGTGGACCAGCTCCTAGGAGTCAACGACAGTGACATCGCCGTCGGCTTCTACACCGACAGCCAGGGCGTCAACCATGGGTATTCGTACAACATCCTCACGCACCGGTACCACAGCGTCAACGTCCCCGGCGACACGAACGTGACAGCTGCCGCGATCAACGATCTCGACGACGTGGCAGGCATCGCGACGAACGCCTCCGGCGTGACGGAGGGATACCTGGAACTGCCGAACGGCAAGACGTACAAGCTGAACTTCCCCGGCGCAACCGCGACTCAGGCGCTCGGCGTCAACAACGGCGACGTCGTCGTCGGCGACTACACCGACGGGACGGGCAGCGGCGCGACCACCAACGGCTTCATCTGGAGCCCCGAGTTCGGATTCGAGACCGTCAACGACCCGAACGGCGTGGGCACGACGACGATCAACGGCATCAACGACCGCGGAACGATCGTCGGCTTCTATGTCGACGCGGCCGGAAACACCGACGGGCTGGTCGGCTGGCCGCACATGTAGTGGGTAAGCGGCGAGCGTCGCCGGGAGCTCGCCGACCCGCAACACCGCTCCAGCTTGCGTTCACAGGCCGGGCCGCTTCACGCGGTCCGGCCTTCGCGCGCGTACGGGCGGATGGTGCTGAGAATGCGCTGAGCTGTCGGCGACGCGCGATTGGGTTCGGAAGGGTCGCTCCGAGGACTCGAGCCCCCCTCGGTAGCGATCAGGGGCGACGGGCATCTACTATGCGGTTCGTGTGTCGCGTGGCGGGACTGCACTTCCGATGAGCAGCCGACAGACCGGCTCGCGGTCATCCCATGCCAGCTCGCAGTCATCCCACACGAGCGCGCCGCCATCGGCGGGGCGGCCGATCACGATGAACGACGTGGCCACGGCCGCGGGCGTCTCGCAGAGCACCGTCTCGCGCATCCTCAACGACTCCCCGCTCGCGATCCGCGTGTCGGCTGCGACACGCGCACGCGTGCGCGCGATCGCGAACGAGCTCGGGTACAGCCCGCACCCGATCGCCAGGGCCCTTCGCGGAGCGCCGACGATGCTGCTCGGCGCGGTCGTGCGCGATATCACCGATCCGTTCTTCGCGGGCGTAATCGAGGAGCTGTCGGTCGAGGCCAAGAAGCGCGGATACTCGGTCGTCCTCGGTCATGCGAGCGCCGAGGCAGATGAGGCGCTGATGCTCACGGCGGTCCTCGAAGCCCGTCAATGTGACGCGATCGTCCTGATCGGGGACTTTCGAGGGGAGCGGCAGCTGGTCGAGGACCTACGCAACACGCGGGCGCGGGTCGTCGGCCTCTGGCACGGTTCCGAGCGCCGCGATCGGCCGTTTCCGACCGTCGGGGTCGATAACCGAGCCGGCGTCCGCGCCGCGCTTGAGCACCTCACCGGGCTCGGCCACCGTCGGATCGCGTACGTCGGGGCCGAATCGCTTGGCGACATGCATGAGCGCCAAGCCGCGTACCGTGAATACATGGTCCAGGCCGGAATCGCACCGCCAAGCACCTACGTGCGGTTGGTGGAGAACACGTTCGGCGGCGGCGACGTCGCTTTGGGCCCTCTGCTCGGCCAGACTGCCCCGCCCACCGCGATCCTCGCTGCAACCGACACGCTCGCGCTGGGACTGCTCCATGCGGCATATGAAAACGGAGTCGCGGTCCCTGGTGATCTGGCGATCGTCGGTTTCGACGACATCCCGATGGCGGCGTTCGGCGTCCCGCCACTCACAACCGTGAGGATGCCGATCGCCGAGATCGTCGCCGCCGGGGTCGAACTGGGTGTGGGCGAGGATACGCGGTCGCGTGACGGCGTCACCGACGCGCCGTGGCTCGTCTTCCAGCCAACCCTGGTCGTGCGGGGTTCGACCGGGCCGGCCGCAGCTGCCGTTCGCCACCGCTGACCGCCCCTTCGCGCTGTCGGCCACCGAGAGCCTTCTCAGAAGACCCTGGCCATCGGTTGACAGACTGCATTCGTATGCGTAGATTCGATTGCCACCCGCCCGCGCGTTGTCGGCCCTTGCGCTGCGGGGCTAACTTCGCGCGCCTGTGGCGCTCTTCACCGACGAACGCACCCCTCCGCACCTTGATCAGATCAACACCCCGTCCCATCCCTCGGTACCGCTGAGCTGATGTCGTTCGCACATTGCGAGCTGTGGTTCGTCGCCGGTAGCCAGGAGATGTACGGAGCCGCGACACTCGCGCGTGTCGAGGCTCAAGCGATCGAGGTTGCTCGCGCAATCGACGACGCCGACGCTGTGCCGTCCCGCGTCGTCCTGCAACCGGTCATGACCAGTGCTGACGCGATCCGCAGGCTGTGCCTCGATGCTAACGCCAGGGAAGCATGCATCGGTGTGATCGCCTGGATGCACACGTTCTCGCCGGCGAAGATGTGGATCGCCGGCCTGACCGCTCTGCAGAAGCCACTGCTGCACCTCAACACGCAGTTCGCGGCGGCGCTCCCATGGGCGGAAATCGACATGGACTATATGAACCTCAACCAGTCGGCGCATGGTGACCGGGAGTTCGCGTACATGGCGACGCGCATGCGGCTCAACCGGAAGACCGTGGTCGGGCACTGGCGCGATCAACGCGTCCTCGAGCGCATCGGCACCTGGTCGCGTGCGGCATTCGGCTGGCACGAGGCACAGCGCTTGTCGGTGGCACGGTTCGGCGACAACATGCGCCGCGTCGCGGTGACCGAAGGTGACAAGGTCGAGGCGCAGATGCGGCTCGGTGTCTCCGTTGACGGCTTTGGCGTCGGAGACCTCAGCGACGCGATCGGCGGCGCGCCACAAGGCGATGTGGAGCGGACGCTGCTCTCCTATGAGGAGGAGTATGCGCTCGTGCCCGAGTTGCAGCGGGACGGAGCTCGCCGAGCATCGCTCGTGGAGGCCGCGAGGATCGAGGTTGGGCTGCGAGCGCTGCTCGCCGGCGGGGGATACAGCGCGTTCACCGATACCTTCGAGGACCTGCACGGCCTGACGCAGCTTCCCGGGATCGCCGTGCAGAGACTGATGGCGGACGGCTACGGCTTTGGTGCCGAAGGCGACTGGAAGACGGCAGCGCTCGTGCGGATCGTGAAGATGATGGCCACCGGCCTTCCGGGTGGCACGTCGTTCATGGAGGACTACACCTACGACCTCACCCCGGGATCGGAGAAGGTGCTCGGATCGCACATGCTGGAGATCTGCACGTCCATCGCGGGGGGACGCCCCTCCTGCGAGATCCACCCGCTGTCGATCGGCAACCGCGACGATCCGGTGCGCCTCGTGTTCACGGCAGCGACCGGTCCCGCCATCCTGTTGTCACTCCTCGATCTCGGCGATCGCTTCCGACTCGTGGCCAACGAGATCGACGTTGTCGAGCCCGACGAGGATCTGCCGCGCCTACCGGTGGCTCGTGCCGTGTGGAAGCCACGGCCCGATTTCTTCACCGCCACCGAAGCGTGGCTACAGGCAGGCGGGCCCCATCACAGCGTGTTCACGACGGCGCTGAGCACCGACGTCGTCGTCGACTGGGCGGCGATCGCCGGAATCGAGGCCGTCGTGATCGACGCCGAGACACGGCTGCGCTCGCTCGCGAACGAATTGCGCTGGAACGCCGCCTATTACAGGCTTGCACAGCTCCCCTGATGCCGTCTTTGACCACAACATTCTCCTGCCATCTGTAATGAGGAAGCAGCCATGACTCGCAGCCAGATGTACACGATCGGGATCGACTTCGGGACGGAATCCGGGCGAGCGCTGCTGCTCGACGTGCAGTCCGGCGAGGAGCTGGCGGTGTCCGTGGTCCAGTACCCCAACGGCGTGATCGACCGGGAGCTCCCCGGCACCGGCGAGCAACTACCTCCCGATTATGCGCTGCAGGATCCCGATGACTGGGTGACCGTGATCGAGACCGCAGTCCCGGCGGTGCTCGCCCAAGCGGGCATCGGCGGCGAGGATGTGGTCGGGCTCGGGGTCGACTTCACGTCCTGCACGGTTCTGCCGACGGAAGCCGACGGCACGCCGCTGTGCACGCAGCCGCGCTGGCGCGGGCGACGGCACGCGTGGCCGAAGTTGTGGAAGCATCACGCCGCGCAGCCGATCGCCGACCGCTTGAACGCGGTCGCACTGGAGCGCGGCGAGGACTTCCTGGCGCGTTACGGCGGGCGGATCTCGTCGGAATGGTACTTCCCGAAGCTGATCGAGCTGTGGCTCGAGGATCGCGAGGTCTATGACGCCGCGCACGCGTTCCTCGAGGCGACCGACTGGATCGTGTGGTGGCTGACCGGAGTCGAGATGCGCCAGACGTGTACCGCCGGATATAAGGCGATGTGGTCGCCGGAGGAGGGTTTGCCCGCGGTCGAGTTCTTCGAGGCCGCGTACCCCGGCTTCTCGCGGCCGGCGGAGAAGCTCGGGACGTCGTTCGTCCCGCTCGGCACGCGAGCGGGCACGCTGCGTCCAGCCGTGGCGCAACGGGTCGGGCTGCCGGCGTCGGTGTCGGTCGCCGTCGGCAACGTCGATTCGTTCGTGTCGGTTCCGGGCGCAGGCGTCGAGCAGCCGGGCACCTTCGTGATGGTCATCGGGACGTCGATCTGCGACATGGTCGTTCACCCCCAAGAGGTCCGCCTACCTGGGATCACAGGGGTGCTTCGAGACGGGATCCTGCCCGGCATGTACGGCTATGAAGCTGGTCAAGCAGCGGTTGGCGACATGCTCGCTTGGTTCGTCGAGACGGTCGGCGCTGCCGCAGGCGGCTACGAGGAGCTCGAGTCGGCGGCCGCGAAGCTCGGTCCGGGCCAGACGGGCCTCGTCGCGCTCGACTGGTGGAACGGGAACCGCACGATCCTCGCCGACGCCGACCTCACCGGCGCGATCTTCGGGCTGACTCTGCAGAGCACCTCCGCTGAGATCTATCGCGCGCTGCTCGAGTCGATCGCGTTCGGCAACCGGCGGATCATGGACAACTTCGAGGAGCATGGCTTGAAGATCGATCAGATCGTCGCCTGCGGCGGGATCGCCGAGAAGAGCCCGCTGACGATGCAGCTCGTGGCGGACACGAGCGGCCGCACCGTCCACGTTCCGGCGTCGGGTGAGATCCCCGCCCGCGGGGCGGCACTGTTCGCAGCGGTGGCAGCGGGAGTGTTCGACGACATCGCAGCTGCAGTCGCCGCGACCGCGCCGAAGACGGCACGCAGCTACGTCCCGAATCCGGCGGCGCGGCCGGTCCATGACGCCGTCTACGCGATCTACCGCGATCTGTACGAGCTGCTCGGCCGCTCGCGCGTCGAGTGGCTGCACGACCTCAAGCGGATCCGCACCGAAGGGATCTCGGGGTGAGTGACCCGCTCGAAGCGCTGCGCGAGGTCGTTCTCGCCGCCAACCTGGAGCTGCCAGGCCGCGGACTCGTGACGCTCACGTGGGGCAACGTCAGCGGCATCGAGCGCTCGAGGGGGTTGGTCGTGATCAAGCCCAGCGGGGTGGCGTACGACACGATGAGCGCCGGGGACATGGTCGTCGTCGATCTCGACGGCAACGTTGTCTCCGCCGGTCGCCGACCCTCAACCGATACGCCCACACACTTGGCGCTCTATCGTGCTTTCGAGCAGATCGGCGGGATCGTTCACACGCACTCGACCTGGGCGACGGCGTGGGCGCAGGCCCAGCGAGAGATCCCGCTGCTGGGCACCACGCACGCCGACCTGTGCCCGCACGCAATCCCGCTTACGCGGCCGTTGACGGCCGAGGAGATCGATGACGACTACGAGGGCGCGACCGGCGCGGTCCTGATCGAAGCGGTCGCCGAACGCGGCCCGCTCGAGCTGCCATGCGCGCTAGTGCGCGGGCACGGACCGTTCTGCTGGGGGCCGGACCCGGCGGGCGCCGTGGAGAACGCCGTCACCCTCGAGGAGACCGCGCGGATCGCTCTGCTCACGACGCTTCTGCAGCCCGGCGCCGCGCCCCTGGATCCGGCGGTCCGAGACAAGCACTTCGAGCGCAAGCACGGCCCGCAGGCGTACTACGGTCAGCGTTGACGACACCGTCGGGGTGCTCTCGCGCGCCGCTTATGAATAGCCGCTGTGCGCCCGCACCCTGGGGGCGTTCCGACCTCGGGAGCAGCCTCCCAGCCTTCGGCTCCTCACGCGAGGCCCCAGCCAGGGTTGCGTGCCGCTCTGCACGAGCTGGAGGCGCGACGCCCCCAGCTCGTGTGATTGCGGATGACCGTGAGCTCCGGCGGTCGCGCTCGCGCGTGTTAGTTGACGGCGATGCCGGCGGGTGTCGCACCGGCGGGCAACGCGGTCGGGGAGCTAGGTAGCTCCGTCAGGCTGCCGCCTCTGACGGCGAACATGCCGACTGCGTCGATTCTGCTCTCGTTGACGTACAGATAGCGGCCATCGGGGCTCAAGCCCGGGTCGACCGCGCCAACGCCACCAGTGGCGCTGACCGTCGTGCTATCGAGCAGCGTCAACGCTCCACCAGGGGCGATGAAGTAGCTCGAGATCGTCCCGGAACCGGTGTTCACAGCGAACAAATACCGGCCATCGTGGCTGATGACCAACCAGCAGGGAGCGACCTGGAGGTCGGCGAACGGGGAGGATCCGATCGACGACAGCGTTCCGTTGAAGGAGTCGTGGAACGCCGAGACCGTCCCGAGGCCAACGCCCGTCGGACCAGTGCCGTTGTGGGCGTTGGTGACGAATAGCTGATCTGGATCCGTCGGACGGAACTCGCTCCCGAACGGGCCGAGGCCCTGCGCCGTGAACGGCGATCCGGGCGCCGCGGTCAGGAGGCCATTCCAACCGACGCGGAAGCTGTCGATCAGCGACGTGCCGACCTCCGTGCCGACGAGCTTGGTTCCATCGCTGTTGAACAGGATGTCGCCAGGCGCCGGCGGAGTCGACCCCACGTTCGGCACCGCGACGGTCGATCCGGCGAGTGGGTAAAGGTGGCCGTGGCGGCCGAGGATGAAGCCGGTGTAGTTGCTGTCGTCGGCACCGGCGTTGGCGACGTAGACGAGGTCTCCATTGACAGCGATGCTGTCGGGCTCGCTGCCGCCCGATGACACCGGACTCCGGACGAGCTTGAGCGATCCGTCGCGCCTGATCCTGAGCACGGAGATCTGATCACTGCCTGCATCGACGGCCAGCAGGTAGCGCCCATTCGCGGTGATCTGAAGTGCACCCTGTGACGCCAGGCCCTTCCCGAGGCCTGCGCCACCCGCGGAGAACGGAGAGCCCGGCACAGGTGTCAACGTCCCATCGGCGTGGCGGTCGAACGCGGCAATCGTGTTTGTCACCGCGGTGTTGTCATTGAGATATACGTGCCCAACCACTTCGGATGGGCCAAACGCGCTCGCAGATCCAACCGCTGGCCCCGCCAGACCCAGCGCGAGCAGCGCAAACGGCAGCGACATGCGTGAAAGCAGGCGCATCGCGTCTCCTTACTGTTTGATGGTTTGCCCTCAGCGATCGGTCTCGAAGGGCGCTGGATTTGTACAGCTCGCACTCACATCGGACCTGAGGGTTCCATCAGTTGACCAGACGAGCACCGAACCGTCAAGGCAAATGAAGCGGCCGATTCAAACCGTTAAGAAACCCGGACGAAGGGCGGCTCACTGTTGCGCCGGCGCGCGCGCTCCGCATCGCGAGGACTCGAACGCGCAGCCCGGATGCTCGCAAACTCCCTGCGAACGATCAGCTCGAGGCGGAGCACCGTGGCGGACGGTTGCGCCACCAAGCCAACGCTCTCGTGGTCCCAGCGAGACTGGTGGATGCGGCGCAGTCCATCGACGTGGCGGATCGCGGAGCCCGATTTCACCGGGGATCCGAGCGGCGTCGGGACACGACCAACCCGATGAGGTCAGCGGACGGCGACGAGGTCCACGACGAACACGAGCGTCTCATCGGGTCCAATCACCCGGCCGGCGCCGCGCTTGCCGTAGCCGAGCATCGGCGGGATCGTGATCCGGCGCCGTCCCCCGACCTTCATCCCGGGGACGCCCTGATCCCAGCCGGCGATCACCTGGCCTTTGCCGAGCCGGAATGTGAACGTTTCACCTCGGTCCCACGACGCATCGAACTGCTTCTGCGTCTTCCACGCCACCCCGACGTAGTGGACCTCCACCATCCGGCCCGCTACGGCTTCCTCGCCGTCACCGACCGCGAGGTCATCGAGCTCGAGCTGGTACGAGGGCGCCCCGTCAGGGACCACGACCTCCGGTTTCTCGTCCAGCGCCACCCCGCACACCGTATCGCGTCGATCCGAGTTCCGCTCGCGTCGCCCAGGAGGCGCCGCCACAGTGGCGTGGATCGAGCCGCGGAAAGGAGATTTTTCGACGTCTGTCAGGCTGGTCGCGTCTGCTGACGCCACGCGCTCGATGCTCTGCGGGACGGTCAGCGCCGCCATCCAGCGATCGGCGCGTGAAGCCGATCATGTCGGTGGTGCCGGTGGCGAGTGCTGCGGTTCCCGATGAGCCGGCTGAGGACGATGCTCTGAACCGGCGCCACTGCGATGGTCTGAATTGGCCCCACCTCCGTCCGATGCGCGGTCGCTTGTCTGAGCCCCGTGAGATCGGGAACCGCGATCGAGAGGGGTCGTCGATCCGGGCGTTGGCGGACGCTCCACGGGTTCGTCCTCGGAGGCCCCGTGGTCAACGACGTTGTGGACGTTCGCGATTGTGGTGGCAGCGCTGTTTGGCTAGGCTTGGAGCGCGATGAGCAATTTGGTCGTCTGGCTGGTCGTGACCGGACTCGCGTTCGTCGGGTTCGGTGTCCTCGCCGCGTCCTCGGAGGGGATGGAGATGCGATCGCATTTTTGGGTTCGCGTCCTGTTCGGGCACGTCGCGGTGCTCTCGTTGGCGCTGTTCATCGTTGGAGCGCTCGTGCTGGGCGTGCTGCCGGGACGCATGGTCGGGGCGGCCTGGATCGTGCTTGCCGTGATGTCCCTGGCGCTCGGGCCCACCGTTTGTTACCGTCGTGCGGGTTCTTCATCGGGTTCGTCTGACACCGACGGCGGCGGAGATTCTGGTCCCGATCAACCACATTCGCCGCCCACTGCTCCGAGCGGGGGGATTCCTCTCCCGGATGCTGACCAGGCGATGGCGCGCGTGCGCGACCACAACAGGCCACAACTCCGAACCGTCAAGGCGCGGGGGCGCGGGAACCGCAGCCCGCTCCGACAGCAGCGACGCGCAAAGACGCGGTCCCAACAGCGCCGCACCGAGCAGCTAAACCGCTGAGAAGCTTCCTTCCTGTCGAGTGCTGCTCTGATCTACGAGGAGCCGCCTTCGTCATCCCTCAACCGACCGTGCTCATACGAGGGTCGTTCGGCCCAAAATGCCAACTCCGCCCTCGAAGCTCACCCCCGGAAACACAAAATCGCGGGTGACCTCTTGGAACCCGAAGCGCTGATGCAGCCGTTGGGAGGCGACGTTGGCCGCGTTTGTGAAGAACCACGCTTCATGGGCGCCGAGTTCGCGAGCCCAGTCGAGGCGGGCCCCGATCAAAGCTCCGCCGATGCCTCGACGTCGATGATCAGGGTCGACGACGAGTCCGACGAGATAGTACCCGCGCGGAGCGACGTGAGCTGGTTCCGGTTGATGCGGCTCAAACCAGCACGCCCGTCCATACCCGACGATCAGCCCTCCCCGAACAGCAACGAGCAGGCAACGCCGGCCATCATCGAGATCTCCTCCGAATCGCTCGATCCAGCGGACGCGCTCACCGCCCGAATGCAGCACCGCCAGGCGCGCGGCGCCGTCAAGATGAACTTCGTCGGCGCGACGGATGATCACAACCGCTGATGATCGCTGAACTGCTGCGGCGAGCCGCTTAAAGTACGCGCGACACCCGCACCGACTTTCGCTGCGATCGAATCGGAGAAGCTGGACCGGAGCTCCGCCGCGGGCAACAAGATCGCCGGCACGACATAGTGAAACGGCCCGGTGGTCATGGCGTACGTGATCGGTGCGCTCGGCGGCGCAACGCCGCCGGCCGGCGTCATCGCCGGCATGCTCATCGCCCGCCCTGAACGATGACGGCAACGCCCCAAGCCGACGGCAGGCGATTCAGGGTGGTCATCGAACCTAACTGGGATGCTAGTCCTAGTCCGAACCTCGCGGGGGAGTGCGCCACGACGACAGACAGGTGGCTGTGACGGGTGATCGCCCGGACGGGGCACCGGCCTCGAGCACTCAGGACGGCGTCGGCGTAGCAACATCCGAGGGAGCGGCTGTCCGTCTCGCGGCGCCCTCGTTCAGGGGCGTGGTGCGGATCGTGGTGGTCTTGATCGCGTGTGCGATCGCCGTCTACTTGACATGGCGGGTCCGCGGCGTCGTCCGGCTGCTCGCGATCAGCCTGTTCCTCGCGCTCGCGCTCGTGCCGATCGTCGACGCGGCGGGCAGCAAGATCCGCCTCCCGCGAGCGATGATCATTCTCGCTGTCTACGTGATCCTCATAGGCGGCGTCATCGTCGTCGGCTATGTGGTCGTGCCGAGCTTGGTCAAGGAGGTGCAGCAGCTCTCTCGCAACGCTCCCGGGTATGCGCTCGATCTGCGCCGCAACCCCACGTTCCGGCACTATGACAACCGCTACCACATCAGCGCCAAGCTCGTGCGCGACGCGCGTCGCCTACCACAGCTGCTCGCACATCTGGCCGGCCCGCTCAAGGACGTGACGGTCGAAGCGCTCAGCTTTATCGGCCAGTTGACAACCGTCCTGGCAATCTCGTTCTTGCTCATCCTGCACGGCCACCAATATGTGAAGTACTGAGTTAGCGCGTGCGTGAGCGGCTGTTTGCCGCGTGGGCGTGCTGCTTAGGCGGGGTATTGGCTGGTGATGAGGTGGGCGATCTCGCTGATTTGGGATCGCGGTCCGCCCTCGCCGAGCGC
>JBKQIR010000027.1:0-56838 GCA_052148275.1 Solirubrobacteraceae bacterium
CCCTCGCCACCGGCGTGGGCATGCAGGACATGATCGACTCCATCCGCGCCACCATCGAGATCGCCGCCCGCCAGGGGGTCACCCAGGCGCGGATCGCGCTGGAGCCCGAAGACCTCGGCCACATCAGCATCCGCCTCAGCCAGACCAGCGACGGCCTGCTCGCGCGCGTCAGCGCCGACACGCCCGCGGCCGTGCAGGCGCTCGCCGAGGGCCGCTCCGAGCTGCACCAGTCGCTGAGCTCGCTCGGCGTGTCGCTGCTGCGCCTGGACATCAGCTCCTTCGGGCAGCCCCAGGCCGGCAGCCGCGAAGACTCGGCGGGCAACCGCGACGGGACGAGCACCGCACGCCCGGCACAGGACTCCGAGGCAGCCGATGACGCCGCCACCGGCGAGCTCGACGGCGCCGGCGCGCCCGCGCCGATCGCCGGCGGCGAGCTTGTGGACGTGCTCGCCTAACACACGAAAGGAACTGATCGCCATGACCGCCAATCCCCTCACCAGCGCCCAGCCGGCAGCCACCGGCGCCTCCTCGCGGGCCGAACCCGCGCCCGAAAACCCCAACGGCGTCCTCGGCCAGAACGACTTCCTCAAGCTGATGGTCGCCCAACTGCAGGCGCAGAACCCGCTCGAACCGGGCAACGCCAACGAATTCGTCAACGAGCTCGCGCAGATGACCCAGGTCGAGCAGGTGACCAACCTCGCCAACGCCGACGAGCTGTCCGGCGCCGTCCAGCTCATCGGGCACAAGGTCACCTACAACGGCGAAGCCGGCGAACCCGCCACCGGCGTCGTCCAGAGCGTCCAGTCGAGTTCCTCCGGCATCACCGTCACCGTCGAAGGCGTCGCCGGCGTGAAGCTCTCGGCCATCACCGAAGTCGAATGACCCCCAGCGTCAACCCAGTCGAATGACTCCCATCACCAACCCCGCTCTCGTGCCCCCTCTTGGGGGTACCCCCGGTGGCCTCGGCGGGCCGCTCACCCCCGCTGGTGCTCCAGGTGCGGGCAAACCCGCCGATGGCACCGCGGGCAAGCCCGCGGGCGGCGCGGGCGGCGTCCAGTCGGGCCCGTCGTTCGCCGACGCGCTGGTGCAGGCGGGCAAGGCCAGCGACCTGCAGTTCTCGAAGCACGCCCTCGCACGCGTCCAGCGCCGAGGCATAGAGCTCGATCAGGGGACGCTGGGCAGGCTTTCACAGGGGGTCGATCGCGCCGCCGGCAAGGGCTCGCGCGATTCCCTCGTACTCGTCGACGGCACCGCCTTTGTGGTGTCCGTCAGCAACCGCACGGTCATCACGGCCGTCGGATCCGAACACATGAAGGACAACGTGTTCACCAACATCGACAGCGCCGTGATCGCATGAGACGAGCGGCTTCACACGACAACGGCCGGACCTCTTCGAGGAGGCCGCGAAAGGCAGGGCAGTCATCATGATGGCAGGAATGTACGCCGCGATCAGCGGCCTCGACGCGAACCAGGCGATGCTCAACGAGACCGCCAACGACCTCGCGAACGTCAACACCGTCGCCTACAAGGCGGCGAGCATCACCTTCGCCGACTCGCTCACACAGGTGTCCCACGGGGCCTCCGGGCCGACCAGCACCAACGGCGGCACCAACCCCGAGCAGATCGGGTTGGGCGTGCAGGTGCAGGCGACCGTCAACGAAATGACGGAGGGCTCCTTCCAGACCACCAACAACCCACTCGACGTCGCCATCGAGGGACCCGGCTTCCTGCGGATCGGCCCCGGTGACCCGAAAGAAGGCGAACTCACGGCGGGGATTCCCCAGAACGTCGAGTACACCCGCGCCGGCGATCTCACCACCGACGCCGCCGGGATGCTGACCACGCAGTCGGGCGAATACGTGATCGGCAAGAACGCCCTCGTGGCCACGGAAGCGCCCACGGGCGACACCTACGAACCCGGCAAAGAAGACACCTACATCCAGATCCCGCCGGGCTCCTCCAACATCGCCATCGGCGAGGACGGGTCGGTCAGCTACACCGACGAGAACAAAGAATCGCCCGAATACCTCAAGCGGGTCACCGCCGGGTACCTGTCGCTGGCGACGTTCGCCAACGAAGCCGGCCTGGAACGGATGGGCGGATCGCTGTGGTCGCAGACCGCCAACTCGGGCACGCCGATCGTCGGCACGCCCGACACCCCCGGGTTCGGCTCCACGATCGGCGGCGAGCTCGAGATGTCCAACGTCGATCTGGCGACCGAGATGACCAACATGATCACCGCCGAGCGCGGCTACCAGGCCAACTCGCGCGTGATCTCCACCGCCGACGAAATGCTCGGCACGCTGGTGACGATGATCCAGTAGCCCCCTTCGCCGGCAGCGCGTGGCCCGCCCGCAGCGGGCGGGCCCCGTTCGCCGGCAGCACCTGTCACGCGCGCACCGCGCGGGCACGAACGATCAAGCGAGCGCCGTGAAAGGACGGCGAGGGTAGGGACAACTCCGAGGAGCTGCGGAGTGGGGCGGTGCTGGACGCCGTCCCACTCTGTGGCTAACGTTGCATGTGAGGGGGATTGCAATGATCACGCTCAACCGGCTCGGTCACAAAGACGAGCCATTCCAACTGAACGTCGACATGATCGTCACGGTCGAGTCCACTCCCGACACGGTCATCACGCTAGCCACCGGCACTAAGGTCGTCGTGGCCGAGACCCCCGCCGAGGTGGCCACCGCCGTGCACGAGTTTCGCGCTTCCGTGCTGGCGGAAGCGTTCAGGCGCAGAGGCCGGGCCGGGGGCGGGGTGGGCGGGGTCTCATCGCCCGGCGGGACGCACCGCGACGCCGGGCACCTGTCCGCCGTCGACGAGGATCCCGCGTAGCGCTCGACGCGCCCCGTGGCGTCGGCGCCCGTCCGCCGTCGCGGCGGATCCGCCCAGCGCTCGGGGGCGTCGTTGCCCGAAGCGGGCAGCCGCTGTCCGGCCGTTGGACCGTTGATGCATGCATACGAGCCAGAGTTGAAGGATTTTCTGCATGGAGCCGATGTATGCAAGCAATGAAGGCTTCAACGGCCATCGGGATTGGGGTGGCCTTCGGCTCCCTGATGATGAGTTCGCTGATGGGCGGCACCAGTCCCGCTTCGTTCATCGACATCCCCGCCCTCATGATCATCCTCGGCGGCACCGGCGGGGTGACCCTGGCGAGCGTCGGCATGGCCTCGATGAAGCGCGTGCCCAGCCTCTACAAGATGGTCTTCTCCGCCGAACCACCGGACATGCGCGGACGGCTCGATCAGCTGGTGTCCCTGGCTGACAAGGCCCGGCGTGAGGGCCTGCTCGCACTCGACGCCCAGCTCTCCGACATCGACGACGCCTTCACGCGCAACGCCCTCCAGCTCGTCGTCGACGGCACCGACCCGGAGATGGTGCACGCGATCCTCGAGGCCGAGGTCGACGGCATGGCCGCCCGCCACGCCTCGGCCGCGGCGCCGTTCGAAAAGGCTGGCGGGTTCGCTCCCACGATGGGCATCATCGGCACGGTCCTCGGCCTCGTGCACGTGCTCCAGAACCTCGCCGCGCCCTCGACGCTCGGGCCGTCCATCTCCGCCGCCTTCATCGCAACCCTGATGGGCGTCGGCTCCGCCAACGTCGTGTTCCTGCCCATCGCCAACCGCCTGAAGGCGATCTCCGCCGAAGAGATGGAGCTGCGCATGATGACGCTCGAGGGGATCCTCTCGATCCAGGCGGGCGACAACCCGCGACTCGTCTCCGAAAAGCTCATGTCCTATCTCGCGCCCGCCGAACGGGACGCCGGCGAGGAGGACAACGTGGCGCGGCTCGACGAGGCCAGGGCGGCCTGAGCATGGCTCGCGGGCACTCCAAACGCCGCCACGGGGGCGCAGAGCACGAGAGCGAGGAGCGCTGGCTGCTCACCTATGCCGACATGATCACCCTGCTGATGGCGCTGTTCATGGTGCTGTTCTCGATCTCCTCCGTCAACATCTCCAAGTACGAGACGCTGCAGAAGTCGTTGAAGGCCGCCTTCTCGGGCAACATCCTCCCCGGCGGCAAATCGGTCGCCCAGCAGGGCGCCACCGCGAACTCCGCCAACGTCCCCTCGAAGGTCGAATTGCAGGCGATCGAGCCGGTCGCCACCGAAGGCTCGAGCGCCATGCAGAACAGCACCGCCCACGGCGCCACCACCGCTCCCACCGCCGCGGCCTCCAGCTCGGCCGCCGCGGCCGCCGCGACGGCAGCCGCCCAGAAGCAGGCCGCCGAGTTCGCACGCATCAAGGCCGAGCTCGAAGCCTACGCCGCCTCCCACGGCTTCGCCAAGAGCGTCAAGGCCACGATCGAAGCCCGCGGCCTGGTCATCAGGGTGCTCACCGACGATCTCCTGTTCGCCTCCGCGCAGGCCACCCTCGATCCCCGCGCCGACGGCCTGCTCGGCGAGATCGCCCAGCTGCTCAACCTCGACGAGACCCACCCCATCTCCGTCGAAGGCAACACCGACAACGTGCCCATCCACTCCGGCCTGTACCCCAGCAACTGGGAGCTCTCCACGGCCCGCGCCAGCACAGTCGTGCGCTTCCTGATCGCCCACGGAGTGGGCGCGAGCAGGCTGACCGCGTTGGGCAACGCCGAACAGCACCCTGTCGACAGCAACGCCACGGCCGCCGGGCGCGCCCGCAACCGGCGCGTGGAGATCGTCATGCGGCGCATCCCCAGCGGCGAAGGCGAAGGCGAAAGCGGCACCGAAGGCGAACAGTAGAAGGACGAGGAACGAACCATGCTCAAGAAAAAGAAGCTCATGCTCGCCGTCGCCCTGCCGATTCTCATATTGGGGGTGGGCTTCAAGATGTCCCAGCCCAAGCCCGTCAACAAGGACAAGATCAAGGGGACCATCTACTCGATGCCGGCGCCTTTCCTGCTCAACCTCACAGACGGTCGCTTCGCCAAGATGACCATCGCGCTCGAGCTCGCCCCGGGTCAGAGCGACGGCGCCTCCGCCACCGCCGCGGCCTCGAGCGGGGAAGGCGCCGCCGGCACGCTCCCCGAGGAACCGCTGGTGCGGGAAATCGTGACCAATGCGGTCACCAACCAGAACGGGGAAACGCTCATCAGCGATCAAGGCAGAACCGTCATCAAGCACCAGATCCTGGCGGCCATCGCGAAGCAGACCGACCTCAAGGTCGAAGCCGTGCTGATCCCCGACCTCACGGTGCAATAGGAGGCAGACGTGGCCGAGGCGATCGAGTACGAGCAGTTCGACGGACAGGCATCCTCCCCGCATGTCGATCCCGCCCACGCGAACGGCTCCGCATCGTCCCCGCAGGGGGACCTCAGCCGCCTCTCCGAGATCCCCATGGAGCTGAGCGTCGAGATCGGGCGCACCCACATGACGGTGGGGGAGACGCTCGATCTGCGCGTCGGATCGGTGGTCGCACTCGAGCGCCTCGCCGGCGAGACCGCCGACCTGCTCGTCAACGGAAGCGCCATCGCCCGCGGCGAGGTGGTCGTCGTCGAGGAGCAGTACGGTCTGCGCATCACGGAGATCCTCGACGGGCAGGCCGACTCGGCATCCTCACCCGAGGGGGAGCTCGCGCAGCCGCTCGCGGCCACCGCCGACGACGAGGCCCCCGAAGACGATCCACAGGCGTCGCCTCCCCCCGTCGGGGACGATGCGTCCCGGAACGGGGGTGCGGAGGAGGAGATCGCCGCCGCAGGGGAGAACTGAGCGACCGTGAGCCCGGGCCAGAGCGAGACCGCCGAGGTCGAGACATCCTCCCCGGAGCAGGAGCGGGGGCAGGCGGCCGCCGCTGAGAGCGCCGCCGCGAACATCCGCGCGCTCGACTTCTCCCAGCCGACCAAGTTCACCACCGAGCTCAGGCGGCGCATCACCCGCGCGCTCGAGGGGTTCTGCGAGTCGCTCGGCAACGCCCTCGCCGGCGAGCTCAACGCCGAAGTGGAGCTCACCCTCACCGACGTCAGCCAGCACACGTGGGCGGCCGCCAAGGCGCAGCTCCCCGCGGACTCGATCGCCGTGGCCGTCGAGGCGCAGGCGATCGAGCGCCACAAGCAGATGAGCGTCGAGCTGCCGCTCGTGCTCCAGGCGCTCGAATGCCTGCTCGGCGGCGAGGCCGCCCAGGCGCCGTCCGAGCGCCATCTGACGGAGATCGACTGGGTGCTCACCCGCGGGGTGCTCGACACGGTCGTGCGCCAGCTGTCGTTCGCCTGGGATGAGCTCGGCGGCCCCGAGCTGGTGCGCGGCGAGGTCGACATGGAGGGCGACGCGGGCGTGCCCTCGGCGATCGGCGAACCCACCCTGTCGGTGGCCTTCGAGGTCAAGATCGACGTGCTCTCGTCGACCATCTCGCTGCTGATCCCGTGGGCGGCCATCGAGCCCATCACCGAGCGCATCCGTGGCGGTGGCGTCGAGCCGAGCGCCCCTGACCCGCAGGGCGCCGACGCCCTGCGCCGCGGCATCTCCGGCGCCCACGTGCTCGTGCGCGCCGAGGTCGGCTCGCTGCAGATGCCCATCGAGCGCATGCTCGAGCTCGGCCCCGGGTCGCTGCTCGCGCTCGAAGACCGCGCCGCGGACGGCGTGCTGCTGTTCACCGAGGGCGTCTCCCTCGGTCGCGGGAACCCCGGACGCAGCGGCGCGAGAAGGGCGGTCAAGCTGTCCGCCACCGACGAGCCCCCGATCCACGCCGACACCTACGCCACGCTCGGCCGCGCCGAGCTCGAACGCGCGCGGGCACATCTGCTGAAGGCGCGCGAGAGCCCCGAGAGCCGGGAAATGCTGCGCAGCATCTTCGTGCGCGTGTGGGCCGAGCTGGGACGCACCCACCTGCCGCTCGCGGGCGCCCTCGAGCTCGCCCAGGGCGCCGTCGTCGAGCTCGATCAGCGCGCCGACGAGCCCATCGAGCTGTTCGCCAACGGCCTGTGCTTCGCCAACGGCAGCCTCGTCGTCACCGGCGAAGGCACCTGGGGCGTGCAGGTGGCCGAGCTCGTGCAGTAGCCGCGCGGGCGCGCCGGCGGGCGCCTGCGGGGGTCGGTGGGTCAAACGCCTCAAGAGATGGGGCGGGCCGCCGATAACCCGGACGACTCTTCCTCGGAGTCGTCCCTCGATGAGCAAGTCGATCCCGCTTTCCCGTGCGGTCGCGACGGCGACCGCAGTGCTTGGCGCCTGCCTGCTCGCATTTGCGAGCACCGCGTCAGCGTTCAGCCCGCCCTCCAAGACGGGCGGCGAAAGCACGCCCCTGCACCTGACCACCTCGACGGGCAGCACAGCCCACTCCGCCAGCCCCACCGGCGGGGCGTCCATCGTGCGCACGATCGTCGGGCTGGCGATCATCATCGCCGTCATCTGGGGGCTCGCCTGGATCCTCAAGCAGGTCAAGGCGGGCAAGGACCCGCACGTCTCCAGCAGCGGGCTGGCCAGCGTCGCCGCGCTCACGCTCGGCTCCGGGCGCACCGTGCACCTCGTGCGCGCCGGCAACGACTACGTGCTGCTCGGCGCCACCGAGCACGGGCTCGCCCCCATCCATCGCTACACCGAGGAGGAGGCCCGCGAGGCGGGGCTGTTCATCGAGCATCCCCAGCCCGAACGCTCCCGGCTGGTGAGCGTCGCCAGTCAGCTCGTCTCCGGCGCCGGGCGGGCCGTCAGCCAGGGCTCCTACGCCACTCGCGCCGGCTTCCCCGAGCAGCGGGGGCTTCCGGGCCAGGCCGGCTTGCCCGAGCAGCGGGAGCTCCCGAACCAGGCCGGCTTGCCCGAGCAACGCGCGCTCCCGCGCGAAGCCGGCCTGTACGACGAGGACGGCCCCTACGGGAGCTTCTCCGACCAGCCCCTCCACAGTCCCGCCGTCGGCCGGCGGCCCGACCCGATGCGGGCGAGCCCGCCGTCGGGCAACCTGCTCGAGCGCCTGCGCGAAATGACGGTCCGCCGGTGAACCTCACCTCGAACAACGCCGTCCAGATCCTGCTCCTGGTCGGGGGGCTCACGCTCGTGCCGGCCATCCTCTTCACGGTCACCGGCTTCAGCCGCATCCTGATCGTGCTCGGCTTCATCCGCAGCGCCATCGGCACCACCACCGCGCCCCCCAACCAGGTGCTCGTGGGCATCGCCCTGTTCCTCACCATCTTCGTGATGGCCCCCACCATCGCCGCCATCAAGACCGTGGCCGTGGTGCCGCTCGAGGCGCACAGGATCAGCACCACCACCGCGATCGAACGCGCCGAGGTGCCGTTGCGGCAGTTCATGTTCCGCAACACCCGCCCCGAGGACATTCAGCTGTTCATCACCCTCTCCCACGCCAAGGAGCCCCACACGCGCGCCGAAGTGCCCACCGAGGTGCTGATCCCCGCGTTCATCGTCTCCGAGCTCAACATCGCCTTCCAGATCGGCTTCCTCATCTTCCTGCCGTTCCTGATCATCGACCTGATCGTCTCCTCGACGCTGATGAGCATGGGGATGATCATGCTGCCGCCGACGTTCATCTCGTTGCCATTCAAGATCTTGTTGTTCGTCCTGGTCGACGGCTGGGACCTAATCGTGCGCTCACTCGTGCTGAGCTTCCACTGAGGAGGAAGAATGAGTCAGGACACCGTCGTCAGCCTCGCGACCCAGGCGATGACCCTCGCCATGGAGGTCGCCGGACCGATGCTGCTTGTGGGGCTCGTCGTCGGGCTGGTGGTGAGCCTGTTCCAGACGGTCACGCAAATCCAGGAGCAGACGCTCACGTTCATCCCGAAGATCGTCGGCCTGGCGCTGCTGATCGTCGTGCTGGGTCCGTGGATGCTCGGCCAGCTGGTCAGCTACGCGACGAACCTGTACACATCGATCCCGCAGCTGATCGGCTGATGAGCGCGTCGGATGTGAGCACGCTGATCAAGGCGATCAGCGCCGACCACGTCGTCGCCTTCTTTCTGGTGGCGGCGAGGATCACTCCGCTGTTCCTGGTCGCGCCGCTGTTCTCCTCGCCGCTGATGGTCCCGCGCGTGAAGGGCGTCGTCCTGCTCGGGCTGACGATCGGGCTGACCCCGTTCGCAGCGCACGGCCTCACGCTGCCGACCCAGCCACTCGCGGTGCTCGGCCTGATGCTCGCGGGCTTCCTGGTCGGGCTGGCGTTCGCCTACGCCGTCGGAGCCGTGTTCTTCGCCGTGCAGAGCGCCGGGGTCCTGTCGGACGCGATCACCGGCTTCTCGTTCGGCTCGACGATCGATCCGGTCAACGGCAACCAGGGCGGCGCCCTGACGAACATCTACAGCTTCGTCGGGCTCGCCGTGTTCCTGGCGATCGGCGGCGACGCGTGGATGATGCGGGGCGTGCAGGCGACCTTCAAGGTGATCCCGATCGATCGCGGTCCGCAGATCAACTCGCTCGTCGGGGGCGCCGTCCAGATGTTCGGATCGGTCTTCGTGGGGGCGATCGAGGTCGCCGCACCGCTCCTGCTGGCGCTCGTGATCACCGACATCGGCTTCGGCATGGTCGCCAAGGTCGTTCCGCAGCTCAACGTCTTCTCCGTCGGCTTCCCGGCCAAGATCGCCGTCGGAATGATCGCCGTGATGGCGTCGCTGCCGTTCCTCGGCGGCTGGGTGACCAGCCAGCTCGAAACCTCCGTGGGCACCGCCCTGCATTCCCTCCACGTCGCGTAGCGAGGGAACCGATGGCAGGCGACGACAAAACCGAGAAACCAACACCGAAGCACCGCTCCGAGGCACGCAAGCGGGGACGGGTCGCGAAGAGCCCGGACCTGAACGGAGCCGGCGTGCTGCTCGCCGGGTTCATCGCCGTGATCATGATGTCGTCGAACGTCGTCGACGTCGCGGGCGCCCAGATGGAGCTGATGTTCACGCACATCGCCCGCCCCGGTGACGTGATCAGCGGGGCGGGGCTCAACGGCCTGTTCCACGAGGTGCTCGACGCCCTGCTCAGCAGCGTCGGCCCGATCGCAGCTATCTGCCTGGCCGCCGCTCTGCTGTTCAACATCGCCCAGAGCGGGTTGAAGCCCACGCCGCAGGCAATCAAGCCGAGCTTCTCCCGGCTCAATCCCGTCAGCGGGTTCAAGAACGTGTTCGGGACGCAGAGCCTGTTCACGCTCGCCAAGTCGCTCGCGAAGGTCGCCGTGGTCGGCGCCGTGGTCGCGCTCGCGCTGCTGCCCGACCTCACGCACCTCGGAGCGAGCGTGGGTACCTCACCGGCTGCGCTCGGCCATCTGATGAGCACCAGCGTCGCGGGCGTGGCGGAGCGCGCCGCGATCGCCTACCTCCTGATCGGAGTCGTCGACTTCGTCTGGCAGCGGCGGCGCTACGAGAAGTCGCTGAAGATGTCCAAGCAGGAGGTCAAGCAGGAGAGCCGCAACCGCGAGCTGCCGCCGGAGGTCAAGGGCGCCCTGCGTCGCCGGCAGATCCAGCAGTCCCGCGCACGGATGATGGCTGCGATCCCGAAGGCGGACGTGGTGGTCACCAACCCGACGCACTATGCAGTTGCGCTCAGCTATGACGGGCAGCTGCCGGCGCCGGTCGTCGTCGCCAAGGGACAGGACCTGGTGGCGCTCCAGATCCGCCGGATCGCCGAGGAGCACGGCGTCATGATCGTGCCCGATCCACCGCTCGCACGTGAGCTGCACCGCACGGTTGAGATCGGGCAGATGATCCCGGCCGAGCTGTACGCGGCGGTGGCGCAGGTGCTCGCGTTCGTATACCGGCTGGCGGCGAAGAAGAGGCGAGGCGTATGAGCGAGAACATCTTCCGCAAGGTCCTGGAGCACACCGACCTGATGGCGGCCCTCGCCGTTGTCATGGTCGTGACGATGCTGGTCGTACCGCTGCCGCCGGAGGTGCTCGACCTGTTCATCACCATGAACATCTCGGCCGGCCTCGCGATCGTAGTGGCGACGATGTACCAGTCGGAGCCGCTGGAGTTCTCGGTGTTCCCGAGCCTGCTGCTGCTGACCACGATGTTCCGGCTGGCGATCAACGTGTCGGTCACGCGGCGGATTCTCTCGACCGGCGACGCGGGCACCGTGGTCAAGGCGTTCGGCCAGTTCGTGGTGGGAGGCAACGTCGTCATCGGACTGGTTATCTTCCTGATCCTGGTCGTCATCCAGTTCGTGGTCGTGACCAACGGTGCCGGCCGCGTCGCGGAGGTTGGCGCACGGTTCACGCTCGACGCGATGCCCGGCAAGCAGATGGCGATCGATGCCGATCTGAACGCGGGCCTGATCACCGACGAGGAGGCGCGCACACGGCGCGCCGACATCGCCCGAGAGGCGGATTTCTACGGCGCCATGGACGGCGCCTCCAAGTTCGTCAAGGGCGACGCGATGGCGGCCGTGCTGATCACGATGATCAACCTGATCGGCGGCATCGTCGTCGGCATGCTCCAGCGCCATCTGTCGTTCTCCGACGCGATCCACGACTACTCGATGCTGACCGTGGGCGACGGACTCGCCGCGCAGATCCCGGCGCTGCTGATCTCGGTCGCCACCGGCATCATCGTCACGCGATCGGCTTCCGAGCGCGACCTCGGCAGCGAGATCGCCAAGCAGATCCTCCAGCAGCGCAAGGCGCCGCTCGTCGCCGGCGCGCTGATCGCGATGTTCGCGTTCGTGCCGGGACTGCCGAAGCTGCCGTTCCTGATCGTCGGCGGGCTGTTGTTCATGGTCGGTCGCGCGGTCCGTGACGGCCTGCCTGACGTGTTTCTCTCCCCCGTCGCCGAGCTCCCCCCCGCCCCGGCACCGACCGAGGGCGACGCCTCCAGTCGCGAGGTCGTGCTCAAGGAGCTGCCGATCGATGCGCTCGAGCTCGGCATCGGCTTCGGGCTCGTGCCACTCGTGGACCGCCGTTCCGGCGGCACGCTCGCTTCTCGCGTCTCGATGATCCGCCGGCAGATCGCGGGTGAGCTCGGCATGGTGATCCCGCGCGTGCGGATCCACGACGAGCTCGATCTCGATTCGCACGAGTACATGTTCAAGGTGCGCGGATCCGAGGTCGCCCGCGGCCGGATCATGGCCGGGCACCTGCTCGCCATGGATCCCGGCGACGCGATCGGAAAGCTGCGCGGGATCCCGACGACCGAGCCCGCCTTCGGGCTGCCGGCCATCTGGGTGCACCAGAGCCAGCACGCGGAGGCAGAGGCGCTCGGCTACACGGTCGTGGACGGCGAGTCGGTGATCGTCACCCACCTCACCGAGACGATCAAGACGCACGCGGCGTCGCTGCTCACGCGCCAGGACGTCAGGGCCCTGCTCGACCAGCTAAAGCAGTCCAACGAGGCCGTCGTCAACGAGGTCGTTCCAGACATGCTGTCGCTCGGCGAGATCCAGCGCGTGCTCCAGGCGCTCCTGTCCGAGGGCGTGTCGATCCGCGACCTCGGCGCGATCGTCGAGGCCTCTGGTGACAAGGCCCGCCTGACGCGCGATCCGAGCCTGCTCGCCGAGTACGCCAGGCAGGCGCTCGGTCGGTCGATCACCGCGCCCTATCTGGACGCGAACAGGACGCTACACGCGATCACGCTCGATCCCACGATCGAGCACGAGGTCGTCACCTCGATCACCCAGACGACCGAGGGCGAGTACCTGGCGATGGAGCCCGCGCGGGCTCAGGCGGTGCTCACCGCGCTGCGCGCGCAATCCGACAACGCTGCCAGTCGCGGCGGCATGCGGCCCGTCCTGCTCTGCTCGGCACGGGTTCGCAGGCATTTGCGCCGACTTGTCGAACAGACTCTCCCGCACCTCGCCGTATGCTCTTATAACGAGATCGCATCCGGTATAAGCGTGGAGACGATCGGAGTTGTGAGCGCATGAGCGATGACGGCACGACCCTGACGACCGAGACGAACGGCCGCGAGAGTCATGTGGACGGCGTCAGAACCTACCGCGGTCGCAGGCTCGAGGACATCCTTCCCCGGATCCGCGAGGAGCTGGGACCGGACGCCGTCATCCTCAGTGAGCGTGAGGGTCTCGTGGGCGGCTTCGGCGGGTTCTTTGCCCAGCGCCTGATCGAGGTGCAGGCGCGCCGCGGGCCGGCGATCGACGTCTACGACGAGGACGGCGAGGACGAGCTCGCCGCTTCGCAGCCACCGGGCAGCGCCGATGCCACCGACGAGTTCATGACGGCGCTACGCCGCGCCGCCTCGGCCTGGTCCGAGGACGGGGACGTCGAGGACAGGAACCTCGAACCCAGGGACGGCGAGGACCGGGAGGCCGATGAGGAGGCCGATCCGCAGTTCCCCCACGCTTTCCAGGAAGCGGCCGCGAGCGCCGATGTGCGGCCCGCGAGCTTCCGTCGCGTACAGGCCCCGCCCGCCGCGGCCGGCGATCCGGCCCCATTTCCCGGCGCGATGCTTGCTGCATCGGAGCGGCCGGCGCTCCCGCGCCCGGCGCCCCCGAGCAGCGAGCCCTCGCCAGTCGAGCCTCCTCACGCCGCCGAGCCGCCCGAGGCTCCTGCGGCGAGGAAGCCTCCTCCGCCGGCACAGCCCACTGCAGCGTCCGCAACGGAGATCGCCCCCGCCGACGCTTCACTGGACGCCTCTGGTCGAGAAAGTCGCCATATCGGCCCGGTTTTCGACGAGGCCGCCCACTTCGAGGGACAAGCGGCGCCCGCGGCAGCTCCCGACGCGCTCGCGCAGCCACCGGACGGGCCGGCTGCCGTGGGGGCGCAAGCCACTCCTGCGAAGCCTGTCCGGAAGGCGCGGTCCGCCCAGAAGCCGGCGAAGGCGACCTCGCGGAGCGCCCGGAAAGCGAAGGGTGCCGCCGCGACGAGCGCCGCGAAGGCCGCACCGAGGACGCGCGGACGAGCGCGCCCGGCCGGCGCGCAGCAACCGGACGCGGTTGCGGCACCCGTGCCTGCTCCCGCACGCGCTCCCGCCGAACCGCCGTTCCCACGCGCTACGGCCTCTCCCGTGAGCCCGCTCCCTGCACATCCACCCGTCCCCGCAGCGAGCCCGCCGGCAGCGCCGGCACCCATCCCCGCAGCGAGCCCGCCGGCAGCGCCGGCACCCATCCCCGCAGCGAGCCCACCGGCAGCGCCGGCACCCATCCCCGCAGCGAGCCCACCGGTCTCGACCGCGGGCGCCGAAGCGCCGTACCGGAGCCGGTTCGCCGCGCGCACCCGCGATGCGGGACGCCCAGCGAGTGCCGCGCTCAGCCAGCCGGACACGCAGCGGAGCCCGGCCGCCGCAGCCCCCGCCAGTCCAGCGCCCCCAACGCCTGCGCCGCTTGCGAGTGCACCGGAAGCCGGCACGGAGCCACTGCCGGTGCCGAACGCACCGGCGTCCCCGCCTGCTTCGGCGCGTCCCTCCCGCGCACCCCGCCCTCGCCGCGGGCTGCGCCTACGCGACGCGATCGCACGGCGCCTGAGCACGCACCCCTCCGCCGCCGCAAGCGGCGCGGTCGCGCGACCGCTCGACACTCTGGCGGCGGCGACGATGAGGGACGAGCTGACGGAGTGCGGCGTGAGCCAGAGCATGGCGTCCATCCTGATCGCCTCGGCTGCGGCTCACGGCAGCCCGCTCGCTCCGAATCACGATCTGCGCGAGGGCGCGCGAGCGCAGCTCGTGCGCCGGATCACCCAGCCGCCACCGCTGCCGGCCACCGGCGCCGCGATCGCGTTCGTCGGCGCGGGCGGCGCCGGCAAGACCAGCTGTGCGGCCGCGATTGCGACTGCGTACGCGGGCGCGAGCACGCTGGCGGTGTCCGCCCTGTCGCTCGGCAGCGCGGACGGCAGCCGGGCGCTCGGCGAGCTTCTGCGGAGCTCGGGCGTCGGCGTCACGGCGGTCGACGCATCACAAGCGGCGCGCATGATCTCCGAGCGCCGCCCGGGCGGCCTCGTGATCGTTGACACCCCGGCGGTCAGCCCCGGTGACAGCGGCGCGATGCAGGCTCTCGCCGGCGACCTCGAGCAGCTCGCGCTCGACGCCGTGTACGTCGCGCTGCCGGCCACGCTCGGCTCGCAGGCCGCGCGCAGCGCGCTCGCCTCATTCGGTGCGCTGCGACCCGCCGCGATCGTGATCACGCACGCCGACGAGACCGACCAGATCGGCGTCTCGTTGGAGATCGCGGCGGCCAACCGCATTCCGGTGGCCTACATTCACGCCGGCGTGGACCCCCTCACGGCGCTCAGCCAGCTCGATCCGCACACGATCGCCGCCAGACTGCTGCCATGAGCTCGCACCGGCTGAGCTGGATCGCCGATCGCAGAAGAAGCTCGGACGTGCCCGCCCAGTTGAAGACGCCTGAGGGACAGACGCTCTCGGTGAACATCTCGTTGCGGGGAGACGAGATGCTGCTCGTGCTGATCGCCAGCTCCGATGCGCAAGCCGATCGACAACGCGAGGACGTCGTGCTGGAGACGGTCACCTCGCGCGGGCTCGTGCGGCTGCATGGCAACCTCGAACGCGTGGCACAGGAGCTCGTCCGCTTCCATCCGTTCGGCGATCCGGAGCTCATCCAGCGCCGCGAGTTCGTGCGCGTGAAGGCGGCGCAGCGTGCCAAGATCGACGACCTCGCCGGACTGGTGTTCGACACCCATGCCATCAACCTCAGCGGCGGCGGGATGCTCATCACCGGCAAGGAGCCGCCGTTCCCGGTGGATTCCGTGGTCCAGTTCAGACTCGACCTCGGCCCGAAGCAGACGCCGGTCGACGGGATGGCCAAGGTCGTCCGCACCGCGGAGGACGACCGGATCGGGGTCGTCTTCACGGAGATCTCCGATGTCGATCGCGACCGTCTGATCCGGTTCATCTTCGACCGCCAGCGCCGCGCGCTCGCGATAACGCGCGGCGACTCCATCTAGTGATCGCCGGCGCAGGTCGTGTCCACGTCGACGGCGGCCAGGGGAACCGCTAGCGGACGGGAACCTCGATGAGCAAAGACAAGGGGAAAAGCGCACGATCTGACCCCAAGGGGAAGGGCAAGGCCAAGGGAAAGCCCAAGGGCAAGGAAGAACGCGGCTTCAGCGTGGCGGCCAACCCGCGCGCGGCCGCGAGCATCCGCCGCGCCAAGGGCTGGACCGGGCTCGCCTTCTTCGTCATCGCCGGCGCTCTGTCACTGCAGGCGTCGGTGCCGCTGGCGACTGCGGGAGAGCGTGCCCTGATCGCGGGGATCGCCGGCTATCTCCTGGCGTGGGCATGCAGTGTGACGATCTGGCGTCAGGTGATGATCGCCCAGCTGCGCAAGGCGGCCGAGGAAGCTCGCAAGCGGCGCGAGGAAGCCGCAGCGTCCGAGCCCACGATCACCCCACGCCAATAGGGTGAAATCGGGCGTCGGCCGCGCCCAGACGGCGGGTGAGGTTGACGTGATCCCCGCTGGAACATCCGCCCGCGACCCATTAGGCTCTTCATCACCTCCTCATGGACGCGATCCATCCGATCCCCCCAGTCGGTTCGGGAATCCGCCCGGTGTCGCCCGCGCTTGGCACCCAGCGCGTATCCCCCGATCAGCGCGGACGCCGGCAGCAGGAGCGCAGCGCAGAACGGGATGAGGAGGAGCTGGAGCGCGACGAGCTTGATCGCGAGCCGGACGGCGACTCCGGCGACGGTGAGCGTGCGCGCGGTCGTCGCGCCCACCGGGCCCGCCCGGCGAGCGCCCGCCCGAGCGGGGAGCCGCCGAGCGCGAGTGGCGGGCACCCCCACATCGACATCACGGCCTGAACGGCATCAGGGCCTGGACGGCATCAGGGCCTGAACGGCATCAGGGCCCGAACGGCATCAGGACCCGAACGGCATCAGGACCCGAACGGCATCAGGACCTGAACGACGTCAGCACCGAGTGAAGCGCCGGCCGACTCCGGTACGTCGGCGTCCCTAACGCTCGTCGAGTCCCCATCGTTTTTCAGAAGAACGCCTCAAGTGCGGATCGTCGATGACGATAAGCAGGGTAGAGGCCGACACGGAGTCGGCCGGGACAACGAAACGACGGCCATCAAGGAGATAGGCATGTCCCTGATCATCAACACGAATACCCAGGCGCTCATCGCGCACAACAATCTTGTCAATACTGACAATGCGATGTCTTCCGCGATGCAGGACCTGTCCTCGGGTCTTCGCATCAACACGGCTGCGGATGACGCCGCTGGGTATGCAATCACAGAGGATCTGACCAGCCAGGTCAACGGCCTCAACCAGGCCAACCAGAACGCACAGGACGGCGTCTCCATGGTGCAGACGGCTCAGGGCACCCTGAACGACGTCGAGCAGATGCTCCAGCGCGTCCGTGAGTTGGCGGTCCAGTACGCCAACGGCACCAACGACGCGATCGACCAGAACGCGATCACCTCGGAGGTCAGCCAGCTGATGTCCGAGATCTCCCAGCTCGGTACCACCGCCCAGTTCAACAGCATCGGGCTGTTCAGCGCCACCACCTCGATCAGCTTCCAGGTCGGCGCCAACTACGACGATCAGATCGCCGTCACGCTGCAGGAGATGAGCGCGCTCGTCTCAGGCAGCGTCACGCTCGGTCAGACCGCCACGCTGTCGACGATCAGCACGTTCATCGACAACGTGTCGACTGCCGCCGCCAACTTCGGCGCCGTCCAGAACCGGCTCAGCTACGTGATGGACAACCTCTCCACCTACTCGGAGAACCTGTCCTCGGCACAGAGCACGATCCAGGATGTCGACATGGCGTCGGAGGAGACCGAGTTCACCAAGGACCAGATCCTCGAGCAAGCGGGCGTCTCGATGCTCGCCCAGGCGAACCAGGATCCGCAGATGGTCCTGAAGCTGCTCGGCTAGTACGCAACTTTCGCTGGGTAGGACGGCGCAACTGCTCCGTCCGACCGGCGATCCAAGCTCGGCGGTCCGGTAGGCGTGCACGTGGCCGCTGGGAACACATCGCCCCGCATCCCCCAACACCGCGGGGCTATATACACCACATCCGATTCATCGAGGGAACCGGACGAGCGAGGGCGGGATGCCTGCATCCCGCCCTCGCGCCCGTTCGGGCGGCACCCCGAAGCGAACCCGCGCGCGCCGCTGCGCCGCTACGCCGCTGCGCGCGCGCCGCTCCGCCGCTCCGCCGCTGCGCCGCTGCGCCGCTCCGCTGCACCGCCGCTCCGCTGCACGGCGCTGCTAGGCGACGAGCAACGAGCGCAGCGAGTCGATCGAGGTCTCGTCGAAGCGTGGCAGACCGCGGTGCTCGCGGTGCGAGAGGACCGCGACGACACCCGGGGGTGGATCGCTGACGGCGATCAGGTCAGCGGTTCCGTCGCCGTCGAGACCGGCGGCGGCGACAGCTTCGATCAGCGGCTGCGGATCACCGGTGACGATCACGAGCGTGACGTCGTCGCCGGCTGACACGGCGCCCCCGTAGGCCTCGAGCAGCGCCGGCGTGGCGACCAGCTCGTCCGCGAACGCCAGGACAGCATTGCGCTTCGCTCCCTCCAGACCGGCCCTCGCGGCGGCGCGCTCGAGCTCTGCGGCCCGCCCGGCGCCACCTTCGTCGCCCGCGAGCGCGAGCTCGCTGCGCAGCAGGCCGGCCAGGCGCCCCAGCTGGGCGGCCCGGGCGACCGGCACCGGTGCGCGGTCACGCATCAGCGCCTGCGCCTCCGAGACGAGCGGAGCGGCCTGCGCGGGAGCGATCGCGAGGCAGCGGGCGAGGCATCCGGCATCGAGCGGAGCCCCCCGGCGCAGCGCGTGAAAGACGACGAGATCCTCGAGCGCGCCGGCGAGCGCGCCGGCGCGTTCCTGCGCAGTGCTCGCCTCGAGGAAGAACGGGACCGGGAAGCACGTCGGATCGCTCGCGCGCTTGCGCGCGACCACGGCACCGCCGGCACGCACGACCGTGTAGCCGAGCGAGTCGACGAGCGCCAGCGACTGCGCCAGCGACCGCTGCGGCCAGGGCCCCGTCAACCCATCGGCGTCGACGTACCAGTCGGCACGCTCGGACGCGTCCCGGGCGATCCGCGGCGCGCGCACCGGCTCCCGAAGCTCGGGCATGATCCCGACGTGCTGGGGCAGCGCGAGCGCGTCCGCGTCGCCGGCGAGCACGTCCCGCGCCCAACCCAGCAGGGCATCGCCGAACATCCCCGGCCGGTTGACGATGACCTGCGCCTTGCGCTCGAGGTCGACGCCCTTCGTCTGCAGGTAGACGCCGCCCGCGTGGGTGCGGTAGTGAAAGCGCGCTCCCGGGACCGGACGGCCATGCAAGCCGGCCTCGGCGATGCCGAGCCACAGGTCCCAGTCCTCGTAGCCGCGGACGTTGGTGTTGTAGCCGCCGGCCGCAGCCCATGCGGAGCGCCGGAACATCGTCGCGGACGGGATGAAGTTGAAGCGCTTGAGGCGCTCCAGGCTCCAGCCGTGGAGCGGATGCAGCGCAGATGAGCTTCCGAACTCCTCGAGCTGGGCGTAGGCGAGGCCGGCGCCGGGATCGGCGTCGAGCTCCGCGGCGGAGCGCTCGAGGACGGTCTCCCCGAGCCGGTCATCGGCGTCGAGCGAGACGATGTAGCGGCCGCGGGCGCGCTCGATCGCACGGTTGCGGGGAATCGCCGGCTGGCCCGAGTTCGGCTGCGTGAGGACCACCACGCGGTTGTCCTGCGCCGCGAGCTCGCGGGCGACGGCGAGCGAGTCATCGGTGGATCCGTCGTCGACGATCACCAGCTCGAAATCGCCGCGCGTCTGCGCGAGCACGCTGCCGACGGACTCAGGCAGCCAGCGGGCGTAGTTGAAGCACGTGATGACGACCGAGACTGCCGGGGCGCTCATAGAGCCTGCGCGAGTTGCTTCAGAGTCGCCGGCTCGTAGCGCGGGACGCCGGCGATCCCGTCGCGAACGGACATGCGGGAGAACACGGCCGACACCGACGCGATCGCGCTCGCCTCGAACTGGCCCGCTACGAGCGTCGGGGCGTCGTCGCGGTCGAGCCCGGCACGCGTCACCGCATCGACCAGTCGCGCTGTCTCCGAGACGCCGGTCTCGATCAGCAGCGTGACGTCGTCACGATCGCCGAACACCCGCGCCCACTCCTCGAGCAGGGTGCCATCGTTGATGAGCTCGCCGGCGAACGCGAGCACGTTCACCCCGCTCACCACGGCCAACGCCTCGTCCTCGGTGGCCGTGCTGCGTCCTCGCTGCGCCTCGGTCGGAGGCCCGCAGATCGGTTCGCCGTCGAGCAGGATCCGCACGCAACGGTCCAGCCCGGCGTCGCGACCCGGCGCCAGCGCGTCGAGCGTCGTATACGCAAGCCGACCCTCGTGTGGCGTGGGCATCTCCACGAGCGGGAACGAGACCGGCCACCGGAAGTAGAAGCCGTAGGCGAATCGCAGCGCAAGCCGCATGATCTCCGGCGAGGTCGCCTCCGGGGGCAGCTCGTACAGCGGATCCAGCAGCTCCTCGTAGCGGCTGGGATCCTCGACCGTGCGAACGAACGGCATGCCCCACACGTGGTTGCTAGCCGTGACGACGGCGACCTTGCCCTTGCAGGCGAGCTCGAGCGCGACGGTGCTCGCCCAGACGAGCCCGACCGAGCACATGTCCATGAGCGAGTAGGAGCTGATCTCGTCGTCGGCATCGATCATCAGCGCATTCGCCGGCAGGCCCTGCTTGATCCGTCGCATGCTCTCGAGCTGCTGGTGGTTGACACCCGAGGACCGGCGGCTGCCGATGTTCGGATGGACCCTGATCACAAGGTCGATGTCGGGGTTGCGCCGCGCGTGCTCCACCGTCGCCTCGATCCAGTCGTCCTGGGACGCGAACGGGCTGCTGCGCTCCTCGTCGGCCGCGATCTCGTCGTCGGATGAGGTGAACAGCACCCAGGTGGGGCGATCGGCACTGAGCCCCACCCGTGCGCGTACCTCGCGCACGGGCTCGGGCGCGGCCGTGAACGGCTTCCAGGCGAGCTTGCGCCCGTGCTCGCGATCGGCCATGTGCGTCCGCACGGCCACGAGCTCGTCGCGTGTGAGAGGCACGTCTCCCCACTGCATCCAATACTCGGGGAGGTACGCGATCGACACCGACTTGCGGTTCTCCTGCAGGCCGAGGGTCTCGTGGCGCGGCCCGCGCTCGTGCGTGATGACGCGGATGTTGCGGGCCCGTGCGAGCTCGAATGCGATGCGCGTCGAGGACTGGCGTGCGTTGAACACCATCATCACGTCCGGTGCGCTCTCCTCGATCAGCCTGTCGAGCGCGAAGCACGCGATCAGCCCGCTGTACACATAGCTTCGCAGGGCCCGCTCGACGTCCGGATCGCCGATGTCCAGCCGGGTCATGCGGAAGTGCGTCTGCACCGATGAGCGCACCCAGCCGGCGACCTGCCAATCCCCATACGTCGCGTCCCACAGCTCGTTTGCCGTGAGTGAGCGCGCCCAGCGCTCCGCCTCGCGGCTCTCATCGGTCGTCAGGTAGCGACCGAGCCACTGGAAGTCCATGTGCATGCCGGCGACGAGCTGTGTGACCTGGGCCTGGCAGAGCGCGCACGCATTCTGTGGCCGCGGCGAGTGCGAGAGCCAGAACTGATCGCAGTCGCTGTAGAGGCCGTCGCAGAGTACGTAACGGACCTCGGCGCCCCGCAGCTTGGCGGCGTTGAGGATCGTCATCTCCCACATGCCGTGGAGTGCCCAGCGGTTGTACGGCGCGTAGCAGAGGACTCGCCGAGGGGTCACGCCCACGTGATCGGCAACATCCCGTGCGCCTTGAGTGAGCGACGCAGCGCGACCGGGAGCGCGGCTGCGATCAACTTTCGCGTGTTGCGGTCGACTATCAAGCAATAGGCGATGGGTTCCTCGACCGCACGCACGCGCCGGCTGATGATGACTGCCTACGGCTGGAATGACAGCGGCGGGGGCACCGCCGTGCCTCGCACCGTAGCCAAGGAGCTCGCCCGGCGTGGATGGGATGTAACCGTCTTCCACCCCGCCGTGCGTCCGAACGGAACCGGGATTCCCTACGAGCTGCGCGAGTGGGTCGACGACGGCGTTCGCCTGATTGGCGTGCACAACCGCCCGCACGGCCTGTTCGACATCGGCCATCCCCTGCGCGAGCTCGACGACCCGCCGATCACCGCCGCGTTCGCCGCGGCGCTCGACCGTCTCCGGCCGGACGTCGTTCACTTCCACAACCTTGCGAACCTCGGTGCGGCGCTGATCGCGCAGGTCGCGGCTCGCGGCATCCCCTCGTACTTCACGACGCACAACCACTGGCTGCTGTGCCCGCGCGCGTATCTGCTCGACGGGCGCGGCGCATTCTGCCCCGGCCCCGGCGACGGACGCGCGTGCGCCGGCTGCGTCGGCAGCGCCGATGCGCGTGGCCACGAGCGCAGGTTCGCTGAGATCCGTGCGAGCGCCAACGCCGGGTGCAGCGCGATCCTCGCCGTCTCGACCGCCGTCCGGCGGGCGCTGCTCGCGGGCGGGTACGACCCCGAGCTCGTCGACGTGGTCCGCCAGGCGATGCCGTTCGAAGGCGAGCTCTGGGATGCGGTCGGGCGCGATCGCGGCTACGGCCAGAGCGGCCCGGTGCTGAGCGTCGGATTCCTCGGCTCGGCGCTTCCGCTCAAGGGACCGCAGCTGCTCGTAGCAGCCGCTCAACGGACCGAGGCGCAACTGCGGGTGAGGATCATCGGCGATGTCCCCTCAGTGTTCGCCAAGCAGCTGCAGGCAATGGACAACCGCGGCGTCGTCGAGCTCTCGGGCGCTTTCGAGCGAAGCGAGATGGCGGCGTTGCTGCGCACCGTCGATGTCGTCGCGCTGCCGTCGATGTGCTGGGACAGTGCGCCGCTGGTCGCCGCCGAGTGCCTGGCCGCACGCGTGCCGCTCGTCGTCCCCCGGCTTGCGGGGCTGGCCGAGGCCGTGCGGGACGGGATCGACGGGCTCACGTTCAACGCGCTCGACGCGGCCGACCTCGCCCGAACGCTGGACCGCCTCGCGCTGCAGGACGGGCTGCTGGAGCGGCTGCAGCAAGGCATCCGCCGGCCGCGGGCATTCGCCGAGCACATCGACGAATTGGAGGCCTACTACGCCGGAGAACGTCCCGGCGCCGTCCGCGAGCCGCCGGACGCCGCCGGCGTTGCGGTGCGCTGGAAGGGCGACCACGACCTGCCGACCAGCCTCTCGATCATCAACGACCGAGTCGGCTGCCGCCTGCGCGGACCGCTGCAGCGCGTGGCGCGTTCGGGAGCTGCTCTTGACGGGCCCCTGCCTCATCTGGCCGACGTCGAGGTCCGACATCAGTGGCCGCCCGACCTCAGCGCGCCGCGCGCCGGCGCGCTCGCTGCGATCGTGCCGTGGGAGTTCGGAGCAGTGCCCACGGATTGGCTGGCGCAGATCGAGCGCAACGTCGACGAGCTCTGGGTCCCCAGCGAGTACGTGCGCGGGATGTACCTTGAAGGAGGCGTGCCGCCGGATCGCGTCCATGCGATCCCCAACGGCGTCGACCTGGAGCTTTTTGCCCCGAACGGGCCCCGGCTCCCGGGTGCCGGCACCACGTCTAAGGCAACGCGCTTCCTGTTCGTCGGCGGGCTGATCTGGCGCAAGGGTCCGGACTTGCTGCTCGACGCCTGGAAGCTCGCCTTCGATGGCCGCGACGACGTAACACTCGTGATCAAGGACTTCGGCGCCGACAGCCTGTACCGTGGCGCCGACAGAACGGTGATTCGGCAGTGGGCGCAGTCCGGGATGCTGCCGCGGATCGAGCTGTGGGAGAGCGACCTCACGCCGGACGAGCTCGCGGCGCTCTACCGCTCCTGCGACATTCTCGTGCACCCGTATCGGGGCGAGGGCTTCGCGATGCCGGTGCTCGAGGCGATGGCGTGTGGCCTGCCCGTGATCGTCACCGCCGGTGGCCCGACTGATGAGTTCTGTCCGGACGGAGCCTGCTGGCGGATTCGCTCCCGCCGCGCCCACATGCCCGGCGAGCAGGTCGACACGCTTCCCACGGCCGGCCGGCCGTGGGTGCTCGAGCCCGACCCACGGCACCTCGTGGAGCTGCTGGCGGCCGCGCACCGCGCGGGCGCCGATGAGCGCCACGAGCGCGGGCAAGCAAGCCGCGCCGCCGCGCAGCGGTACTCCTGGGACGCGGTCGCGGCTCGCTATGCGGAGCGGATCGCCGACCTCGCCGCTCGGCGGCCGCGGCGCTTCGTGGCAACCGACCGCTTTCCACTCGCCGAGGACGTCGGCCTCCGGGTGCTCGCCACGCCCTCCTGGCGAGGAGAGGATTCGCTCGGCGAGCTCCTGCGCGAGTGGTCGGACGCGACGACCTCGGCGACGAGAGCGTGCCTCTATCTGCTTGCCGATCCTTCGGTGGCCGGCTCCCTTGAGCAGATCACGCAATCAGTGATGAGCGCGGCCCAGACGGCCGGCGCCGACCTCGACGCCTGCGCGGACGTCAACGTGCTGATCGAGCCCCTCACCGCCGATCGCGACGAGCGGCTGCATGCCGCGGTGGATGCGTACGTCCCACTGCACGACGGTTGTGCAGGGCATCTGCGCATCGCGCGCGCCGCCGGCAGCACGATCCTCCCGCTCAGAACGAGCGCGCTCCAACGCACGCTCAATGACGCAATCAACACGTACGATCTCGCGAGAGCCATATGACAGTCACGACCGCCCAACCCCGAGCCGTCGATCTGGGCGGGCGAGCGGTCGGACCCGGGCATCCGGTGCTCGTGATCGCGGAGGCCGGCGTCAATCACAACGGCGAGCTTGCGCTCGCGCTGAAACTCGTCGAGGCGGCCGCAGGCGCCGGCGCCGACGCGGTCAAGTTCCAGACCTTCCGCGCTGAATCGGTGATCTCCCGCACGGCGCCGAAGGCGCCGTACCAGATCCACGGGCAGTCGCTGGACGCCGAGACACAGCTCCAGATGGTCAAAGCGCTGGAGCTTCCCGACCACGCGTTCAGGGTCATCGCCGAACATTGCAGGGCGCTCGGCATCCTCTTCCTTTCGACGCCGTTCGATGAGCAGAGCGCCGACTTCCTGGTGGCGCTCGACGTCGCGGCGATCAAGGTCGGCTCGGGCGAGCTCACGAACCTGCGGTTCCTGGAGCATCTGGCCACGCTCGGACGACCGATGATCGTCTCAACCGGGATGGCCACGCTCGAGGAGGTGCGCGCCGCGGTCGCGGCGATCGACGCCCACGGGGCGCCGCCGGCGGTGCTCCTCCACTGCGTGAGCAGCTATCCCGCCGCCGTCGAGGACTGCAATCTACGCGCGATCGCAACGATGGAGCGTGCGTTTGGCGTCCCGATCGGATACTCAGACCACACCCCGGGGACCTCGGCTGCGATCGCGGCTGTGGCGCTCGGCGCCTGCGTGGTGGAGAAGCACCTCACGCTCGATCGCGCGATGCCGGGTCCCGACCATCAGGCATCGCTGGAGCCGCTGGACTTCGCGACCCTGTGCCGTGAGCTGCGCGCGGTGCAGGCAGGGCTCGGTGATGGCATCAAGCGGCCGGTTGCAAGCGAGGGCGACGTCGCTGCGGTCGCCCGCAGAAGCCTCGTGGCCGCCCGGGACCTCAGGGCAGGGAGGCAGCTCGACGCGAGCGACATCGCCGTCAAGCGTCCGGGCACGGGGCTACCCCCCGGCGCGCTGCGGAGCGTCGTCGGTCGTCGGCTGCTCGTCGACGCGTCAGCGGACGAGCTGCTGCTGCCCGCGATGCTTGCATGAGATCGATCACCGTCGCCACGGGATCGCGCGCGGACTACGGCCTCCTGCGCCCCCTCTTGCGATGCCTCACCGACGCGCCCGAGATCGAGCTGCGGCTCGTGGTCACGGGGGCGCACCTCGATCCGGAGAGCGGGTACACGCTCGACCTCATCGAACAGGACGGTTTCGCACCGGCTCACCGCGTCAGCTCCAAGCTGCCGGCGCACACCCCACCCCAGGTGATCGACTCGATCGCCGCCACGATGGTGGGCTTCGCCGAGTACTACGCCCGCCTCGGACCTGACCTCCTGCTCGTCCTCGGCGACCGCTTCGAGATCTATGCGGCGGCGCTCGCCGCACTCCCGTTCGCAATCCCCGTGGCTCACGTCAACGGAGGCGAGACGACGGTCGGCGCGATCGACGAGGCGTTCCGGCATTCGCTCACAAAGCTGTCCCACCTCCATTTCGTCTCCTGCGAGGAGTACGCTCGCCGCGTGCGCCAGCTCGGTGAGGAGCCATGGCGCGTGACGGTGGTCGGCGCGCTCAGCCTCGACAACATCGTCTCGATGCCGCTGCTCACCCGGGCAGAGCTCTCCCGCCGGCTCCACGTGGAGCTGCCGGAGCGATTCCTGCTCTGCACATACCACCCGGTCACGCTGGAGCTCGCGCAGACCGAGCACCACGTCATCGAACTGATGCACGCCTTGGACGCGGTGGGCGTGGCGGTCCTGTTCACCGCGCCGAACGCCGACCCCGGATCCAATACGATCCTCGCCCACATTCAGAGCTATCTCGACACTCACGCCGACGCGCTGTACCTGCCGCATCTCGGCACCGATGCGTATGTATCCGCGATGAGCCTCGCCGCGGCCGTCGTCGGCAACTCCTCCAGCGGGATCGTCGAAGCGACGCCGGTTCACGCTGCGGTCGTCAACATCGGTCGCCGGCAGGAGGGCCGCGTACGCGCTGAGAACATCATCGATGCACCTGACGCGCGCGAGGCGATAGCCGCCGCGATTCTCCGGGCCATCTCGGCGGAGTTCGCGCCGATCGCCGCTCGGGCCGTGAGCCCGTTCGGCGCCGGCGACGCCGCCCCTAGAATCGCGACGATCCTGACTGACGTCCCGCTCGACCGCCGCTTGATCATCAAGCACTTCCACGACCTCTGATCAAGTGCCGAACCACGCCATGCAGGACATGTTCATCTTCGGCGCCAGCGGCCTCGCGCGCGAGGTCGCGTGGCTCGTGAACGAGATCAACGGCGTCACACCGCAGTTCGCACTCCGCGGCTTCGTCGGAATGCCGGAGGAGCGGGGACGGCAAATCGGCGCGTACACGGTCGTCGCATGCGACGATGACATCCCGAGCCTCACCGGCGCGGCCGCGATCGCAATCGGCACCCCGGCCGCGCGTCGTGACCTCGCGCTCCGCCTCACGACGGCGGGCACGCTCGAGCTCCCGAACCTGATCGATCCCCTGACCCGGTGGGACCGCGCCCGCATCGACCTCGGCGAGGGCAACGTCATCTGCGCGGGCATCGTGTTCACGACCGACATCCGGATCGGTTCCTTCAACTACCTCAACCTGTCGTGCACGTACGGACACGATGTCGAGATCGGCGACTATTGCGTCGTCAACCCGGGCGTGAACCTGTCAGGCGGCGTCACGATCGGCAATGGCACCCTCATCGGGACGGGGGCAACCGTGTTGCAGGGGCTGCGGATCGGCGAGGACGCAACCGTCGGCGCCGGGGCGGTCGTGACGAACGACGTTCCCGCCGGCGCCGTCGTCGTCGGGATCCCGGCGAAGCCCCTCACGCGCAGATCCGGGGAGACGATTGCCACTCGAGCTCCGGCGGGCTCACACGGATTGACAGTTCAGCCCGGCGGTGCTCACTCGGATTGACAGCTCACAACGGCGGGCTCAGACCGTGTACGTGCGGACGCGGTTGAGCGGCTGTGACGCCTCCCACCATGCGATCGTGCGCCGCAGGCCCTCCTCGAGTGACACCGCCGGTGCCCAGCCTGTCAGCTCACGGAGGCGCCGCGAGTCACAGAGCAGATGGAACACTTCGCTGTTCTGTGGCCGCACGCGCTGCGCGTCGGCCAGCACCTGCGCCTCGCTTCCGAGCAGCTCGAGGATCATGCGCGCGAGCGCGCCGATCGTGATGCCCTTGCCGTTACCCACGTTCAACGTCAGGCCGACCGTGTCGGCGCTCGAGGCGGCGGCGATGAACGCGGCGGCGGTGTCGGTGACGTAGGTGAAGTCCCGTACGGGCTCGAGCGAGCCGAGCATGACCTCGTGCCCGGCGATTGCCTGGCCGATGATCGTCGGGATGACCGCGCGCAGCGATTGGCGGGGGCCAAAGGTGTTGAACGGCCTCACGGTGGTGACAGCGAGGTCCATCGAGCGCCAATAGCTCTCGGCGAGCTTGTCAGCCCCGATCTTGCTCGCGCTGTACGGCGACTGCCCCTGCAGCGGATGCTCCTCCGGGATCGGCGAGTACAGCGCCGTCCCGTACGTCTCGCTCGTGGAGGTCTGCAAGACGCGCTGCACCCCGTGCTCGAGCGCGGCCTGCAGAACGTTCAGCGTCCCGAGGATGTTCGTGTCCACGTAGCTCTTGGGAGCGAGGTACGAATATGGAATGCCGATCAGAGCGGCGAGGTGGAACACGGCCTCGCAGCCGGCGACCGCACGCGAGACGCTGAACGGATCCTGGATCTCCCCGGCGACCACATCCACCTCGGCGAGCGCGTCGACGGGCAGCGCGCTGAGGTTTCCCCAGTCGCCGCGCGAGTTGTAGTGCACGAATGCGCGCACCCGCGCGCCCTCGGCGACGAGCGCCTGGACAAGGTGGCTGCCGATGAATCCACCCGCTCCGGTCACAAGCACGCGTCGGTGCGCCAGCGCGCTCATCAGGCAGAGGAGAACACCGTCGCGTACGCGGTCTCAGCTCGCTTGTAGTCCTCGAGCTGGCCGATGTCGAGCCAGTACTCGCGGATCGGGAAGCCGCCGACGCGCAGTTCGACGCTGAGCGCTGCGCTGATCAGGTCGGTCATGTCGAAGCGCCGCGTGCGCCGACGCGACACGAGCTCGACGACGCTCGGGTTGACCGCGTAGATGCCGGCGTTGACGAAGAACGAGTGCGTCGGCTTCTCGGTCAGCGACACGATCCGCGTGTCGTCGAGGCCCAGCACGCCGTACGGGAGCTTCAGCGCGTAACGCCGGACACCGACCGTCACCGCGTTGTGCTCCTCAAGGTGAAAGCGCATCAGGGCCGGCAGGTTCACGTTCGTCAGGATGTCGGCATTCATGACCAGGAACGGCCGGTCCAGCTGCGCGCCCGCGAGCCCCAGGGCACCGGCGGAACCAAGCGGCTCATCCTCTCGAAGATAGCCGATCTCGACGCCGAACTGCGACCCGTCACCGAAGTGCTCCTCGATCACGTCGGCTTGATAGTTGACGGCCATCAGGATCCGTGAGAAGCCCGCGTGCCGGATGCGATCCACCATCTGCTCGAGCAGCGGCCGGCCGCCGATCGGCAGCATCGGCTTCGGCGTCGATGCTGTCAGCGGGTAGAGACGGGTCCCCTTCCCGCCGGCCATCAGCACGATCGGGTGATCCTCGAGATGGGCGTTGTCCTCGCTCACCAGATGCTGCATGCAGACGATGTCGACGACGCGTTCGTCGGCGATCAGCGGCACCTGATCGACCGAGAACATCGTCATCAGGCCCAGCAGGGTCGCGGGATCGGTGTCGCTCGGCGCGATCACCGGATCTCGGTGCACGATCGGCTGCACCGGGTCCTCGAGCGTGGCTCCCGCCAGCAGCGCGCGGCGCACGTCCCCGTCGGTGACCGTTCCGAGGAGCCGCCGGTCAGAATCGACGATCAGCGCGATCTCGATCGCTCCGGCGTCGATGCATTGGATCACCTCCCGGATCGTTGCCACCGGCTCGACGAGGATCCGCTCGAAGCGGGCCGGATCCATCCGCGACCTCACGTGTGTTCCTCCCTCGAGGCCCGCTCGATGAGGAATTCGGCGAACTGGAAGTCGAGCTCGGTGTCGATGTCGACCGCACGCCAGGCCGGCAGCACGAAGAAGGCGGTCGCATCGGTCAGGAATCGGTGATACCTGCAGAAGGCGCCCGTCTCGATCGCGAACAGCGGGCCGCCGCAGTAGGTCGGAGCCAGCTCCTGCCGGCAGGCTGCGCGCTCGTCGACCGGCACCGCCGGCGTCAGGTACCCGGCGGGTGTGCCCCGCAGTTCCCACTCCGGCGGATGCGACGCCTCGTAGACGCCCATCACGGAGTCGCAGTCGCCCTGCATCAGGGCCTGCGCGGTGCGGATGTCCTGAGCGCTGCGCAGCGGCGATGTGGGTTGCAGGAGAAACAGTCGCTCAGGAGCGCCGTGACGCTCCGTGCAATGCTCGATCGCGTGCTCCACCACCGGCGCCATCGGCGTGTCGTCCCTGGCCAGCTCGCGCGGGCGGCGGATCACCGTCGCCCCGTAGGATCGTGCGACCGCTTCGATCTCGTCATCATCGGTGCTCACAAACACGCGATCGAAGACCTCGAGACCCGAGTGGATCGAGTGCGCGATGAGCGGCATGCCACCGAGCATCCGAACGTTCTTTCGCGCCACGCCCTTGCTGCCACCGCGTGCTGGGATGAGAGCGAGGTTCATCAGCCCTTGTGATCGGACTCACAACGACCAGCTTGAGCCGGCACGCCCGCCATCATTCGCCGCCGATCGCCGGCACTCCGAACGCGACCGTGTCGATGTCCGTCATCGTCGAGCACTGCAGGTACCAGCGATACGGGACGCCGGTGCCGGCAACCATCTCGGGGATCGTCACGAGGTCGTCGGGCTTGTGGTAGATCGCCAGCGCGAGCCGCGGCCGGTGCGTGCGGATCGTCTCGCGCGCGCCCTCCAGGACGCCGAGGTCGGCGCCCTCGACGTCGATCTTGAGGAAGTCGACGCGCGGGAACCGTCCGGCGGCCACGAGCGCGTCGACGCTCTGCGTGCGCAGCTGCACCGAGGGCCGCGATGCGTCGTGGCCCGAGCCGTCGTGCATCGTGGCGCCCGCACCGACGACGTCGGGCAGCCACACGAGTTCGCCGGGGGCTGACGCGAGCGGCTCCTCCCACACGTCGATCCGAGCCGCCAGCTCAGGGTTCAGCTTAAGGTTGCGCATCAGCAGGCCGCGGTTTCCGGGGGTCGGCTCGAATGTGTGCACGCGACCCGCCGGCCCGACCACGTGCGCGAGCCACAGCGCGGTGTCGCCCCAGCATCCCCCGACGTCGAGCGCCACATCCCCCGCGAGCGGGCGCGCCCCGGCGGCAGCGTCCCGGTAGGCGTACTGGGAGAAGACCATCGTCGAGGCCAGCGGCAAAGGCGGACCGAGCACCGTGATCGGAAGCCCGAGCGCCGCCAGCTCGAAGCGGTGCATCTGCCACTCGAGCGGCATTCCGGGAAAGCTGACGGCGCACGGCTCGGTGAGCGCGCGCGCGCTCATCCCGATCACCGCGCGGCGGTACTCGAGCGGGTCGAGCTGGAGCCGTATGTGCGCGGGCCCGAGCGCGCGGTATGCGAGGAAGCGCAGGAACAGCGACCGGCTCGACTCGTCACCGAGCGAACGCCAGAACGTATCGGCGCAGTCGAGCACCTCGAGCTGCTGCGCGATCCGCCCACCGGAGCGCGCCGGGTCGGGAAGCTCCCGTCCCCACGGCTCGAACAGATGGTCGACATTGTCGGCGAGATGGGTGCCCACACCGTCCGCGATCACCTGCAGGAAGCGCTCACGCCTGTCATCGGCCGGCGCACTGAGGGCCGCGGCCGGCGACGCCACGCCGACCGGCGAAGCCGGCGAGCCCGAGCCGCCCCGAGCCGTAGGTCCTTCCCCGAGCGCCGCGAGGTTCTGGACCGCGTCCTCGAACGCCGGATGCAGGCGCAGCAGGCCACGCAGGAGGTCGCGCGCCTGCTCGCCATCGCCGGCGCGCAGCGCCAGCACCGCGAGGTCGTTGAGCACCTCGGGGTCGACGGCGTCAGCGACCGCCGCGAGCAGCGTCGTGAACGCGCGCGCGGTGTCTCCCTGCTCGAGGGACTCGAGCGCGAGGCGATGCGCGTCGGCGAGCGCGCGCACGTCCGAGCCTGCGAGGGACATGCTCAGATCATCGGCACCGCGTCAGCGCGCTTGAGCGCTACGCGGCAGTTTGACCGCCGCCGGTGACCTCGGCGTAGACACCCGGGAGGTCCGGATAGCCGCTGCCGGCCCACCCGGAGGTCTGGATCGCCGACATCTGGGCGGCGGGCGACTGCCCGGCGGACGACGTGATCGCCTGGATTCCGGAGCTCGCGGTTCCGTAGCCGGGGATCGTGTTGCGCCCCTTCAGCCAGCCGGCGGTCGCGTCCGCGGCGCTCGTCGGATCAGACCAGATCGAATCGGAGGACCCATACGTGCCGTCGCCGGTGTAGCCGATGTTGAGCCAATCGTTGTTGTCAGCCGACTGGCGCGACTGCGCGGCCGAGCCGTTCTCCTCCGAGAGCAGCCACGCGCAGATCACGCCGGGGTCGAGACCGGTGTCCGACGCGAGGCGAGAGGCGAACTGCCGCTGATCGCTCGTGAGCATCGTGCCGGCGGCGGCGGGGAGCGTAGCCTCGGAGCTGGCGACCGGGAGGCCCACGCCGCCGGTCAGACCGAGGACGCCCGACAGCTGACTCAGCGTCAGCGGGCTCGAGGCGGTGGACCCGAGGGCGTTGGCGTCGCTGCCGTCGAGCGATGCGACATCACCGCTGTCGTAGCCGGTGCCCTGCGCCTGCGCAAGCGCGTCGGCGAAGCTGCTGGTCGAGGGCGCGCCGGCCGTGGTGGTGGCCGCAGCGGCGGAGCCGCTCGCGATCTGCGAGGCCGTGGCGCCGCTCAGCTGCGCGAGCTGCTGCTCGATCTGGCTGATCCGTCCAAGTGCGTCGACATACGTCATACCGAGGTCCCTCTGGTGATCGGCCGCGCCGCGCCGAGCTTGACCGGCAGCCCCCGGACCGGCGGCCCGCGGGCCGCCGGACCGGTGCAGACGTCTACCCTGATCACGATGGCCCGCCGCCCCGGGAGGACGCTCGCAGCCGTGCTCGCCGTGCTGGTGCTGAGCACCGCCGGCGGCTCGGTGGGGCTCGCGGTGCTGGCGCCGGGACGGGCGATCGCGGACGGCGATCCCGCCAGCGACACGTTGCTCATCGCCAACGTCTTCTACCCGTACGTGCCGCCCACCTCGCCGGCGCTGCAGCGCCTGCTCAACGGCGCGACTGCGGCCGCAGCGCGCGAGCGGACACCGGTGCGGGTTGCGCTGATCGCCTCGCCGACTGACCTGGGACTGCTCTCCGTGCTGTTCGGCAAGCCGCAGGAGTACGCCGACTTCCTGGACCGGGAGATCAGCTTCACCACCGAGCAGCCGCTGCTCGTCGTGATGCACGACGGCTACGGGACGCAGGGTCTGTCAGCGGCGGCGCGCGCAGCCGTGCTCGCGCTTCCCAGGCCGGCGGGTGACACGAGCGACGATCTGGCGGGCGCGGCGCTGACGGCGGTGCGCCGGATCGCGGCGGCGAACGGCCATCCGCTCGCGGTCCTCACGCCCAGCTCGGGATCGGGAGGCGGCGGCGGAGCGACCTTCGCGATCCTCGGCGTGCTCGTCGCGGCTGCGCTCGCGAGCACCGCGGTGGTGGTCACGGTCACCCTGAGGCGACGATTGGGTTAAGACGGCATCCACCCGAGAGCGGGCGTGCTCCCGGGTGGATGCAACCGAGGGGCCGGACTCAGGTGCCCCTTCAACGTCACCGAGGGCTTACGGTGACGCTGAGCTTGTGAGTTGTGGACTTGACGCTCGATGCCTTCGCGGTCGAGGGGATCGCCGCGGTCTGCGCGCTGTTCGCGGCCGTCTGGCCGTAGGAGTTGACCGCGAGCACGACGACCCGCAACTGCTTCTGCACGTCGGCGCTCTGGACCGTGTAGGTGGCGCTCGTGGCGCCGGCGATCGGCGTCCAGGTGATGCTGTACCCGCTTCCCGAGGCCCGCTCCCAGGCGTAGGAGTAGCTGGTCCCCGCCGGGCTCCAGGTCCCGGTCGTGGCCTTCAACGTCTGCCCCTGGCGCAGGGTCCCAGAAATCAAGGGCAGTACGGCGTTGGCAGGGATGGCGGAGGTGATCGGCCCGACCGCCGTGGAGATCGCCGACACGCTCCCGTAAGCGTTGGTCGCCGTGATGACGAGCTTCACGCTCTTGCCGACGTCCGACGAGCTCAGCAGGTACGTCGGGGTCGAGGATACAGGCGTCCAGCTAGTGCTCGCGCCCGTTCCCGACGAGCGCTCCCACTGGTAGGCGTACGTCGTGCCCGCCGGGCTCCAGCTCCCGACGCTCCCGCTCAGCGTCATGCCCTGACGGTCGCTCCCGGACACCGTGGGCACGACCGTGTCGAGGGGCGCGCCGGAGTCGATCGTGCTGGTCGCCGAGGAGTTGGCGGTCGTCGAGCCGAAGTTGTTGGTGGCGGTCACGGCCACCCGGAGGCTCACTCCGACGTCAGCTGCCGCCGCCGTGTAGCCGGAGCTCGTCGCGCCGGCGATCGGCGTCCAGGTGAGGCCGGAGCCCGTTCCGGAGGAGCGCTCCCAGATGTAGCTGTACGCCGTGCCCACCGGGTTCCAGGTGCCGGCGCTCGCGGTCAGCTTCATCCCCTGTCGCAGTGATCCGGAGACGGTCGGCGAGACCGTGTTGACCGGGGTGCCGGCGGCGATCGCGCCGGCCACCGTCCATGCGTAGGCCTGGCCGTTCGCGTTGGTCGCGCTCACCTGGATGCGGACCTTCGCCGCAACGTCCGAGGACTCGAGCACGTACGTCGTTGAGGTCATGCCGGAGATCGAAGCCCAGGTGTTGCCTCCGTCGGTGGAGCGCTGCCACTGGTAGCTGTAGGACGTCGCCGCCGGGCTCCAAGTGCCGGCCGTGGCGGTCAGCGTCGAGCCCGCCCGGAGCGTCCCGGTGACACCCGGGGCGACGGTGTTGTAGGGCGCGCCGGAGACGGTGCCGGTCGCCGGCGAATAGGCGGTGGCGGAGCCGACGTTGTCAGTGGCTTTGACGGCGACCCTCAGGGTGTCATTGGCATCCGCCGTCTGCTCGCCGTAGGTGGAGCCGGTCGCGTTCGAGATCGCGGTCCAGGTGCCACCGCTGTTGCTCGAGCGCTGCCACTGGTAGCTGTAGGTACCGGCCGGGCTCCAGGTTCCCGCAGCCGCGGTCAGTGTCTGGCCGACGCGCAGGGTACCGGTGATACCGGGAGCCGCGCTGTTGACAGGAACGCCGCTGGCGATCGGTCCGACGGAGGCCGAGGGGGCCGAACCGGAGCCCGTTCCGTTGGACGCCGTGAGCACCGCGCGGACGTTGTCGCCGACGTCGCTGCTGCCGAGCGTGTAGGTCGAGCCGGTCGCCCCTGTGATCGTCGTCCAGTCGCTCGAGCCCGTCGCGGCGCGCTCCCACTGATAGGCGGAGGCGGTGGCCGCCGGGCTCCAGGTGCCCTTGCTGACCGTCAGCACCTGCCCCTGCGCGGCGTTGCCGGTGACGGCCGGGGCGACGCTGGTCACCGGCTGCCCGCTCACCAGCGGACCGACCGAGACGGCATCGAACACGTACTGGTTGATGAACGACCACGAGAGCGTCGCATAGCCGTTCGCTCCCCAGTACGTGCCCCACGAGTTCTCGATCCGCAGACCGGTGGAGTCGTAGCCGAGCGCGACGATCGCGTGATTGCCCATGAAGGTGTCATTCGTCTGCACACCTGCGTAGAAGCCGTTGTCGGCGCTCGTGATCTCCTCGAAGCTCCAGTACACGGGGATGCCGATCACGACCGGATCGCCCGCGGCGAGCGCGGTCTCGATCGACAACTGGTTGGTGTCACCAGTGGTCGAGTCGTTGAGGGTGAGATCGTTGTAGTTGGTCAGCTTCCAGTTCACGGCGTTCAGCTTCTCCGCCGCCGTCGGCTGGTCGCTGTAGTCGAAGTTGCCCTGCCAGTAGTCCGACTGGGTGTCAATCCCCTGCTGCTTGTCGATGTCGAGGTTGCCCTCGATGCTGGAGCCCTCGTCAACGCCGCCGTCGACCTGGGAGTAGGTGTACATCGGCTCGAGCCCGCCACCGGCGATGCCCTGCTCGTTCTCCCAATAACCGAGTGCGCCGTAGTCGGTGGACCAGGCGGCGCACGAGCCGACCTGGCCCTGATCGCCGACCGGCATCGCGTCAGGCGTCAGATCGACGCTGGCGGGCAGCGTCTGGGCACTCGCCGTAACGCGGGCCATGGCGGCGGCGCTGGGCTTGGCCGACGGGGTGATGGTCAGCCCCATTGCGTACGGCTGGCCGGTGACCGAGCCGAGCAGGTTCGCTGTGTCACCGAGCGACGTGCCCGGCATCGTGACCGTCGCGGAGGCGATGCCCGGAAAGGCACCGACCGCCAGCGCACACATCGTCACTGCCACTCCACAAACGCGTGAAGCCAATCTGGTGGGGGCAGGCCCTCCCACCCGCGCTCGACCACGCCCGGTCGATGCAGGTATCCGTCGGTGACCGTCACGCATGCCACACCATCCTTGGTTGCACTCGTTGATTCTTGTGGGGCAGCCGCCAAGCGGGAGGAGGCGACTGCCCACGACACTCAACGGCTACGACGGTTCACAAGGCGTTCCAATGGGTCGGCGGGTGGCCGAATGGTCGACGTCCAGGGTGAGATTTCGACGCGCAAACCGACGTATGTTCGAGCGCTTGCGTCCACCGCGTGTCCAGAGGATGGACGTTTGATCGAGGCTCCGCGCGGCCGCGGAACCTCACCGCACCCGTGCGAGGAACGCGTCGAGGAGCCCGAACGCGGCGATGCGCGCTGCGTCGGGAGTGGGCGCGCCGTCGACGGTCAACCGTGAAGGGTCCTTGGCCGCGAGCGCAAGCTGGCGAGCACCGCCGTCGGTGCTCGCCCACGCCTGGGCGACCGCGGCGGTCACCTCGGGATGGAACTGCACGCCGAGGTGCGCGCCGGCGGTGAAGGCCTGCACGCCGGCGGCGTTGCGGGCGATCTCGACCGCGCGCTCGGGCAGATCGATCAGGTCCCCGTGCCATGTGAACCACGGACCCGGGGCAACGAGCGCCGGGGCGTCGCTCTGCACCGTCACCCAGCCGATCTCCGGAACAGACGCGCTCCGCACGCCGCCGCCGAGCGCGACGGCGAGCGCCTGCGCCCCGAAGCAGATGCCGAGCACCGGCAGACCGGCCTGATCGGCGCCGCGCAGCCACTCCAGCTCGCGCGGGATCCACGACACGCTGAGGTCGTCGGCGCGCTCGTCGCTGCCGAGCGCAACCGCGAACTGAAAGCGCTGCGGCGCCGGCAGCGCCGGCCCGAGGTCGGCCCGGACCACGTCCAGAGCGAGCCCGCGCTCGCGCCCCCAATCATCCAGGAGCGCAGGCGGCGCGTCGCGTTGCTGCTGCAGCACGAGGCCGCGGGGAGCATGCCGGTTCTCACGGGCCACGGCGCTGGTCGCGATGGCCGCCCCGTCAGCTCGGCGTCGAGGCGGCCTCGTCGGCCGGCGGGAAGCTCGCCTGGTCGGCGACCTCGCGGAACAGCCCAGTCACGACGAACACGACCTGCTCGGCGATGTCGATCGTGTTGTCGCCGATCCGCTCCAGGCAGCGCGCCACGAGGATCATGAACATCGCCCACTCGCGGATCTCGGGCTCGTCGCCGACCGCCACCGCGCGCCGGAAGATCTCACGGTTGAGGCGGTTGATCTCCTGGTCCTGGCGCACGAGATCCTGAGCGAGCGAGACGTGGCGCGTCCTGAACGCCTCCTTCGCCTGCACCACCTGCTGGCGCGCGAGCAGGCCCATGCGCTCGATCGCGTCGAGGATGTCCTTGTCCTTGGGTGCCTCGTAGCCCGAGAGAGGCACGAGCTTGGCGATGTTCACGCACTGGTCGCCCATCCGCTCGATGCAGCGGATGATGTGCAGCAGCGCCGCGACGATCCGCAGGTCGCCGGCGACCGGCGTCTGGCGCGCGAGCAGCGACAGCACGCCCTGATGCACCTCCAGGTAGCGTCCGTCGATGCGGTCGTCGTCGGCGACCACCATTCCCGCGAGCTCGACGTCCTGGAAGCTGACCGCCTCCAACGCGCGGTCGAGCTGCGAGACGACGAGGTCGAGGCCGCCGAGGGTCTGCTCCTCCAGCTCCTTCAGCTCTTCGCGGAAGTGATGACGAACCTCTTGCATGGCGGCTAGCCGAACTTGCCCGTGACGTAGCGCTCGGTGCGCTCGTCCGACGGATTCGTGAAGATCTTGTTCGTCTGGTCGTGTTCGATCAGCTCGCCGTCGAGCATGAACACCGTCGACTTCGCGACCCGCGCAGCCTGCTGCATGTTGTGCGTGACGATCACGATCGTGTAGCGATCCTTCAGCTCTTCGATCAACTCCTCGACCTTGAGCGTCGCGATCGGATCAAGCGCCGAGCACGGCTCGTCCATCAGGATGACGTCCGGCTCGATCGCGATCGTGCGGGCGATGCAGAGTCGCTGCTGCTGGCCGCCGGAGAGGCCGATCCCGGGCCGGTCAAGCCGATCCTTGACCTCCTCCCAGAGCCCGACCGAGCGCAGCGAGGTGTGCACTCGCTCCCTGAGGTTGTCGCTCTTGGTCCCCGTGAGCCTGAGGCCCGCGGCGACGTTGTCGAAGATCGACATCGTCGGGAACGGGTTCGGCTTCTGGAACACCATCCCGATGAGGCGCCGGACTGAGGTCAGGTCGACCTCTGGGTCGTAGATGTCAATCGTGTCGAGCTTGACGCTCCCCTCGGCATGCGCCCCGGGGATCTCCTCGTGCATGCGGTTGATGCATCGCACGACCGTCGACTTGCCACAGCCCGAGGGACCGATGAGCGCGGTCACCTCGCCCGGCGGAAACGTCACGTTGATGTTCTTGAGCGCGTGGAACTTGCCGTAGAACGCGTTGAGGTCCTTGACGAACACGCTATGCCCGGCGGTGCTCCCGGCGTCGGTGACGCTCCGGCCGGCATCCGCGGACCGGTCCGCCGGAGCGAGCGCCTCCGCAGGCTGCGTGTGATCAGGATTGCCCTCGGCCGTCGACATCAGGGTCTGCTGCTCCTTGCTCGGTGGTTCCGGGGTCACTTCACGCTACTCCTTCGCGCGATCGCGCGTGCGACCAGGTTGAGGATCAGGACCATCGCGACGAGCGTCAGCGCCTCGCCCCAGGCACGCGTGACAATCGTCGCGTTCGGGCTGGCGAGATCGCTGAAGATCTGGGTCGGAAGGGTGTTCATCTGGGCGCTCAACTTGAACGTCAGCCCGAACGCGGAGCCGATCGTGAACAGGAGCGGCGCCGTCTCGCCCATGCCACGGGCGACCGCGAGCAGCGACCCGGTGACGAGCCCCGGCAGGGCCGTCGGCAGCACGATCCTCGACACGACCCGCCACCGCGGCGCGCCGAGCGCGAGCGCCGCCTCGCGCAGGCTGTTGGGGACGAGCAGGAGCACGACCTCCGCGGAGCGTGCGACGATCGGCAGCATCAGCAGGGCGAGCGCGATCGCCCCCTTCCAGGCGGTGAAGTCCCCGCCGACGTGCGCGAGAACGAGCGTGATGTAGATGAACAGGCCGAACATGATCGAGGGCACGCCCGTCATCACGTCGATGAAGTAGCGCACGGTACCCGCGAAGCGGGAGTCCTTGCCGTACTCGGTCAGGTAGAGCGCCACGCCGACCCCCAGCGGCACGGCGATGATCGTCGCGAGCGCAACAATCTCGATCGTCCCGAGGATCGCGCTGCGTGCCCCGCCCTGGTTCCCGAAGTACGAGCCGGTGGGATCGGTCGTGAAGAAGCTCTTGCTGAGCGCGGGAATGCCCTTGTAGAGCAGGTAGTAGAGGATCGCCACGAGTGGGATGAGCGCGATCACCGTGCACACGACGAGCGATCCCCGCATGACCTTGTCCGTACGCTTGCGACGCGCGCTGACCTTGGGGAGGGTCGGAACCGAGCTCATGTCGCGGGCACCGCCGTCTCGGCGATCTTCTCAGACGAAGCCTTCGAGCTCGACTCCCCCCGGGAGGCGCGCGTCACGATCAGCCGCGCGATGATGTTGACGATCAGCGTCAGGACGAACAGCACGAGGCCGGCGGCGAACAGCGCGGAGCGGTGAAGGCCCGTCGCCTCCCCGAACTCATTGGCGATCACCGCCGCAAGCGTGTACCCCTGACTGAAGATCGTCTTGCCGATCGTGGGCGCGTTGCCGATCACGGTCACCACCGCGATCGTCTCGCCGATGGCGCGGCCGAGCCCGAGCATCGCGCCGCCGGTGATGCCCGACCGCGAATACGGGATGACCGCCATGCGGATCATCTCCCAGCGCGTCGCTCCGAGTGCGAGCGCAGCCTCCTTGTGCTCGGCCGGCACCGTGCTCAGCACTTCGCGCGAGATCGCGGAGACGATCGGCAGGATCATGATCGCGAGGATCAGGCCCGCGATGAAGTAGTTGCCGATCGGAACGGCGTCGTTTGGCGGCGGCCCGATGAACGGGATGAACGAAAGGGTGTTCGAGATCCACAGCTCGACCGGCACCAGCTTCGGTCCGAGGAGGGTGAAGCCCCACAGGCCGTACACGACCGACGGGACGGCCGCAAGCAGGTCGATCAGCCCACTGAGGACCGCGCGGGCCCGCGCCGGACAGGTCTCGGTCAGGAAGATCGCGGTGCCGACGGCAATCGGTACCCCGAGGATGAGCGCGATCGCCGAGGTGATGAGCGTGCCGACGACGAGGCAGAGCCCCTCATAGATGTTCTTGGGGATGTCCCAGTTGTCGACGGTGATGAACTTGATCCCGAACGTGCTGAAGGCGTTCGAGGACTCGCCGATCAGCCGGATGAAGAAGTACAGGATCAGCAGCAGGATCGCCCCTGCGATCCCGCTCAGCCCCCACTTCAGGATCCGGTCCGGAACGCGGCTGAGCGGCGAGCGCTCGAGAGACGAGTGCTCGCCGCTGACCGGGGTGGTCGTCAGCTCCACCAGTACGCCTTACGGGATCGAGGCCCCGTTGCAGACCATCGTCGCGAGCTGCGCCTGGTCCTTGGACTGCAGGCTCGCGGGGAGCGGCGCGTACGGTAGCTGATTGGAGGCGGCTCCCAGCGTCTTCTGCCCGTCGCCGAGCGCGAAGGTCAGGAAGTTCTTCAGGCCCTGAGCGGTCGTCGAGTTCGCGCCGCCATCCTTGCAGGGATCCTTGTACACGACGAGGAACGTTTGCGACACGATCGGGTATGCGGTCGGGTTCGGCGAGTTGATCGTCGAGATCCCGAGGTCGGCCGGAACCGTGATCCCGTCGGCTGCGGCCGAGGTGTTCGCGATCGTCGGCAGGATGTACGAGCCCGAGGAGTTCTTGACCGCCGCGTACGTGAAGCCGTTGGCGAGCGCGTAGGCCTGCTCGACGTAGCCGATCGACCCGTCCGTCGCCTTCACGGCCGACGCCACGCCGGCGTTCTTGGCCGCGCCCGTGCCGATCGGCCACTTCACGTCCTTGCCGGCGCCGACCTGAGACTTCCAGGTGGGGCTGACGTCAGCCAGATACGTCGTGAAGCCGTCCGTCGTGCCCGACGAGTCGGAGCGGTGCACGACCGTGATCGCCGTGGACGGGAGGCTCATGCCGGGGTTCAGGCTCGTGATCGCGGAGGCGTTCCACTTCGTGATCTTGCCGAGGAAGATGTCGGCGAGCGTGGGTCCGTCGAGCTTGATGCCGCTCTTGATGCCCGACAGGTTGTAGGAGACGGTGATCGCGCCGAACGCAACCGGGAACTGCAAGACCGGGCCCTTCATCCCCGACACGTCGGCCGGCTTCAGGGAGGGATCGCTGCCGGCGAACTGCACGACGGCGGACTGCAGGTTCGTGATGCCGGCACCGGAGCCGACGGCGTTGTAGTTGATCGTCAGGCCGTTGGACTTGAGCGTCGAGCCCCACTGCTGGTAGATCGGCGCGGCGAGCGTCGAGCCGGCGCCGTTGAGGGTGGCGCTGACGCTCTTCGTGCTGGCGGAGCTGCTCGACGCAGCGCCACTACTGGAGGAGCTCGAAGTCGACGAGGAGCTCGAGCTACTGGAGCCGCAGGCGGCGACCCCTAGAACTGCGGCCAGCATGAGGCTGGCAAGACCGATACGACGTGCGCTGAACATCGTCCTCTCCTTGAGCAGATTCAGTATTCCCTGCGAGAGTGTTTCCCGCGCCGGCAACGAAGTTGTTACTCAGTTGTAAAAGCGTGATTGGGGTCCTGTTGGCGCTCGGCGGCGAGGCGGTAGCCGAAGCCAAAGTGCGTGTGGATGAAGCGCCAGTCGGGCACGGCGCGCTCGAGCTTCACACGCAGCTTTCTCACGTAGACGTCGACGGAGCGGTCTCCGGGGCGCATCTCGCGCTCCCACACGAGCCGGAACAGCTCGTCGCGTGAGACGATCCGGTCGGCACGGCGCGCCATCTCCGTGAGCAGTCGCAGCTCGCGCGTCGAGAGCGTCAGCGTGCGCCCACCGACGCGGGCGAGGTGCTCGTTCGGCGCGATCTCCAAAGGCCCGGTCGAAAGGATCTCGGCCCGCGCTGAAGCTGTGGCGTGCATCGCGCTCGGGATGCTCGTTTCAAACCGCCCCGGCCGCGTTACCTGTGGGTGAAGACCATGTGATCAGCCTGTAAACAGGCGAAACTTCCGCGGAGGACCGGCGTTGCGAGCCGGCCGCGCGCCCTCGGCAGGGCGCGCGGATGGGGCGACGCGCGGCGCGTCAGCGCAGCAGCGCCGCGTCTCGCCTAGGGTCCGTTCCCACCGTGGACGGATGGTAATCGGAGCGCCGCGCGGCGAGCACGTCGATCATCTCGGCGGTGAGGGGCGTCTCGGCCAGCGCCTCGGGCGCGAAGCGGTAGCCGACTCCGAAATGGGTGTGGATGTAGTCCCAGCCGGGAGAGGACTGGCGGAGCTTCTGACGAAGCTTGCGGACGAACACGTCGACCGACCGGTCCCCATGGGCCATCGCGTAGCCCCACACGCGCTCGTAGATCTCCTCGCGCCGGAGCACCCGGTCGGATTGGGAGAGCAGGTTGAGGATCTCGAACTCGCGCGCGGTGAGCTCGAGGCTGCTGGTAGCGGCGTAGGCCTGGTAGAGGTCAGGCCGGATCGTGATCTCGCCCACCAGGGTCGCCTCCTCGACGACCGGCATGTCGTTGCGACGGTGACGACGGATCGCCGCCTCGATCACGCAGATCAACTCCTCCGCATGACAGGGCTTCGTGATCCACGCGTCGGCGCCGAGCCGCAGGCCGCGGACCCGCTGGGCCACGGAGGACGGTCCGGTACAGACGATCACAGCGAGTCCCGGCAGGCGCGAGCACACGCGCTCCAGGTACTCCCAGCTTCCCGGTCCGACGACCGACAGATCTACGACTAGCGCATTCAGGCGCATGGATACGAGCGCATCGGCAGTCACGGCACTCGAAAGTGAACGCAGGTCCCAGCCCAGGGCGTCGAGTCGATTCGACAACACCTGCATGAAACCGGGGTCGCGATCGATGACCGCGAGCCGGAGTCTGCTGTTGGATCGCTGCGAGCTTGTGGGCGCCGTGGTTCCTGCCGAGGCGTCGCTGGCTTCGGGCGACATGGTCGACACTGTAGTCCAGATCGGCGGAGAAGTACGGCAGGCCCGATACCCGATTACAGGATCGTCACATGCAAAGTCCGGAAGTTGGCGAATACAGTGATTTATGGCCTGATGGCAGTCGTGGCGCGGCGTGCGGACCGTGAGCCGTCCGGCTGAGCGACCGTGACCCCTCCGGCGCAGCACGGGATGGGCCCGCTCGCGGAGCGCGCCGGCGATGAGCACGCGGCCGCCCTCCGGGAGCGCCGCAGCCGCCGCCTGCGGAAGGTGACGGGAGCCCTGCTGGTCGCCGCGGCGTTCGTCGCCGTGCTGATCTCGCTGTCGAAGCGCTCGCAGCCGACCGCGACCGAGCGCGTCATCGACGCGCAGGTGCGGAGCGCCCTGTCGGGCGTCCCGCAGAGCGGGACGAGGCTCGGCGCGGCTGCCGCGCCGGTCACCGTGACCTACTTCGGCGACCTCGAGTGCCCCGTCTGCAGCCAGCTCACGCTGGGCGGCGGCTTCCCGCAGCTGCTGGCGCGGGATGTCCGCGAGGGCCGGGTGAAGGTCGTCTACCGTTCGCTCTGCACCGCCACCTGCAGCGGCCCCGGCGAGCAGGTGTTCGACGCCCAGCAGGTCGCCGCCTACGCGGCGGGCGCACAGGACCGCTTCTGGTACTACGCGGAGCTCTTCTACCGCGAGCAGGGCCTGGAGGACAGCGGCTACGTCACCGCCGCCTATCTGGCCCGCATCGCGGCTCAGATCCCGGGCCTCAACACGAGCGCCTGGGTCGCCGCCCGCCGCGATCCGGCGCTGCTGGGGCAGGTGCGCTCCGACGGCGCCGCCGCGGCGCGACTCGGAATCGGCGGCACGCCGACGCTGATCGTGACCGGCCCGCGCGGCCGGCGCACGCTCTCCGGCGTCGTGGGCTATGGGGACATCGAGCAGGCGGTCAGGCAGGTCGCTCCGCCTGGCGCTCCCGCCTCGGCCTCGCTTGGCTCTCCCACATCGGCTTCGCTTGGCACTCCCCCACAGCCTGGCTCTCCCACATCGGCTTCGCTTGGCTCTCCCCCACAGCTTGGCGCGCCCGACGCCTGAGCGCGCATTCAAGCGCTCAGAAGTGTCGCCGATCACAGGATCAAGGCTCCAGAGCCGAGCCTGGCGCCTCTTCATGCACACTTAGGCTCTGACGCTATTCTCGGCTCTGGCCGCGGCCGGGGGAGCCGCTCTCACCGCGCCCCGGCACGACACCCACTCCTATACGAAGCCATGGCCTCACGCAAGGAACAGAAAGATCAGCTCCGCGCCCAGCGCCTCGCCGCCGAGCAGCAGGCGGCGGCCGCGGCCGCCCGCAGACGTCGGATGACGATGCTCGGCGGGGTGCTCGCGCTCGTCGTCGTCGTCGTCGTCGCCGCGATCGCGATCTCCAGCGGCAGCAACAACAGCGACTCGCAAAGCCACATCGTCAAAACGAACTCGCCGGCTGAGATCGCCATCGACAAGCAGGTCAGCACGCTGCTGGCCGGGATCCCGCAGTCGGGCACGGTCCTCGGCCACCCCAACGCGCCGGTGACGATCACCTACTACGGCGACCTCGAGTGCCCGATCTGCCGGGACTTCACGCTCGGAAACGCCGGCGGCGGCTTCCCGCAGCTGGTCAGCAACGAGGTGAAGAGCGGGAAGGTCAAGGTCCAGTACCGATCGTTCTGTACCGCCACCTGCAACGGCCCCGGCCAGAGCGTGTTCAACACCCAGCAGGTCGCGGCCTACGCGGCGGGGATGCAGAACCGCTTCTGGAACTTCGCGGAGACCTTCTACAGGGAGCAGGGCCAGGAGGACACGGGCTACGTGAACGCGACCTACCTGGACGGCCTTGCGGCGCAGGTGCCGGGCCTGAACATCAGCACATGGCAGACCGACCGCGGCAATCCGTCGCTGCTCGAGCAGGTCCAGGCGGACGGGAACGCGGCCACCGCCGCCGGGATCACGGGCACGCCGACGCTGATCGCCCAGGGTCCGAAGGGCGAGGAGCCGGTCGGGGGCGGAGGCATCCCGACGTACAGCTCGCTCCAGCAGGCGATCGCGGCGGTCTCGTCGTGAGCGTCGGCGATCGGGCCGGCAGCGTCAGCGTGCCGCATGGGCGCGAGCGCACGGGCGGCAACGCCCTCTCGCGCGCAATCCAGCGCGAGGGCCATCTCCTGACCGCGATCATCGTGCTCTCCTGCATCGGCGTGGCGGTCGCGAGCTACCTCGTCTACATCCACTACGCGAAGCTCAACCCGCTCTGCCTCGGGGGCACGCACCAGCACAGCAGCTGCATCACGGTGCAGTCCTCCAGCTACGCGAAGCTCGCCGGCGTCCCGGTCGCGCTGCTCGGCCTGATCGGCTACATCCTGATCCTCGCCTCGCTCGCGATCCCCGGCGACACCGGCAGGGTGATCACGTTCGGGATCGCCCTCTCGGGCTTCCTGTTCAGCATGTACCTCACCTACCGCGAGATCTTCACGATCAAGGCGATCTGCGAGTGGTGCGTCAGCAGCGCGACGATCCTCACGATCCTCACGGTCCTCACCGCGATCCGCTACCTGCGCGGCACGCCGGACGCAGTTTAAAGAGGCCCGCCCGGATGGCGGGCCGTGGTGACCGCCGGCCGAGCTGAGCAGAGGCCCGCCCGGATGGCGGGCCGTGGTGACAGCCGGCCGAGCTGAGCGGTCTCCTCTCAACCAAAGAGCGAAGCGAGGCCGGCCCCAAAGCTGGATGCGTCTCTCAACCCAAGAGCGAAGCGAGGCCGGCCCCAAAGCCGGATGCGCGTCCGGCCGGATGCCGGGCCGTGGTGACCGCCGCGCGTTCACATCTTCGTAACGAGAACTTGTCGGGTTTCTCACGAAATCGTGCGCCGGGCGGGCGAACCTGTCTGGTTATGAACGAACAGAGCAGATCTGCGCCGGGAAAGCGCAGCCTTGGCGGCCATGACGGAGAACTGGTACGTGTGGCCGCCGTCCACGAGGAGCGCAGCGATGCCGAGGAGACGTTCGAGCAGCTCCGCCGCCACGGGATCGCCGGCCACGAGCTCGACCTGATCGCCGGCGAGATCGGCGTCGAGCACCTCATCAGCCCGCTGTCCGAGCGCCGCTACGACCTCGTGCACCTGTGCTCGCCCGGCCCGACCGCGAGCACCGCACTGACACGTGCTCGCGCCCTGCGGATCCCGACGACGGCCGCCTTTGGGCCCGAGCCGGCGCAGGGAGACGCGATCGCCGCCTTCTACGGAGCCTGCGAGCTGGTCCTCTCTAACAGCCGCACCGCGGATGCGGCGCTGCGCACGCTCGGCGTCTGCGGGGAGCGGATCCACCACTGGACGCCCGGCGTCGACCTCGAGTGCTTCAGTCCCGCGCGCTACCACCCGGAAGCGATGCCGTCGATCGACGGCACCCTCGCGCTCGCGTCGGTCGACGGCGCCAGGACGATCCGGATCAACGTCCTGTACACCGGCGAGCTCGACGCGGAGCGCGGCGTCCCGCTGCTCGCCGACGCATTCCTGCGGGCACGGGAGCACGACCCCCGCCTGCACCTGATCCTCGCCGGAGATGGTCCGGCGGAGCCCGACCTGCGCGAGCGGCTCGGCGCAGCCGCGAGCTTCCTCGGCGAGCTCGATCGCGAGCAGCTCGCGCGCGTCTACGCAAGCGCCGACCTGCTCGTGTTTCCTGACGCGACCGCCACGTTCGGGCGCTCGATCCTCGAGGCGCAGGCGAGCGGCCTGCCGGTGCTGGCGGTCGATGCCGGCGGCGGCGCCGAGCTGATCCAGAGCGGACGCAGCGGCTGCCTGGCTTCCCCCTCCGCGCCCTCTCTCGCCGCCGCGATCTACGGCCTGGCCCGGCGCCCACCGCTACGGGAACGACTCGCGACCGGCGGCTTGGCGGCGGTCCGCGAGCACTCGTGGGAGCGCGCGCTCGACAGGCTTGCCGAGGTCTGGGAGGCGGCGCGGATGCCGTCGCGCGAGACGGCGCTCGAGCTGCCGTCACTGCATGAGGCAGCTCATGCCGCGTGAGCGCCCGCTCAAGCTGGTGGCGCCGGTCCCGTCCGCACCCGCTCGCCCGGCCCAACGCCTGCTGCGGATCGCCGACGTCGCGATCTTCTACGGCGAGCGCAGTGGTGGGATCCGCACCTACCTGGAGGCGAAGGCCGACTTTGCACGACGCACGGGGGCCTTCGAGCACCACCTCGTCTTTCCCGGCCGCCCGCAGGCGGCCGGTGACGATGCCCACCGTCACGAGCAGCGCTCGCTGCGCCTCGCGGCCTCCAACGGCTACCGGATCCCGCTCGGCGGCGGCGGCCTGATCTCGACGCTGCGGGCGCTCGAGCCGGACGTCGTGATGCTGCACGACCCGTTCTGGACGCCACGCCTGTCGTGCCGCTGCGCGCACGAGCTCGGGGCGACCGTGATCGCCGTGCACCACTCGTCGGCGGCGTTGCACGCGGCCGGCATACCCGGCCCGCAGGAGTTCTACAAGGCGGCGCTGCGGCGCTGGTACCGCCGCGCCTACCTCGACGTCGACGCGATCATGTCGGTCGTAGATCCGGGTCCCGACGCGCACCGGCCGAGCACGCTCTCTCTGCGGCTCGGGCTCGATCCCGCGTTCAGGCCGCAGTCGCACGCGGTGCGCGGCGACCACGTGCTCTACGTCGGGAGGCTCTCACGCGAGAAGGGGGTGCGCGAGCTGCTCGAGGCGGCGGCCGCCTCGAGCGAGCCGTGGCAGCTGGTGCTCGTCGGAACCGGCCCGGCCGGCGACGCCCTCAGCGAGCGCGCTGCGCAGCTTGGGATCGCCTCGCGCGTCACGTTCACGCCGTACATGAGCAACCGCGATGCGCTCGCGCGCGAATACGCGGGCGCCCGCTGCGTCGTGCTCCCGGGCGCCTACGAGACCTTCGGACTGGCAGCGCTGGAGGCGGCGGCGTGCGGCGCCGCGGTGGTGACGGCGAGCACGACGCCCGCAGCTGAGCTGCTCGGCGGCTGCGTGGACACGTTCACCGCCGGGGACCCGCTGGACCTGCTGAGCGCGATCTCACGCGCGCGGGCTCGCACGCCTGACCAGCAGGATGCGATGTGCCTCGCGCTCGCTCACGGCTGGCCTGCCGCCCTACGCGCCGAGCTCGCCGACATCCGACGCCTGGTTGCACAGCGTGCCGCTGCCGGACAGTCCGGCACCTCCCGCCTGCGGGGAGTGGGCGGCGGATGAGCCGGACGCTCGCGATCGCGTTGCACGACGTCGAGCCCCGTTCATTCACGCGCTGCAAGGAGATCCGGCGTTGGTTGCACGACCGGGGAGTCCAGCGCGTGACGCTGCTCGTGATCCCGGCCGCGGATCTGCATCCGATCGGCTCGCGCGCACCGGCGCTCGCGGCGTGGCTGCGAACGCGCGTCGCCTGCGGCGACACCGTCGCCCAGCACGGCCTCGCGCATACGGCGAGCACAGCCGCCCGCTGGCCGCGCAGCGTGCTCGCGAACTGGCAGGGCGGCGCCGCGGCCGAGTTCCCCGGCCTCGGCGCCGAGGACACAGTCAAGCGGGTGCGGACCGGACGGCGGCTGCTGCGCGAGATCGAGCTCGATCCGCGCGGCTTCGTCGCACCCGGCTACGCGTACACGCGGCCCCTGCGAGAGGAGCTCCAGCGCTCCTTCGACTGGTTCGCCGACCTGCGCTCCGTGCAGATCAGCGAGCGCCCGCGCCTCGACGCGCCGGCGCTGTGCCTCGGCGCCTCGACCCCGCTCAAGCGGCTGCTCTCACCACCTTTCGTGCGCCTCGCGGCGAGCACGTCGGTGAGCGACGTGATGCGGCTCGACATCCATCCCGCGGACTTCGACCTTCGCAGCCATGTCGCGACACTCGAGAGCGTGCTGGCACGGGCGCGGGCACGTGTGCCTGTCACCTACGATCAGCTGCTGGATTAGATGACTCACGGAGACCCAACGGCCCGCGCACGCGTGGTCGCTGGGGCGGGTCGGGCACTGGCGGAGAACTGGCGCCACGGACACCGCTCCAGCGACGGCGTGAGATACGCGTTCACGTGCCCGGCCACGCCGCGCTACCGCCACCAGTGGTACTGGGACTCATGCTTCCACGCGATCGCGTGGCGGCATTTCGACCCGCAACGCGCGCGTGAGGAGCTGCGCACGCTCGTGCGCGCGGGGCGTCTGGACGGCTTCATCCCCCACACCGCGTTCTGGGATCGCCCGGCGTACTGGCGGCGAGCGCCGTTCTACGGCACCCACACCGTATTCGGCTGCACGGCGACGGCGACGATCCAGACCCCGCTGCTGGCGCTCGCCTGGGAGCTCGTCGCGCAGTCCTCGCCCGACGAGCCGTCGTTCGCCTCCGAGGCGGCGACGCAGCTGCGACTGCACTACGACTGGCTGGCGCGCGAGCGCGACGTCGACGGCGACGGGCTCCTGACGACGATCACGCCCGACGAGTCCGGTCTCGATGACTCGCCCAAGTACGACGACCTGTTCGGCTGGATGCGCCACGACCGCCCCGGGCACTTCTGGTTGATCGAGCGCTACCGCCGCCTCTCATACGACGCGGCGCAGATCGCCGAGCGCTACGAGGAGCACGTCGAGGACGTCGCCGTCAACGTCTTCTACACGCTCGCTCTGCAAGCGCTCGGACGGCTCGACGCCGAGCACGGCGACATCTACGCGCGCCGCGCGCGGCGCGCGATCGACGCGCTGATGTCGCGCTGCTACGACGAGCGCAGCGGACTGTTCTACGACCTCGCCGGCAGCGCCGAGCAGCCGATCAGGGTCTCAACGTGGTCCTCCCTGGCGCCGCTGGCGCTCCGCGAGATCCCCGAGGCCGTCCGCCGGCGGCTGGTGGAGGAGCATCTGCTTGATCCGAAGCGTTACCTGACCGCGTACGGGATCCCGTCGGTCGCGCTCGAGGAGCCGTCGTTCAACCCGAGCTTCTCGGCGTGGCGCTGCTGGCGCGGGCCCGCCTGGATGAACACCGCCTGGCTGCTGGTGCCGGCGATGCGTGAGCTCGGATACGAGCAGGAGGCCCAGCGGATCGTCAGCTCGCTCGTGCACGCGGTCGACCGCCATGGCTTTCGCGAGTACTACAACCCGCTCAGCGGCCGCGGGCTTGCGGCCCGCGGCTTCGGGTTCGCGACGCTGATCGTCGATCTTCTCGCAATGTGCGGAGATCCGGTGCGGTCGTCTCCTCAGTCGTCCGGCGCACTGCGGATGATGGACCCGTGAGCTGGCGAACGATTCGCGCCGCCGCGCAAGACGGCACCGGTCCGCACCATGTCGCCGTCGTCGACCTCGGATCCAACTCATGGCGGCTGGTCGTCTTCAGCTACGGCCGCACGGCTGCCGGTGAATGGTGGAAGCACACGGACGAGCTCTGGGAGACGGTCCGCATCGGCGAGGGCCTGGGGGCGTCGGGCAGGTTGTCCGAGACGGCGATGCAGCGCGGGCTGGAGACGCTGGTCGTGTTCGAGCGCTTCTGCCGCGCCAACGGCTTGCGCGACGATCAGGTGCACCTGATCGCCACGAGCGCGATCCGCGACGCCTCCAACCGCAATGAGTTCCTGGAGCGCGCGCAACGCGAGACGGGCTTCCGGATCGAGGTGCTGTCGGCGACCGACGAGGCCTACTACGGCTACGTCGCCGCAATCAACACCTCGACCCTGATCGACGGAGTCGTGCTCGACATCGGCGGCGGCAGCATGCAGCTCGTGCACATCGCCGACCGCCACCCGCTCGAGCTGGGCTCCTACCCGCTGGGGGCGCTGCGCTTGACCGAGCGCTTCCCCAACGCCGATCCCGCGCCGGCGAGCAGGAAGAACCTCCAGCGCCTGCGGGCGCACGTGCGCGAGACGCTGCGGGACGCGGACTGGCTCGAGGGTCGCGGCGGGCGGATGGTGGCGGTCGGCGGAGCGGTGCGCAACCTGGCCTCGGCGGCACAGCGCGCATCCTACGGGCTGATCGGCGGGATCGACATCGGCGTGCAGGGCTACGTGATCACGCCCGCCGCCCTCGACGGCCTCGTGGAGATGCTCGCCGAGCTGCCCGCGTCCGAGCGCGGCTCGGTGACCGGGATCAAGCCCGGACGTGGCGACATCATCCTCGCGGCGGCGGTGGCGCTGCAGACGGTCCTGAGCATCGGCGAGCTAGACGGAATCGAGGCGACCGAAGCCGGCCTGCGGGACGGCGTGTTCCTCGGCCGCACGCTGCTGGACGAGAGCGACCCGCTGTTCGGCGACGTGCGCGAGGCGGCCGTACGCAACCTCGCGATCCAGTACGAGTCCGACATGCTGCACACCGAGCATGTCGCCAGGCTGTCGCTGCAGATGCACGACTCGATGGTGCGCTCCGCGCTGTTCCGACCCAAGCCCGGCGAGCGCGAGCTGCTGTGGGCGGCCGCAATGCTGCACGACGTCGGCATGACGATCTCCTACGACGACCATCACCGGCATTCCCGCTACCTGATCATCAGCGCCGAGCTGCCGGGCTTCGACCCGCGCGAGCGGGGCCTGATCGCGCAGATGACCCGCTACCACCGCAAGGGCACGCCCAAGCTCGGCGAGTGGGCGACAATCGGCGAGCCGGGCGACGAGGAGCTGCTTGATCGCTGCGCGGTCATCCTGCGTCTCGCCGAGCACCTCGAGCGCGGCCGCGATCAGTCCGTCTCGCAGGCGCGGCTGCGGGTCAACGGCGACGGCGTGGCGCTGCACCTCGACGCCGACGGCGACCTCACGCTGCCGCGCTGGAGCGTCGAGCGCTACGGCGACGACGATGCGTTCGAGCGGGTGTTCAGACGCCGGCTGGTGATCGGCTGAGCGCGTCGCCGCGGGATCGCGATTCCCAGGCGGGCCGGCGCGCACTGGAGGCGTTGGCTCCGGCCCTGCGGGACGGCGTCGTCGACGTGTGGAGCGTGCGAGACGCGGCGGCTCCGAATTCATGGCTGAGCGGTCTGCCCGACGCCGGTGAGCGCGCGCGCGCGGCCCGCTTCGCCTCCCGGGACACCGGGGCCGCGTGGCTGACGACGCACGCGATCCTGCGCGCGCTGCTGGGCACCTACCTCGACGCCGACCCGCGCGGGCTGCGCTTCCGCATCGGGGCGCACGGCAAGCCCGCGCTTGCGGGCACCGGTGCGAACGTACGCTTCAACCTGTCCCACACCGACGGGATCGCGTTGCTCGCGTTCGCGATCGGGTGGGAGCTCGGCGTCGACGTCGAGCGGTCCTCGCGCCGTCTGGGCGCGATCGTCGTCAGCCGGCGCGTGTTCGGCGCGCAGACCGCCGACCAGCTGGCGCGGCTGCCGCCGGCGCAGCGCGACCGGGAGTTCCTGCGCCTGTGGGTCCGTCACGAGGCGGCGCTGAAGTGCGCCGGCGTCGGGTTGGGAGGGGCATCCGGAGGGATCGGGCTCGGGCGTCCCGGCGGACCCGGCGTCGGGACAGCCCCCGAGCCGTGGATCACCGATCTCGACGCCGGCGAGGACGCCGCCGCGGCACTCGCCGTCGCCGTCCGGCCGGCCGCGGTTCGGGTGCTGGAGTGGCCCGGGCGGCGCAGTGAGTAGCGACCGCCGCGGGCAACACAACACGGCGCAGCCCGAAGGGCGAAGCCGATAAAGAAAGAAGCTGGCAAACAAACTGCAAACGGCGCTCAGCCGGCAGCGTAGAGTTGCTGGGATGATCTGGCTGCTGCGACACGCGGACGCGGTCGAAGGGCAACCCGACGCCTCGCGGCCGCTGACGCCGCGCGGCGTGCGGCACGCGACCGACGCGGGGTTCGCGCTCGCGCGTCTCGGCGTCCGCATCGACGCCTGTCTGTCGAGCCCGAAGGTCCGGGCGATGCAGACGGCCCGGCTCGCATGCGCGCCGCTGGAGGTCGAGGTCGAGGAGTGCGCAGCGCTCTCGGGTCAGCCGTTTGACACTGCCGAGCTGACCGTCGGCCGCGGCGAGGTGCTGCTCGTCGGACACGACCCGTCGTTCTCGCTCACGCTGCACGACATGACCGGAACCCAGGTGCGGATGCGCAAATGCGGCCTGGCCGGCGTCGAGAAGGGTGAGTTGATGGTGCTGCTGCGACCCTCGGAGCTGAGCGCGATCGCCGCAGCCGCGGGACGGCCGGTCGGCGAGCCACGGGAGCATGTGCGATGAGCGACCAGATGATCGAGCGCGTCGAGACGGCACCCGCCGCAGACCTGAGCGACAAGGCGCTGTTCATCAACCGCGAGCTGTCGTGGCTCGAGTTCAACGACCGCGTGCTGCAACTGGCCGAGGACGCGCGCGTGCCGTTGATCGAGCGCCTCAAGTTCACGGCGATCTTCGTCTCCAACCTCGACGAGTACTTCATGATCCGCGTGGCCGGCGTGCACGACCAGATCGATGCGCGAATCGACGCGCGCGGGCCCGACGGACTCGCGCCGACCAGGGTGCTGGAGGAGATCGCGCGGATGGTGCGCGCACAGCAGCTGCGCCACGCCCGGACGTTCCGCGACGAGATCGCGCCCGCGCTCGCCGATCACGGGATCAGAATCACCACCTGCGCGGAGTCCGGAGCGCCGGACCAGGTGATCGCGCGGCACTTCCGCGAGCAGATCTTCCCCGTGCTCACGCCGCTTGCGATCGGGCCTGGACGCCCGTTCCCCTACATCTCCAACCTGTCGCTCAGCCTGATCGTGTGGCTCCACGATCCGGACACCGACAGCGAGGCGTTCGCGCGCGTGAAGGTTCCCAAGGAGGTGCTCGCGCGGTTCGTGGAGATCGCGCCGAACACGTTCGTTCCGCTCGAGGACATCATCGCGCAGCATCTCGACACACTGTTCCCGGGCATGGAGATCATCGCCCACGATCTGTTCCGGGTCACGCGCGATGCGGACTTCGAGGTCAACGACGAAGCCGACGACCTGCTGCGAGCGGTCGAGGACGAGCTGCGCCGCAGGCGCTTCGGCGAGGTGGTGCGCCTCGAGGTCGGGGCACGCATGAATCCTGTGCTCCGGGCGCGGTTGATCGACTGGCTCGGCGTCGACGAGGTGCAGGTGTACGACGTCGGCGGGTTGCTCGACCTCGGCGATCTGTGGCAGATCGAGGGCCTGGACGGACATCCCGAGCTGCGCCAGGAGCCGTGGACGCCGATCACGCACCCGGCGCTGCGGCCGCGCCCGGGCGACGAGGACGAGGAGGGCGACGTGTTCGCGGCGATGCGCGCAGCCGACGTGCTCGTCCACTATCCGTACCAATCGTTCTCCACGAGCGTCGAGCGGTTCGTGCGGCAGGCCGTGGACGACCCGAAGGTCCTGGCGATCAAGATGACGGTATACCGGACTTCCGACGATTCGCTGCTCGTGCCGTCGCTGATCGACGCCGCCGAGAAGGGCAAGCAGGCGGTCTGCATGGTCGAGCTGAAGGCGCGCTTTGACGAGCGGCGCAACATCCGCTGGTCGCGCAAGCTGGAGGAGGTGGGCGCGCATGTCGTGCACGGGATCCCCGGCCTGAAGACGCACGCCAAGGCGATCCTCGTCGTGCGCCGGGAACGCAGCGAGGTCCGCAACTACGTGATGATCGGGACCGGCAACTTCCACGCCAAGAACGCACGGCTCTACGAGGACTTCGGGTTGTTCACGACCGATCGCGAGCTCGGCGAGGAGGTCGCCAACCTGTTCAACACGCTCACCGGGTATGGCCACCCAAAGCGCCAGCGCAAGGTGCTGGTGGCGCCGAACTCGATGCGCGGACCGCTGCTGGAGGAGATCGAGCGCACGATCGCGGCGCACGCCGCAGGACAGGACGCCCGGATTGCGATGAAGATGAACTCGCTGGTGGACCGCCGCATCATCCAGGCGCTCTACCGGGCTTCGCAGGCCGGTGTGCCGATCGATCTCAACGTGCGTGGCATCTGCTGCCTGCGGCCGGGAGTATCCGGCGTCAGCGAGACGATCCGCGTGGTCTCGGTCGTCGGGCGCTTCCTCGAGCACTCGCGCATCTACTCCTTCCGGTTCGGCGAGGAGCGCAGCTACTACATCGGCTCCGCCGACCTGATGCCGCGCAACCTCGACACGCGCGTCGAGCTGCTCACCCCGGTCGACAGCCCCGACCTGCGCGCGGAGCTCCAGGACACCGTGGACCGTTGCTTCGCGGATGACACGAACGCGTGGACGCTCGACGCCGCCGGACGGTGGCATCGTCTGCAGGGACGCACCCGCTCTGTCCACAGCGAGCTGATGGAGCGGACCGCGGCGTCCGCTTCATCCGCGACGTAGAGCAGCGCGTCGCAGACGTGCTGCTCTACGGGCGAGCGGGCTGAGAGGCCGGAGCGCTCGGGACATGCACAGCGAACTGCTCCTGGTGATCGTCGTCGTCACGGCGCTCGCGTTCGACTTCACCAACGGCTTCCACGACACCGCCAACGTCGTGGCATCGGTCATCTCCACGCGCGCGCTGCAGCCACGCTCGGCGGTGCTGCTGGCGTCGATCCTGAACTTCGTCGGGGCGCTGCTGTCGGTGAAGGTCGCGGCGACGATCGCGACCGGGATCGTGGAGGCCGGCAAGGTGACCGAGACGATCATGTTCGCGGGCCTCGTGGGAGCGATCACCTGGAATCTGCTCACGTGGCGCCTCGCGATGCCCTCGAGCTCGTCTCACGCGCTGATCGGCGGGGTCGTCGGCGCGATGCTGGCCGCGGTCGGCGTGGACGGCGTGAACTGGCACGGTCTGCTGACCAAGGCGCTCGCGCCCGCCGTCGTGGCGCCGCTGTGTGCGTTCGTGTTCGCGAGCCTGGTGATCGCGGTCATCTACCAGGCGGTGCGCAAGCGGCGCCCCGGCTCCGTCAACCGCACCTTCAGGGCGGGGCAGGTGATCTCCAGCTCGTTGCTCTCGCTGGCGCACGGCACCAATGATGCGCAGAAGACGATGGGCGTCATCGCGCTCGCGCTCGTCGCCAACGGCGACCTCGACGCCACCCACTTCAACGTGCCGACGTGGGTGATCCTCGCGGCCGCGAGCGCGATGGCGCTCGGGACCTACGCCGGTGGATGGCCGATCGTCCGGACAGTGGGCGCGCGCATCATCAAGATGGACACCGCGCAGGGGTTCACCGCGCAGGGAGTCGGCGCCGCCGTGATCCTCGTCTCCACCCACTACGGCTATCCGCTCTCCTCGACGCAGGTGATCGCCGGCGGGATCGCCGGCGCGGGCGCCGCCAAGCGGCTTTCAGCGGTGCGGTGGGGCGTGGCCGGGAACATCGTCTTCGTCTGGCTGGCAACCTTCCCGCTGGCGGCCTGCTTCGGGGCCCTCGCCTACTGGTGCGCGCGGGCGTTCGGAACAGGCGCGCTGGGCCCCACCCTGATCGTCATCGTCGCGGCCGCGCTCATCTCCCGGTGGCTGCACTCGCGCCGGGTCAGCGCACGCGCAGCCACCGCCGTGACCCCGAGCACCCGGCCGCTCTCCTAGCTCTGCCGGTCGCCGTCGATCAGAGGACGGCGTTCTGAGCGGACGGACAGCATCCTTTGGGCGACCTGGCCGAAAAACGACCGATATGAGGCTGTCGCAAAACTGTTTGGCGCTTCGCGGTGTGGAGGGCGGATCGGTGCGCTGGCCGGGTGGTGGGCTTGTTGGCGGGGTGGTGATCGCGGGTTGTGTGGGATCTGGCCGGGTGGTGGG
>JBKQIR010000028.1:0-13120 GCA_052148275.1 Solirubrobacteraceae bacterium
GAACGTCGGAGAGCCGTGTGCGGGAGAACCGCATGCACGGTTCGAGGTGGCGGCGGGAGGAAACCAGGCCAGTCGGGCCAGCACGTGCCGCGCAGCCCAGGCGCCTCTCGCCGACCCTACCACTCCCGCCGCCGGGGCTGCTCAGCGCGCGACGCGGGCACGAACCGTTGCCTGAGGACGATCGCGATCAGGCCCATGGGCACGTTGATCCAGAGGATCGAACGCCACCCGATCCCGCTGACCAGCAGGCCACCGAGCACCGGGCCGCCGGCGAGGCTCAGTCCGGCCACGGAACCTCGCATGCAGATCGCCCTCGCGCGTTCCTTTCGTCCTCAAAGATGTTGCGGATGATCGACATCGCCACCGGGTTGAGCATCGAGCGGCTGACGGCCTGCAGTCCGCGACAGGCGATCAGCCACCCGAGCGACGGAGCCAGACTGGACAGCAACGACCCAACGAGAACGCCGCCTATCAGATCTGAAAGACCCCGCGGCAGCCGAAGCGGGCCGCAAGCGAGCCCGACAGGATGAGCAGGCAGAAAAGAACAGGATGTCGGTATCAGTCGTGTACTGCAGACCGCTCACCGCGTGCAACGCCCGCTGGATCGACGGCAAGGCGACATTGACGATCGTCGCGTCGAGGCGCGCGATGAACACGCTCAGACGACACGTGGCCAGCACCACCGAACGGCGCCGCGTCACGATCGGCGCGAGAGGACGAGCTCACCGTTGCCACAAATGATGTCGTATCACAACCACGTCGGAGTCGACGGCGGACTTCCCGTGCGACCGACGCGACCGCATGCGCCAGAATCAGTCGCTAGGACCGCCGCGACGCACATCGAAGTGCTCGAAGCCTCCGGTCATCCGTCGGGCGGTGGCCACACGGCAAGCGCGTGGAAGTCGGTCAGGCGGCGAATACCGGTCCGGCGAGGCGCTGATGACTCGGACGGCGCTCAGTCCGACTCGTCGCGGGCGCGCCTGTAGCGCTCGTAGATCACGCGCGAGCCGAACGTCCTGGTCTCGACCAAGTCCAGCCGAAGGTTTTCGGTGACCGGCGGCAGGAAGGGCGTGCCGCCACCGACGAGGACCGGATTGCGGAACATGCGCAGCTCGTCGACGAGGCCGAGCTCGATCGCTGACGCAGCCAGGCCGGCGCCGCCGATCGAGACGTCCTTGTCGGTTGCGTCGAGCGCCGCAGCGGCCTCCTCGGCCACCGACGCCTCGGCGAGCCGGGCGTTGCCCTGAACGCCGTCGAGCGTGCGGCTGAAGACGACCTTCGGGATAGCGCACCAGACGTCGGCGAACGCGCCCCCGAGCTCGCTCTCGCGCATCGACGGATCCGTCTCCCACACCAGCATGGTCTCGTAAAGCCTGCGGCCGCACACATAGCCGCCGAGCTCGCGTGTCTGCGCGATGTGGAAACGAAACTGCTCCTCGTTAGGGGTCGTCCACCCGAACGCGCCCTCGCGGTCGACGGTAAAGCCGTCCACCGAGACGCTCATCGAGTAGATCAGCATGGCTTCAAGCTCATCGCACCGGAGCAACGGACGATGATAGCGATGAAGTTCACCATTGAGCTTGACATCGGGCTCTCCTTCCTTCTGCAGGCTGCTCTGCCACAGCTAGTGACCGATCGCGAGACCAAAACTCATCGTCATGGGCGGTCCAAGCGATCGTACCGGCCATTGCCGACACCGCACTGTTGGACTACGTCCTGTGCGCGGAGTTCTCGTCGGGTTCCTCGGGGTCGCTGCCGATGGTCAACACCGCCGCAGAGCGCGTCAAGCCTCTCGTGAACCTGTCCAGAAGCCATCGTTGCGTCCGCTGTCGAGCGCGTCGTCGGGCGATCAGTCGCCTTCTGATCGCTTAGGACGGCGATAGGCCGCATATTGGTGCGGACAGTAGAGACTTCGGCTAGCAGCGAGTGGCGGAGCGACGAAGCGCTGCTCCCGCGCGTGAGTGCAAGCGCCAACGACGGTGCCGCCACACTGCGGCATCCGCGTTGGAGCATCAGCGAGATGGCGCCCCTTGGAGGCTTCCTTTTGCCGAGGAGTAGCCTTGCCGCACGGGCGTGAATGCTTCAGGCGTGGAGTAGCCACCACGATCGTTGGACGGCCGCGCGGAATCGACGCCGATTGCCCGGGATCAAAACTCCCTGGTGGCTGGGCGAGGTTCGCGGCGCCGGTGCGGCCGAGCAGCAGCTTCTACACGCCTGCTGCCGAGCCCTTGTTTCAGCGGGCGAGCGGAACCGTGACGGCGCGCGCGGAAGTCCTCCTTGTCGCTCGCGACCTTCAGCCATCAACCCTGGCGAGCGCTTCGATCACTGGGCAGGCCTGCGTGTGCGGGCGTTTGGTGCCAGGCCACACGTCGCAATTACCTGCGGCGTCTCTTCTGTCCAGCAGTGGCGACAGGAGTGAAGATCGCTTAGCCGGCGCGTGCGCCGCGTGCCCGATGGTGCTCGAGTCCGTCGGCCAGCGCCGAGGTTGCGGAGCTGAGCTCGCCGAAAGCCTGTGAGATCGCCAGAAGACTGATGCCGGTCCGTGCGCGGCTGAGGCTCTCGATCGCCTGATCGAGGCGCTCCCAGGCGGCCGGCGGCGCAAGGGACGGCCGCCACGGTGCCGGGCGAAGCTCATACGGCGGCAGCCACGCGGGCCCCGGTCGCCAGCCGAAGCTCTCCTCCGCGGCGTACGCGTATGCGGCCTGTTGCTGGGCGGCTGCGTCGGCGAGCGTCCGGAGGCGGCGCGTGTAGCCGGCGTCTGGCGGCGGCTGCTGGTGATCACGGACAGCGGTCTGCCAGCGACCCTCGGCGAGCTGCAGCTGCTCGGAAGCTTGGTCGGTGCTCATCTCGGCGGGACGACGTGCTTGTGGAACGACGGGTCCTCGGAGACGTCTGCCGCCTGCGTGGCGGCGCCGGCCGTCAAGAAGGTCTCAACGTCTGAGCGCTTGATGAGCCAGCGTCTCGGCCCAGCTTTCGAGGCGGCGAGCTCGCCGCTTGCGATCCAGCGACGGACGGTCACGTCGGTGACCTGAGCGAGCTCGGCGACCTGCGCTGGGGTGAGATATTGCTCGTCGGCCATTTGCAGTGCTCCGGATCGCTTTTGGGGGCGTGGGCCTATGCTAGAACAATAAGGGTACTTGGCCGCTTATAGTAGGATCCTAGCGTACACGTTCACTAGGCAGGGACGATGGACGAGCAGAATAGGTCTGACGACAATCGGGTGGTGGCGCCGGACTTTCGTCGCAACGGCGGCCCGGGCGGCCTCGGTCTGCGGGGCTCGATCGCGAGCCACATCTTCGCCCACGACGAGCCTGCGTTCTTCTCCAGGGCAATCTGATCCCGCCCAAGCCGGGAGGCGCCGCGGAGCAGACCACCGACGCAGACCCGTTCGTGGAGGGCCTGGTGCGGCAGCGTAGGGAGCAAGCGGCCGCCGCCGCGCAAGCCCCGAACGATGAGCCTGCTGGCGCAGATGCCTGGTTTGCCAAGATGCTCACGCGCACGCCCGACGAGATGGCGCGCCCAATCAGTGATCAGGTGGCTGTCCCTATGCCTGGGAGCGCCTCGCTGCCTGCCTCAGCAACGCGCGGCGCCCGCAAGCCAGCTGGCACTCGAGCTGTGAGTCCTCGCCGCGTGATGCTGGTCGGGTGCGCTCTGCTGGCGCTGCCCGGGGCCGCGGGCGTGGTCTATCTGAGCTCACGATCAGCTCACGTCGTGACGGCCGGCTCGCACCTTGCGGAATATGCCGAGAGCGTGCGCGATAGCGTCGTCCGGACGCCTCACGTGAGGCAGTTGGCACCTGGCGCGACCGATCCTGCGACAGCGAGCGCGGCACGCCGCGCGCCGGCTTCTCGCGCGCATCACCCATCGATCGCCCTTCGGTGACCTGACGCTCGTTGCAGAGCCCAGCCGGACGAGCACGAAGCGACAAGCGTCGACCGTGACCGCTGTCGTGGCCACTGTCCAGGACACCGTGACGCAGTCAGGTGGTTCATATGTCGGCTCGAGCGACGTCTCGGCCTCAGGCGGGGGCTCGACGCGTGCCACATACACGAACGGCGCGGCGACGCACGCGAGCGCCGCAGCTGCGAGCAGGCAATCGACCACCCCGGCAGCGGGCCCGACCAGCTCGGGTAGCGCTGGCGGGAACTGTAACCCGCAATGCCAGTAACGAGATAGGAAGATATGAATCGAGCCATCGGACACCTGCGGAGCAACGTCGTCGCCTATCTTGCGGTGGTGCTGGCGCCGGCGGTGGCTACGCGATCGCCAGCACCGGCACCAAGACGATCCAGGCGGGCGTGGTCAAATCGACGGGCGAGCTCCTCGTCAGGTCTCGATGCTCATCGAGTGAACGAAACTGACCTGGAACCAGACCGGGCCCCAAGGCGTGCCGGGCAAGACCGGCGCGCCAGGCGTGCCGGGGCAGGCGCCGCCGAGTGCCTGGGCGATCGTCAGCAATGCCGGGGTGGCTGAGCCGACCGACGGCATCGCCGTGCAGCACGTTTCGGCGGGTACCTACCAGGTCATGTCACTGCGGCCGCATGCCAAGGGGAGCAGAACGCGCCTGTTGTGAGCGTGTCAGACGGTAACCCGCCGGGCGGGCAGTTGGCTGGCGCGTTCCCGGTTGCCTGGGTTGGTGCTGGTGGATCCAATCCGTTTTCGATTTACACCGGAGTGGTTGTGAGCGGTACCTTTACGCCGACCGACCACACCTTCGACATCCAGGACGTTTGTGGCTGATGCTGGCCGGCGGATTCGCGATCCTCGGTCGTGTGAGCCGACTGGGAGCGCTCTCCACGCTCCTTATCCTAACGGTAGGCGGCGCGCCTGCCGACGCGGGAACGCTGCACGTTCAGCTCGGGACCACGCCGACCGGTTGCCTCGCGCAGTCCTGGTATGCCACCGGCTTGAACGGAAGCGCGTACTGCACCAGTACGCTGTCGGTCTTCGATTACGGTGGCGGCTGGGCGATTGAGGCCGCCCAGCCAGAAGGTGTCCGCCGGTGCCACCGGCTTGTGGCAGATCAACGCGCCGACCGGGATCACGATCGACAGCGTCTGGATCCCGCTCGTCGAAAGCTCGGGTCTGGTCCCGAGTACCGCCGACGGCTGGCGCGCGGGCGACTACTGGTCGGGCGCCAGTACCACCTGGGGCCCGCACACCACGGATGTCGGGCAAGGCCAAGACTCGCCGATGAACACTAGCTACTACGGATTCAAGCTCTACTGCTACGCGAGCAGCTGCAGGCGAGGTTGCCGCGGCGAAGAACCGCTGCCGCATCCCACCCATGTCTGCTGGGCGCGGACGATCTCGACGACTTCCTGGTCGACGAAGATCGTGTCGGGCGCGCCCTCGATCTTGGTCTGCTGGTAGCGCAGCTTGGCGATCAGCGCGTCGCTGTCGGGGCGTTCGGGCAGGCCCTGGAGCGGGAGCAGGCAGTCGTAGTCGATCAGGCACAGCTCCGAGACCCGCCGGCCGGTGCGGACCAGCAGCATCAGCAGCCGCATCGCCTGCTCGTCACCAAGGCCGCCGTCACTCGTGGGGGCGGCCAGGACGCCGGCGTGGGCCAGGACCTGTCCCATCGTGACGTCGTCGAAGTAGTCGTTCTCCGTTTCAACATGGTTGGAGGGCTTGATCGGCTTCTCGCCCGCGCGCCACAGGCGGGCGTGGCCGTCGTCGAGCGCCAGCCAGCGCGCGTCGGCCAGACGCTGGGCGGCCTCGTGCTTGTGGTCAGCCATGAACGCGTAGAACTGCTCGACGTCGCAAAGGATCGTCGTGATCGTGCCGTCCGCCAACGGCTGGCCGATGTTGCGCCCGCGGGCGCTCCTGCGCTGGCGCACCTCCGCGAGGAAGTCCAACGCCAGCAGCCGCACACCGGGCGGATCCGCCGCAAGGCGCGGCTCGTCGATCCCGCGCTGCGCCAGGAAGCCGCTGAACAGGGTCAGGGCGTAGAGCCGGGCGCGAACCGTGGTCCACCGCAGCATGCCCGCTTCCAGCGCGATCTTGCAGTGCCACTTCAGCGCCTCCCGCAGCCACGGCTGCGTGATCAACAGGAAGTCATAGCCGCTGTTGGCGCGGTTGGGGCTCGTGACGGCGCAGCGGGATGCGCGGATCGACCTTCGGTGCCCACAGGTCGTGCTGCCACCACTCGCGCGGGTCATAAGCCACGACCAGCTGGCGGTAGCAGCGTCGCAGTGCGCTGGCGGGCGCCGGGCTCAGCGCGAGCTTGCCCGAACGACGCGTCCTCGCCGCCCGCCCGTCCACGCGGGCGACGACGTTGCCGCGCCTGGCGCGCGCGAGCCGCCACTCGCGCTCCCACTCACGCAACGACAGATCCATCAGCGACACCGGCAGCGGGCGCCCGCCGGCCGCGCGGTCGATCAGGATCAGCTCGAGCGAGCGCGCCATCGCCGCGTAGTCGGCGCTGATGAGCAACCCCTGCTCGATGATCCGCCAGAACGCGAAGCACAACTCGCGGCGCATCGGCTCGGGCAACTGGCGCAGGTCGACCTCGCGGTGATACGGGTGCTCGAGCCGCCAGTGAAACGCTGCATGCACCGGCAGCACCTCCGGATTGAACAGCTCGAGCCGCAGCTCGTCGGGAACCTGCTCGAACAACTCCCGGTTGCGCTGCACGCTGAACAGTCCGCCCCCGTCAAGCGCGTCCAGCACGGCGGCGCTGGCGATCATCATCACCGATCGATCCTGCAGCCCGCGGTCAGCTGCTGCCACTGCGCGACCGTCCGCTGCTCGGCATCCTCGGATACCCAGCCGTACAGGTTCTGGGTGGTCTGGATATCGAGATGACCGAGGCGGCGGCTGACAACATGCTCGGCGATCCCGGACATCAGCAGCGCGGTCGCGTGCGTGTGCCGCAACCAGTGCGGCGAGAAACCCGCAGGCACCCGACCCTCGAGCTGGCGACGCAGACGGCGGACCTGCCACGCGACCGTCTCCGCCCGCAACGGCGCAAACCGCGGCTCGCGGCTGAGGTTGACGAACACCCACCACGCGTCCAAGTCGCTGACGGCGACATCGACGCGGGCGTCGCACAGCTGCCACAGGTACTCGCCGTAGAGGCGGTCGAGCTCGTCCGAGACATAGATCCTCCGGTAGCCCCCGTTCTTGACCCGCAGCCCGTGCGGGTGATCCTGCCGCGGGACGACCTCGACGAACGGCGTGTCTCCGAGCCCGGTGTGCCAGTCGCGGTGCTGCAGCGCGAGCGCCTCGCCGAGCCGCATCCCCGTCTCCGCCAAGAGCGCCCACAACAACCGATCGCGCAACGACCCCTTCCACTCGCGCGCTCCCTCATCCCAGATGGCGCAGGCGTTCAGGATCAGCCCGACCTGCTCCGGCGTCAGCGTCGGTGGCGTCGCCGGCCGTGGCCGCGACACGCGGACGACGCTGCGCTCATAGCCGCGGCGGCGAGCGATGTGCTCGAGCATCGGCTTGTAGGCGCGGCCGCGCGAGAGCACCCGCTCGTAGAGCCGCGATGCCGTTTCGACGCCGTTGTAGTGGTGGTAGCGATAGAACGAGCACACCGCCTGCACTCGCAACGCGACCGTGCCCTCGCTGAAACGTGCCGGCCGCCGCTCGATCGAGACCACCGCCGGCGAATCCCCGGTCCGCAGCCACCCGAGGAACCGGCCGAAGTCCTCGACCGTCACGCCATCCCACTCAAGGCCGTAGACAGCCAAGAACTCCCACCACAACGCCAGCGCCCGCGCGTAGGACTTCACCGTGTTCGGCGACCGGCCGAGCATCCGCAAATACTCCAGATACTGCTCGGCCGCACCCACCACCCGGTGCTCGCCGTCGACCACGGTCCACGTGCGCTCACCGCCCGGCAGCACCACACGCTGCGTCCGGCACGCGCCGATCGGGGATCTGGTCAAGGCTGGGGCGGCCATCCGGGGCGCGAATCATGTCCACACCCTCGGACGAGCCCGCTTCGGCTCCGTCGCGGGGCGCCCCCCAGTTCTGTCTTGCCTGCCCGGCGGGGCGGCACAGGTCGCCGTCTACGAAGTCGTTCGGACGGAGCGAGCGGCGATCGTGACCGCCGCGATTGCGGTCATGTCACCGAGGTGTTCCGCCTCAACGCACCACTCGATCGGATATCCGCCCGCGGGGCGAGAATCGATCAGACGCTGAACACCGGCAAGCAGAGCCCCCACGCTCTTCTCCGAGATATCTCGGACCGCTGCACCTTCGCCTTCGGGTGGATCGCCATCGGACACAGCCCTTTCCCTCCATCGAGAGGAGAATTGTCCCGCGCGCACGCCTCGATCGCAAGCATCTCATCGCTGACCCCGAAGCGCGTCGACCGGGCCAGTTCGACGTGCCAGCGCCGGCGAGAAGCAGCACCAACTGGCGGCCATCGGCGGCGCCCGCCGGACGTGCTCGTCGCCCCTCCGGGGCTCCTCACACGCCCGGCGGCATCCCCTTGGCCACCGTCACCCAGACCTCACGGATAACTCGTACGCAACACTGCGCAGAGGGGTCCCACAACCCCCTTGACCTCCGTCGCGTACGCGTCTCCGTGACTACCGGATTTTAGACCCCCGTCCTCGAGGAACTACAAGCACTCCCGCCCGCAGCCGTCGAACTGGTCGAGCTCGAGTCAGCGCGCCGCTACGACGTCCACGAACTGCTTAACGGGCTCCAACATCCGCCCGCCAAAGCGCCTCGCGGCCTGTCGCGCAGACCGCGATCCGGTCGCACCATCCTCGACGAACTCTTGCTTGCGATTCCCGCAGCGGACTACGTCCGCGCGCTGACCGGCCGCTCGCCCAACCGCACGGAAAGGTGCACTGCCCATTCCACGACCCGGATGACCCCCCGAGCCTTCACTGCTACAGCGACGGGAGCTGGTTCTGCTTCGGCGCCTGCCGGACGGGCGGGTCGATCTACGACTTCGCCGCGCGGCTGTGGCTAGCCGGCCAACCTTCGGGCGCGCAGCTACGAGGCCGGCGGTTCATCGAGGTTCGCGACCGGCTGGCGGCGATCTTGCTCGGCCAGGGACCGACGGCCGGGCCGTAAGGGCGGGTCAGTCAGGGTTCTCGAGCTCGGCCCGGACCTCGGGACTGAAGCTCGCCCGTAACCACAACGGTGATCAGGTCCTGCTCGTCGTCAGTGTGGACGCCGTCCTCGGCAGGCGTTGCGATCAGCAAGCGAACAACAATCTTGGAATGCACACCGACGTTTCACTTCCCCAGCTCGCGACCGCGCCCCCGCTGCCGCGGGTGCTGACTGGCGATCGCCCTACCGGGCGGCTGCACCTAGGCCATCTGTTTGGCACGCTGCTCAACCGAGTCCGTTTGCAGAACGAGGGCGTTGAGCTGCTCGTGCTCGTCGGCGACTACCAGACGATCACCGACCGCGACAGCCCCGAATCCCTGCCCCGCGACGTCGAGGAGTGGGTTGCGGACTACGTCGCGGTTGGGATCGATCCCGCGCGGGCGACGATGTTTGCGCACTGCCGGGTGCCGGCGCTCAACCAGTTGCTGCTGCGCGCGATCGACGGGGCGTGCTCCGGGCGGCGCTGCGTCGACCGCCCGGAGCCTCCGAGGGCTACCCGAGCACGACCGTTTCAGGTCGGGCGTTGGACGGAGCCAGGTAGCCATTTCCGCGGAAATGGATCAGCACCCGCAGGTGAACCAGGCGGTGCTTGTTCCCGCGCCCGGGAAGATGGCTGAACACCATCTGCGCGGAAAACGTGCAGTTCGGCTGGATCGGGACAAGGCTGAACGCCACCTGCCGCTTTCCCAGGAGAAATCGGATCGTCGCGTTCTGCCAGCAGGAGACCGACTGCGGAATCGACGCAGGCCCGATCACGACGCCGGCGGTCGTGAACACGTATGGCGCCTTGCGGGCCTGGTGCGGGGTCGTGCTTGCTTGCACTCGGGGCCGGGGCGGCGGCGACGGCAGGGTCAGGAAGGTGGCGTCATTGCCGTACTGGACCACTGAGCCGTGGACCGCGACAATCCGGTAGTGGAACGTCGTGTCGGGCGCGAGTCCCACGAGCTGCTCTGCGACTACGACCGGAGAGCTTCCAGCCGGAACGACTCCGCCGAATGTCTGCACGCCATAAGAGGGCGTGAGGCCGTACTGAAATGCCCACGTGGTCGCCTCGCCGTTCGGATTGATCGCGGCAGTGACGTCCGCGAAGCTGGTGCCGATCAACGAGACCGGACCGGTGGCGGCAGCCGGTGGCGGATAGCCGAGCGTGGTGAAGGTCCGGTCGGCGCCGGCGACGAGACCAACCTTGCTGGACGCGACCAGGCGATAGTGGTAGACGGTGCCCGGGAGCAGCCCGCTCACAGCGATGTGGACCGCAACACTTCTGACACCGCGGCCAGCCGACGTCAGCGTGCTCGAGAGCCCGTACCCGGTCGTCACGCCCCACTGGAACTGGTATGTCGTCGACGCGCCGTTGGGGTTCACCGAGCCCTGAAGGATCGCGGAGGACGACGTGACCGACGACGTCGAGCCAGTCGAGATCGCCGGCGACGACGCCGCGAGCGCGGCTCCGCCGAGCATCGCGCTGGTTGCGAGGAACGCGGTGAGCAGCTTCAGCTGGCGCTTCATCCTCGCGATGCCTCGATCAGCTCGAGCAGCCACCTCGACGCCTCGCGCGCCGCTGGACGCGGCGGGGCGATGCTGGTCATGCGCATGTGCGCGCCCCCATCTTCGCAGCGGACCACCGCAACCGGCACGACGAGCCGAGCCATAGACGCCCACTGGCAATTGTGTCGTTACTCAAGAGGTACCCTCCTGGAGCCAGGCCGCGACAGCGAGTTCGATCGCGGCGTGTTCGCGGACAGCATCAACGCTACTCCCTATCCCCCGCCCAAGAGTTACTCAAATTCCCAGACTAGTCGAAGTGACAGCCTGCGGACTGTAGGCGCGCTACGGCATGGGGTGGGCAAGCGGGCCCACCCCCACTGTCAGCGTTGGCGTTCACTGCCGCTGTCGCCTTCGGCGATCCGGACCGTCGAGCGTTCAGCGCTATGCGCCCCTGCAGACGCGAAGACGTAGCCGCTCGCGCAGTGGGCGCCCGCGGGGCAGGACTGGCTTGCTGCTGTGGCCCGTCGGGAAGGTTGCGTGCTGGTTGCGCGTGCGCTCGCGACCTGGGCCGTCGCGGCGCACTCGGTGCCAGGCCACCAGGCCAAATACCAGCCGTTCTTGACGGTCGCCTGGACCGGGCTTCCATCGCTGCGGGTGATGCTCACGCCCGTAACGCCGGCACCGATCGCGCCGTTGACCGTGGTCAGCGCGTGCCCGTCGGTTGCGGACTGGCCGGCGCCGTTGAGCTCGATCGCCCCGGCAGGGATGCTCGATGTCGCACCGTTACCGCCACTTGAGCTGATGTCGATGCCGTTGCCCTCCACACAGGTGGAGCCGTCGTCAAAGATCGCGGCCGTGTAGGGGCCGCGGGTGTCGGTCAGCACCGGCGTGCCGACGCCCGTGCCGTAGTGCTGTCGAGCAACGGTGTGTTGGCCGGGCAGCGGCGCCGCGGGGCTTGCGGTCCATCCGGCGAACACGGGCGCCGCGCTCGATCCAAGCAGGATCGCAGCGCCGGCGGCAGCCGCGGCGCGGGCGATCGAATTCGCGGTCGCGTCCCGAGCATCCGGTTGATGCGGCGCGAACGTCGGCCGGGCCCAAGATGATGGTGCGCAAGAAGGGCGTTGTCCTCCTGCGAGTCCCCCGAGGCACGCACCACGGACCCTTCCCAACTGTTTGTACCTGTTCACGAACGTTTCCGAGGTCGATCGCGCTGCGGGTATATTCCCCTGCTGCGACCGGCGTGGATGGGGACCCGCGCTGATCGGTATCGGAAAGGGAGCGTCAGATGCGCGCGAAATCGGCCGGACCCATTCTCGCGCCGCAAGCGCACCGCCAAGCTTCGGACACAGACAGCCGCGATCGAGCGGCGTCTGGAGCGCGCTGTGGTCCCGAACACGAACGGGCCGCTGCTCGGGCGGGCGAAGATCGCCTATGAGCTCTCAGCGCGCACGAACGGCACCGCGCACGGCGGTATCGGCGCGATCGCCAAGCTCGTCGATGCCACTCGCCTGGCGGGTGAGATCGACGCGTCGCTGGAGTTGCTCAAGTGCCATAAGCCCTACTACGAGTCCGATCACGTGTTGAACATCGCCTACAACGCGCTGTGTGGGGGGCAGCGCTTGGGGGACATCGAGGCGCGTCGCTGCGACGCGGTGTTCCTTGACGGCCTGGGTGTTCAGAGCCTCCCGGACCCGACGACCGCCGGGGACTTCTGCCGGCGCTTTGACGCCGACGCGGTGCTCGCCCTCCAGGAGGCGGTCAACCGCGCGCGGCTTGAGGTGTGGCGCCGCCAGCCAGACTCGTTCTTCGAGCAGCCAGCGGTGATCGACGCCGACGCGAGCATCGTGCCCACGGACGCGCAGACCAAGGAGGGCATGGACATCGCCTACAACGGCGTCTGGGGGTACTCGGCGCTGGTGGTCTCGCTCGCGAACACCAAAGAACCGCTCTACCAGGGGCTGTTGGGCGCCAACCGACCCAGCCACGAGGGCGTCGTGGACTACTACGACCGAGCGATCGCCCTCTGCCGGAAGGCCGGGTTCAAGGAGATCCGCCTGCGGGGCGACACCGACTTCTCGCTCACCGCCGAGTTTGACCGCTGGGACGACGACGGCGTCCAGTTCGTGTTCGGCTACGACGCCCGCGCGAACCTCATCAAGCGAGCCAACGACATCGACGAGGAGACCTACCACGAACTCGCCGCCCGTGCCGAGCGGCAGATCGCCACCACGGCCCGCACCCGTCCGCGCAACGTCAAGGACGAGATCGTCCGCGAGCGCAACTACAAGGTGCTGCGCCAGACCGCGCAGGACGTCGTCGAGTTCTCCTACCGTCCCGGCAACTGCAACCGCGACTACCGGGTCATCGCGCTGCGCAAGAACCTCTCGGTCGAGCGCGGCGAGAACGTCCTGTTCTGCGAGTACCGATACTTCTTCTCTGCGCCACGAGGCGCTCTGACATATCCCCTACGCAGTAGGGAGAGATCGGAGGTGTTATCTCTGGGTCCAATGGCTTACCCGGCGTCGAAAGGCAAAGGGGACAACAGCATGCCATC
>JBKQIR010000029.1:0-12167 GCA_052148275.1 Solirubrobacteraceae bacterium
GCGCTCGGCGAGGGCGGACCGCGATCCCAAATCAGCGAGATCGCCCACCTCATCACCAGCCAATACCCCGCCTAAGCAGCACGCCCACGCGGCAAACAGCCGCTCACGCACGCGCTAACTCAGTACTCCCACTTTTACCGGATACGCCCGCTCAATCCATCTCGAACTGAGGGGACCACGGCCCCCTTTGAGGCCACCCCTGACCGAAGCGGTCGTGGGATGGACGACCGGCGACGCAGCAATGGATCGCGGCCGCCGTAGAGCGCTGCGAAGTCGCCCGGGCGCATGGCGAGGAGCTTCGGATGGACAGCATTTCTAGATCCCGGTCGAGCCTGGTGCATGACCGTCGGTCGTCGCAGCATCGACAATGCGTATGCGGGTCATGTGCGTGAGCGACACACCAGATCGAGCCGGTCATCCGCGACGGGAGCGGCGTTGAATGCCTCTGCGACGTCCAAGTGCCGCACGGCAGCAAGCGAGAGCAGGGCAGGTCGACGGCGCGTGACGTGGAACCACAGCGCTTTGGTCGAGCGGTTTGCCTGCGGTGACAGCTGGTTCGCCGACTCACCCCTCTATCAGGTCCTATGCCGTGCGGTTGTCGGCAACGAAGCGCTCCTTGATCTGGCCGCACATACGCGACCGGGCCAGCAGCCAGCCAACATGCTCATGGCCGCCACCCACCTGATCGTCCTTGAGCGTCCCGAGCATCCGTTTGCGCGGTTCTTCCCGTCCGTGTCAGGCGGGCAGGCCGAGCCGCCACAGCAGGCGGGTGTGGAGTTTGCTGCCTTCTGCGCCGAGCACCGCGACACGATCGCGCGGGTCTTACGCGAGCGGCTGGTCCAGACCAACGCGCCCGGCCGCGCCGTGGCGATCCGTCTCGCGTTGACCGAAGTCGCACGGCGGGTCGTTGGCCCGGTGACGTTTCTCGATGTCGGCTCGAGCGCAGGCATCCAGCTGCGCTTTGACCGCTGGGCGGCCCAAATCGCCGGTCGACGGTTTGGACCCGCCGACGCGCCGCTGGTCTTGCGCTGCGAATGGCGAGCCAAGCACCCGCCTCCAGATCTCGACGCGTTGCCCGCGATCCGTGCCCGACTCGGGGTCGATCTCGCCCCCGTCGATGCGACTGATCCCGACCAGCGACGATGGCTGCAAGCGCTCGTCTGGCCTGAGCACCGTGACCGACTCGCACAGCTGACCACCGCCCTCAGCCTCGTCGCCACGGACCCGCCAACCATCGTGGCCGGCGACGCAATCGACCTGTTGCCACAACTGGCCGCCGACTGGCTCGCCGACGATATTCCCGTCGTTGTCTTCCATGCCATGGTGCGCATGCATGTGCCCGCCGACCGTCGCGCCGCTTTCGACGCCGCGATCACCGCGCTGGGCGACCACCGACGACTGCTACACGTCTCTCTGGAGAGAGCCACGAGCCCGTCAGCGGCCAACGACGCCCCCGTCCTCACCCTACGCGATTCGCGCGGCCCCGCTCGTGATCTCGCGCTCGCGCATGGCCACGGCCACTGGATCCAACCCCTTTCCTGACAGTCCTCTTCGGTGGCGCAGGACCCCCACCTCGGCGCTACCAGCTCCGGCATTGCGGAAACCAATCCGTTGCGATCAGCCGCGCCGAATCGCTGTCAGCAGCGCAGCTATCAAGGGAGGACGCCCGTCCCCGTCACGCAACTCGGTGCCTCCGGCACCGGCTTCGGATAACGCCTGAGTTCGCAACGAAGCGAAAAGAGGAGGTGCGTAAGATCGAGATCGCCTGCGCGGCCTGTGTCGCCCCGCGGCATCGCCGGCTGAGGCACGTTCGGATACGTTCGGGGACATGCAGACGATTCCCGAACGCGGGCAACGACGAAACCTGCCGGCGCTCGCGGGCGGCATTTTGGCCGCGTTCGAGGGGATCACCGTCGAGGACTTTGAGGCGAGTCGGACGTGTCCCTGCGCACGACGTCGCATCCGACGCTTGCTCGCAGGTATGTGGAGTGCGCGTACGCGCAGATGGTCGAATTGCTCGGCTACCTGGAAGCGAACGGGTTCTCGAACTACATCGCCTCCGGCGGCGGTCGAGACTTCATGCGCCCGATCAGGCAGGAGATGGACGGGATTGCTCGCGATCGGGTGATCGGGAGCGCGACCACGCTTTGCTACACCAGCAATGACCGCGGTGGCACGATTACGCACAACGCGCAGGCCGACTATCTCGATGATGGCCCGCAGAAGCCGATCCGGATCTGGAGCCGGACCGGCCCCCGCCCGGTCCTGGCTGCGGGCAACTCGAACGGAGATATCCAGATGCTCGAGTTCACTGCGCATGAGGACAAGCCGGTGCTTCGCCTGCTCGTCGTGCACGATGATGCCGAGCGGGAGTTCGAGTACACGAGCGACGCTGGCGATCGCGGATCACAGCGGCTTCACGCTGATCAGCATGAAGGATGACTGGGCCAGAATCTTCTGAAATCACGCCCGACGCGGCTCTCGGGGAGGGCTGTCCCGAGAGCCGATCTGAGGACCGCTGGCTATTCACGTGCGAGCACCGCTGCGGCTTCGCGCTCGAGATCGAGGTACGGTTCGCCGCTGACGTCAACCGCGACGCGGTTGATCGTGCCGCCGGTGAACTCGTGTGGGTGCGGGCCGGGGTAGTCGCTGGTCACCGGTTCGGTGCTGTCACGCCCAACGCAGAGTCCTTCGCCACCGATCGAGAGCTTCCCGGGCTGGGTCTTGATGCGTCCCTCCCCGACCTTCTCCTCGCCGTAGTAGAGCGACAGGATCCCGGTCGCGACCCTGCGTCCTCGCCATCTTTCTCGAAGTTGGCCGCCAGGATTAGCTTCTCGCCGGTCGGTACGTCCTTGCTTGCGACGATCTTCTGCTCGATGCTCTTTGCACAACAGCAACTCGAAGTCGTCCTCCAAGACCGCCCACACCGGCACCACCAGTACACGCCAGTGGCCTCCATCGCGACCGTCGTGACGCCCAGGGAGGCCAGCCAGTCCCGCAACGCCAACAGGCCACGCACCGTCGTCTTGAACTCGCGCACCTCCTGCACCCGCTGGCCGGCCTCACCAGGCGTCCGCACGCACGCGGTGACCTGCGCCTTGTGCACGTCCGGCGCCGCGGGGCGCTCCACCACCCGGTCATCACCGACCTCCGGCATCGCGATCATCAACATCGCCGCCCGCAGGGCCCAGCAACAACAGACGAGTCTGGTAAACGTGCTCAAGGCAACAGTCCGGCATTCCGGCAAGGACCCAGCGCCATACGTAGGACGGGCCTCGCTCACGCGGGCACCAGGCAAAGACGCGGCGTCACAGGGCGACCCCCGAATCCTCGCTCATTTTCACGACGCCGGCATGGCCGCCCTCCCCGCGGCCCCGGATACTTTGGAGAGAAGGGTCGAGGTTGAGACCATGAATACGGCTGCCATTCGCATGGCGTAGTCGTACATCAGCGTGTTGGTCGCTCGTTGCGCGACGTCCCACATACCGGTGGCGGCGAGCGTGGTGTTGTGATGGGCGCTTTCGACGAGGCTGCCGGCGAGCGCGGCGGCGGCGAGCAAAATGGCGAGGAACAGCAGGCCGCTGCCTAGGAACACGGTCGCGAAGAAAGCGGTCTTCTTTGTCGCCGATGTGGTCGCGTACGATGCCGATGAACCAAAGGAACGCGATCGCGGCGAACGGCAGCACCCCGAGCGCGACGATCACTGTTTGTCCGTGTGTCTGGTCGGTCAGCCAGACACCGCTGTCGCTGGGCGTCGCGCGGATCGCCACTTGTACGACTGCCAGAGCGACGGTCAGGAGAACTGAGAACACGAGTCCGGCGACGGCGGCTGCGCGTGGTGTGCGGATCTGGCGGCGGATCACGGCAGCCTCTTTGTTGACGGTCCGCCGAGCAGTTCTGGCACGAGGGTTGATGGTACGCGCCGGGGCGTGGCGGGAGACGCTACAGGCGCCGATGATGAGCACCGCCGGTAGCGGTCGACTCGGGGGCGCCGGCGCAGGGCGCGTCCGTCGGTGGCTACCGATCGTTTGGCGTGTGCGGTGCTGGTTTCCTAGATGGTGCGCTCGCGTTTCTGACGAGCTCAGGGTGCCACCGGTCGTGTTCATGCGCAAGATGTCGCCCGGTCTGAACGTCGCACAGTGGTAGCAGTCGTGAGGCCTGAGCTTGCGGACGGGAAGAGAGTGAAGGCAATTGTGCGCTAGGGTCGGGTGTCCAGTCGGGATTGGCGTCGCGGTCAGTAGGCGCCCGTTTCAGGAGCCATCATCACGGGGCTCCTGAGCCTGCTCAGTCGTCGATCTCCTGCCAGATCGATTGTTCGTCGTGTTCTTCCCAGTCGGCGCCGGGCATCGCGATGGCCCAACGCGTCCATGTTCCGAGGGGCCGAGCCGGGGCGGTCCTGACTCTGGCGCGGACGACCGTGTCGGGAGTGAGTTGAACGGGGGAGCGCAGCGGGGCTGTCGTCATCCCCCAGTGCGTTGGTGGATCACCGGGTCCGATTGAGAGCGAGATGCCGGGCGCGAGGTCGGCGCTGAACCAGAGTGCGAGTGCGTTGGCCGTTCCGTGGTCACGGACCGCCAGCAGCGTCTCGGCTTCGTGAGGCGCTTGCGCCTGCGCGAGCGAGATCAACCCCGCGTCCGTTGTCCACAACCGACCTGGCTCGGAGTGCCTGTCGCCGGCCGTCAAGTGACGGAAGGTGCCGGAATAGGATATCTCATTGACGGTCATTTCGACCAGCGCGTCGAGCGTTAGGCCGTACGGGGTGTTCCGCAGGAATTCCACCGTCTCGCCGAGATGGCGGTCGTGTACCAGCGCGGCCCAGGCGGTGACCGAGCGGGGGATCATGATTCCGCCCGGCTTCAGCCAGCGGTCACGGGCGGCGATGACCGGAGCCAGCATCCCTTCGTCGATCCCGAACCCTCCGAGCCACTCCGAAACGATCACATCGACGCGTTCGGGAAGCTCGATGTCCATGATGTCGCCATGGATCAGCTGAACGATGTCCGCGACCCCGTTCGCGGCGGCCAGCTCCTGCGCCAGGACAGCGACCGTCGTGCGCTCCACCGCGTAGACGCGGGCAGCTCCTGCTCGCGCCGCGAACATGCTCAGGATGCCGCTTCCCGCTCCGACGTCGAGAACGATGTCGCCGGGGCGTACGACCGAGTTGATCGCGCGCCGGAAGGCCTCGGTGCGAACGCGGTCGCAGATCATCGTGCGGTGCACCTCGATCTCCGCGTACATCGGGTCCGGCGGGTTCCTGATCGGCGTCCGCACCTTGAGACCGAAAGTTACTGGTTGGTATCCTCGCTTGGATGCCGGCAGCCAGGTTGTGGTCGGCCGAACGAACGGGAAGGAGTTCTCCATGGGATTCAGGCGACGGACAAGGCGCCGGGCGCTTCTCGTCGGAGGGATCGCCGGAGGGGCGATAGCTCGCAATCGTGCAGGTAGCGCCCAGGAGCAGCAGCAGGCGCCTGCCGAGGACTACCAGGACCAGGCGCAAGCTGCGCCGCCTCCGGCGGACCCGGCGGACGAGATCGAGCACCTCGCAAAGTTGCACTCTTCGGGGGTGCTGACAGACGAAGAGTTCGCGGCGGCCAAGGCGAAGATCCTCGGCTCCTGACCGCGACTCGGATTCTCAGAAGACGTCGAACTGATCGTTAGGACAGGAACGGGAGGCTGTAATGAGTGAATCGCGCAAGGATGTGCTGCTGAAGGCGCTCGAGGCCGAGGCGGGCGTGGAACCGGTCGATCCGGGCGCCCTGTTCACCGACGACGTCGTCGGCTGGTCGCCGTACGCGAGCGTGTCAGGGCTGACGGCGCTCGCCGAGCTCGCCGCCCTCCGCGAAATGGCCTTCTCCAACGTCGTCATCAGTCTCCGGGGACTCGACGAGGTGGGCAACAAGGCGTTCGCGGAATGGCTGATCGAGGCCGATCACACCGGGCCGCTCGTGCTCGGCGAGGACGCAGTGTTGGAAGCGACGGGACGGCGTGTCCAGTTGGCCGGCGCCACGATCGCTGACTTCCGCGACGGGAAGATCCGGTCGTTCCGGACGTACTTCGACGACCTCTCGCTGATTGAGCAGATCGCCGGCGCCTAACGAGCCGGTCGAGGTGGAGTTCCACGTCGAGGACAATCCCGACCCGCTCGATATCGAGGTCCTCGAAACGCAGATCCGTCGTGAGGCGTCCGCCGCCACGGGACTCGGTGACGAGGTCGAGCTGGCGATCTTCGTGCGCGAGGCCGGCAACGTCGTGGCCGGCATCAGCGGGTGGACCTGGGGCGACTGCTGCGAGTTGCAGAGCCTCTGGGTGCAGCCAAGCCTCCGAGGTCACGGCCTCGCGACTCGGCTCATCGCCGCCGCCGAGGCCGAGGCGGCGGCACGCGGATGCACACAGACCGTCCACTTCACCTACGCCTTTCAGGCTCGAGCGCTCTATGAGCGAACCGGTTACAAGCTGGCGGGTCGAGTCGAGGACTTCCCATCAGGAACAGACGTCCTCTGGTACCACAAGCGCCTGAACCCAGAACCCCCAAGGCCCTAACGATCGTCTACGAGAATGCCGGATTCAGCGCGCGATCCGGCAGTGCAGGCGAGAGTGCTCCAACTGATGGCTAAGAGCTGTTCAGCTCGTCTGCCTAAGATACAACGGCGGCCGCTCGACTCCGCGCAGCAGCTCTGCACATCGGGCGAGGACGCCGGGCTTCCGGGCGGCTCGCCGCAGTGGCCATGATCTCATCCGTGCGGGGTGAGGACGCCCCGGTTTCCGCGTTGCATGTTGACCTCAGGCCTGAGGGAGAACATGAAGGAGATGGCCGATGCCGAGAATCCAACGCGGCGGTTGGATCGATCTCGACGGGCGAATCGATTGAATCCAGATCGACGACCGCCAGGATGCGCGCACCGCCGGGATCAAGGCGGTCGCGAACGGTCGATCGGTGATCGACCCAAAGATCGTCGATACATGACCGCCCAACGCTCCCGCGCCCTCACCTCTCAGCGCACTAACCGCCCGCGAGCGCGAGGTGTTCGCCGACATCGCCACTGGGAAGAGCAATGCCGCGATCGCATCGGACCTTTACCTCATCAAGCACGCAGTCGAGAAGCCCCCCCCCCACTCGATCTTCATGAAGCTCAACTTACGCGACGCGGGCGACACCAGCCTGCGTGTCAAGGCCACGCTGATCTTCCTGGCCGATGAAGGTCTCCCACGATCCACTAACTAACTAACGAACCGTCGACCCGCAACCCCACCCGCGAAACCAGCATACGCACCACGCCTTGCAGCGGCCGCGGGACCGTAACGGGTGTGTCTCAGCCGGTCAGTGGTACCGACGCGGGTGGCGCCTTTGGCTGGAACGGTCGCATCTCTTCGCGGTCTGGGCCGACGACACCCCAGCTGGATTCGGGCACTTCGTTCCAGACTCCAGCGACGTCACCGAGCGGCTCGGAGACGATCAGGCGCGCGTTCTCGGAGACTTCCCGGAACAGTTCACGGTTGGGGTAGAGCTTGCGCAGCGTCGGCACATCGGTGGTGTAGAAGAGCGAACGGGATTTGCGCTCGCTCGAGTACCGGAAAGCCCAGATGCTCTCGCCGTCGCTGGTCGCGACGGTGCCTTGGAACGGGTGCGGAACGTCGTGCTTGGAAGCGACTGCTTCAACGAGCCCGACCGCCTGCTCGACGGCCGCGGGCGGGTCATTCTGAAGCCCGAACGTCAACGCGAGGAAGAACAGCACCTCCGTATCGGCCTGACCTTGGATATGCGGGTACAGCGACGGGTCGATCGCGAGGACGAGATCGCGCTTGATCGTCGCGAACTCGTTGATGTAGCCGTTGTGCATGAACAGCCAGCGGTCGTAGCGGAACGGGTGGCAGTTGGTCTGCTGCACGGCGCTGCCGATCGCCGCTCGGATATGGGTGAAGAACAGCGGCGAGCTGATGTGCCCCGCGATCTCTCGCAGGTTCTGGTCGTTCCACGCCGGCTCGGTGCTGCGAAACACGCCCGGCGTCTCCGGCGCGCCGTACCAGCCAACGCCAAACCCATCGCCGTTGGTCGGCTCGGCCCCGAGCCGCGAATGCAAACTCTGGTCAACAAGCGAGTTGGGCCCTCCGTAGAGCACTTCCTCTAAAAGAATCGGGGCGCCTGAGTACGCGAGCCAGCGGCACATAGACCGCTCCTTCCTGTCTGATTCGTGGTCGTAACGGGGCGGTTGACAGCGGCGACGGGATCACCCGCAGCGCAGAGGAACCGCTCGGCGAGGCTGCCGATTAGATGTTCGAGGCTCGCGTCCTGGGCGGCGAGCGCGCGCTGTCGATCGGCTCCGGTCGCAACCGCGAGGGCCGGCACCTGCTCGAGCGCTGCGCTGCATCCGAGCGCGAGCGCGTGCGGAGCGCACTCGGCCACCACCGCCTCCAGCAGCTCGCGCACCGGGACAAGGCAGCGGGCCGTGGGGTCGATCAGCCGGGCGTCCATCCCGTCGCGCGCAGCGAGGAAACGGTTCTCGGCGAGAACCTCGGCGCTGGGCACAGCCGGCGAGGAGTCGCCCTCGCCCTCGAGCTCAAGGCGAGCCAGCGACTGGATCAGCGCGATCAGCCCAGCGGCCTCGCCGACGGTCGTCTGGGCGTCCATCATGCGAACCTCGACCGTCCCGAGCGCAGGTTTTGGCCGGACGTCCCACCACAGAAAACTCGGGTCAGGGATTGCACCGGAAGCGATCAGCGCATCGACCGTCTCGACATAATCGCCATAGCCCGCGAACAAGCGTGGCAGCCCGGTCCGCGGGAACGCCTGGAAAAGCAGCGTCCGCGCCGACGCGAACCCGCTGTCGCGCCCCTGCCAAAACGGTGAGTTGCCCGACAATGCGAGCAGGATCGGCGTGTGGCCGCGCAGCGCGTTAGAGACCCGGATCGCGTCCTCTTGATCCGGCACCCCGACGTGAACGTGCAGAGCCATCGTCGGCTCGCGCCGAGCGAGGACCCGCATCGACTCCTCGATGCGGCGGTAGCGCGCCGCGCCGGAGACCTCGGTCTGCTCCCACACTGCGAGCGGATGCGTACCCGCGGCGGCGGCGGCCAGGCCCATCGCTCCCAACTCGAGCCCCAGCCGATCTCGCAGCGCCGCGAGCTGGGCCACGGCGCCGTGTACGCCGGTCACGATCTCCACCACCGCCGCATGCGTTTCGGGGGAGGTCCGAGCCGCAAGCTCGTCTGATAACTGGCTGAGAACGTGGTCGCTTGACTGGGCAAGCGACCAGCGCACCGGGTCCAAGAGCATAAACTCCTCTTCGACCCCGAGCGTATAACGCTCATCGAGTCCGTCGTTCCACCGCGACCACTCCGGCGAGTCACATCCGGGTAACAACTCAAGACACGAGCGCACAAGGCTCGGAACAGACACCGCGCCAGCCTACCACCGCCCGGCTTGGCAGTGCTGCTCGGCCAGCAAGCGTCCGTGCGCGAACACGCGAAGACCTGCACGGCCGCCAAATCCCACGCGCAGCTTAACGCGGGCGCCGGGGTATTCAACGTGCGGATGGGGTGCTGCGTTAGGCGCTCGTCGCTGACTATTAAGCGGTGATTTGCGCATGTTGACTCAGGCGGCCGTCTGGGCAGGCGACCGTGAAACGAAAGGAAGCACAGATGAAAGGTCTTGGTCGAGTGCTGTTCGTCGCGATCATGTTGCTGATCGCGGGCGTGCTCAACATCATCTACGGCATCGCCGCCGTGGGCAACGCTCATTTCTTCGCAAACACGGCGTACGTCTTCTCTAGCCTCCACACCTGGGGATGGATCACGATCATCATCGGCGTCATCCAGCTCGGCGCCGGACTCTCGCTCATGGCAGGAGGCGGCTTCGGTCTCGTGATCGGGATCATCGCCGCCAGCCTTGGCGCGATCGAATCGCTGCTCTCAGTCGGCGGCGCACATCCATGGTGGTCGCTAGGCATCTTCGCCCTCTGCCTGTGGATCCTATACGGACTGGTCGTCTACGGCACGGAGAAGACGGCGCAACCATAGCGGCCTGATCGTCGAGAGCCTGCCGGCGGGCAGGCTCTCGGCCACTTGACGGATCCTTCATACCCCAGACTCCCCTTCAACCCCGCGTTCCCCGGTTCGAGGGACGCGGACGAGTGCAGCGCACGAGCGAGCAGCGGTCGCCAGCGGAACCTCTTTTCGGTAGGGCCGCCGGCTCGCATCATCCCATCCGGATGATGCCGCTGGACATCCTTTGGGGGAAGCTGAACGCGATGGCCCGGACGGAGGGCGTTCACGACGAAGGCTTGAACGGTTTGCTTGTGTCGTCCGTTGCGGGTGACTCCGGGCGACAAGCCCTGGGAGTATTCAGAGTTCGGGCGTGCTGCCCGAGATTCGCTGAGCAAGAGGGAGGAAGTTAGATGAGCGACGCACCGTTAAGCAAAGAGCAACTGATCGAAGAGCTCCAGACCGACCAGTCGATGTTCGTGCAGACGGCACAGGGGATGGCGAGCGACGGTACGAGCTTGACACTGAAGGGGGTCACGCCGTCAACGCTGTACTTCTCCGATCGCCCGAAGCGGATCGTCGGACACATGAGCACCGTCGACTTTGTCGACCTTTGGGCGGAAGGAGACAACAGCTTCGAGGAAGACCCGCCGAACGCGGTGCTCGCTTTCCTGGAGCCCGGCGATGACGTGCCCGAGGACGCGGTCGTTGTGATCCAGGACCCCCGCCTGGAGGACGGCCAGCTCACCTACTTCATCAAGCCTCTCGAGGGGACGCTTCCCACAGAGGCCGGACCGGTCACGCTGTTCATCGATCCGTTTGGGCGGCCGCTGTCGCCGGTGTCCGTGTGCGGGGTACGGCGGCGCGAGCGGCGACGCGAACGCTGAGGTTTAGCTCCTGCGAGCGAATCGGATCGCGCGTTCGCTCGCAGCGCCCTGGGTTATCCCAACCCCTTGAGGACGCTGCGAACGCGCTCAGGCAACGCAACCGCCGTCGTCCCGCTCACCGGCACCGGCCCAGGATTCAAACCCCGGCGGGAGAGGGCGGACCTCGACTCCTTTCTCGATGCCAGATCAAACGTGTCGCGTCGAGCTGTGTGTGCAGGGCGCCGCCGAGCAGGAATAGCAGCGCGACGGTGCCGGTCCAGCCGGCCTGGTGGCTTGCGCCGATGCCGGCGGCGTTGTCTCCGTGGAAGTACTCGTGGAACAGCAACAGGTCATGCTAGTGTGGATCGGTCTGGAACTTCTCGATCCCGCCGAACACCGGTCGGCATCCATTTTCGTCCTCGGTGAACGTCGTCGCCAGACTCAAGGTCGAATACCCGACTGGCTCGGGTCAGGAGCTGAACCTTCTCGAGGTCGCCATCGAGATCGCCACACGCCTGCGATATACGGCAGGCTCTGCGGATGGACGCTCGCGCGCGCCACGCGCGCAGCGGCGACGGGATCGCGATCGCCGCCTACTTCGGCACCAGTTCGACTTCGACCGCGCGATCCTCGAGTTCTCACACGCGTACGCCGAACAGAACGAGCGCAACTACCAGAAGCTGACAGAAGCAGTCAGCTCTTGAAAGATCGAGGCCCAAACAGGCCTCTGATCGACCCTAGTAGCGACACGACCGCGTATTCCAGGACCAGATCGACCTCCGTGACATTGGCACGCTGGTGCCGATTTCACTGAGCGAGATGCACGGCAGCGCGAATCCCGGCAGCTGGCGGGAACGTCCCCGCCGGGGAACCGTGACGCTCACCGCCGCACCAGCGCTGCGTTCGCGCTCTCGTCGTCCTCGGTCGTGATCATGCCGCTGTCGCGCATTGTCTTGAGCGCTCGAGCTGGTCGGGGAGGCTTTCCGTCGCCGAGGCCTTCGCGGAAGCGCCCGCGGCGCGGCGCTCGCGCAACGCATCCGTGCGCGCGCTCAGCGCTGCCGTCGCGTCTCCTGGCATCGCGTCCGGGGAACTCAACCGCGGTCGGGCGGTGCCGCATCTCGATTCCGAACAGCGCGAGCGCGAGGAACACGACGACTCCGACGGGCGTCCCGGTCGCCGGGATCGGGTCCCAAATGAAAAGGGTGCGGCTCGTCTGGAGGGACGTTATGCCTCGCGTGGGATGACGCTGTTGGCGTAGCGTAGGTCGTGGTTGCGGTGTCGTTCTTGGGCGAGGTGATATTCCCAGTAGGCGTTGAAGTCGTC